>DFTB01000016.1 GCA_002382975.1 Fibrobacter sp. UBA4223
GGAAAATACATACAAGCTATTTTAAATCAGACGGGATCTGGGGGTCCGGGTTTAGGGAGGTGTACCCGCCCCGGGGTCTTGTCGTGGACACTTTTTGTGGGATTTTGAGGAACGTGACCTTTATGCAGACTATTCGGCAAGACAGTCGGGGGCGTGAAAAGCCCATGCACACTCTTCGGGGTGCCCAAGGAAAGAGGGGCGTCACGCTGATAGAGCTTTTGACGGTTATCGCCATCATGGGCATTCTGAGCGGTCTCGGGGTGGCCGGGCTCCAGAGCGCGGTGGCCAACGCCCGCATCAAGGACGCCGCCTACAACGTATCCGCCTTCATGGAGCGCACCGCCAACGAGGCCCGCCGGATGAACGAGACCCTGTGCGTGGTCCGCGAAAGCGCCCAGAAACTCACGACGTACCGCGCGACATGCACCGACGCCAACGGGTCCGGGAAGTCCGGACTCGCGAAGGTCGACAGCCTTGTGCTGGAAAGCCCCAACAAGATTCTGCAGGCAAACGAAGTGACGGCGGCAGATATCTTGGGTGGCGTTAATTTGGTTACAAACGGAGCAGAGTTTACTCCAAGGCAGGGCCTTTCAGCCGCTCCCTACCAGGGATTTATCGCGGTACAGTACGGCGGCGACGGACGCTTCGGAGCCGCGGCCAAGGTCAAATCCAAGAACGCCTTCGTGCCCATGATGAAGTACGACGACGGCAGTTGGTTCGGGATATAGGGAGGATACGATGCTCACACAACGCATACTTACTCCCGCAATCATCAAGGAACGTTCCAAGCGCGGCATCGGCATCATGGAGGTGCTGGTCGCCGCACTGGTGCTCGGCATCCTGTACGCCGCGGTGTCCAACCTGCAGAAGGGGAACCGTGACGCCCTGCTGCGCATTCGTGGGCGTGACGGCGCCACGGAGGTGGCGCAGAACATTATCGATAGTCTAGGAGCATTGGGGCTCGCGAGTTTCACCGACGACAACCTGATTCCCTGCGGGGGCGGCGCGGCGAACTGCTTTACGCTGGCAAAAACCGATGACGAGGGCAACAAGGTGGCCGAGGTCATCACGACGACCCGCCAGTGGCAGGGCCAGCCCGGGCTCGTGCAGAACACCATGTCGGTGACCTACACCGTGGACGTGAAGCTCTCCGGCGACGACGAGTACAAGGCCAAGGCGGGCAGCCTGCTGCTTGGCACGGACAGCGTCGCCCACGTGTTCGCCAAGCGCCTGGACGTGACCGTCAGCTGGCCCTTCAAGAACTCCACCCAGTCCATTTCCGTCTCGGGGGTAATCAGATGATCAGACGAGAGACGAAAGACGAAAGGCGAAAGAGTGTCATCCTGAGCGCAAGCGAAGGATCCAGAAACTGTTTCACCCCTTATGTCATTGCGAGCAACACTTGCTCCGAGCGAAGCGTGGGAGCCAAGGTGGCGCGGCAATCACAATCTGGATTTACCTTGATGGAACTCTTGGTCTACATGGCCATCGTGGGCATCATTGTGCTCGTGGCGGGCCAGGCCTTTACCGACTCCACCAAGTTCCGCGTACGCACCCAGAACATGCTCCGCGCCACGCAAGAAGCCGAAAATGTGGCCACGCTTTTCAAGTCAGATGTGAGCCAGATGGGCGCAAAAAGTTCGATGGAGGCTAGAAATATTGGCGGGGAAGATGACTTCGAAGATTACAAGGCGGATATTTACATTGATCCAGACAATGAGGACTCCTCTTCTTATTTCATTCAAAATAAGGAATCTGGAAAATACGATAGTGTAGCCATTTTGAAGGTTCGTTACGATGAAAATGGCAAGTATCAGGCGATAGAAAAAGCAGAATGGTACGTGGAAAATGAAATCCTAAAGCGGGCGTGTAGACTAATAAACAAGTCTGCATCCTTTGATGCAACTAGTGACCCATGTTCAAATGGAAAAAATTCAACACCGACACCCGTAGAAATAGCGACAGGCGTAAAAAAATTTCTTGTTCAGGCTGGAGTCCCTCAAATCAGAAGCAACGCTTCTGAAAACGTTCACAAAGAAGAGCAACTTTTTCCACAAGGTGGTGGTGAAAACTTCAGGTTGCTTCCAAGACAAGCTGAAGCGGGATTTCAAAATATCTCTGTGGGAGATGGGGGACCCTCTGTGGATCTATCAGGATTTACATCGTCATACGACGATGTAAATGCAACTTTGAACGAGGATGCCACCGATATTCGTCAAGTTTATGTCGCTGAAAATGACGGAAATAATAGTGGGAACTGGAAATCATTATGTTCAAAATTTAGGCTAGAACCAGGCATCGAATATGAAATATCTTTTTCTATGACTTACCCCAGTTCCGTCGATGACAAAATGCAGATGTTTGTGCAAGGACGAGACCACATGGCGGTGGGACTCAGAGATGGAAACGGAAATAAGCCATCAACTTTAGAAGATTTCCTCTTTTATCCCCCTACGAATAAAAACTCGGAGGGTACGCGAGCCATGCGATTCACGGTACCTGACACTTTAAAGAATATGTGTCTGGCATTCACCTTTGCAATTTATTCCCCAGCCTTTGTAACTAATGACGGGACGGTGACAATTTCCAATTTGAAATTGAGACAAGTGGCAACATCCACATACGATTTTAGTAACGCTATTTTATGGCCTAAAGATAGGAAAAATGTAAAAGCTCTCAAGTTGAACTTAGAAATTGCAAGAGGCGTAAAAAACGGACAGCGTGGTGAAACAGGAAATGTGGAAATGGTTGTTCCTGCACCTAGCAACGGTCCTAGGGACTAGGAGGGAAACATGTTTAGACGAAAGACGAAAGACGAGAGACGAGAGAATGTCATTGCGACCCTGAGCCTGTTTCAGGGGAAGCAATCTCTTTCCAGACGCTCAAAGTACGGTGTTTCCCTCATCACTGTCCTCCTGTTCATGCTGGTGGCGACCATCGCCGCTACCGCTACCTACAAGTGGATATCTAGCGAGGGCCGTTCCAGTGCAAGCCGAATGCAAGAACGGGAAGCCTATCAGAGTGCCATGGCCGGGATTGAAAATGCTCGCGCATGGATGACATACCACGCTAATGATGTTGGTGCTTTGATAAAACAGTATAAAGATTCTGGAAAACCTGTAAAGTTTGGAAACAACTTACCGGGCTATACGGAAAGTCTCCGGGCCGGGCAACAATACAATGTTTGGCTTACTGGAGTAAATACCGAGAATTCTCCATATACATTAAAAATTGTTTCTGAGGGTGTCGCGAGAGACGGAAATGCCAGGCACACCGAAGTCGCTATTTTGAATGTAACAGGACTTTACCAGGTAAAAATACCTTCCGTTAAATACAGCGGGGATTTGAATTTAAATGATGCTTTTTTCGGTTCTGCAAAAGATGGAATTTCGTTAGATGTAAATTCTGCTACTTTTAATGGAGATACTAAATTCAACACTATGTTTAAAGCTTCAGATTACGTTATTGTAACTGGAGATGTTAACGTAAACAGCAATACCGAAGTTGGAGATTTTTATGTTAAGGGAAACCTATACTCTTGTACAAATCTCAACGTTAAGGGAAATGCTTATATAGAAGAAAAAATGTATGTGAATGGGACTCACATATACGATGGTGATATTTATGCAAAAGGCGGAATCGACTTGTCCAAAACAGGAACTGGCAAAGCGCAATGTAATACTGGGTATGGAGGAAATATAACGGTTGCGGGAAACGTATCGACAGAAGGCGATGTCAAAATGCCGCGTCATACAGCGTCCAACCAAAATATTTTTAATGGAAATCTGGTTGTAACAAATGGTGGAAAAATTGATTTTCCAACTTTATCAGAATTTAATCAAGTCGGTTCTATTCCTTGGATTACTGAATTTAGGGGAAATGTTTTTCTTGACGGAGGATTTACAAATGGATGGCATATCGGGTATGCACGTGCCCCATATTTTGTGCTAGGAAGCACAGGAAAAACAGTTTATTCTGGAACACCTTTATACAGAGTTTCCAACGCAAGTGCCAATATCGTTTATGACCATTGGAAATGGAATTATAATTTGATAAGGCAGGATGCTGCTGCAGGGAAAATAAGGTTTATCAACAAGTATGGAGAATATCAAGAATATGGCGGTCTTGCAGGAAACACTTATTGCAACAGCCAATATTGCGCACCTACCAATGATTTTAGCAGTTCCTATTTTTATAGAAACGATGCCTTTTATTGCGATTGGGCGAATGTCTATGTAGGGACTTGGCCCTTTGGTCATCAAGAATTCAAGCCAACAGATGATTGCGGTTGCACATGGGCAACCACCAATGGTAAGGATTATAGCGGGCAACGGTGGAAGTGTAATACAGACGCAAAAGTAAAACGCAATGAGATTTTCATGCAAATCAATGGCACATATGTCACTTCAAAGCCTGATACCAACGGCTGGGGTGCCAACCGGTTGCAGGAGTACGAAGATAAAATTACCGATGAAAATACAGGTTCTGGTTGTGGAACAAAAAAACATGTGAAAGATCCTATACAGTTTAACAAAAGTCTTCTCGAAAGCAGTTTGATGCACACTAGTGCGCAAAAGGGGGCCTGTAAGGATCTAACCTTATGGAATTCCTGGCCAAGCCCTCATGGATGGATACAGCTAAATTCATGTTACCAAAAAGCGAAAGATGCTGACGAACTTTACGATGATTCCTGGCTAATGGTAAAACTCAACGCTCCTCAGTGGGCTACAGAAAGTTCCGATTCCTTGAACGGAAACTTTATCATTGTTGTTGATGGAGCCAGTAACGGACTTTATCTTCCTAAAACTACTGCAAACTCAAACGTAATCCTTTATTTCCCCAATGGTTTTAACGCAACAATCAACAGCTCTGGTGGATCCAATCCAATGAACTATTTCATTTTCAGCGACGGAGACTTGAAAAATGTTCAATTCGCTGGTTCAAAAATGACTGGTGCCGTGTTTTTGACAGATTGTCACAATATGGGAAGTGACCAAACTATTCAAATCCAGTTTAATACAGATCTTAGAGACGCACTCTCAAGCTCGGGCATCCTCTGCAATAATGACGGCACTAACACATGTTCAAAAGGAGGAAGCGGTGTTTCTTCCTCATCGGGTTCCGGCTCCGGTTCCGAAACCGTTTCCTTCGGTGGAACGGATAGCTACTACATTTCTACGGCTCCGCAATTGTTTATTACGCTAGAGACCCAATACGCCAATAACGAGAATATCCAAAGCATTTCTAATGATGCAGAAAATTCCAGCGGCAGCTTCATTGTGCTTCCTCGTGTCATTTATTTACCCGACAATCCAAAGGGTAAGTTGGAGCACTATTACAATGTCATTCCATTGAATACAAAGAGTTCGGTTGAATCTCAAACAGTCACCTGCGAAGGTTCCATTCCCACAAATACGAAATTATATGATGGCGTTGCAAAACTGGTGGAGGGTTATTACAAGTGTCAAGTGACGGGAACCGTGAATGGCGACCAATCTACAGTTCCATTTTATGTGGTAGTACAAGGTACAGATGGAGCAACCCCGAAGGTTACATTTGACGGCTCCGACGTAGACTTGCAAAAAGGAAGTAGTACAGATGTGAAATTGACTGTTCCCAATACCACTGGAGCGTCTCAAAGTTTTAACGTGAAGGTGTACCGCCCCGCCGATATAGATGGTTGGACGATTTCACCAGTGAATCCGGTTGGTTCATGCAACGCCAAAAGTGAATGTACATTCTCCATTTCGACCAATGACATTCCAAAGACGGTATTTACGGTCACTAACAATTCGGCTTCCTCCGGAATGTTATCCTTCCAGATTACCAAATGCGATAATGGATGCTCTGTGGGGAAACCCGATGTAAAACTCATCTATGTTTCTAACAATATGTCCGTTACTCGAAAATCCCTAGCGGATTGGTGTGCTGAAAATGGTGATGCTGCAGACCCAGAGAAATGCGCTAAGAAAAATAGGCCCGATTGCCCGGACGATGATTTCGAGTGGGTAACGGCAAACGGGACAAATTGTGCGAAATCTGTAGAAAATGATTCCTGGAATTGTGAGGTAACAGGAAATATCAGCTTGAACGTACTTTCTGCCAATATTCCAACAGGTTGCGAGGCAGTCGTTCCTGGTGACAATTTACTGACAGGGCCTTTCAACAATAACGACTCTAAAAACCTCTACGGTTCTTTAAAAGCAAAAAAACAGGTGTTTCACGCTGGATTTAAGACGGATTCTGACATTGAAGGTTCTCAGACCATTCACATATTGGCAGAACACAATGGAGCATCCGATGAAAAGAAAAATTGCTCCTATAGTAATTACAAAAACGAAGAAACTCGGGCGGAATTCTGCAATATTGATGTTTATTATGGTTCTCATGTGACCCTCAGTTTTGAAAAAACTTCTGACAGAGAAAATTTCAACTACTGGCTTTGCGAATCGGGAGTGGATTGTCCAAGTGAAAAAGTTCCCGTTTCTTCTTACACCTACGAACTCGCCATTACAGGAGAAAATACCGTTCATGCCCATTATAACGAAAAAGATAAGCACTGCTTCTTTGACGAATTTAAAGAAAAGGAATCGTATTTGAACCGCACAAGTCTAGAATGCGGCGAGGGAACGGAGTATTGTATAGACAATTGCTCTGGTACCTGTTCCGATGCGGTTACAGGTAGCTATTCTAAAGCTAAGTGGCGGCTTATTGATGGAGATTTAGCAAACATTCAATTCTCTGGGGATGGAAAAATTAGCTTAAAATCCAACACTACCCGTGGACGAAAGGAAAATGCCAAGGGCTCTGCTACCGTCATGAGCACCGTGCAAGCAGGGCTATATGGAACATTGAAAGTTCAAATCCAAGTTCCACGGCAGGGAGTAACTGATTCAGACGAAGGGAAAGCGACAGTTAAACAATCGGGCTTTATGTTACGCTCCAATGCCAATGGCGATAGCTATTTGATGCTAAATATTTTCAGCGATAATAGCGGAAATTTAAAAGCCAGAATTTGCGTCAATGGTAGCTCTACTTGCAAAGAAAATCGGATTGGAATGGCTTCTGTAAACGAGGGCTCTATTGTAACTATTTCGGCCACTCTTGGAAAAATCGAAAACTCCGATAAAGACGGTCTTGAAGTTCGAGCTTATTCGAATCCATTCAGTTCTACTTACCAAACTACAACTTTTGAACTATCTAATTCCAACCTAAGCGGGGTGGAAACTCTTGCAGTGCAGACAAACGAGTTCTTCGGTGTAAAACTGTCTGACCAGAATTTCAAGATTTACGGAATCGGTTGGAAAAGCGATGATTACGCCTCAGAATGCTGGGATACTTATCCCACTCTTAGCTGTTCATTTAAAGCCGCTTATACAGGTGGAATCGTTCCTCAAGGGAAAGCCGTCGCTCCGTGGGTTGGGCTTTCTAGCTGGTTTGAAAATGCCGGTGGATGCACCCCTAAATACTATTACAAAGGCTCTGATGCAGGCTGCTATGGTTCTGTAGCTGAAACGGATTACAGAGATTGTGGAAGTTCCTATAACTTTACGGAAAGTGGCCCCCATGGAACGACTGCCGACGGCGATAAAACTGCAAAAGCAGGCGTAGAAGGTTGTCAAGTTTATGGCGAGGCTGCCGCCTGGGCAAACAGCGCTGTGGCAGCTCATTGTGGGGCCTTCTGGGTAGGAGATTTTAAGAATTGCTCCAAGAATGTGACCTTTGGTCAAACAGTCTCTGGTGCGGAAGGTTCTTTCTTTGCTTTGGATGCTTACGGAACGGAAAGTGCAAACTTAAGGGATGCAGATTTGCTTGTGACGCTAGATAATCCCAATGGTGCAGAGGTGAGCGTTTATCTATTCAGTAAAAATTCAACCTCAGGCTACTCATACGGAGCTGATCCCGTCTATAGCCAGTCTTATATCACAACCAAGAAGGGAACGAACTTTAGTATCAGCATTCCTGTGGCCAATATTGCAAATGTTGAGGGCTTTGATCCGGAACACGTGATGGGAGCATACGTAAAATATGATGATGGTTCTATAAATGTTCGCGCCGTTCAAAGCAGGTGCCAGCACGTGTTGAGTCTTACCAGTTGTAGTGCTAAATGGGATGGAAACAATAAACGATTTGAAATTACAGCCGTAGTCAAGAATGGCTCCACGGCAAAAGAATTCGAAGTGACGGAAACCTCCAGCTATATCAGTGGCAAGGTGGAAAAGGACTGTGAACAAGGACAATGCTCCTGGACAGGGGATAACACCACCTTCTTATGGGAATTTAATGCTTACAAAGACATTAACGACGCTGCAATATCCGAAAGGGATTATGCCTTCAGGGTGAAAATGGAAGGTGAAGATGGGGAAGCTGATGGTTCTCCATGTGTCACCAGTACTGTGAAAGTCACAAGGATTGCAAGCACTTGCAGCATCAATAAAAATAGCGTCAAACAAGGCGAAAAACTGCCCATATTCACTTATTCGATTGCAGGATGCCCCACGAATAGCACTGGATGCCCCTATGAAATTAAACTGCAAAATCAAGGGACAACACTTGTAACAGGAAATAGTGGAAATGTATCAAATTTGGTTACAAATTCAGATGCCGCCAACACAAGCGAGGAACCGTTGGCTGTTGGAACATACAAGTTTGTGATGAAGAGCACCGACGTAAATACTCCATTTGCCGACTGCATCCAAGAATTTATCGTGCAGGAACCTGCGTCTAGTTCCAGCGAGGAGTCCAGCAGTTCTGCGGTGAGCAGTAGTAGTGTCATCCAATCTGCGACCTGTAATTTTGAAAAAAATACTTATGAATGGTTTGAAAATCTAACAAAGGTGAAAATCAACAATCCTAATAGTAGAGATTACCATGGAATTTCCTGGAAAACAACATGGATTAGGGAAGGGCAGACTGAAGAAAATGATATCAGCAGTGGAACCTTGAATTGTAACAATAATTCCATTTGCGAGATTTCTATTAATGGTAGCGACAATTCCGGTAAGGCTCAACCTGGAGTCTGGCAGGTATATCTTGGAGGAGCAACATCACCGTCTTGCTTCATGACCTTGTCTGATGGAAACGGCTTACCACCAATGAAAGCGTCAAATTGCAAGTTAAACAACGGGGCCACACAACTTGCGGCATCTCAAACCGCACAGTTTGACGCAAATATGACCAAGTGCAACGGTTCTGCATGCAACTGGTACATCAAAAAGGATGGTACAAAGGTCTCAGAAGGAACTTTTGGTGACCAATTGCATCAAAATATTACCGGGCCCGGAATTTATACGGTACACCTCCTATCAGAATCGGCAAGTGCAGCCTGTACGGTCACCATAACGGAAAAATCCCCAGCAAGCAACTGCAGACACAATTCAACTAATCGCAGCTACGGCGAGGGTCATCAGTTCCAAGCGAAGCTTACACTTTATAATGGAACGACATATCGTATTTTAGGTCCTAATGGCGAAGAAATAAAGACGGGAACCTTTAATCAAACTTATAACGACCAGGACTGGAATAGTGACCAGTTCCCAGCAAAGATTTCTGGGCAATATACTCTTGAAATCGGTGGAATTGAAGCTTGCAAAACCAGTAATAGCTTAAATGTCAGTGCGGCGTATATGAGTAACTGTTCCTTAGACCAAACATCCATCAGTTCAGGCGGCTCAACGAACTTCAAGTATAAAATTAACAACTGTAAAAATAATGCCTGTTCATACGAAATCAAACGTTCTGGAGTTTCCTTCAAGTCAGAAGACAATAAGGGAGAGGGGGATTATAGCATTCCCGTCAATGAAGGGGGGGAATATGTGGTATGGCTCAATGGTAGTGAAACCGACTGTAAAGCAACATTGACTGTATCTAGTGGGGCGGAGGCCGTGAAGACAAATTGTAAATTTAGCAATGCAACTGTAAATCAACCCGGTGCAAATGCAAACTTTAAAGCTGACATATATCAAAATGGCAAAGATATTAGAAACAGGGATTATGAATTAAGGAACGCTTCTGGTTCTGTGGTAAAATCGGGTAGCACTGGTGGTAATGGAGAATTATCTTTTGATATTAATGGGACTTACACAGCAAAATCAGGAACATTCAGTCTTTATGTAAAGGACAATGGTTCTTTTGAGAAAGCTTGTGAAGTTTCTCTTACGGTTAATTCTCCAAACACCACTTGTAGTAAAGTTACAGAAGGAGGTACAGATAAATTTAAAATAAGTGTTGGACAATCTTGCACAAATAATGCATGCCCCTTTGAAGTCAAGAAAATAAGTGGTGCATCTACAACAACAATCGCAACTGAAACTAACCTATCGAATTCAGAATATAAATATGATATGAGTGGAGAAGGTGAATATGTCCTCTGGTTATGGGGAGAGGCAACCACATGTAAAGTGACAGTTACTGGCGGAGGTTCTGGTACTGGGACAATTACTCTTCAGGGAGGCTGGGTCGATGATAAAACAGGTTACACAGATGGAACATATACAGTAAATCACTCTTGTTCAAGCTCGGGATATGGAGTATATTACCATTGTTGCAATGGAACAACAATTAAATGGGGTAATCAAACTCTTACATGCACCGCAACTCAATGCGATGGTTCTGATTCTGACAAATGGTCTGGGCACGAGTATACAATTCCTGCTTCATCCATCCCAGCATCGGGCTCAACAATGACAATTTCTGGGGGAAAACTTTCAAAAATAGGATGTCAGTAGAAATAGATTTATTGTAGACTATAATTTAGTGACCCCCCAGTAGAAGATTTAATTTGAATGGTGCAATCAAAAGAAACTTTCAAGCCGATGTTTTTTCCTGCCCAATCATTTATGGAATCAATATTTTCAGTATGGATTGCACTACCGCAATCAGCGGGTTCCTTTGTTATTCAGAATCACAGGGGAAGTGATGCAACATTTACCCTATAAAGACTGCAATGGAGCGGAAAATTGGACTGCATCGATATTTTTTTTGAATTACCAGTCTGTAGAGCATTTTAAATCATCAGGTGCACTGACACTAACAACAAAAGGCACAGTCGTTCCAGGCCCAGGATTGTCAGTGGTCGCTTGCGTTTGCCATGCATCTAAAGTGAATGGTTGCCCATTGAAAGTTCCCAAATTCCTATTGGAACTAGAAGATTCATTAACAGTGCATCTAAATTTACTTCCACCAGCCATAGTAACATTATAAGAATTACCAGGTGTGAAGGGAACATAAGAACCATAAGTTAAAGGTACTGAAACTGCCGAGCCACTGCTAGTTGTTCCAGATGAAGAAGACGCTGTATTTGAAGTTATGCCGGTAGTTGCACATGGAGATGTTCCTGATGAGCGTTCGCAGCCTTTTTTAGAGATAGCTCCAGAGTTAATGGTAAGTATTGTTCCAGATGCTGGCATAGATGTTGTAGACGATTGGTGCTCATTTCCATCGCAAGTTAAAGTATTCCCATTCCATGAAATACTAGCCCCGTTGGAACAATTGTAGAAATAACTATAGGAATTTGTTCCTTTACAATCATGCAATACCTTATAGTTTCCTACTGTTGAAATGCCAGAAGTTATCTGTGGCCAGCCTCCATTGTCATTTCCAAGGCATAAAATGTAATCGGCCTCATTTCCACTTCCACTGCTAGAACTTGCAGGGGCTACATATTCCACACTAAATTTACAACTTGCAGAGCTTACAGAATTTGTCACACTGAAGGTATATTCCTTTGTTTGTGCCGAAGATTCTCCCGTAAAGGAAAGTTCTCCACCGGTGTAACCGGAGCCTGTGGCGGCTGAGCCTTCTATGGCGTATGAACAACCACTGGTGCAACCTGTGAGAGCGGCGGGGGTCACCTTGATAATTGAACCCGTAGTTTTCCCCGTTTGATTTGCGGGGCATGTGATGGTGGGAGCAACTTCATTTACCGTTACAGATTTAGAGCAAGAACCTGTTCCATATCCACCATTTGTCACCGAATAAGTATAGGTGAATGTTCCCATAGCAGTAGGTGTCACTATATAAGAACTCTGGCATTCTGATACAGACGTCACCCCATGTCCAGAACCACTTCCTGTAAATGTAGAATTGTAGCAACTTCCAGGATAACTTGTATTGAAGGTGAAGTTTTCCCCAAGGCCAATGGATTCTTTATTTACAGAACAACCTACAGGGTCTGTCACCGTTATGGAGTGAGAACATATTTCAGAGCCGTTGTAGTGAACGCTGTATGTGTAACTTCCTGCAGAAAGTTTTCCGATGCTATTTAAATTTGTCCAATTGCTATTGGAATTCAGTTCTACATTTCCAAGGGAAGACGCTTCACGATAAACACTTACATTGTATTTGTCATTGGTATTGTTATTATTTTTCGCAATAAAATACAAATCCTGCGTAGAATAGAAACTGCTTTCACCGCTAATATCCCAATTATGTGTAGAAATCCCGCAAGTAACAGACAATGAAGCCGCCATACTACTACTGCTCACCGCAGAACTGCTGGACTCCTCGCTGGAACTAGACGCAGGTTCCTGCGAAAGTCAAATTCCCCCAGGACACACCACCGTCTGGGGCTTTTGTCGTTTTAATAAGCTCTAGCGGATCCTCGCCGGAGCCTGCCCTGAGCAAGGCCGAATGGGCGAGGATGACAAGGGGGGGGGACTTCTAGGAGATCCCCGCCGGAGCCTGCCCTGAGCAAGGCCGAATGGGCGGGGATGACAAAGAGGGTGTGCGAGGATGACAAAGAAGGTGCGGGGATGACGATGGTAAGGAAGGTGATACCGGCATCCCGGAACATGTCCGGGGCAGGCTCAGGCCGGGATGACAAAGGGGTCGAGGCTACAGTTTTCCGAGGTCCTTGAGCATCTTCTCATACCTGTCGGCACGGGCCTTTTCTGAATCGGCACGAGCCTTTTCTTCATCTGCACGCTGGCGCTCTTGGTCAACGGCGATGTCTATTTCTTCTTGCCAAGTCATATAGCGTATCCTCGTGTTGTTGTCGGTCTGATACCATTTCACCAGCTTATCAATGTCCTCGGTTTCCGGGGAGATTGGCTTGCTTGTGGCGAAGTATTCCAGATAGGTCCTGATGGATTTCTCGGCGACTTCGCGGTACTTGTTAAAAATATAAAAGTTTTTGAAGGAAAGATCGCCCATCTCAATTTTTGGGTCGTCTGTTTCCAGATTTTTGAACCTGTAAACGGCGCGGCCTTGCTTGAAAATGTCGTCGGGGCAGATAAAGATGATGTAGAGTTCCTTCAGGTTGCGGTACTTTTCGCCCTTGCTTAGGGCTTCGCTGTCGCGCATGGCCTGGTAGAAACGTGCCCGCTTAGGAATCTCGTGCGTATCTTCCATCTGCATCTCAATGTCGAAACTGCGAAGGGTCTCGCCACCGGGTCCCGTCTCCTTCACGAAGACGTCGAAGCGGATGCCCTTGCTGACGGGGCCTACTTCGACGGTCTTTTCGGGTTCGGGGTCCCGGAGTTCGTGAATCTTGATGCCGAGAACCGCTTCTAGGAATGGTTTGGCGATTTCCTTGTGGCTGAATACCATGGCGAACATGAACCTGTTGGTGATGGTGAGTTGTTCAAAGGGAATGTTTTTTGTTTCCATTTTTCGTTTTATAGCGGGAACGCGCCCGTATCGCGGACAGGGAAGGACCCTATCTGCTATATAGACGATTTTTTGGGACAAAATATGCCTGAAAATTTTGTTTACAGTGCGGATTTTACAAATGAAAGGAGATCCCCGCCTTCGCGGGGATGACAAGGAAAGCTTTCGTCATGTTCGCGTAGGCGAACATCCGCTGGAAGGATGTACACGGACCTCGCCGGAGCCTGCCCTGAGCAAGGCCGAATGGGCGGGGATGACAAGGAAGGCTTTCGTCATGTTCGCGTAGGCGAACATCCGCTGGAAGGATGTACACGGATCCCCGCCGGAGCCTGCCCTGAGCCTGTCGAATGGGCGGGGATGACAAGGAAGGAGCGCGAGGATGACGAAGAGAGGGCGAGGATAACAACCCGCCCCTACTTCCCGGGCTTTTCCTCGATCTTCACGATGGGTTCATCCATCATGCGCTCGGCGATGACTTCGGGAGTCTCTTCGGCAACGGCGGCGTTGGATTCTTCGGGCATCCAGGGCTTGTCCAGGCTCTTTTCCCAAGAAACGGTAGGCGCCTGCACCACCTCGTGGGACGTATCCACCACAGGGAGGCCCAGAATTTCGCGGGCCCGGTTCAGGGCGGCATCGATGTTACCCAGGGCATTTTCTTCGCCCAACTGTTTCAGCACCCCTGCGCGGGTCAGGGCCACCACGGGCTGGGCATGCACACCGCTCAAGAGCAACCGCGTCCCTTCGCGGTTGCAGCGGTTCAGCAGGTCCTCGATCATCTGGATGCCTGCGGCATCGATGCTCGACACGCTACGCATGCGCAGAATAAGAATCTTCGGCTTGTCGGAAATACGGGCCATGGTATCCTTGAACTTGTCCACCGCACCGAAGAACAGGGAGCCGGCCAGTTCGTAAACGGCCACGCCCTTGGGCACCTGGCGGCTGAGCTCGTTGTGGGCCGCCTCTTCGTCGTCTTCCTTGAGGGCCTCGGTCACCGTTTCCACTTCGGCAACGTCGCTCATACGCTTGATGAAGAGGACTGCGGCCAAGAGCACACCCACTTCGATGGCCACCGTCAAATCGATAATCACCGTGAGGAAGAACGCCACCAGCATCACGATCACGTCGCTCTTGGGGGCCTTGAACATCTTGATAAAGCTCCGGTAGCCGCACATGTTGAAAGCCACCTGGAAAAGCACGGCAGCAAGTGCCGCCATAGGAATCATCTCGGCGTACTTGCCAAGCACCAGCATAATAAGCAGGAGCACCACCGCATGCACCAGGCCCGAAACCGGGCTCACCGCACCGTTACGGATGTTGGTCGCCGTACGGGCAATGGCACCCGTTGCAGGAATACCGCCAAAGATGGGAGACAAAATGTTGGCGATACCCTGGCCAAAGAGTTCCGTGTTGGAGCGGTGCTTGGTAGAGGTCATACCGTCGGCCACCACGGCACTGAGCAAGGACTCGATGGCGCCCAGCATGGCGATGGTCAAGGCCGGCTGGAACACCTTCTGCATCATTTCGAGGCTAATGTTGGGCAGATGGGGCACCGGGAACCCGCTGGGGATATGGTTTTTCATGCCGATGGTCACCACGCCGTGACCGTTCACCGGGTCGTCCCAGCCCAGCACCTTCACAAGGACCGTGGCCACCACGATGGCCACCAGGGAACCCGGAACCTTCGTCGTAATTTTCGGCCACAAGATACATACAGCCAGGGCCACAAGACCCACGATAACCGCATATATATTTACAGTGTCAAAAGAGGATGCGTAAAGCTTGATTTTCCCGACCGCATCGGCAGGGTCCTTGGCCAAGAACCGCAGGCCAAAGAAGTTGGGCACCTGGCCCAAGGCGATGATGATGGCAATGCCCGCCGTAAAGCCAACGGTCACCGGGTAGGGGATAAACTTGATGATGGCGCCAAACTTCGCCAGCCCGAAAATCACCAGGAAAATACCCGCAAGCAAAGTAGCCGAAGCTAGACCATCGTAGCCGTACTGGCTCACGATGCCGTAAACGATCACAATGAACGCACCCGTGGGACCGCCAATCTGGAAACGGGAGCCGCCCAGGAGGGAAATGGCAAAGCCCGCGATGATAGCGGTGTAAAGCCCCTGCTCGGGACCCACGCCCGAAGCGATGGCGAAGGCGATTGCCAGCGGAAGCGCTAAGATGCCCACGATAATCCCGGACATCAGGTCACGGGTAAACTCCTTGCGGGTATAGCCCCGCTTTATGGTACGGGCAAATTCCGGGGTAATCGTCGTCTTGACGCCAGACAGGAAACTCTTGACAGATTCCTTGGCATGGATACTAGTCATCGGGCACTCCGTTCTAAAGAACGGCGCCAAATTTAGAAAACTTTACAAGCCCCGTTAAGGGGGAAAAGGGAAAAGAATGTGGAGTGAGGGGTGAGTATTGAGTAATGAGTCGGTGCTTCGCACCTTTGAGTTTTAATAATCGCGCCCTTGGTGCCAAACTATATACTCACAACTCATCACTGACAACTGACGACTTTCTTCACACCGCACACCTACAAAAGCCCTTTCTTGGCGCTCCTCATCAGGTTCTTGACCTGCTTGTTGGTCAGCTGGGGCACGTCGGCGTCACGCTCGCGGCGGGACTTGGGGGCGCACTCTTCGCACAGGAGCCTGGTCACCGTACCGAAGCTGGTAGCGCCATCCATCTTGTCAGCCTGGCGG
Source organism: Fibrobacter sp. UBA4223 (assembly GCA_002382975.1). Taxonomy (GTDB): domain Bacteria; phylum Fibrobacterota; class Fibrobacteria; order Fibrobacterales; family Fibrobacteraceae; genus Fibrobacter. The sequence continues at coordinate 16,314 of DFTB01000016.1, forward strand.
GAGCGGTAGGGCTTCACCAAGGCTTCCTTGTGGCACTTGTCGCAAATGCCCATCTTGGGGGGAGCGGGTTCACGTTTCTCTTTTTTCTTCTTTTCTTCTTCGTCCATGGCCCAGGCGCGAGCGCTAGCGGCATTCTTTGCAGCAAAATGATCATCAAAAAGACTCATACTAACTCCTATTTCAACTCTTTTAATATACAATCTTCTAAGAACATAGAAAGCAGGGTGATGCACAAAGAGGTGGGTTTGGAGGCCTCCGAAAAGAGGCTACGGCCGAACTTTCCCCGTTCCTCCTGCTTTTCCAGGAACTTTCGCACGTGGGATTCCCAGTCGAAGATTCCGATGCGTTCCGGTGCCAAGTCCACAAAGCCCCGTATGGACTGGTTCAGCAGTTCCACCTGGTCCGCCCCTTCCGGAAGCATTTCGGTAGGAATTGTAAGCAGGTCCAGCTCGGACTGGGTCTTTTTCAAAAGTTCGTCCAGAAGCGTGCGGTAATTTTCGGCTACGGCTTCGGCACTTCCCCGTTCCCGTTTCAGGTCAGAGAGCCCCAAGGCAAGCACGATACGACCCGCCTTCTTGCCGATAACATCAGAAGATGCCCGAGCAAAAAGCTGGGGGATCGACAGGGGCAAGGGAGCGTTGATGGAAAACTGCATGGGCCGGTTGGGCTCTGCGCACAGCAACATCTCCGAACAGCGGAAGGCGGCTTCGCCCTCGCTCCCGAGCATTTCGTCCCCGATTATCAGAATCCTGTTTTCCACACTTCTAATCTACACATTCTCATCCGGCTTGACCACCGAGAGCACCCAATAATTTCCCGTTTTCTTCCGGGAAAGCACCTTTATGCCGTCGGCCACCAGGGAGCCCGGCACGTTTTCGATAGGGGAACCTTCGTCCAGGTATATTTCCAGCGGCCGCCCCGCAGGGAACCCCGCCATCACCAGGCGGGACCGGACCGAGTTCCCGGGGCAGGCCACGCCCCGCAAGTCCAGCACCTTCGGAAACTCCATCTTCAGACTCTCCGGAATGGGCGCCGTCTTGGACCGCTCGCAAAAGTCCACGATGGCCTCCGCATGTTCTTCCGGACTTTGCACCCACTCCCCCATGGGAATTTCGGCAGGAGCCTTCGCCAAAAACCAGGCTAGACCATCGGTGCCGGTAAGACTTGCAGAACACTCCCTGCGGATCCAGTCCGTGCAGGCATACCCCAAAAGCTGGACCAGGGACTTGCCGAAGCCCTCTTTTTTCCGGTTGTTTTCAACCCAAACTAAAAGCGGATTTTTGTCCATCTGGCGGTGCCTTGTCAAGGGGTAAAACCGAGAAAATTTTCTTTTTTTTCAAAATTTTCAAAAGCGATAAAAAAAATATCAAAAAATTCGTATAAGGTGTAGAAAAGTTTTGTTAACCTTTCTATAATTGGCGTCAAGCATTCAAGAATGCAAAGGTTTTTGGAATTATGATAAACAGTGTCCTACTCTATGCGATGTTCGTGGTGTACGTCATCGCAGGCGTTGGCTTGGTCATTTACGGTTTTAGCTGCTATTACAGTATTTACCTGTTCCTGAAGAACAGCCGAAAGACCCGTCTTACCGACCGCAAGAACATTCTCCAGTTTTACCGTGAACATTCCATGGCGGACCTGCCCCAGGTTACCACCCAGCTGCCCGTGTTTAACGAGGCCAACTGCGTGGAGCGACTGCTGGAGGCGGTCTGCGCTATCGACTACCCCAAGGACAAGCACGAAATCCAAGTTCTTGACGATTCCACCGACGAGTGCTACGAAGTAGCCAAGAAAAAGGTGGAAGAACTGGCCGCCAAGGGTTACGATATCAAGCTTATCCACCGCACGAACCGTTCCGAATTCAAGGCCGGCGCCCTCAAGGAGGCCATGCAGGTTGCCAAGGGTGATTTCCTCGCCATATTCGACGCGGACTTCGTGCCCGAGAAGGACTTCCTCCTCAAGACCATCCCCTACCTGGTGATGGACGAAAAGATTGGACTTGTGCAGGGCCGCTGGGGCCACCTGAACCGCACCGAATCCGGTCTTACCCTCGCCCAGTCCATCGGCATCGACGGACACTTCGTGGTGGAACAGTCGGCACGCAGCTGGGGCAAGCTGTTCATGAACTTCAACGGCACCGCCGGCGTGTGGCGCAAGCAGGCCATCTACGGCGGTGGCGGCTGGGAAGGCGACACCCTGACCGAAGACATGGACCTCTCCTACCGGTCCCAGCTGGCCGGCTGGAAAATGAAGTTCGTCTTTGACGTGATCGTTCCCGCCGAACTCCCCAACGACATCAACGCCTTCAAGGCGCAGCAGTTCCGCTGGGCCAAGGGTTCTATCCAGACCGCCATCAAGATCCTGCCCCGTGTGCTCAAGGCGAAGGTCCCGCTCCGCGTAAAGATCGGCGCCATCCTCCACACGACCCACTACTCCATCCACCCCTGCATGTTGTTTACCGCCCTCTGCGCCTGGCCTCTGCTCGCCTTCTTTGAACCGGTGGCACACCTGCCGGGCTGGGCCTACACCATCGGTTTCAGCTTTATCTTCCTTGCCGCTATCGCTCCTTCCGTGCTTTACTTTGTAGCCCAGCGCTGCTCCGGCTATACCGGCTGGAAAATCCGTCTGCTGAGTCTGCCTATCTTGATGGCACTTGGCGTGGGCATCGCCGTGAGCAACTCCCGTGCCGTGTTCTCCGCCATCATCGGAAGCAAGGGCAGTTTCGTGCGCACCCCCAAGAGCGGCGGCTCCAAGAAAAAGGCCAAGAGCCACTATGCCCAGAAGTTCCCCTGGCAGGCCGTCATCGAACTTGGCGTTGGAGTTTACTGCATCTTCGGTCTTCTGGAATACATCGGCGCCCAGAAGTTCATCATCGGACCGTTCCTCGCCCTCTATGCCGTCGGTTTCCTTTCCGTGAGCGTGCTTTCCTTTATGCACTACATCGGAAACATCATCGAGATGCACCGGGCTAAGAAGAATTCGGAATCCTGAATTCGGGGTTCGGAATTATCGAAGGACTCAAGAAGTTCTGAGAAATTCGAGAAAGTAATTAATAACGATTAAAGATTGATTTCGGGTCTGGGTTCACCACGACCCGATTTTTAGTTTGTATCAAGTCCTGCAAGAGTTCGCCAGTACTGCTCTGGTAATCCCGCTGCAGCCGCACGTAGTCCCCGTGCATGCCTTTCCAAACGCCAAAGGCCACCAGTGCCACAATTCCAGCACAGGCCATGGTCACTATCAGTTCCATCAATGTGAATCCGTCTCTTCGCACCGTACAATCCTTTTCAAGGTCAAGTCGCTCCAGTATCCCGAAGTTTCGTGAACGGCCACCCACTGCAAGGGGGCGCCTCCCGGCACGCATTCAAACGACACTGTAAAATCAATCCCCTGCCTCGATACCGGAACCATGGTCAAGGCCGTGTCGGCCTGGTCGCGCCTAGGCTTTACGCAGGGGGCCGGCTTTGCCACATTCTCTTCCATCAGGGCCACCGCCTCCAAAATGGCATGGCCCTTTTTGGACTCCCTCTCCTTTATCTGCGAAAAACTGACGATGGTGTGCCCGATTCCCATGGCTCCGATAGAGAGCACCACCACGGCCACCATGACTTCCATCAAGGTAAAGCCCCGTTTCATAGGCGCCCCCAGATTTTGCGTTTGCCCTCTATAAAGGCAGGTAACAGAATCCCGCCAGAATCATCCTCAGAGTTCTGCGCAGTGTCATTCTCGTCACTTTCGGACCAGGTTGCCACTATGGCCGTCGGAAACAGACTCCGGGCACGGTCTTGCATCCGAAAACTTGAAGCAAGTACCACCCCGCGAAAACACGCATCCCCTTCGGCACGGAAACCACCTCGAGTGAAGAGCTCCAGGTACCCGACAGACATTTCTCCCTGAAACACGACATCGCCCAAGGAATATAACCGGAGCGTATCAAAATGGGTCCGTCCGCGAATAAGGACAGAACCTTCCACCCAGAAGCTAGCCGAACGAACGCTGTCGGAAAAATTCATCTCAAGATCGCCCTGATGAATAGCGCCCGACATAAACTGTTCGGCCTGGAAATAGCGTCTGTTTCCGTACAGGTCTTTTTCCGCCGTCATCTCCTGCAGCCGCTTTTCCAAATCGGCCCTGTAGGCAGAAATCCCGTTCGACCATTCCCAAAAAGAAACGTCGTGGGGTTCCGTTCCCGCCACAAAGCAAAGCTCCCCCACGCCCGACGCCTTGCCGGAACTGTCCACGACAGCAGAAGCGCAAATCTTTTCCCAAGGGCCGAAGGGTTCCGCCTGCACGGGAGGCAGCTCCGGATAATACCCCGACGGAAACCCCTGCAAGTGGAGCAGCACGGCGGATTCCGCCTTGTAGAAATTCTCGAAATCCGACTTGAACCGGGCATACACCGGATTCATGTGCCCCGCCGATTTCAGCAGGGTGGTAAAAAGCAGCGTCAGGCTCAGCAGCAAAACCGCCACCAGGGGCAGTACGAACCCGCGGGAACTAGGGCGCACCATTGAGCACCTCCCATTCCCGACCACCGCATTCCAGCACCACCCGGTCCCGAAGCACGGATTTCACCCGATACGACTCCAGGGAATCCCCCGCCCTTTTCACGACCCGCGCACCGGCGAACATACCCGAAAACAGCCTGTCCCCTACGATTCCCTGAACGGAAATAGACGGCCTTGGGCACTCGGTAGCCGCCTCTCTGGCTTTCGGGCGCGAGCTTTTTGCAGTTTTTTGGATACGGGGTTCCTTTGATATGGGCCCTGTCGCGGGTGTGGATAGCACAGGGGCCTCCGGACCAGGCATCGCCACGCCACCGGCATCAAGATTTTCCCGCACAAGGATTCCCGCAAACATCATCAGGAAAAATAGAATTAAAGAAAGTCCCGCCGCCCTCCCCCGCTTTGGGGATTCAAGATGCAGGCCCTTCCAGAACGGATCCTTTGCGGCTTTTCCAAGCTGTACCACCCATACCGCCGCAGGGTCGCCGAAGTCCACTTCCAAGAATTCCAGCTCGCCATGCCAGAAGTTTCCTGCCTTTGAAAACAGCGGGTCCTGCCGCAAGAATTCGTCCATCCGCGCAAGCCGATTTAACGCAAGTTCTTTTCCGCAGGCTCCCTCGTAACCCAGTTCTTCGGACCAGTGGCAAAGCCTGCCCTCGTAAAAGACCAGCACGAACAAGATGCCGTTCACGATAGCGGCATAACGGAAGTTCTCGTAGCTCTCCCAGGATTCCATCTGGGCGTCGGCCCTGGCGTACAGGAACAGGGAGCAAGGCAGGGCCCGCCTTCCCCGCCAACAACGCTTGCCGAAACCTTTCACGTAATCGTCGCTTGACCCAGGCGACCCGAGGATTACCAGGTATCGGTGCCTCCGGCCCTCCGGCGAATTGAAGGACACCATCTTCCAGAATTTTGGAACACCTTCCACTTCCGGAAAATCCCTTCGGAAATATTCCAGCAGGTTTTCGGGGGCAAGACTTTCTTCAAATCCCGTCACCAGCTCCCAGGTGCAAATCCGGGCGTCAACGCCCTGAACGCGGGCCATCAGAACTTCACCTCTGGAGTGATGAAGATGGCAAGTTCGCTTTCTTTCTCTTCTTCACTCTCGTAGCTGAAAAGCCTGCCGATGAACGGGATGCTTCCCAGGAAGGGCACGGCCGTGCGCACCTCGGTCTTGTTCTTGCGCACCAGTCCCCCGAGGCAAAGAGTTTCCCCGTTTTTCAAAAGCACCATGGTCTTTAGGTTCCGGGTGCTGATGTCCCGCGGGCCGTCACCAGAGCTGCGTCCCGCCGTCTTGATTTCGGGAGCCACATCCAGAGTAATTACGCCCTCCCGGGTTACCGACGGCGTAAGCTCCAGAGAAATACCGTCGTTGAAGGAGCGGTAATCCGTAATGGGGTAACCTTCGGCGCTGACCTGGCTCACCAGGTAATAGACCGTATTGGTCACGTTCAGCTCCGCCTTGTTGCCGTTCAGAGTGGTAAGCCGCGGGCGGGCAAGGACCTTCGCCTGGTTGTTTTCTTCCATGGACGCTAGCTCCAGCTCGAAACGGTCCGGCAAGATGCCGATTTTACCGACGGCCCCCTTGCCCGAAGCATCCTTTCCCAAAAAGTCCAGGAAACCTTTCAGTCCCAAATCGCCCTCCTTGGTGCGGCGGCCAGAGCCTCCCCGTAGCCCGATTTCAAAAGCGCTCCCCTTCCGGAATTCCACGATTACGCAAGAAAGAGTCACCTGCATCAGGGGAACGTCAATCTTTTGCAAGAGGGCCTCCGCCGATTCAATCCGGTCCGTCGCTCCCGAAAGCAGCACGGCGTTCTGTTCCTTCACTTCCGAAACCGTCATCTCGTTTCCAGAGAAAATCTTTCCCAGCTGTTGCAGGGCGTGCTCGCCAGAGACGTGTTTCAGCGGGTAAAGTTTCGTCACCGAAAGGGGATTTCGGTTTCCTCCCTCCGATACAGACAGCGTATTGGAATCCAGCCGGAAGGTGTATCGGCTCCCCCGGAACAGGGCCTCCAAAAAATCCTGGAGGCGCACGTTTGAAAAATCCAGGCGGACTTTTTCCTCCAGGTTCCCGTACATGGCAAGGTTCAGCTCCGCAAGGGCGGCAAGCTCCTTCACGGCCTCCCCTACGGGGACGCCGTCCAGATGGGCTTCGTAGAGCGAATCCTCTTTCCAGATTCGTGGGGAACTTTCCGGTTGTGCGCCCGCGGCCTCCCTGCGGTCCCCCGCCTGCACCCCCCGAACCATCAGGCAACCGTTCTTCTTTTCTACAGCAAAGCCGTTGACTTCTAGCAGGGAGCGAAACGCACGCTCCAGAGGCAGACTGCGGATACTTCCGGAGAGCCGTCCCTGCACATCCGGCTTCCACAAGATGTTCAGCCCCGTGGTGGCGCTGAACTCTTCCAGAAATTCAAGGACGTCCTTGTCCTGCACCTGGACCGACACCAGGGAATCCTGCAGGCGGATGTCGCTTTTCCCGCGAAGCTTTCGGGGCTGGATTACCAGCAGATTCTCCTTCTGGACCAGTTCCAGCCCGTTGGATTCACACAGGGCTGACAGGCCCTCCAAAAGGGAAACCCCTTCCAGATGGAATGTGACCCGACGGTCCACGCCGGCATCCACCATCACGGGAACATCGTAGGCCAGCGACAGAGAACGGGCCACTTCTTGCACGGGAGTGTCCACAAAATCAAGGGTTACAGCGCCCGACGCAAGGGCGGCCAACAAAAGAACTAGGGGGAAAAGGGCACGCACCGCAAGACCTCCATGAAAGACATATTCAAAAGAGATTCCTGCGGAATCCGCCGAAGAACGCTGCTAAAGGGACCCTTTAGGCATTCCGCGGGTAAAATACAAAAAAGAATTCCCCGAGACTAGCCCGGGAAAGTAAAAAAATGACAATCCGAATAAAATTACATCCAGCCGCGCTCGGACGTACCGGTAATACCGCGAATCTTCAGTTCAAAGTCATCCCTGTTGGTAGCCGCATTCAGGGCCACGTCCAGAGAAATCTTTTCTTCGTTGTAGAGTTCCAGCAGGGACTGGTCGAAGGTCTGGCTATGGTACTGCATGTGGCCTTCGGCAATGGCCGTTTCCACCATAGGAAGCTTGTCCTTGTCCTTGATGTATTCCTTGATGGCCGCCGTATTCACCAAAATTTCGGCAGCCGGCACGCGGCCCTTGCCGTCCTTGGTGGGCAACAGGCGGAGCGAAATAATGCCAGCCAGAACTTCTGCCAGCAGCAAGCGGATTTCGTCGTGCTGGTGAGGCGGGTACATAGAAAGCACACGCTGGATTGTTTCGGTGGCGTTGGTGGTATGGATAGTGGCGAACACCATGTGGCCCGTATCCGCTGCCGTAAGCGCAATGGCCATAGTCTCCAGGTCACGAATTTCACCCACCAGAAGCACATCCGGGTCCTGACGAAGCGCCGCACGCAAGGCGTTCGCGTAAGACAGCGTATCCACGCCGAGTTCACGCTGAGAGATAATGGCCTTGTTGTCGTTGTACAGGTATTCGATAGGGTCTTCTACCGTAATGATGTTCACTGACTCGTTCTGGTTGATGTAATCCAGCATAGAGGCGAGAGTCGTAGACTTACCGGAACCCGTCGTACCCGTCACCAGAATAAGGCCACGGCGGGTCAAGGCCAGGTCCTTCACCACCTCGGGGAGTCCCAGCTCTTCGAAAGGCGGAATCTTCGCCTTGATGTGACGAATCACCACGGCAATGGTGCCGCGCTGACGGAACACGTTCACACGGAAACGGCCCATGTCGCGGGCGCCCACGGCAAAGTCGCATTCCTTGTTGGTTTCAAAGCGCTGTTTCTGGTCCCGGTTCATGATATCGTCCAAGAAGGAATCCATCATGGCGGGGTCAATACGGGTATCAAAAATTTTTACCAGGGAGCCGTTGATGCGGAAAATAGGAGGAGTTCCAACGCGAATGTGCAAGTCAGAAGCCTTGCTCTTTACCATTTCGCGAAGTAACTGCTCAATCCTTAAATCAGCCATCTACTAGCCTCCAAACTTTTCATTGTAAATCTTGCGAACCTGTTCCAGGCGTTCCTGAATTTCCTTGTTCTCGGGTTCCTTCTTGGCCAAGTCCTGGTAGATTTCCAGAGCCTTGTCACAGATTCCCTGTTCCAGGTAGATTTCAGCCATGGTACGGGTATTCTGGCTTGCTTCCAGGTCAGCATTGACACTGTCCAGAGTGGCCGAAGGATCCTTCACAAGGCCTGCAGAGACTTCGTCATCGGAATCGCCGGACATCAAAAAGTCAACGCCCTTGTTCGAAGGCTTTTCGACCGGCAGGTCATCGTCATCGCTTTCAAAAAGACCCTTGAAGGCGCCCGAAACTTCAGATTCCAAATTGTCGAAATCCGTTTTCGGAGTGGCAGCTTCGGCCTGAGGCGCGGCAGGCTTTTCTTCAACAGGAGCGTCTGCCGCCACATCGTCGCTTTCTCCGAACAAATTATCAAAGGACTTGTCCAGGCCCTCTTCCAGGGATTCTGTCGAAATGTTCTTTTCTTCGACAGCGGCACCGGTACTTTCTTCTTCGCTACCGAACAGGCTATCGAAGGCACCGCCCATCTCCTTCTCGAAATCGCTTGCATTCTGAGAGAAAGATTCTGCACTAGTGGCGGGTTCAACGGCAGGCTCTTCGGCAGGAACTTCTGCGACCGGTTCTGCTGCAGGCAAATCCTCTGCAACTTCCGTTTCGCCTCCGATGGCAAGGTCTTCTTGCGGCAGGTCGTCGTCGTTTCCGAAGATGGAACTGAACGCATTGTCTACGCTGCTTTCCACTTCTTTGGTTTCTTCGGCAGGCATTTCCAATTCTGCAGCAGGTTCTTCGGGCAAGGTTTCGGCTGCAGGCTCGGTCGAATCAATCGAAGGGGCCGAAGTTTCAGCAGACTTCTGGAAAAGGCCAGACGACTCTTCGGGCAGGTCTTCGTCGGCGCCGAAGAGAGAATCAAAGGCACCGCCAACACTGTCAGAGGATTCTTCCTTGGCCGGTTCTGCCTCTGCAGACTTTTCGAACAGGGAATCTCCCGATGCAGGAGCCTCTTCAACAGGAGTTTCTTCAATCGTGGCTTCTGCGGATTTCTGGAACGGGGACCAGTCACTTGCGTCTACAGGAGTATCGTCAAGATTCAAAGAATCATCGCCTGCAAGCGACAGTTCGTCTGCGGCAGGTTCAACCGTTTCAGTTGCAGCAGGAGCATCTCCCGTCAAGTTCATCGATTCGTCTGCAGACTTCTGGAATGCCGCAGGTTCTTCGGGCAGTTCGTCTTCGCCGAAAATATCACCGAAGGCATCGTCGATGCTCTGGGGCTTATCTGCAGCAGGAACTGCAGGGGCTGCCTCTGCCACTGCCGGTTCAACTTCGGCAGGGGGTTCCACCTCTGCGGACTTCTGGAAGGCGGCCGGTTCTTCGGGCAGTTCATCTTCGCCAAAAATGTCACCGAAGGCATCATCGATGCTCTGGGGCTTATCTGCAGCAGGAGCTGCAGTCGCAGAAGGTTCTTCGGGCAGTTCGTCTTCGCCAAAGATGGAGCCGAAAGCGTCGTCCACGCTCTGAGGTTTGTCTTCGGGTGCAGGAGCGCTGAACACCTTGTTTGCGTTTTCTGCCGCAGCAGGCTCGTCGTCGATACCCGCCGAAAGGTTCAGATTGGAGAACGGAGAGGCCGGGGCCGCAGGTTCTTCGGGTTCCAGGTCGTCGTCCACTCCAAAGAAGTTGGACATGGCGGAATTCACGTCGCCACCAGAAATGTCGTCGTCGGCAGGGAAAACCTCCGGAGCCGACGGTTCCTCGGCGTTGATGGATTCCATAGCGGAATCCAGGGACGCCTGCAGGCTATCCATAGCGGCCTCGTCACCGGCATCGGAGTCGGGAATCAAGGCGGACAGAGCGGCAAAGGGATCATCTGCATTGCTCGCTTCTGCTGCCAGGGATTCAAATGCTGTCGTTTCCGGGGCGGCAGACTCAGGCTCCGCCGTTGCGGCAGCCACATCAGACGCCTCGTTTACAAATTCAAAGCCACTTCCAAACTTGGGGCCCTTTTCTTCGGGCACCCCAGCCTCTTCGGGAGATTTCTCAAAGAAGGGAGCCTCTCCACCCATAGTGAAATCCACAGACGAACCGGCATCCGCCGATTCCAGTCCGGGCATGGACAGGTCCATCTCGCCCAGTTCTGCGCCTGCAGCAGCGGCAGTAGCGGCCGCCACGACATCGTACTCGTCTTTCCAGAACTGGTCTAGAGGGTCCATATCGTGAACCTTGCGGTAGCACTGGTTACGCTCGCTGACCTTTTCCAGCTTATCATACGCATCGCCCATACGCTTCTGGGCAGACAGGCAGAAGGGGTCCATCTTGAGGACCTTGGCGCATTCTTCTATGCAGCCCTCATAGTTTTCCTTTTCAAACAAGATTTTCGTACGGACAAGACGAGCAGCCAAATCTCGTGGATAAAGAGTCAGGCCACCATCTACGCGCTCCAGGGAGGTATCCAGGTCACCGGACTCCCTCTCGAAATCGGCAAGCCAGGCAAAGGCCTGGGTGTTCACCTTCTTCTTACCGATGGACTTTCTCAAAGATTCCAGCGTTACCGTCATTTTTCCTCCAATGAGAGCAAAATCGCTTCGTCAGCCAGCAGTACGGGTATGCCCTCCCGAACAGGATATAACCGCTTGCCGTCCAATGTGACCAAGGCTTCGTCAAAAGTTTCTGACACTTTCTCACCGCCGACATTCTTTACCGTACCGGCGACAATGGCTCCATTCAGCGTCGAAAGCAGACTTTCTTCCGCCATTTTGAGTTTACCCCTAGTTTCGGGGCAACATAGGATATCTAAAAGGGACTGATCAAACATAACACCTTAAAAATCAACAACTTACACAAGAATAAAAATAACTCTATTTTGGAGGAAACGCAAAAAAAAGAATGCGTTTAGTGCAGATTTTTTAGGTTAATCAGAGCAAAATCGCCGTTTCGAGGCGTTCCAATAAGCAAAAACACCTTCATGCCCAGTTTTTCTAGCCACTGCAGGTCAAAATTCTCTCTAGAGCCCGAAAAATTGGAAACTACCAGCAGTTCGTGACAATCCGTCCGCCGGCAAATGGAATCCATGTCCACATAACTTCCCAAGAGGTGTTTCCTGTTTTCTTCCGAAACAGAACAGGGATCCCTGCTGACACAGCCCAGTATTTCCATTCCGGGAATCACGATGTGGCTATCAAACCAAGGCTGGAGGGAATCCTCGCCACCCCCTAAAAGAATCGAACGGTGACGCTTTTTTGCAAAAATCCGGTAAAAATAGAGTGCCCAGAATAGAAAACGGCGCCACCCCCAAAAAGCCAGAGGGACCAGGACAGACGACGCGCACACAACTCCCTCCCAGGCCACATTGTATAACTCGGAGTACTCCAACATCAAATAGCCCGCGCTGGCGCCAACGGACACCAGATTGAGGGGCAACTGAAAGCGGAGCGATCGCCCGACCTCTAGGCTAGCGCTGGCGTATTCCCCACGGAAGATAAAGAACAGCAGGTTCACCACGGCGGCCACAACCGCGATTTTCCACTCCCCAGAATTTTCGAAGTCCAGAAGCAACATGGACCACAAGGCTATCACGCCCAAATCCAGGAAAATCTTCCAGAACTGCGGCACCAAGCGGGAAAACACCCCAACACATGCCGCAATCACAATCCCGATAAAAATGAGAAACCTGGGAACCAGGTAATAGGACTTGTGCTTCTTTACGAAAATCCACATGGCATTGTAGAAATCGATATAGGACTTTATGCGACGGGTGCGGCTACTCTGCCCCCTAAAATGAAGCACGTTGGTCACCGGAGTGTAATAGTTCTTGAAACCGGAAGCCTTGGCCCGAAAGCACAAATCCAGGTCTTCACCATACATAAAAAAGTCTTCGTCGAATCCGTTCAGTTGTTCGTAAAGTTCCCGCCGGATACAGAAAAAGGACCCACTGATGGCGTCCACCTCCGTAATTTCATCGGGATTGGCGTAGGTCATATTGTACGAAGACAACAACTTGCTTTTCGGGAAAAGACTGGTAAGCCCCAAAGTTTTCGAAATGGCAGAGAGTTCTGTCGGAAACGAGCGACGGCAGGACCATTGCATACTTCCGTCTTCGTTCAGGATACGGCATCCTACCGTCCCGGAATCAGGATGTTCCTCCATAAACTGAAGGACTTCGCGAAAAGCATTAGACGAGACTATCGTATCCGGATTGACAAAAAACAGATAGGGGTTTTTCGCCTGTTTTTCCGCCAGGTTGCAACCCTTTCCAAAACCCAGATTCACAGGTGAATCAATCCACACCACCTTGGGAAAGGCAGCCTTGATTTCTGGCGTAATAGGTTCCCGCGAACCATTGTCAAGAACAATCACCTGCGCATCGTCTAGGCCTACAAAAGCATCCTGCACCGACTTCAGGCATGCCGGCAAAAAGTCGCAGGAATTATAGGCAACGATGATTACGGAACAGGAGGGCATGAAATAGTTATCAGTTATCAGTTTTCAGTTGTGAGTACTGCGAATTTCAAGAAGCTACATTCAAAAAAACACACTGCTCATACGCGGTACTCAAAACTCATTAGGCGAGTCCGAGCCTTAGTTTTAAAACGAGGAAAAACGCTTCGGAAATGATACCTCCGCTCATCTTGGAGGTTCCGCGTGTGCGGTCCGTGAACACGATGGGGATTTCCTTAACCCGGAGGCCCTTCTTCCAGATCTTGAAAGTGGTCTCTATCTGGAAGCAATAGCCATCACTCTTCATCTTGTCCAAGTTCAGGGCCTGCAGGGCCTCGCGACGAAAACACTTGAAGCCCCCGGTAGCGTCACTTACCGGAAGCCTGGTCACAAGCCTGGTATAAACATTGGCGCCATAGCTCAAGATAAGACGGCGCAGGTCCCAATTTACTACGCTGATACGGCGGTCCTGGTAACGGCTACCCAAAACCAGGTCGGCCTCTTCGGCCGTTTCCAAAAAACGGGTCAAGTCCGCAGGGGAATGACTAAAGTCCGCATCCATTTCAAAGACGCGTTCATAGTCCCGCTCCAGAGCCCACTTAAAGCCAGTCACGTATGCAGAACCGAGGCCCATCTTACCCTTGCGGCGAATCAAATGGATCCGCGGATTCTTTTCCGATTCCGCCTGCACCAGGTCACCCGTACCGTCAGGGCTCCCGTCATCCACCACCAAAATTTCAAGGCAGGGGTCCTGTTCCAGGATAGCCGGCATAATGAGAAGGATGTTTTCCTTTTCGTTATAAGTGGGTATAATGACCAGGCTTTTCGGATAAGACATATATTTCCTCTACGTTCTCTAACAATCTACAAAATCAATCTTCGCCAAGAGTATCGGCTATGGGGAATGTCTGCTTGCGGTGGCCGTTTACCATCTCTCCAAGGAGTCCCAAGGAGAAAAACTGAACGCTCATGACCAGGGCAAAACCGCCAGCAAGCAGAAGCGGACGCACATGGAGCGCTCCCGTCTGGAGCCATTCATAGCCAAAGTAGCCGCAAATGCCCAGGCCTACCAGCATAAACAAGAGGCCAATCAGGCCAAAGAAATGGAGCGGCTTGGTAGAGAAGCTCCGCATGAACATCAGGGAAACCAGGTCAAGAAAACCCGACACCAGGCGAGAAATGCCGTACTTGGACACCCCATGGACGCGGGCCCTGTGGGCCACAGGCATTTCAGTAATGCGGAATCCCTGCCACTTGGCCATGACAGGAATAAAACGGTGGTAATCGCCGTAAAGTTCGATATAGCGCACCACGGAGCGACGGTAGGCCTTGATTCCGCAGTTAAAGTCGTGAAGGCGCTTGCCGCAGACCATGGAAACGGTCAAGTTGAAAAGCTTGGAAGGCCAGGTCTTGTGCCAAGGGTCCAGACGACGAATTTTCCAGCCGGATACCAGGTCGTAGCCTTCGTCCAAAATCTTGATCATCTTGGGAATTTCCAGTGGGTCGTCCTGAAGGTCCCCATCCAGAGTGGCCACATAGTTGCCCTTGGCCTTCGAAAAGCCCAAGGCAAGAGCATCGGCCTTGCCGCAGTTGAACTGGAAACGGAACCCGCGAATAAAGGGATATTCCTTGGAAAGGTTTTCTACAACATCCCAAGTGTTATCCCTGCTGCCGTCATCGATGATGATGACTTCGTAACTAAAACCCGTAGGCTCTATGGCGGCTACGATTTCCTTGAGCAGTTCCGGAAGGTTTTCGCTTTCTTCCTTGACCGGGATGACCATCGACAAATCCATCATGACCTCGATTTACTGAGCCATCGCTACTGTAGGAGTGGAATCAGAAGTTTCAACGGTAGAATCCGTCTCAGGAAGAGGTTCCTCTACCTGCAAAGGTTCATCCGGCATAGCCGAAATCTGCTGCAGGCTCATGGCAAGTCTAGCCTTGCCTCCTTCTTCGTAGTCGGGAATAGCGGCGATGCCCTTGCTCAAGACATTCAAGGCTTCCTGTTTCATGCCGGCGGCCTCGAATACGAAAGCGGCCGCCCAGTAGCAACGCCATTCCTTGGGGAACTGGCGTATACCCAATTCCAGGTACTTGGTAGCCTGCAGGGCAAGACTATCTACAGCAGCCTTCTTTTCCTTGGTAAAGGGATGTTCCTGACGAAGCGCAGAAATCTGGTCGCGGACATCAAAAGAAATCTGCAAGTACAGCGAGATGTAGCTGGAAAGGAGTCTTTCCGTTTCAGAATTGACGAAGGCGGTTCCATCACCCAGACCGCGGAACTTGTATACGGAATCAATGAGAGAGGCCGTATAGGCGGCATCAAAGGCGTTCCGCTTGGGTTCCAAATCGCCCTTCACAAAGTTATAGACCATACCTTCCTGGACCATGTACTTTTCAAGTCCCATGAAGTTGGAAGTTCCCACCGTCGTAGAAATTTCGATAGGCTTGTCCATGTTCTGCAGGGCAAGGTCAATGACCAGTTTATGCTGGGTGAGCATCATGCTGCTGCGGGTGCGGTTCGCCCAATCCACAAAGGCGTCCCATACCTGGTAGTGCACCTTGAACTGCAGCAGTTTTGCAGAATCAGCAGCAGACAATTCTTGACCTTCCATCTGGTCAATACGGGCCTTGAGCTGGGGCATCAAACGTTCCGCGTTCTTGACCCAGGTAGAGACCTGATGGTTCGGATTAGAAGCGGAGCTGTTGTCCAGCACCATGTCGCTGTCGATAGTCTTCTTGTCGTAGCTGAGCTTCAAGATAGGTTCGTTGTCCAGCATCTGCTTGATGTACCAGTCCGTATTGCCCAGGGAAAGGTTCACCACGCGCACGTCCTTGCGGATACCGGCGACTTCTTGTGCAAACCAAAGCGGGAAGGTGTCGTTATCGCCGTTGGTAAAGAGGATGGCATTGGGCCTACAACTGTTCAGCAGGTTATAGGCGTAATCCCAAGGAACCCACAAGCCGGAACGGTCGTGCTCCTTGTAGTTTGAAATGCAGGGAACAAGGAACGAGACCAGCACAAGCACCGCAGCAACGGGACTTGCAAAAGCCGCATAGGCACCTGTGGCGCAGGTCAGCACCAGAATACCTGCGCCGATTCCAAGAATCAGGCTCATGAAGATAAACGCAGGCGTGTAGAAGTAGTCACGCTCGCGGACTTCCATGTGGACCGCATCCGGGAAAGGCGCACGGGCGCCCACCTGGGCAAAGCCATTCTCGATTTTCTGCCAGGCCTGCCATGCCGTTGAATTCTGCAAGGAGGACAGTTTCTTTTCAAGTTCGGCGATTTTCGGAGCAGGCGTATTCCGCTGGCGAAGCACTTCGATGCGGATCTTGGTACGCTCGATATCCTGACGCAAGTCAATCAAGTCGTTGGGATCGGGCACCATGGGAATTGCCGCACCACGGCTGTTCAGGTCCTGAACATTCCGGGTCATGATGCTCACCCAGTAATCGTGCTCCCGCTGTTCCATGCGGGTTCCATCGGCAAAGTTGATGTAGAACAAGAGTCCCAAGCTGCACAAAGCGTACAGCACGGAAATGTATATCCCTAAATTTCTCTTACGCCTCCAGACAAAGGCGCAGACCATCACGATAAGGCCGTTGAACAGGATAAAGATAAGGAGTTGAGGCAAAACCTGGTCGCCCATAAAGCTCATCTGGGTGGGGAACTTTATGCCGAAACGTTCCAAGGGTTCGTTCTCAGAGGCATCGAAAGTATAGACCCCGTTGGCGTAATTCACTCCGCCCACCTTGTAAGGCAGGTACTGGGCCATCTGGTAGCCGCCATAGCTCATGCTGGGGAACGAGAGCACCTGGTGGGCCAGCTGGGAACGACGGTAGAAGGCACGGCTGAGCATGCTTTCGGAGCCATACTGCTTGCGTTCCACGAAGTTGTTAAAGGATTCCCAGTTCTCGCTCTTGAACAAGTTGCCCAGCTGAAGGTTGCCCTGGTCGTCACGAATGTTGATTTCCGGGTCGTTTTCGTCAATGATGGGATTCAGCTCGGAACGAATGGGAATGTAAAGGTGGGTACTATAACCCACAAGGGCGAAGAAAGCGAAGGCGAGGGAAAGGCGGACGGCCTTGTTCACATTCGGCGTAAACGGTTTGATGGCCGTAAGAATCGCGAGAACTACAAGGCAAACAAGAGAAATCTCGATAAAGGCCGACACCATGTAAATCACGGAGCAGAGAAGGGTTCCCGTAATCCAGATAGGAATCCGTTCTACAATCTTCTTGGGTTCGGCAACAAGCAGGAGCACGAACACCGCAGGTACCGTAAGCATGGTGTAGAGGTGGGCGCCTACGCCAAGGAAGGCAATGTAGCAGATAAAAATCAGAATCTTGTCGCTAGAAGGTTCATCTTTCTTGTTGTACCAGACCAGGCCAAGATAGGATACCAGCATCAAGATGAACATGGCCACGCCATAGACTTCGGCTTCAACCGCGTTGAACCAGAAGGTATCGGAGAAAGTCAGCAAGAAACCGGCCACGAGAGCGGCGGTAGCAAGCACGATGGTGCGGACCTTAGAAGAAATCTTTTCGGCAAGGGCGTCCGTCTTGAGGACCGTCGCCAAAAGTTCCCAGGCAAAGAGAGCCGTCACATAGACCGTAGCCGCTGAACTCACCACGGAGATATAGTTCACCCGCTTCGCGATTTCTTCGACAAAGGGGAGCAGCACGATGACTGCACGGGCGAAGAACACAAAGAAGGGCGTTCCAGGAGGATGCGGAATACCGAGGGTGTTAGCGCAGGCAACAAACTCGCCGCAATCCCAGAAAGAGACCGTGGGCGCCATGGTCATGGCATAGACGATCAGGGCTACAAGGCTGGCAATCCCTGCAAAAATATGTTTCATCCACTTTTCTTTAATCACGACTACTTATCCTTTTTTTTGAATTCCTGTGCTGATTCCACGCTTGTTCATGAACCCGGACAAAAGCCCGTTCACAAAAGCACCCGACGAGTCGGTGCTGTACTTGGTGCTAATCTGTACCGCCTCGGACAGGGCCACCTTTACGGGAATGTCTGGCACGAACAGCAGTTCCACCATGGCGATGCGTGCCACGATGCAGTCAATCTTTGCGATGCGGTCGATTTCCCAGTGCACGGAACAGGCCTTGATGTCTTCGTCCAGTTCTTCGCGATGGGCCTGCACCAGGTCCACCAACTTCATCCCATATTTTTTCTGGTCGTCCTGCAGGGGCTGGGATTCCAGAACTCCCGGAAGGGCCTCCCCTGCCGTAGAGCCCGTAATCTCCATAGCATACAGGAGCTGCATGGCAAAAACTCGGGCGGGTCTGTAAGTTTTATTCATAAGTAGATCTTCTAACTAATTCAGAATTCGGAGTTCGGAGTTCGGAGTTCGGAATTGTTTATCTAGAGTAAAATTCCGAAATCATAAATCCGAAATCCGAATCAACTTTTTCATTTAAATGTTCTTATAAAGATTCGCCATTTCCACGGCGGTGGCGGCCCAGTTAGATCCCAGGTTTCCGGCCTTGAGGCCTGCGCGGTTCATGGCCTGGTCCACAGTGTCGGTGGTAAGAATCCCGAGAATCACCGGGAGTTTGCCTTCGGCGGCAATGCTTGCCACGCCGCCGGTAGAGGCGTTCACCACCACGTCGTAGTGGCTGGTCTCCCCACGGATCACGGCGCCGATGGCCATCACGGCACTGTACTTGCCACTGTCGGCAAGCCTGCGGCACACGCCCGGCAGTTCGAAAGCGCCCGGAACATGCACCACGGTAATGTCCTTGTCGGCAACGCCCAGCAGTTCCAGTTCACGGACAGCCCCTTCCAGGAGCTTGTCGGTGACCACCTCGTTGAAGCGGGCGACGGCTATGGCCACCTTGAGGCCTGCACCGTTCAGAGAATTCTTGATTTCGTTCACCATGTTCATATCCTCTTTTTAAACCTTTTCGCTAGACACTTCGCCAGTCGCGGCGGGGTCGCTATCCACATGCAACTGATGGCCCATCTTCTTCTGCTTGGTCAGCAGGTAAAACCTGTTCTTCTCGTTGGGCTTGATTTCGATGGGCACCCGCTCCACAATCTTGAGTCCGTAGGCCGAAATGCCCGAAATCTTGCTGGGGTTGTTGGTCAAGAGACGCATCTCCCGCACCCCCAGGTCCGCAAGAATCTGGGCTCCCGTGCCGTACTGGCGCAGGTCCGACTTGAACCCCAGGTGAAGGTTCGCCTCCACCGTGTCCATGCCCTTTTCCTGCAGTTCGTAGGCCCGAAGCTTGTTGCACAGCCCGATTCCACGGCCCTCCTGCCCACGCAGGTACAAAAGGACGCCGCCGTGTTCGCCGATGAACTTCATGGCAGAAGCCAGCTGTTCGCCGCAGTCGCAGCGCAGGCTCCCGAAAATGTCGCCGGTCAGGCACTCGCTGTGGACGCGCACATACACGGGCTTGCTGAAGTCGGGGTTACCGGCCACCCAGGCCACATGCTCCACGCCGTCGGTCTTGCTCCTGTAGGCGTAGGCGGTAAAGTCACCGTACTTGGTGGACACGTGGGGGGCAGCCACACGTTGCACCAGTTTTTCGTTTCTCAGGCGGTAGTCGATCAGGTCCCGAATGGAGATAATCTTGAGACCGAACTTCTTGGCCACTTCCTCCAGCTGGGGCATCCGGGCCATGGTGCCGTCCTCGTTCATGATTTCGATGAGGGCGGCGGCAGGCCGAAGCCCTGCAAGCTTTGCCAGGTCCACGGCGGCTTCTGTATGGCCGGCCCTGCGGAGCACGCCTTCTTCCTGGGCATACAGGGGCGAGATGTGCCCCGGGCGTCCAAAATCGCCTGGCTTGGAATTGGGGTCGGCAAGGGCCTGGATGGTAGCCGCACGGTCGTGGGCCGAAACCCCCGTGGTGCAGCCTTCAATCTTATCTACCATGATGGTAAAGGGGGTTCCCAGCATGGAAGTGTTCTCCGCCGTCTGGCGGGTCAAATTCAACTCGTGGCAGCGGGAAATAGGCAGCGGTGCGCAAAGCACGCCCCTACCCTCGTGAAGCATAAAATTCACCTTTTCAGGCGTAATCTTCTCGGCGGCGATAACAAAATCGCCCTCGTTCTCGCGGTCTTCGTCGTCCACCACGATAAGGAACTTTCCGTTCCTGAAATCCTCTATGGCCTCTTCGATGGTATTAAGCAAGGTCACGTTCCTTCAAATAATTCTCGATATACTTGCCCAGCATATCCACTTCCACGTTCACGACGGTCCCTGCCACCCAGTTACGCAGGTTCGTGCGGGCCAGAGTCTCCGGAATGATGCACACCCGGATGGAGTCCTCGAACTTCTCGGCCACCGTAAGGCTGATACCGTTCAGGGAGATGGAGCCCCGGCGGATAATGTAGCGCTTCAGGTCCGCAGGCATCTTCAGGTCCACCTCGACACCGGTTTCACGAGGCACCACCTGGATAACCTCGGTCACGCAGTCCACGTGGCCCATCACGAAATGCCCACCCATAAAACTGTCAGCGCGGCAAGGCAGTTCCAGGTTCACCAGCTTGCCGGGAGCGGCAGCCTTGAAGGCGGTGTTTTCCACCGTCTGGTGCATCAGGCAAAAAGTCGCCTCGTCTGCGGTGCAGGATTCCACCGATAGGCACACGCCGTCGTTGGCCACGCTGTCGCCCAGTTTGCAGTCCTTGAAAAAGCCCGGAGCCCGGAGCACCATGGAAAGGGCGTCCCCGCGGGGCACAAGGGAAACAATCTCACCCGTCGCTTGAATGATACCTGTAAACATACGGGGGCAAATGTAGAAATTTCGGAATTCAGAATTCGGATTTCGGAATCAATCAAGCGGTAAAAATGATTTTTGCCAAAGGAAAACCTAAGCGTGGGGCTGGGGGCTGGGAAATGAAGCCCGAGAAACGTCATCCTCGCGACCTGTGGTGAGCGAAGTCGAATCAAGGCGAGGATCCGCTTGAGTAAGAAAGTATGAGACGGGATTAGTAATGAGTTGTCAGTTATGAGTTGTGAGTTACCTATAGTCACGCCTTTGGCGCCAAATTATATGTTGAGGACTGAGAACTGACGACAGATAAATCAATAATGTGGGGTGTGGGGGAAGTCTCCCCCTGATTGCAGCCCCGATTGTGTCACCCTGAGCGAAGGCGCTGTGCGCCGAAGTCGAATGGGTCTAGTCGGGGCTTCCATCACCCCCTCTCCTAAGGGGCTGAGCCCCTTAAAAACCCCAATCATCCGTCATCCAACCCCGCTTTTTTACAAATCTCTCCCTCGATGTGTACATTCCTTATAACGACCGTTCGGCTCTATTGCTAGAAACAAGTCTCCGGTATCGCCTCACTCTCGCGACCACGCCTGGTCAATACCAGGCGCTTGTCGCTCACAGAATCACAGACTCATTTCATTCGATTGCTCTCTCGAGAAGCACACATCTCGGTCAAAAACAAGCGATGGGTTCGGAAAATAAATGCTTTTTGTTGGTGAGATTCGCTTTAGCAGGAACGGTAAGTTACCGCAGGCGGAAACTCTTGTGACTGTTAGTCCCTGCGAGTTTCCTCCAAGAAGCCGCACCCCCTTGTCATGCCCCGCTTGACGGGGCATCTCCCTTTCATACCATCGTAAAAAAAGCCCGAAGTCTTTGGAACTTCAGGCTCATACTCATATTGCCGTAACAGTTACTTTATTCAGAATCCTTAACGCAACGGACGGAATAGGCATCGCTTTTATTGGAGTAACCATACGAGACATATTCAACCATGTTACATAAGGTTACTCCATATGCGGAATTTTTGTCGTAGGCTTTCGTGCTCCAGAAATTCGCATAGGAACCTATACCACTAAATAAATGCATATCGGTTACAGTATCCCAGGATCCTCCCGGCAACGCAGAAAATCCGTAAGTATCCAAAGCAGAAACTTTACCATCATCATCAGCCCACCCACTCACCGACATAAGTTTCGGTGCTGCGGAAAAGAGCCCTCCAGCCACATCAAACAATTCTCTGAATTCTGTTTCATTCGGCAAGTGCCAACCTAAAGGACATATACCCTGAATCACGCCTGAACCCAAATTACATTCTTTACCCATACCACAATCCGCCTCAGTCTTCCCTATCGCACCGGCCCAAGTATAGAGACGTCCGTAAATAGCGCAATTCCGTTCTTGCTCGGTTTCAGATTCACCATAGCAATACGTTGGCGCCTTATCCGTATTGTATTTCAAATTTTCAGCCATCCAAGTTTGGCCACCAATAACCACAATCTTGTAAATATGAAAATCTCGATGATCAATCATGTAGGAATCTTCAAAATCCTTTCCTGACGCCACGGATTCACCATTCACCACCACCCCCACGGAGTCGCCGCCGCATACTATCTTGTAACCGTCGCCGCTTGCCAACTTCTGGGCGGTGCAAGACTCGCCTGCGGCACCGGGTTCGCCCTTGGTGCCAACGCCGTCATCACCAGCATCGCCTTTTTCACCCTTCTCACCTTGTTCACCCTTGTCGCCCTTCTCCCCCTTCAGGGATTGCCACTTGCCGTCGGCGCAGAAGAACGCTGCGGCAGAGTCGGCCACGTAAATCATCTCGCCCTCGTTGTCGGCGGTGCAGTCGGGGGTCTTGTCGCCCTTCTTCACAACGTACATTCCCGTAGTCTCGGTAACGTTGGTGGTGGTCTCATCGCCGCAGGCGGTAAAGAACAGCGAGAAAGAGATTGCCACGCACCACTTCGACAAGCTCAGTGACCTTGTGCTCGCAATGACACGGTGTTTCCACGCAGGGCGGCTCAAGGACGATACAACAGCAAAATTCTGTTTTTTCATTATTTTCTCCGTAAGTTTGTAATTTGCCTACTTCGGAATGTAAGAAAAAAAAACGGTTTTGGCCAATATTTTTGAAAAAACTGGCCCTGCAGGTCCACTTTGTCTGAAATTATCCCGTAGGCTGCGAAAAAAATTTACGTTTCCAAGTCCATCAGGTCGAAATACATCAGCCTCGTGTGAGGGTCGTTGTCGTCCTGCGTCATGAAGCGGAAACCATTCTTCACGTAAAACGGGACTGCCTCCAAGTAGGCATCCACCGTCAAGAAACGACAACCCGTCTTGTTCTCTATAACGAACATGGACTTGATGTAATCCAACACCGTAGTCCCAATCTGCCGCCCCTTGGCAGATGTTTCCACACCAAGGCGACACAACTTAACCGCTGGGTAACTTTTCAACCGTTTTTCGTTTGGAAACCCCCGCTTTTTTCGGAATCGATTGAACTCCGCTCGGTCCTTGAAATCCGTAATGGCCACCTTGTCGTTTGCAAGGCTACAATAGGCGAGAATCTGGCCGGAAACATCATCTACATAGGCATAGCTAACCGAAAGCAGATGCTTTTGAAAAGCAGAAGCCCGATGAAGAATAAAATCATCCAAGTCAGCATCGCCGCAACTGAAATTTTTCACAATGTTGTTCGGATCAAGCCGAATAAAACTTTTTGTAGATATATCTACGCATTGTCGAACCATGGGTCGATACCTCCGTTGGCCGCTTCACGGGCACGCTTTGCAGCCATGCCATGCTCATAGGCCTTTTTCATGAATTCGTAATTCCGCAGGCGGCGGGCACGAATTTCCGGAGGTTCCGGGTGCCGCTCTTCCATACGGGCCAAAAACCGGCGAGCATCCTCGCCGAACAGGATAGGAGTTTCTCGTATTTCGCGAGCCATAATTCCTCTTCTGTTATACCATATAGAAAACTGACCAAAGGCCAGGCGGCAACCAGTCAAGTCGGTTCCTTTATTTACAATATACTAAAAATAAGACAAGAAAGCAATAATTCTTGGCGATTACAAAAAAAAATTACCCCGGGTAATACACCGTCAGTACATCGGGGCCGATGATGGCCGATTCCTTTGCCACGGCGGAATCGGGCACGCCCGGGAATGCGATTCCCTCGCAATTTTCTTGAGATAAAATCCGCTCTACGGAAGGGTCGGTGGATTTCCAAAGGTCCAGACGATTCCACAAGGGCGTATTTTTTTCGCCTCGATCACCTGAATTGCCGAAAATCTTTTCGGCTAAATGGGCGCCAGGCTCCACCATCAGGCGGTGCATTCCCCGGCGTGAAAGTTCCGCAATCATCTCCGTCCAGTTTTCTTCGAAGGTGTTGCCACTTAAAAGGATTGTTTCACCTTTGATGGCGGGCTGTTCAACGCAAGTGAACACCAAGCGCGGAATTGATGTAGCATCACCAACCTGCGAAAAGAACTTCAACGCCGAAATTTCCGATTCTCTAAACTCGTGATGCCCGACCCAGAGAATTTTTACAGGACTGTTGCCATGGGCAAAACGCACATCCAAAGAAGGATTGTCGGCAAGGAGCGTTCCCGCCCCCACCAGGATGGCGTCACTCATGGCCCGCAGTTCATGGTTCCAGCAGGCTGCTCCCTGCTTTGTGATGTTCAAGGGGGCGGGACGACCGTTACCGCCCTGCATTCCCATGAAACCACTTTCCGAAAGGGCGACCTTGACTTCTACAAAGGTCTTTTTGTTCCGTACAAAGTAATTATAGGCTTCAAAGAACCGTTCTATTTCGGCAAAGACCACCGCCCCCTCGTTTTCCGACTCGTCGGGAGAAAGAAGGGTGCAGCCTTCGGCAGAGCAACTGTCGTTCCAGCCGCTTTCGGCGTGGGCCCGCAGGCAGGCGTCCTTGCCCTCGTAAACCTTGACGCCGGCAGCTTCCAGAATGCCACGGCTTTTGCCGCGGACAGCCGGGTTCGGGTCGGCATGGGCGAAATACACTTCGGAAATTCCCGCTTCGACGATAGCCTTGGTGCAGGGGGGCGTGCGGCCGTAATGGCAGCAGGGCTCCAGCGTCACGAACAAGGCCGCCCCGCGGGCAAGTTCGCCCGCGTCACGCAGAGCCATGACTTCGGCGTGGGCGTTCCCAGGGCTCTGTGTCGCCCCCCGCCCCACAACCAGGCCGTCTTTCACTACAACGGCACCCACCGCCGGATTCGGGCGGCTTACGCCGATGGATCCGAAGGAAAGTTCAAGTGCAAGCTGCAGGAAATTCATAGCAGGAGGAAGTGGTTAGTAAACAGTGGTTAGTGGTTAGGATTGCGGTTTGGAGTCATTCCACATCACTCACCACTCACAACTCATCACTCGTTACTGTTTCGGGAAGGCCAAAAATCCGCCCACCACGTTGAACACCTTGTCGTATCCGTTTTCGATGAGGAAGTTGGATGCGGCCATGCTGCGCTTGCCGCTACGGCAATAGATCAACAGGTCCTTGTCCTTGGGGAATTCCGAAAGGCGCTGTTCAATTTCTTGCAGCGGAATGTTGATAGCGCCGGGCGCCATGCCCTCGGCCACTTCGGCAGGAGTGCGCACGTCAATGAGCATGGCACCCGCCTTGCTCATTTCCAAGGCCTTGTTCCAGTCAATATCCGTAATGGTGGCCTTAGGTGCTTCTGCCGCAGGTGCTGCTTCTACCGACTGTGCCGGCGTCGCAGGGGCTACAGCCGCCACAGCCGCCGGAGCCTTCTTTTCTACGGTTGCAGTTTCTTGCTTGGGAGTTTCGTTACAACCGGCCACAAGAAAAGCCGTACAGAAAGCAAGTCCAATCATCTTTTTCATATTATACCTCTTTGTTTTGAAAATCTAGTCTAATATAAGCGCACAGAGCCTGCAAGGCAACGCCGCTCTTTTCTTTTAAGGGGACCACGTTAAAGAACATGGGACAATCCAGCTCGTCGCCCTCGGATTTCCAGGACACACGACGACCCGTTTCAAAAACTTCAGTCAAGACCTTATTAAAATACAATAGAGGCTTTGAAAACGCCACGCTGCTCAAGGGTTTCCCCTGTATCGACGCCAAGTCATCCACATGGAAGGCATTAGCAAAGCATTGGTTCGCCCCTAGAATTTTGAATTCCCTATCTACCCAGAAAACCCGCAAATCAGGCAAGGACAAAGCCGCCGAGAAAAGAGCATTTTCATTATGGTCCGGATCAAAAACAAAATTATCCATCATCAGGTCCAGGCGGTTCGCCACACCCCGGAATACCAGGTTACCCTCTTCGTCAAAAGCGATCAAGCCGCGAAGGTTATACCAAAAAACATTTCCTTTCTTGTTGAAAAGGCGAATCTTTACCGGAGGATACAACTTATTCTTTTCGATAATGCTGTTGTCCGCCTTGTATTCCAGAACGTAGCGGTTCGTCAGCTTATCTAAAAGGGCGGCATCCTCTTCGGGCATAATCTTTGTAAGTTCCACACCTCCGGCAGATCGGGGAAGTATCTGGAAATCTTCATCCACGATGGGTGTCAAGAATGTCACCAACCGTTTTTCCACATCCAGGCTCCACAAGAAATCCCCTGTCGTTTTCAACATCAAGTCCAGGGTATCCTGTAAATTCTGGCGCTCCCTGCGGGTTTCCTGTTCCCTGGTTATATTTTTCAGAAAACACACATAATGATATTCCGACAGGGACGCCCGATAAATAAAGCAGCGCAGTTCATACCACAGAATATCTCTGTCTTCCAATTTTACCGAAAAGAGAAAAGGGATATCCCTATGCTTTTCTGTTTCCTCAAAAAACAAACGCATCCTGCCCCAATCCTTGGGGTCAAGGAGCTCTTGTAAGCTTTGTCCCTGAACTAATTTTTCTAGCAGAGGTTCTTCGGCAAAAAGAGGCATGCTGTACAGGTAATCCAGATTCTGGGACAGCACCACGATTCCCTCGTTCACGTTATTGCCAAAGCGCTTATAGAACTTTTGTTTTTTTCGGCTATCCCTGAGCAGCATAAAGCACACCAGGCAAACCACCACAAGCAGGACTCCGATGGCCACCGAAGCCATAGCCCAGTCAATACTTCCGATTTTGGGAATCTCCGTCATACTTTTGAAAATACAATTTTTTTCGGAGCCACAACCCGTTCCACCCCAGATTTCCGTTGCCAAAGCCGTGAGTTCCGCCCCATTCCAGAAATTTCAAGTTCAGAACCAGCTCCACGCCCACGCTAAACTGCGGGAATGAGTAAAAACTAGAAAGCGAGCCAAACCTGAAATAGAAATCGTGGCCTACTCCCAAAGATTTGCCGTCCGATTCCACCGACAGGGAAAACACTTCGGTTGGCTTCCACAAAAGACTTCCCATTCCCGTCCAAGTTTCGTCGGTAAAGCCCATGGTCCAGAGGCTTCCGTACAAGTTACCCCATCGAAGGCCCGCACCTGCCTTTATGCGGTGTCGAACCCAGCCAACTTCCCGAGAAACCAAATCCAACAATGTCCCATAACCAGCACCAAATACCGCAGGGCCTAACCCGTAAGCCCCGTCCAGTTCCCCGTAGTGTTCCCTAAAAAGGCTGTCCATCTCGCTATAAGAGTAGAAGAACGCCACCCGGTAATGCCCGCCTCCCCATTCCCCGACAGCGCTGGCGGCCCACTGGTCATGCACCTCCGGCACGTTCCAGTAAGAAAACCCGAAAGCTGGTTCCCCCACCCTTGCCGGACTGGAATACCATCCGGGAAGTCCCGATGAACCCGTAACACTCTTTTTCACAAAGGGCACCGGCGAATCCAGGCCAAAAACGAAACTCGCCAGCAGAAACACCGGCAGAAAACTACGGACGAACGACAATTCCCACCACCTTTTCAAAAGAGCCCGCCGAAATCCTGACATAGGCCGCACCCACCCCCGTATAATCCTGCACCGGCACATTCCACCAGGCGTTGGACATGGCAGGCGCCTTCTGTTTCCAGACCACCTGACCCGCGCTGTCCAGCAGGTTCAACATTACCTCCCGGTCGCTTTCCACCTTTACCCGCAAAGGGTCTCCCCGCTTTCGCAAGACCCTTGACGATAGTTTGTACACAACCGGTTCTTCGCCATATTTTTCAGAATGCCTACCCTGAAATCCTGGCGTATTTTCAGCCATTCCCGTCTTTGGGTTAAAGCCCGACGGACAGCTCACCGTGAACTTGTCCCAACCGACACTGTCCAAAACGGCATCGCCATAGCAAAGCGAAAAGGAGCCCGCCGTATTGTTCAGATAGCCGATGGAAGCCTGCACCATTTTCACGTCCTTATACACTACCTGTTCCCGCAGGGCTGCCGTATCCCTGGACACGAGAATGCTTTCGTAAGGTCCGATGGAATCTGCATCAGCACCCCAGAAGTTCCCGCGACTGCAGTGCCTGATTCTAGACAGGGGAAGCGCCACCTGGGAGGCATTATAGACCTCCACCCATTCGGGCATGGGTTCTTCTGGGCAATGGTGCACTTCGGTGACCATCAAGGGAGAATTACCCACCTGAACCACCAGCGTATCCACGCTGTTGTTTACAGAAATTTCGTCGTCGGGCACATGCAAGTGCAATAGAACTGGACTCTTGACCGGAATGGCGAAAGAGAAAAATTCATTTACATGCAGCGAATCGTTCTTGCCCGAACTCGGACGATACAAGTCCAGATATTCATAATGCAGCCAAGTGTTTTTGCAGCCCGAAACCCTGCCGGACACCCACCAATGGTCTTCCCTGAATTCGTACTCCACACGGGATATCCCGCAATCGTCCAGGTCCAGTTCGTAAAGGGGATTTCCGTACCCGGGCGTAGGCTCGTCCAGGATCCACTGGTCCCCGTAGCCCTTGCGCTGAAACGACTTGCCGGCCTTCGGCTTGTCGAGATGGATTGAGTCTGTACAGGTTTTCGCCTGCAATTTCCAGACAGACTCCCGGGAATTGGGCAGGCTGTAACTGCCCAGGTCGCCACAGGCAATTCCCTCCTTGTCCGGACACAAGGCGTTCCCGTGAGAAAGAACGAAGCGGCTACCCTCCGGATAAGGAAAACCAAACGCCGCCTTTCCGTCCAGGGAAACAAAAAGGGACTCCGCGAAGAAGGAGGAATCCATGCGTATTTCCACGAACTCCCCCTGCTGGTCCGGCACCTCTGTCGGGTCAGGAAATATTTCCACAAACTGGGGGCAAGCCACCGCCAGGGAGGAAAAAAACAAGATGTATTTCAAGATAAACCCCTAGGGGTTTTCCCTTACTGCTACCCCGAAGGGTGCCACCTTGCGGAACAGGTCAGGGGGCTCAATCCACGGCGTAGTCGCCTGGGAGCATATAGGCAAGAGGATTCACCGGGTTGTTGTTCACCCAGACTTCGTAATGAAGATGGGGGCCAACGGAACGGCCTGTGTTTCCCATATAACCGATAATCTGGTAACGGCGGACAAACTGCCCAGGATTGACCAGGGACATCTGCATGTGGCCGTAGCGGGTCACAATCCCGTTGCCATGATTGATGGTCACGAAGTTTCCAAAAGTAGAGCTCATCTGGGCCACATCCACCACACCGTCGGCAGAAGCATAGATGGGAGTCCAGCGGTCATTGGCGATATCCACGCCATAATGCATCTTGCCCACCTCGCCCGTAACCGGGTGGATACGCGGGCCAAAGGAAGAAGCGTAACGGCCCTGGGTGGGCGAAATAGAAGGCACAAAGCGCCAAGCGGACTGTTTCTGCTTGATAAAATCGGTCAGGTTGTAGAATGCGCCGCTGTTGTTGTCCAGCTTGCCCTGCAGGCGGTTCGCCTCGTCCCTCAGGTTCGCCATCTTTTCGAACACGGGGGACGTTTCCATAAGCAACTTGGACTTGGGCTCTACGGAGCCGCCTGTACCCAGGCTGCGCTCCTCTTCGTCGGGCAGGGGCAGACCATACTTGGAATGGAGCCGCTGTTCGTCACCGAGAAAATCCGCCGACGTGCGGTTCAGGTAATCTACCGTCCCCTGAATCTGGGAGAGGTCGCGGTCCAGTTCGGCCCGGTCTTCTAGAACGTGGTTCAGCAGACCACGATAGACGGTCGTCGCCGCAAACTGGGCCAAGAAAAGCAAAAAGCCCACCACCAGCAGGAACTTCAAGAACGGAAGCCCGCGGAACACCAACGACGGCACGTGGAGGGTCACGGACCGGGAGGAATTCTGAAAGTGTATAGTGGTCTTTGCAAAATTCACGGCGCAAAAGATAGAAAAATGAGGGCCTACAAAACACCCCTGGGCCGTTTTTTCCGTTTTTCCAAAAAAATTTGGCGTTTTTGAGCAAAAAAGGGGAATTTCCAGCCCCGCACCGTATACAGTTGTCAGTTATGAGTTGTGAGTTGTGAGTTGTGAGTTGTGAGTTGTGAGTTGTGAGTTGTGAGTTGTGAGTTGTGAGTTGTGAGTTGTGAGGTATGAGGTGTGAGGTATGAACCTCAAAGGGAGCCTTTGGCGACCGACCTCACTACTCAAAGCGAAGCGACCTCAAACCCCTAACCCCTAGATCCTAGCCCCTAGATCCCAGCCCCTAAATCCCCATTTTCTTAAAAAAACATATACATTATTAAAAGTTTTTATGTAAATTACAGGAACGGGCCCTGAAAAGCCCCTTTACCCTTTGGAGATATTATGAGCTTACTGGATGCATTTAAACCGAAATGGCAGAATTCCAACCCCGACAAGCGTATCGAGGCCGTCGAGGAAATGGGACCTTCCAATCAGGACACCTTTGAACGAATCGCCCTGTACGACGAAGACCCCAAAGTCCGCACGGCAGCCGTCAAGAAACTGACGGTGATTTCCGCCCTCGCACAGATTTCGAAAAACGACAAGGACGCCCATGTCCGTCGCCTGGCCGAGTCCCGCTATTTCGATGAAATTGTCCGCAAGCTCAAGGATTCTCGCGCAGCCTCCCCCGAGGCCCTGCGCTTTATCAACGAACTGAAAGACACCCGCTACGCCGAAGACCTGATCAAGAACCTGCCCTCCTCCGAACTCCGCCTGGAGTTGGTGAAGCTGGTAAGCAAGGCAAACCTGCTCGCCATCGCCGCCACCAAGGATGCCGTCGAGAAGGTGGCCATGGAAGCGGTGAACAAGCTTTCTTCGGAAAGCCTGCTTCAAGAAGTGGCCAAGTCTTCCAAGCACACTTCCGTGCGCAAGGTGGCCGCCGACAAGGTCAAGGCCATGCAAGACGCCGCCGATGGCGGAAAGCGTGCCCAGATGCTCCTAATGAGCAAGCGGGAAGCCCTTATCCAGCAGGCCCACCACCTGGCCGCCCAGAAAGACCCCATTTCTGTAAAGGGCCAGTTTGAAGAACTGATGGAAGAAGCCAAGGCCCTGGGGATGGGCCCTGCCCAAGCCACTTTGGACGGAATCTACGCCAGCTTCGTCAAGTTCTGCGACGAGGCCGATGCCGCCCGCATCGCCGCCGAAAAGGCCGAAGCCGAAAAGCAGGCCCTGGTCAACCACCTGATGGAAACCTGTGCCGAGCTGGAAGCCCTGGTAAACGAAAACAAGCTCCAGGAAAACATGGAACGGGCAGACCAGATTATCACCGAATGGAACGAGAACAAGTCCAAGATGACTCCCGACGCCATCCGCAAGTTCAACCAGCTGTTTTTCAAGGTTCAGGACCTGAAAAAGAAGGAAGCTCCTGCCGAAGAAGGAGAAGCCACCGAAGAGAAGGAATCCAACCGCAGGGAACTTCTGGACCAACTGCAGGCCCTCGCCGACACGGAATGCTCCGAAACCACATCCAAGCACCTGCACGGCATTGTCCGGGAATGGGAAAAACTCCCCCTGCTGGAAGGCAGCGACCCCGAACTGCAAGAATACAACTCTCTCCGTAGCAAGCTGGGCGAAAAGATTGCGACCTTCAACGCCTCTGCCCAGGAGCGCTTCGAAAAGAATTCCGAAAAGCTCAAGGCCATCATTGAGCGGGTCAAGGGCTTTAACGAAAACGAAGATTTCAAGGAACTGAGCCTCAAGCTCAGGGCCGCCTTCCAGGAATGGAAAGACATCGTAGGCGACCAGAAATTCAAGTACCACGAGCTGTGGCTGGAATACAAGTCCGCCACGGAACGTTTCCAGGAAATGCGCCAGTGGCAGTCCTGGCACAACGAGAACGACAGGGCCTCCATCCTCGACGAACTGGAACTGCTTTCTAAGGAAGAAGGCAGCCAGGAAGTGCTGGACAAGCTCAAGAACCTCGCCACCAAGTGGAAAAACATCGGGCCCATTTCGCCCACCAAGTTTGCGGAATTCAAGGACCGTTTCCAGGGCCTGTTCGAAAAAGTCAAGGAAAACTGCGCTCCCTTTATCGAAGAGCGCATGGCTCAAAGGGTCAAGAACCTTGCCGACAAGGAAGCCCTCTGCCAGAAGGCCGAAGACCTGTTGAACAACGCCGAAATTTTCTGGAAGGACAAGTTCAAGGCCATGCAGGAAATCCAGGAATCCTGGAAGAACATCGGCATGGTTCCGAAAGAAAGCCTTGCCGCCCTGATGGAGCGCTTCAAGAAGGTGACCGGCGAGTTCTACGCCAAGCACAAGGAAATCCTGAAACAAGAGGACAAGACCCGCGAAGAGAACTACGAGCGCAAGCTCAAGCTCTGCGAAGAGGCCGAAGCCCTGACGGAATCTACCGACTGGAACGCCACCTCCGGCAAGCTCAAGCAGCTGCAGGAATCCTGGAAGACCATCGGTCCTGTGCCCAAGAGCAAGTCCGAAGAAATCTGGGCCCGCTTCCGCAGCGCCTGCGACGGATTCTTCGAGAAGAAGCGTGGCCATTTCGAAGAGATGGACGCCGCCAAGCAGGAGAACCTGAAAAAGAAAGAAGACCTCTGCGCAAAGCTGGAGGCCCTGGACCTGTCGAACATCAGCCAGGAACTAGTGAATACCGTCAAGGGTCTTGAAGCCGAATGGAAAGAAATCGGCATGGTTCCGAAAGAAGCCATCGAGACCATCAACAGCCGTTTTGCAAACTTCGTGAACCAGTTCATGGACAAGTACGCCCAAGTGAACGAAGACATCAAGAAGCAGCTCGCCGACATCAAGGCGAAAAAGCAGGAGATGATCGAGAAGGTAAAACAGTTCGCCGAAAGCGCCGGCAGCAACCAGCTGGCCGATGCCGTCCGCGACCTCCAGAAGGAATGGCGGGAACTGGGTTCCTGCGGTCTCGACGAAGTGAACCTGCAGAAGGACTTCCGCGAAATCTGCGACGACTTCTTCAGCCGTCGCCGTGACCAGCTGGATATCCAGGAACAGGCCCGTCAGAATAACCTGCAAAAGAAGATCCTGCTGTGCGAACAGGCCGAAGACCTGCTCACCGACCTGAACGAGCAGACCGTCGGCGGCGCCATGAACAAGGTGAAGCATCTCCGCCGCCTGTGGAAAGAGGTAGGCGCCGTGCCCCGTAGCGAATCCGACAAGGTGTGGAAGCGGTTCAATTCTGCCTGCGACCAGGTGTTCGCCTTCGGCCGCAAGGACGAAGCGGAGCAACCCGCGGAAAGCTAAACAGGTGTGAGGGTTTTGAGTTGTGAGTTTTGAGACTTTGGATTGGAATGTCTTGAAGCTCGCTGCACTCACAACTGAAAACTGACGACTGACAACTGAAAATGCTATTTCCTCCCTGGACAAGTGTTGACGAGGCGGTCCGGCTATTGCAGGACGGCCAGGTGGTGGCTATACCTACAGAAACGGTTTATGGCCTTGCAGGAAACGCGTACAATCCCGACGCCCTGGCAAAGATTTTTGCCGCCAAGGAACGCCCCACCTTCGACCCCCTGATTGTCCATATCTGCGACATCAAGCAGCTGGCCGATGTGGCTAGGGACATTCCCGATGCAGCCTACCGGCTGGCCGAAGCCTACTGGCCCGGGCCCATGACGCTGGTGCTCCCTAAGAAGGACTGCATTCCGGACCTGGCCACAAGCGGACTTCCGTCGGTAGCGGTGCGGTTCCCATCGCACCCGGTAGCACAAGAAATTATCCGGAAGTCAAACCTTCCCTTGGCCGCCCCCAGCGCGAACCTTTTCAAGCATGTGAGCCCGACGACGGCTATGCATGTGGCCGAACAGCTGAGCGGACGCATCGCAGGCATTGTCGATGGCGGGCCGTGCCAAGTGGGCGTAGAAAGCGCCATCATTTCCCTGTTGAACGAGACGCCCACAATCCTTCGACCGGGCGCCGTCACCGCCGAAATGGTGGAGCGGATTCTCGGGAAGGTGGCGTTAGGCATTTCCAGCTCCAAACCCGGCAAACCCATGGCGGCGCCCGGACAGTTGGATACCCACTACAGGCCACAGGTTCCGCTATATTATGGGCCAATAAAAAAAGACTACAAGTTGCCGACCCGAACCGTGAGAATTGCATTCGGGACGACAGAAGGTCCCATTCCAGAAACAGTTAATTTATCCAAAACAGGCGACCTGGTGGAAGCCACCGCCAAGCTATACGCCCTGATGCACGAACTGGACAGGCCTGAATACGACCTGATTCTGGTGGACCCTATTCCGGACACCGGACTGGGGATGGCGCTGAATGACAGGCTGCGGCGCGCGAGTATCAAGAAGTTTTAGTAAAGCACATGGATCCTCGCCGGAGTTTACCCTGAGCGAAGTCGAAGGGCGTCGAAGATGACGTGGGGAAAAGCAAAGGGCCTCGGTAAATACCGAAGCCCTTCGTTGTAATCTCAAGTAGTAGAATTACTTTTCGATTTCGTACTGAGCAACCAGGTTGCCTTCAGCGTCCAGAGCGCGGACAACGTTTTCGTCGCGCTGGAGGGTGAGGTTGGCCTTTTCGCCGTTGGCGGCGGTCACTTCGACGGACATGGTGCCATCGGCGTTCTTCACGGCGGCGATGGAGTTGCCCTGAGCGTCGGTTTCATGGTAGGAATCGCCAGAAGCCAGCGGGTTGGAGCCGGTCCAGAATTCGATGGTGTTGAGAACCAGGCCGTCCACCAGGAACAAGCAGATGCCGTACACCGGAATCCACATCATGAGGAAGTGGACGATAGAGTTGATCCACTTGTCACCCAGGGTGCCGTTCCAGTCATGGAGCTTGTTGAAGCAGGCGTTAGAGCCGTAGCAGCCGGAGAGAACGATCATGCCGGCAGCGAGAAGGGTAGCGATACCTTTTTTCATTTTTTTATTACTCCTTAAGGATTGAGTTTATCGTAATTACGACAGGAAAAATATAACTAAACGGGGCCCCTTTTGGCTATTTTCCCAAAAAAGAACGTTAGGACTTGATAAGGCTCACATTTTTATTTAACGCACTTTATGCGTTAGACGTCTTGGGGTGTAAAAAAGGGACATCTCTCAAGCGTCAGCCCCTTCATTTTGTTAAATTCGTAGCTCAACCATGAAAGAAGCCAGAGCTGTCAAGTTTTCCCAAAGCACCATTTTCAAGAGTTTGCTGCTCCTGATTCTTGCTACGGTGTTGATCGCCTCTATCAGTATTTTCTTCTTTGTCCGGGGGCAGGTAAAGTCCCTAATCGGCTGGAGCAGCGACAACAACCGCACCCAGCTGCGGCAAATGGTCATTGCGGCAAACACCGACATCCGTCTTTTCGCCAACCGTATCATCTTCCTTACCCACACCACCGAAATCCAGAGTTTGGACTCCTCCATCGCGGGCGCCTACATCAACAGCGACAACATCGCCTCCCTGTTCAATGACGACGAGACCATCAACCTCTACGACGACGAAAACAACCTGATTTGCGAAAGGCAAAACGATTTCGCCGACGAAAAAGTCCAGCTCCATTTCGACATTTCCAGAATTCCCAAGCACAATTCCTACTTTAGCCCCTGGAGCATCGAAGACGACCACTCCATGCCCACCCGCATTTTTGCGTCTGAAGTTATCGGGGACGGGAAAGAAAAGGGTATCCTGCTTGCAAATTTCTCTTTCGAGCGTCTTGAAAAATACTTTGCCGACTGCAAGGTGGGCAAGAACGGGTTTGTTATAGCCATCTCCGAAAAAGGCGAGATTCTGTACCTGCCCAGTTTCAGGGAAACCGGCCGCAAACGCATGAACATAACCGAACTCGGTTTCGAAAATTTCCAGCCCCAGAGATTTGAAACTCCGGAACCCACATTCGTCAAGCTCAAGAACGGCAACGAATACCTTGTCAATTACGAATACAGCCACGCTTTCCAGTTCGGCCTGCTTTCCCTGCAACCCCGCAATGAGATCGAAGACATGGCGGCGGCCATCAAGCAGTCCAGTATGCTTTTCCTTGTAGGAACCATCGTTGTCACTTGCCTTATTTCCTTCTGGATGTTCCTCATCTTGGGAAAGCCTTTGAACAAGCTGATCGTCCACATGAAAAAGATTACCGACGACAACATAGACGCCCCCGAAATCAGGTTTGGCCGGCGTAACGACGAAGTGGGCCAGCTTTCCAAGGCGTTCAACCTGATGCACGAGACTATCAGACGGCAGTTCAAGGAATTGCAGTCCCACAGAGAACTCCTGGAACAAGAAGTTGCCGAAAGAACCCAGGAACTGGAAGAGGCCAACAAGAAGCTCCGCATCATGTCTAGGACCGACGAACTGACCGGGCTACCCAACCGCCGGAACATTCACGAATGCATCGAAAACGAGGTCAGCCGCATTTCCAGGTCCCACAAGCCCTTCTGCTTTGTGTTCATTGACATCGACCATTTCAAGAGAATCAACGACACCTACGGACATGCCTGTGGTGACGAAGTGCTGAAATCCGTTGCACAGACCATCCGCGGGATGTTGCGGAACTACGACATCGTGGGCCGCTATGGCGGCGAAGAATTTTTGGTGCTACTCCCCGAAACCGATTTGGACGGGGCTGCCGTTGTAGCCGAACGGTTCCGCAAGCAGGTAGAAGAACAGTCCATCAAGCACGCCGATTTTCTCATCAACGTCACCATCACCCTGGGCGTTTCCAAGTACGACGGTCGCCTTGGCGCCGACCGCAGTATCCAGATGGCGGACAAGGCCCTGTACGAGGGCAAGGAATCCGGCAGGAACAAGGTGGTGGTCTGGGGACCCGATCGAATCTCCGAAGAAGACTATAGAGCCGCGGCCATGGAAATGGCCCGCAACAGATAAACTAATGGGGTATCAACTGAAGGTTCTGTTTCAGGACCTTCAGCTGCTGTTTTGAAAACTCCCTCATGGACTGTTCCGTACTCACCGGGAACATGACAAAGGAAGCGTCGGGACAATCGTCTTCGTTGAAGGCTATGCCGTAGGCCGTCCGGTCTATCATCTTGTAGGCGTGACCCGGCAGGGAGTAGTCCCGTACTCCGGAGGTTTCGCCCTTTTTATACAGGCCACTTCTCAAAAGTTCCGGGCAAGAGGGGGTGTCCTCGAATCCGTCTTCTAGAATGGACAAGTCCTGATAGCCTTCTATATCTGCCCAGGTGGAAGTTGTATGCCGAAGCCCAAAGAAATGCCCGGTCTCGTGCACGGCCACCTTCACGATTTCTTCGGCGGTGAGGGAGCGCTCCCCCGTTGACGTGAGGGCATGACTCCCCACAATGACCGTACTGCCCTCGCCTCCCCTAAGGTTAGAGGCAAAAAGGGCCGCATAACCCAAGACATTGAGCTCGTTGATGCGGTGGACCAGGACAATGTCCAAAGCTTCGTTCACACCCTTCACGGGCCAGCCGCCCAGTTCCGCAAGGGTCATATCCTCAGAGGTCGCCCCCGCGTGCCAATGCACGTCTGACGGGTATTTACTCCCGAGAATCGGATGTTTTGAGGCGTAGTTGACATAAATCGTATCGATGACAAAGGAGGTATAAGCTTTGCGGAATGCCTGCAGCAACATTTTTGCAAAGTTGTCCATTCCGTCTACTCCATCAATAGGGTCGATAAGCCCCACAGGAATCAGGTTCAGGGAAAGGTGATTGGAATACTTGCCCGAGCCTTCGAATTTTACGTCTCTGATTTTGCCCCTATAGTAGTCGTCGTCTTGCACTAGGGTGAGGCCCCAGATGGATTTTTCGTTTTCTTCGCAGACAAAGTTAAAGACATAGCGGTCACCGGAAACTTCGGGTTTCAGGGTTTCCATCTTGGACATTCCATACCCGTCGCCATCGCGGTGCTCGTAAAAACGGAACAGCTGCATCTTGGGAGCTTCAAAGGCCGAATCCACCCCGAAAGAAAGGGTATAGAGCCCGCCCGGGTGCACAATCATCATGACTCCCGTGGAAAGATGCGCCTCCACGGAATCCCCCAGGGCGGGGTCGTTTGGGAACATGGCATAAAGTTCCTTGTCCAGCGGGTAAACAACTCTTTCCGGGTCGGAATCTTCGCTACAGGCCGAAAAAAAGGCGGTCAAAACCCCAAAAGTGAAAAAAATGAACAGGGGGTAGGCTTTTTTTGCACCAAAAAAGCGTCTTATACATAGAGGGGCAAAAAAATTTGACCTGACCATGCCCTAAAGGTACAAAAACAAGCCACAAAGGATTGTGCAAAATGAAGCTTTTTTCTTCTTTTCGGGAATTGACATTTCCCTTGGCGGGGAAACCCGCCCTGGTAGTAGCCTTCACGATAATGGCAGTCATAACCGCCTTTGAAAAGCCCTTGTACGGAGCCGTTCTCCTGGCCTTGTTGTGGAGCCTAGCCCATGTTTCTGGGAAATTCACCCAGCGGGTGGTGCTGGCGGCACTACTCGCAGGAATCGGGAGCTTTCTGATTTCGGCACGGGTATTTTCGAGTGGGGGGACGACCGCAAATCAGGTCATAACAGTGCCAGGTTCGCGGGTCGCAACAGCGGCTAATTCGCAGGTCGTAACTGTGCCGCCGAAGGAGGGTTGCGGCACAGTGGAGGCGGTGCTGCCTCGGAGCAACGGCGTTGCGTTTGTGATGAAAGTCCGTTTTTCGCAGGTCGCAGCGGTTGACGCAGGGGGCGCAGAAGCCGTCGGAACCTACCGCGTCCGCCTTACCGAAAAGCGCGCCCTCCTCCTTTTGCCCGAACCGGGAGACTCCCTCTGTTACGAGGCGTCCTGGTACCCGGTGGAACCGCCCACAGTTCCTGGTGCCTTCGATACCCGAAAGTGGCTGGACAGCCAGAATCTTGCTGCCTACGGAAAAATGCTGCACTGGAAAAGCTGGCGGGGCGGCTGGACTTTCGAGCGGAGCTTTTACCACTTTAGGAACTGGATCCGCCAAAAGCTGTCGCGGTTCTTGGACCCGGCAGAAACGGGACTTTTGATGGGGCTTTTGGCCGGAGACCGGAGCGGCATTCCCGAGGCCCTGCGGAGCGATTTCCAGCGGTCGGGACTGGTACACGTTTTAGCGATTAGCGGTTTCCATGTGGTGCTGCTGGCGGGGCTCCTGATGACGTTTCTGAAAGCGACGGGACTCCCCCACAGGATTGTGCGGGTGGTGGGTATCCTGCTCCTTGCCATATACGTGCCCGTGACCGGCGGCTCCCCTGCGGTAACCCGTGCCGTCATCATGTTCGCGGTCCCCCAGGTGGGCATGCTCCTGCAACGGCCGGCAGGTGCGCTGAACAGCCTGGGGGTGGCCCTGATCCTCATCTTGCTTCCAAACCCCCAGGTGCTTTGGAATCCCGGTTTCCAGCTGTCGGCGGCAGCCACCGCCGGAATTATTCTCGGGTCCAGCCACAATCCCCTAAAGGCGCTTCCCGAAAACCTCTCGAAAAACAAGCTTTGGGCAAAGTTCCAGAGTTTTATCATCGAACCCACCTACGTGACACTGTGCGCCACCTTGGCGACGGCACCTCTCCTGATTTACCATTTCAAGACCCTCGCTCCCCTGGCCTGGCTAGGGAACATCGTCATCGTCCCCCTGATTTCTTGGGGAATGGAGGCGGGGCTCTTTGCGCTGCTTTCGCCCATCGACTTTGTGACGGGCATCTTTTGCAGCGCGGCATCTGTCCTGCTCCGGACCGCAAGCCTCTTGACACACCTGCTTTCCGATTCTTCGGCGGCATCGGTGACCGTAGGGCCCTACCCGCCCTTTGTGCTGTTGCTGATGGGTTTTGCGTTTGCCCTGCTTACCAGTATCCGCAAAAACAGGCTTGGAGCAAGCCTTTTCGCACTGGGCCTCCTTTTCTTTTCGGGTTTTTATTTTGCATGCAACTACCGTGACATGGTCTGGCCCACCTGGAGCCTTACCACCATCGACATCGGGCAGGGGGACGCCATACTGATTACCACACCTTCAGGGAAAAACATCCTAGTTGATAGCGGGCCCAATGACCGCAGGGACTCGGGCAAGGATATCATAGTTCCTTTTTTGCGACATTCCGGAATCCTAAAGCTGGACGCACTTGTGGTGACACACGCTGACGCCGACCATTTCGGCGGGGTTCTCGGGATTGTAAAAAGTTTTCCCGTCAAGGAACTCTGGGTCAGCGAGTGCGCAAGGCTGGAGCCGAAACCCGCCTGGATTAAAACGATGGCCGTGGCGCTGGAGCGGGGAATTCCCCTGCGGGATATCGGCCGGGGCTTCACCTGGTCCGAGAACTTTTTCGAGATTCGGGCCCTGCACCCTGTTTCTAGCGGCAAGTGCGCCGAGACCAACGAAGAAAGCATTACCCTACGTGTGAAGGGCCTGGGGCATTCTGCCATCTTGACCGGCGACCTGACGGTAGCCGGCGAAAAGAAGATCCTCCGGTCTCACGCCTTCTTGAAAAGCGACGTGCTGAAGCTGGGCCATCACGGGAGCAAGACCTCCAGCAGCAGGAATTTTTTGACGGCGGTAGACCCAAGGCTTGCCCTAGTCTCCAGCGGCCGGAAAAACAGGTTCCGTCACCCCCACAAGCAGGTCACAGACCGGCTGGATTCCCTGGGCATCCCTTACCTGAACACAGCGAAACGCGGAACCATCACCGTGCAGTTCACCCCCGACACTATGCTGGTGGAGACGATGCTATCGGGGGATGTGGTTGAGAGAGGAAATTAAACCTATTGACAAAAGAAAAAAGGATATATATATTATGTATATAACTTTTGAATGGGATGACAAAAAAGCCAAGGTAAACTACGCAAAGCACAAGGTTACATTTGAAGAAGCCCAATCTGTATTCTATGACGAAAATGCTCTTTTGATTTCCGACGAGAAGCATTCTGACAACGAAGAACGGTTTATACTGATGGGTTTATCCTCAATGATGAATACGCTTCTAGTCTGTTATTGCGAACGTGGTTCGGACGATGACGAAATTATCCGTATCATCTCGTCCCGTAAGGCAAATAAAAAAGAAAATGAACAATATTGGAAAAGGAGGTCCGTATGAAAAGCAACTATGACTTCAGCAATGCGGTAAAGAATCCGTATGCAAAAAAATTGAAAAAAACGATTTGCATCAACATCAGCGAATCGGTCCTCGCCTATTTTAAGGAACTCGCCGAAAAAACCGGGATTCCCTACCAG
This sequence comes from Fibrobacter sp. UBA4223, assembly GCA_002382975.1. Lineage (GTDB taxonomy): Bacteria > Fibrobacterota > Fibrobacteria > Fibrobacterales > Fibrobacteraceae > Fibrobacter. Next base: position 57,497 of record DFTB01000016.1, read on the forward strand.
ACCCTAATCAACATGTTCCTTACTCAGGCTAAAACCGAAAAGATGGAACCAAAATTTATCGCAAAACCACCTCGAAAAAAACAGGTGGCATAAAACAAGCGGGATAAAAACCCCGCTTTGTTATTTTCCCCGCATCGTCAGTTTGCGCTTTTCAGCTTTTCTTCTTCAGGAGGAATCGTTATGCCGTTGACATTTTCCTTGAAGGAAATCGACAAAATCCCAGAAATCCATCTTTTTTTTCTGATTTATTCAGCGTCAAAACGCTTGCGAACCTGCATAAAATAAGGTATATTCAGAAAGCAGGTCTTATAGGGGCTCTTTATGAGCGGGGATAAAACCTATTCTATTAATTTGGGGGTGCGTTAAATCATGCAAATAATGTCTTTATATTTTTTTAGCCTTTGTATAGTCCTAATCCTTATCAGTTGCACCTATGACAACACACCTCAAGAATGCACCAAAACAGATCAAATTATAGGAATAAGGATTATATCTACAACAAGAATCAACGAAATTAAAGTCACTAAAAACAACGAGATTCTCTGTAGCAACAATTACGAATTGCTATTCGTAAAAAAAGACAACGATTCACTCTATTCTCCTAATGACATTGACAGCATAAACAACTTAGGAAACAGTATTTGGTTTATCAGCATAGGATGTAACATAAAATACGACCATGACATAAGGAGCAACCAGGTCTCTTTGCAAATATCAAAGAAAAATGAAACTTCCTCATTAGACCTAAATAATTTTTTAGTTGAGAAAAAAATCATAAATGTATTCTCTGAACAAGATACGGCATGGCTATTTAGTTATAGCAACCCAACAATAAGCACGAATCCAGATTACGATTTCTCCGCTTTTACTCTAATGAATTGTCATGACGGCTATTGTTTTGCATCCTTGCCAATAACAGACAATGAATATTGTTTTGACAAATAAATCAAACAGCAGCATTTTCGCAATGCTTGAAAAGAATTTTTTGACATCTGATTAAAATATTAGTTTTTTATAATACAAAATGAAAAATATAATGATATCCGCAGCATTATGTTTCCTTCTAGGAGGTTGTACGCTCAATGAAGAAAACGTAAATTGTTACGAGGCAAATCTTTTTGCCAACATTAATTTATTGACAACGACTAGAATTGACAGTACTAAACTTAGTTGCAACAATAAGGATTTTAGATTTTTTAACGAATCTTTTATTTGTGTGGATACAACCGTATCAACACATTTCATTACCGACACCATTTCACAGTTGGGAAAATATACTTGTTCTAAGGACTATCCACTATGGTACGCATATCATTTTTTCAGTACTCCTTTTAACAGGATAGAATTAGAATCAACGAAACTGAATTTGATTATTTATGGCTCGGAAATTGAACAGAAAATCGACATATCGGAGTTCATCAGTGGTGGTCAGATTACCAACATAATCACAGAAAAAGATACCGTAAATTGGTTTTCACAGGACGAGAATTTTGTAGTGCCTTATTTTTCCGACTATGAGTCTCCTTTGTTGTCAATTCGTTTAGGTTGCCGTGACGGCTACTGTTTTGCATCCTTGCCAATAACCGAATCAGAATTTTGTTATGACCATTCTCTATAAAGAATTTTATGTGACAAAAAAACTCAATTTGGTTCAATATCAGCAAATCAAGCTAAATTTATAGCCTTATAGAGGCTCTTTATGAGCAGGGATAAAACTAAAAAAGAACGCGAGGCAGGGCGACAAACTCCTGCATACGGTTCAAGGCTCACGAAGTCCAAGGTAACCCAAGTGGCCAATCTCGTTCCACTAACTCAGCGCGTTCTTTATTCATAATATACCTCTTTTTTCGGAGAAAAGCATTGATCAAGGCTAAAATTGATGACAAAAATTGCAAAATTCTGCGTCTTATAGGGGCTCTTTATGAGCGGGGATAAAACCAGAACAGAAAAACCTGTTATAATTCCTGAAAATAGCCGATAATACGCAAGTGACCAGGACTCTCGGAGGAAACTCGCAGGGACTAACAGTCACAAGAGTTTCCTCCTGCAGAAACGGTTCTTACCAGTAAAGAACGTCCCTAATTACGAAACGCTTGTTAACCAGAGCCATTTTGTTTGTTTTTTGACCGAGATGTGGGCTTCCCGAGCGAACAGTCGAACAAAGTGAATCTGTGAGCCGAAAGCAACTCGTATCAACGAGTTGTGTCGGCGAGAGCGAGGCGATTTCGTAGATTCTGCTACAAGATTGAGCCGAGCAGTCATTATGATGAGCGAGGGAATGTTCACATCGAGGGAAAGATTTGTAAAAAAAGATGCCCGACAAGAGAATAGGGAATCCCCATGATTCTATCGCCACTGCGTGGCTCCAGAATGACAGCGGGGATGACAATGAAAGAGTGCGGGCATGACAAGAAGGGCGGGGCGTTGCGGGGTGTCCCCGCAGAGGGGGTGATGGAAGACTTGGCGAGATCGTTGGATTGTGATTGCTTCACCCCTATTCGGGGTTCGCAATGACACTGCCGACTTCTGTCTAATCGCCAAGGCTGCAATCAGGGGGAGGCGTCCCCCTTTCAATAAAAAACTACCGGCCGTTCAATAGGATTCGGGCGGGTTCGTGGAGGATGCCGTTGGAGGCGATGGAGCTGTAGCCTTCGTGGACGGAGGCGATGGGGTGACCCGCATCGTCGAAGAGATCCGACTCCCCTTCGATGGTGGTGAACTTTCCGCCCGCTTCCTTGAACAGAAGCGGGTAGGCGGCGATGTCCCACAGGGAGACAACGGGGTCCACCATCACTTCGGCGCGGCCCGATGCCACCATGTAATAGCCGTAGCAGTCGCCCCAGCCGCGGTAGAGGTTCGCGCTTCGGCGGAGTTTCGCGAAGCCTTCGCCAAAGCCAACCGTTTCCATGGTGTTCACCGTTCCCGATAGCACCAGGGCGTCGGCCAGGGAATGGACTCTGGAGCAGCGGACCGGGTGTCCGTCCAAAAACGCGCCGCCGTCTTGAACCGCCCACACGGCGCTGTGCAGGGCCGGTATGCGGATGACGCTTGCCACGGGCACGTTCTTGCGGTAAAGCGCAATCAGCGTGCCGAACAGGGGAACGCCCCGGATGAAGGACTTGGTGCCGTCGATGGGGTCCACGATCCAGCGGTATTCCTTGTCGGAAATGCCGTCACCGAATTCTTCGCCCAGCACGCCAAAGTCGGGAGTTTCCTTAAGCCAGAATTCGCGGAGCAGTTCTTCGGTGCTCTTGTCGGCGAGAGTCACGGGCGTCCTGTCCGCCTTCCATTCGATGCTCAAGTCCCGCTGGAAATACTTCAAAATGTTCTCTTCAGCCATCTCGGAGGCCTTGAGGGCGATTTTCAAAAGATCCTGATTTGTAGCCGTTGCCGCCATCTATGCCTCCCCTTTCCACTTTTTGACCAGGGCCATCAGGAGTTCATTTTCTTCGGGCCTGCCCACCGTAATGCGCACGTGCTCGGGCATGCCGAAACTGGTAAGCCCGCGGATAATCATGCCGTTCTGTTCCAAGAATGCCACAAGGTCCTTCGCCTTGGCTCCAATGTGGACGCAGACGAAATTCGCCTGGGTAGGAAGCACCTTGAAGCCGAGAGCCGTAAATTCACGAGTGAGGAACTGGATTCCCTCGCCGTTCATTTTGCGGGTGGCCTCTACGTGGTCGGTATCCCCAAGGGCGGCGATGGCAGCCACTTGTGCCGCCTGGTTCACGTCGAAAGGCGGTTTTACCTTCCACAGGTGACGGACCACTTCGGCGCTGGCCATGGCATAGCCTACGCGAAGCCCGGCCAAGCCATAAATCTTGCTGAAGGTGCGGTTGATAAACAGGTTCGGGAATTCATCCAGGGCGCCTACCAGCTTGGGGTAGTCGGGAGCGGTAGCGAATTCGGAGTAGGCCTCGTCCAAAAACACCAACACGTTCTGCGGGACTTTTTTCAAGAAATCGCGAATTTCGGTTTCGCTGTAATAAAGGCCCGTGGGGTTGTTGGGGTTGCAGATAAAAGCCACACGGGTCTTGGCATTTATGGCCTTGGCAAGGTCATCGAGGCCGGTCTTGGCCTCCCCTTCGCCTACGCCAACAAAATCCGCCCCGTTGGAAAGGGTGGTAAACTTGTAAACGGAAAAGGTGGGCGTAATGGCCACACAGTTGTCGCCCTGACGGATGAACGCCTTACCTACCATGTCGATGATTTCGTCGGAGCCGTTGCCCACCACAATCTGTTCACGCTTGACGCCGAACTTTTCAGCCAGAGAGCGAATCATGGAAGGTGCGTCTCCGCGGGGGTAAAGGTGCAGACTGTCCGCAATCTTGAGGAAGGCCTCCACCGCCTTGGGCGATGCCCCCAGCGGGTTTTCGTTGGAGGCCAGCTTTACCACCTTGGTAAGGCCGTAACGTTCGCGGATTTCCTCGATGGATTTTCCGGGAACATAATCCGAAAGCTTGGACAATTCTGGACGGGGTTCAATCATAATCACCTCTTTTTCGCAAGAGCAAATCTAGTAATTCCACCGGATTATTTTAAATTTGGCTTCATGAAACGCCTCGCCGTACTCGCCACATTCATATTGGCCCTGTTCGCCACAAGCGCTTTTGCGCTGGACCCCATCTGGGACATGCACTACACCTTCGGCCCCGAAAGCCACAGGGCTCCCAAATTCGGCGCAGGCGTAGGGCTCCGTTCAGACTTCGATTCCCACGTGCTGTTCCCCGCCAACATCATGGGGACCATTTCCAAGGACTTTGAAATCGGCGCGAAGATTGACATCGACACCTACAATCAGATGGACAACACCCAATTGTCGCTGGACATCGGCGGAAAATACCATCTGCAGCCCGGAAGGTTCATCGAGCTGGACGGCTACTTCGGACTGAACAGGAACAACGGCAGCGCAGTGATTCTCACCTACGGGACGGAACACTTTATCGCGAAGAACTTTTCCAACTTTTACGAGATGCGCGCGGGATTCCTGGACGGCGTGACCGGCGAAGACGGCTACGTAAAATTCGCCTTTGGCATGACTCCCACCTTGAATTTCGGACACACGGTCCGGGTGATGATTGAAATCAACACCTCCGAAAGTGTGGGGCATATTTCCGATGACTTCATGATCGATATCATTCCCAAACTGGAAGTGGCCCTGGGTGCGGCCCGTGTCCGCCTGGACTTTGACATCGGCGTTATGCAAGAAAAGAACAATGATCAGAAAACCATTGCTCTTTACGTGATGACGGCGCTGTAGCGGCGTAGCCGCAGTGTGCAATGTGTAGTGTGAAGTGTGTAATTTCACATTTGTCACTACACACCTCACATTTCACATCATTTACTATTTCACCGTAAACACATTCCCGTCGTAGTCGATGACCACAGGCTTTGCGGCACTCACGTCTCCGGCGAGAATTGCATGGCTCAGCGGGCGTTCCACGTTACGTTCCAGGTAACGCTGGATCGGCCGCGCGCCGAATTCCGGCTGGTAGGCACCATCGGCAATCGCATCGAGCGCCTTGTCGGTCAGGGTGAGCTGCAGATCCTGACGGGCGGCGCGTTCGGCGAGCCCCTTGAATTTGAGCTTCACGATGTCACGAATCTGCGGCTTCGTCAAGCTCTGGAATACCAGCACTTCGTCCAGACGGTTCAGGAATTCCGGCCTGAAGAAGCTGCGGAGTTCCGGCTCGATTTCCTTCAAGGTCACGGGCTTTGCATCACCCGCGCGGTTCTGGAAGTGAGCGGCACCCAGGTTCGACGTCATCAGAATCAAGGTGTTCTTGAAGTTCACGGTACGGCCCTTGCCATCGGTCAGACGACCGTCGTCAAGCACCTGCAACAGCGTGTTGAACACGTCGGGGTGAGCCTTCTCGATTTCGTCCAGCAGAATCACGCAATACGGATGGGTCCGCACGGCTTCGGTCAACTGGCCGCCTTCTTCGTAGCCCACGTATCCCGGAGGCGCACCGATCAAACGGCTCACGCTATGCTTTTCCATGTATTCGCTCATATCGATACGCACCAGCGCGTTCTCGTCGTCGAACAGTTCCACGGCAAGCGCCTTCGCAAGTTCCGTCTTGCCCACACCCGTCGGGCCTAGGAACAAGAAGCTACCAATCGGTGCATTCTCGCGGCTAAGTCCGCTACGGTTACGGAGTATTGCTTCGGAAACCGCTTCCACAGCTTCGTCCTGGCCAATCACGCGGGCGTGCAGGCGTTCGTCCAAGTGCAACAACTTGGCCTTTTCGCCTTCGCACAGCTTCGTCACCGGAATTCCGGTCCAGCGGCTCACCACAAGGGCGATGGTCTCTTCCGTCACCTCTTCGCTCAAGTCGCCGTCGCCGGCGGACTTCTTGATTTCTTCCGTCTTCGCGGCGATTTCCTTTTCGAGGTTCACAATCTTGTTGTACTTGAGTTCGGCGGCGCGGTTCAAGTCGTAGCGGGCTTCGGCCTGCTCCATCTCGTCCTTCGCCTGCTGCAAGGATTTCTTAAGCCCCTGCAACTCGGCGTTTTTCGCGCGTCTCTCCTGCCAACGGTCCTGCATCAGCTTGACTGCAGCATCTGTCGTCGCCAGCTCTTCGCGCAACTCTTTCAGGCGCTTTACGCTGGTGTCGTCGGTTTCCTTCGCCAAGGCCTGCTCCTCGATTTTCATCTGGAGTTCCTTACGCTGCAATGTGTCCAAGGCTTCGGGCACGGTATCCATCTGCGTCTTCACAAGGCTTGCCGCCTCGTCAATCAGGTCGATAGCCTTGTCCGGCAAGAAACGGTCGCTGATGTAGCGGTTCGAAAGTTTCACCGCCGCCACGAGCGCGTTGTCGTGCAGACGCACGCCATGGTGCGCATCGAATCCGTCCTTGATGCCACGGAGAATAGAAATCGATTCCTCTTCGCTGGGCTCGTCAACCTGCACGGGCTGGAAACGGCGTTCCAAGGCGGAATCCTTCTCAATGTACTTGCGGTATTCCTGCGTGGTGGTGGCACCGATGCAGTGCAGTTCACCACGAGCGAGCTTCGGCTTGAGCATATTGCCCAGGTCCATGGAGCCTTCCGTCTTGCCCGCACCCACAATGGTGTGGATTTCGTCGATGAACAGCAAGGTATTGCCGTCTTCTTCAAGGGCGTCCAGCACGGCTTTCAAACGTTCCTCGAAATCGCCACGGTATTTTGCACCCGCCATCAAGGCAGACAAATCCAGCGCAAACAACTTCTTGCCCTTCAGAGCGTCAGGCACATCGCCGCGATAGATTCGCTCGGCGAGCCCTTCGACAATAGCGGTCTTACCCACGCCAGGTTCACCGACCAGGCACGGGTTGTTTTTCGTCTTACGGCTCAAAATCAAGATGACACGGCGGATTTCTTCTTCACGGCCAATCACCGGCGAAAGCTTTCCGTCGGCGGCCATTTCCACGAGTTCACGGCCGTACAGTTTCAGCGGAGACTGTTCCTCGGCATTCGCGGCACCCGCAAACGGGTCCGACAGCCAAGTTTCCACCACTTCCACGCTGCCCAGCGCATCTTCGAACACCTTCGCAAGGCCACGGTCGCCCGAGAACTTCATCAACGCCACGAGCATGTCGCCCGGGGTCACCATGCGGTTCACCTGACGCGCCGCCTGCACCGAGGCGCGCAAAATACGGTTCAAGTCGTTATCGGGTTCCACGTCGGGGTTCACGCCCTCCATGCGCGGAATCTTCTGCACAAACGGTTCCAACTTTCCGCGGAGTTCATTCGTCTTCGCGCCCTTCGACTTGTAGAGTTTCTTCAAGGTGGCATCCGGGCCTTCGACAAGGCCTACCGCCAAGTGCGCCGCACCCAGGTAGGAATGCGAGCAACGGTCGCGCAGGCTCTGCGCCTTCGCCAAAACTTTTTCTGCATCGTTGTTAAAATCAGACATGGTTGCCTCTTTTTATTTTTACCGCCCTCCGATATGCAAAACCCGTGCCAAGGGCCGCTTTCGGCAAAAAAAACGCCCAAAACCGTGCAAAAACGGCAATTTTCGCCGTAAAAAAGCAAAAAATGTCGCATTTTTCAGCGGCATTTTTTTCAAAATAAGACAACTAGGCGTTTATTTTGGGAATAATTAATGGCGTCCACCCAATTCTTCACAAGACTTGCCGTTGGCATTCAGAATCTGGATAGCGTCACCGCTGACCACCGGACGAATAAAACGCCAGGGCCAGAAACCAAACCTTTGGGAAGCCTTGAAGTTAGCAATGGAGTTACCGCCACGGGCTTTCACCTTTTTTTCAAATCCAGGTAAAAGGCCATTTGCAGAACCATAGAAATTACCGCCAAGGTGTACCTTGCCAATCACCTTGAAGGCAGCACCATTGGGTTCCGTATCAAAATAGCAGAAATCCTCAAACGGAACGACTTCTTCACCCTCTGCAAGCGGCACTTCGTTGTAAACGCGAGGCTGGTAGTTGGAACAAGCCTGCAGAGCGATAGCGGCAGCAGCCAAAAGAATTTCACCTTTAAAATTCATAAAACACTCTTTTTTTTATAAAATGGAACAAAAAAAATAAACACCAACAATCCACTCCACTATTACCTTCCGCCCACAAGAATCTGGTCCACCTTGATGGTGGGCTGCCCCACCGTCACGGGCACGTGACCCGAAGAGGCTCCACATACGCCTGTAGCCAGTTCCAAATCGCTCCCTACCATACTGATGCGGGGCATAATCTCGTGACCCTTGCCTATGAGAGTTGCGCCACGCACGGGTTCGCAAATCTTTCCGTTACGAACAACATAACCTTCATCTACCGCAAAGTTGAACTCGCCGGTGGCAGGGTTCACGGAACCACCTGCCATGCGGGCGGCGTAAAGGCCGTAATCCATGCTTTGAATCATGGAGTCGAAACTGTCCTTGCCGGGAGCGATGAAGGTGTTCCGCATACGGCTCACGGGAGCGTACTTGTAGCTTTCCCGGCGGGCAGAACCCGTGCGGGCCACACCAACCTCAGCAGCCCCCACCCGGTCGCTCATGTAACTTTTCAAGATTCCGTTTTCAATCAAGACAGTGCGCTGGGTAGGCATGCCCTCGTCGTCAAACTTGAGGCTCCCCCACACGCCGTCCAGAGTTCCGTCGTCAATGGCGGTAAGGCACGGCTGCCCGATGGCCTGCCCCAGCTTGCCGCAGAAGGAGCTTGCATTTCGGCGGACCGCTTCCGTTTCTAGCGGATGTCCGCAGGCCTCGTGGAAAATCACGCCGCCAAAGCCATTCCCCATGACCACAGGCATCTGGCCGCCCTTGATGTAGCCCGCACTCAGCATGCGCACTACCCGTTCCGCCGATTCCGTCGCAAGGGCCTCCGGAGAATAATTCGGGAGCAGTTCGTAACCGCCCAAAGCGCCCGGAGATTCGTGGGTGGTCAGACGTTCCGTACCATCCGTGGCGGTGACCGTCACGTTCACGCGGAGGCGGGAACGGTCAAGCGTCAGGTTCAGACCTTCACTGTTCAACAAGTTGATGGTGGTGCAACAGTCCGTCACGGAAGCAGCCACCTGCACCACCTTGTCCGATACCTTTCGGGCGGCTTCGTCTGCACGGAACAAAAAGTCCTGCTTGACCGCCTGGCCCAAGACCCGCGGGTCCTTGAAGGCGGCAGCGTTATAGTCAGACACCCGCTTTTGCGGGGCGAACTCGAAACCTTCCGCGACACTTGCCAAACCAGAATTTTGCGCAGAACTTGAAGCGATGCGCCCGAAGGCAAGAGTCTGCACCAACTTTACCAGGGCTTCTTCACTTTCGTCGCTGGTAAAACCGTAAAGCACCTCGGTGCCATACAACAACCGGATGCCAATGCCATAATCCGTGCCGGCGGTAGCCGTCTCGATCTTGCGGTCCCTGAGACCCAGGGCGGAACCGCGGGTCTCTTCTTCGTAGATTTCAACGAAATCTGCACCGGCACTGCGACCGGCCTCAAAAATTTTCACCGCGACGGAAGGATTCACGCTACACCTCGCCGTTCATCTTCTTGCGGACGGGAATTCCTGCGGCAAGCATTTCTCTCTTGATTTGCGGGACCGTGTAATCGCCAAAGTGGACCATGGAGGCCACCAGTGCTGCGTCTGCAGCGGTCTTTGCGAACAGGTCCACAATGTGGGCCGGAGTTCCAGCACCACCGCTGGCGATAACGGGCACCTGTACTGCACGCGCCACCTGGTCGGTAATGTTCAGCTCGTAGCCGTTACGCACGCCGTCGGTATCGATGGCGTTCAGGCAGATTTCGCCAATGCCCAAATCTTCGGCCTTCTTAGCCCACTGCACGGCATCAATGCCCATAGGCGTGCGGCCACCGCGGATATACACTTCGTATCCGCTCCTGAACTTTTCGGAAACGCCCACGAACTTCGCGTCCATGCCCAGCACCACGCACTGGCGGCCAAAGGCCTTGGCCCCTTCGGCAATGATTTCGGGGTGCAGCACCGCAAGGCTGTTCACGCTCACCTTCTCGGCTCCGGCCAGCAGGGCCTGGTGCATGTCGTCCAAGTTGCGGATTCCGCCGCCAACGGCGAAGGGGATAAACACCCGCTTTGCAATCTGGCGGATCATTTCCATGTCGCAGGGTCTGTTTTCGGCACTGGCAGTAATGTCGTAAAAGACCAGCTCATCGACACCGTCGGCACTGTACTGCGCCCCCATCTCCACGGGGTCGCCGATATCAATATTGCCCTTGAACTTGACGCCCTTGGTGACCTTACGGTCCCGGACATCAAGACAGACGATTAAGCGTTTAGTTAACATATAAAAAACAGGTCTGGATCCTTCGACTGAGTTTATCCCGGACTTGTTCCGGGACTCAGGATGACACCCTGGACTAAAGGTTCTTGTCGATGACGCCCTTGACCGTCGCCTTGGGAACGGCCCCCACCACGTTACCCACTTCTACGCCGTTCTTGAACAGCTTCATGTTGGGAATGTTGGTGATGCCGTAGCGGGCGCAAATGTCCTTGACGCCGTCGTCATCTACGTTCATCTTGGCGATGATGGCCTTGCCTTCGTAATCGCCGGCAAGCTCCTCGATGATGGGGCCCATCATCATGCACGGGCGGCACCAGGTGGCCCAGAAATCCACAAATACCAGCTGACCCGAGCGGATTACCTCGTCAAACTTTGCTGCAGAAAGGTTCAAAACTGCCATATAAAATCCTCCTAGTCCAAATATAGCAAAAGCCCCCGATACAAATCGGGGGCAAAACGGTCCTGAACACCCAGTGCTAATAAATTAGGCGCATCTCGTCGACTATCAAGGTCGCCCCTTTATTCCCTTTGTAGTGGTTGCCATCAGCACTGGAGGCAAAAACCACACGTATATGAGTGACCGCTTCCTCTCCAGTTCCCTGAATCAAGCCATTGTTCACCGCACTCTTATTACTGGATTGCAACGTAGTATTGAAAGTTGAGGATTTCTCTATAGGAGACCCCGAAAGCGGAGTACCATACTTCAACTTTAAACGTATAGTCCGCATCCCGTTGGCATCAGGCTCAGAAACACTGACCACATCGGGATTGGTACGCCCCGTATTGCCATCCGTTGTTGAACGGTACCATGCACTGGCCACCAACTTGTTTACGTCTGTGGTTTTCCGATTGACATTCTTGTCTCTCGTACGATTTTCAAGAAGGATATAGGCATCGCAACTGTCGCCACTTCCCGAATAAGAAATTTTTATTTCCATATATTCGGGGCGAGCATTAAAGGGCTTACCGAAATCCAGAAGTTCGTTGCCATCTGGCCAAGTGCTGGAACTCGCCATAGATAAAGTTCCAACACCATTCGGATTAAATACTGCCGTATAAAGACTGCCGCTGGCCACCTTAGAAAATGCTTCACTAGTCTTTATTTCAGCACCAATCATAGATCCGCTTGAATACTTTTTTGTAGTCGTAATAATCGTATTGGCATTATTCCATACAGAATCTGGCTTAGGGTCATTACCACTCCAGCTATTGAAATCTCCTCCTGGCAACTGATACCCGGCCTTGACCCTGTAGGTTACCGATTCACCGGCAGAATTTTTCACAACCAGCGTCTGTCCCGCACCAAAATCATACTTGTTGCCTGCAGAGAAACCTTCGGCCGTGGCCCCCTTAGAAAGCTTAAGCTCTGTAAGTTCCAAAGAGGTCAAATCTGTACGGAAAGGAAGTGAATCTACATGAATAGACATGTCGTCATTATCGATAACAGCCTGCTTGCCCGCTATTTTTACAGACAGAACTTGCGGGGGTTCTACAGGGAGTGATGCGGTCAAAGTCCAAGTTTCAGTCGATGCATCTTCAGCAGTAATCGTAAACATCACGGCATCGCGAAGGTCAACAACTTCAGGCAAATTGTGAGATGCCGATTCTGAAACCTTCAACGAAACCTTGACTGCTGAAATGTCTGATTTTGCCGTCAAGTGTAGTTCCACCGTCTTTTTGGTCTTGTCCACCGTCGCCGCAGATTCTTCCCCAACAGCAGAAATAGAAACCAGTTCCTTTTCGCTAGAAACAGTTTCATCGGCAGCGGCTATTGAAAGAGCAAGCACCCATGTCTTGGCCGTTCCATCTTCGGCAGTCACCTTAAAGGACTGGTAATCTTTCCAAGCCTTTACAGCGCTTGGCTCAGGATCAACAGAGGCTCCGGCAGAAACATTCCAGGAATCAATGGCGGCAGACCCTATGGAGGAGCCGTTTTTCAACTTGATATAAACTGTATCCTGGGAACGGTTCACCTTGAACTGGTCCTTGAAAAGCAACTGCAAGTCCGTCGCATTGCTCTTTATTGCAGATACAACAATCACCCAGCTCTTTTCAGAACCGTCTTCGGCAGTCACCTTGATTTTTTGCGGAACTGACCAATCCTTTATCGTTTTCGGGTCCGGAGAAGCTTTTGCTTTTTGAGGCAAAACCACATTGGTGAGTGTTGCAGACTTGATATCGAATCCCTGAGAGTAAGTCACGTAAACCGTGTCACCAGAGGATTTCGTTTCAACGGCATCCTTGAACTCTAGCGAAATAGAGTTGTCCGAGGACTTGGCGGCATCCTCACCTTTCTTGTCGGAATTTTCGTCACCGCTCTCCCCAGAATCTTCGGCAGGAGATTTTTCACCAGGAATTTCAAATTGCAATTTCCATATTGACTTGCTTCCATCTTCGGCAACAACCAGAACATAAAGGACACGACTTGCGGGCAGGCGCAGACGCTGCCCTTTCTTCAGCTTTTTTTCCACATAAGCCACCTGGTTTGCCAATGAGTCCAGGCCTGCCGAATCCGTCGGGAACTCTATAATCTTGCTTTCTACCAGGTGTAAGGTCGCCATATGGCTAATGTCGATACTTTCAATAGTCACAGAATCCCAGGTAGCAAGGGAATCGGAGAGTTCCTCCAAGGTTATAACGACCTTGTGCTCATCGGCAAAAACTTGAATGCCTGCAGCCTCGCCGGCGAAATGAATCTCATCGAAATCGCAGTAAGGAGACTCGCCAAACTCGTCGTAGTCGGCGGAACAGCCCCAAACAAGTCCCAAAATACAGACCAGCAGGGCAAGCCAAATTGTCTTTACAGGAGAATTCATTTTTTTGAATAGAAGCATATTCATCCTCCTAGTAAATCAATTTGAAATCGTCCAAGGTAAGACTGGAATTTTCGCCACCGCGGTATTTGCCCGAATTGCCCGCCGTTCCCCCAGCTACCACATGTGCGTATGCCGATGAAGCGAACATGACATGAATGGAAATCACATCTTCGTCACCGGTTCCGAGAGTCAAACCGTCTGCAATGGCGTAGCCGCCCGAAAGAAGGCCGAATGGATCGGCTCCATAGGAAAGCTGAACCGTCCGTTCTGCCATACCCGCGTTCGCATTGTCCGAGAGTGCCCCCGTGGCCACAACTTTTCCGTTTTCCCCCACAAGCATCACGTACACGAGGCTCTTCTGCGGGTAGTTCGCTGAACTATTGGCTACATGATTATAAGAGTATTTGATTTCAAACGCAGTCGGGCGGGCCGTAAAGGGTTTACCGAAAGTCATGTCTTTTGCGATGTAGGAATCCCCCGTCGAAGGCGTACCACCGTCAGAGCCCTGCTCATAGATATCGAGAGCAGTCTGACCCGTGTATTCCCCGCTAAAGTAGAATCCGCCAGCCATCTTCCAGCTTCCGTCAATAAACAAGAACGAACCCTCGACTTCGCGGGTCGTTATTGTCGCCATACCGCCGTTAAATTCAAGATTCGCCGAAGACGAAACCGTAATTGCAGCAGAAGACTTCTTTGTCGCCATGGCATCACTGGTAGTAGCCCAGAAATCGTTACGAGCACTAAAATCGGAACCGGGCAGTTGCACACCGGCTACAACGCTATAAGTTCCCACATTCCCGTCGGCATCTTCGAATTCCATTTCTACAGGGCGAATCAAGTTGTTCGTCGTGTCCAAAGGAATCAACTGAATGCTAGAAAGATCCGAACCATAGGGCATTTCCACGTAGACCTTGGAGCCTTCCACCGTAACGGTGCCGCCATCCACATTCAAGTCCGGAAGTTTTACCGCCTGAGGCTGGGCAGCCTCGCTACTGCTAGAATCGTTCTCTTCCGAAGAGGAGCTTTCACCGCCTGCCGACTCCGACGAGCCTCCGCTAGTTCCCGACTCCCCAGAAGACGAATCCGAAGATGAACCTGACGACGTGCCCGCCGAAGAATCCAATGACGAACCCGTTTCCGACGACCCGGCAGAATCTGCAGTTTCCGAAGACGAAGATTTTGCATCACCAGAAGAAGCCACCTTAGAATCAGAAGACTTGGGCGTCTCGGGCAATTTCCATACCACCAACCACACGCCCGCAATCCTGTTATAAGAATCCAGGGCAACGATAGAGAACTGGTTCGTATCCTTCGTCGAAATCACCGTACCAGGCACAAGCTTTTCGCCCAACGCAGGGTCCACCAAATCGTCGTCGGCGGCCAAATACAGGGAGGAACTTCCCGGAAGGGCCAGAGAATCAATAACCAGGGAATCAAGCCAACCCTTTGCGGGCTTCACATAGACAACCTTTGCGTCTGTATCCAGAGAATCCACCTTCCAGCCGGAAAGTTTCAGCTCCATTTCCTCCGAAATTTCGTCTTCGGGGAACAGGGGCTTTTCCGAAGATTCCGAGCACCCTACCCACAGGCAGGCAGCACAAGCAAAAAACGCAGCCATGTTCCAGCGCAGAAATTTCGTTGTTCTAGTAAACATCATCACCCGCCTCCTAAATAAAGTACACCAAGGAGAAATCCAAGGCCAAGAGGTTGATAGTGAAATTCACCATGTTGAAAACGAGCCTGCTGTGGCTTTCGCCATTTTCTTCTACATCGATAACGCTAGTGCTGAGCCCCAGAAGGCCCACGGAGGTTTCAAAGGCAAAGCGGTTCAGCACCATGATGCAAAGGCCGGGATTGATACCCGCCTCGATAGACCAGGTCTTGTTGCGGGTCTTGTCCATTTCTTCGCCATCGTCGGACTGGGAAATTCCATAGGAATACCCGACCTTAACAGACGTCTCATTAAAAAGGTACAGGTTCCTGCTATCCAGCACTTTCATGTAATTCTTTAGGAATGGCTGAGCAAAAAAACCATTGCTCACGTACTTGCGGTGCTGTTTGACATCGGCTATATCTTCTAAAAGGGAAAAATCGATATCGAACCAGGTCCGTGAATACCCCAGGTGCGTTCCTACGGCAAGGGCGTCCTTGATAAAATATCCACCGAACAGTTCGACGGTGAACATATAGCCTTCGCCCTCATAGACATCACCAAGGATGACATTCAGGGCGTCGTCTTCGGTATTGGCCTGAATCAGGGACAAGGTGGCCCCACCCTGGAAATGCCCGGCGGCAATCGATTCGACGGGATCCACCGGGTAAAGGGCATCCAAAAGACCACCCGGTTTCGATTCCTCTTTAGGGGGCGTTGGAGCAGGCGTTTCAACCTTTGCAGGGGCCGCATTTTTTTGCACTAGGGAATCAGCTTCCGCACCGAATGCGGAAACCGCACAAAGGCAAAAAAGCGCCACGGACAAAATAAGCCGTTTCATACCCTAAAAATAGAAAAATCCCGCAAAGGCGGGATTCCTGTTATCGGCTTTTTTGCCGTTTTAGTCGTGAATACAGCGGACGGCATAACCCATGTTCTTGTCAAAATCCTGGCTCGAGAATTTAGACCCGTTAACATACCAGGTATTAGCTCCGGCTGAATTCCTTTCCGTAGCGGTCCAGAAATGAGTAGCCCCATAACTGCTAAATCTATGGGTGTAGCCCTTACGGAAGTCGTATTCACCTGTGGGAACGGCTCCAAAGCCATACTTGTCTGTCCCCGAACCAGATTCACTTAAAGCCATCAAATCATAGCCTCTGGATTCACCTACCACATTCTGCAACTTTTCCCATTCCTGCTGAGTAGGCACATGCCAATCTTTGGGGCAAATTCCCCGATGGGGGAATTCCGTTATACCGCAAACATTTCCACTACCGCACTCTGCGGCAGATTTGTCCATAGCGGCATGCCATAGATAAAGCACCCCAGCCGTCTTACAATTCTCGAAATTGTTGTCCAGGCACCAAGCGGCCCCCTTCAAGTTTTCAGAGCCAAGCGCAGAACTGTCGGCATACCGCAAGTTCTGCCCCATCCACAATTGATCTCCTATTTGCACCTGGGTATAGACCTCTCCATCGCGGGCATCGGTAAAGGTTTCCAAATCTCCCTTAAAGGAATAGGCAATCGCACCGCTAGAATTAACAAAAGCACTGCTAGAAGACCCTTCTCCGTAGCCATAATACTGGCGTTGTTCGTCGCATTGTTGCTGGAACATGGCGACAACATCGTCTATACCAGAAACGGCTATTTCGAGTTCAGTTTTATAAGAGACCTGGGTATCGCTACAGACCGCCTCCTTAGCAGAGCCGCTACCCTGTTGCATACTGCAAATGCCAGCAACAAGCATCTTATTGGACGAAGTAGCCGTACTATTGATCAGGACCTTCCCTTTTTCAATAGTGGCGGCATGCTTGTAAGTAACGCCATTGGAGGTCAATTTCATCAAAGCAACGTCGCCCGACTTTGACACCTCACAAGAAAATTCCGGTTCGCTGGAATCCGACGAAAAGATTGAATCATAATTCAGCGGATTGTCCCCCTTTGAACTACTAGACAGTGTGTGTTCTAGCGAATCTAGGGTATTTTCCAAAGAGTCCAGATCTTTACGGGTCTTTATCTTGGTATCATCAGCCGATTCACAAGCATCTTTAAAAGTCTTCTTAAATTTTTCGAAGAAGCTCTCGGACATTTCCTCCCTACTTATAGCCACCACAGATTCCGCATCGCACAAAACTTCGCCGTAATCAGAGTCTCCCTTCAGTTCCTTGCAATTTTCATCAACCACACGTGGGTTGTTGCTTTCGACGGTTTGAATCATTTTCCCGCCCCGAAGTTCAACTGTCGTCTTGGTGACCACCCCGTTGAAAGAGGATTCCATGACGAGCGGTTTTTCGGATTTTACCACACATCTCAGGGTATCGGGCGCGGCATTGTTCGAACTGTCGCCACAGGCTACAATTCCGAGAGTCAGAAACAGAGGTATAAAACATTTATAACTCAAGGGCATCGATTCTCCTTTAATTCCACTCACTCCAAAGATAAATTATTCCAAACTATTTCTTCTTGAATCTGAGATAAAGCCCCTCTACATACGAAAGGAAAGCCTTAAAAAGAGACAATCCCTCAAGACTGTCGGAAAAATATTCCACATCGATATTCTCGGGCGCAGAAGCCTCTGCATTTTCCATGTCGGTAGTTACCTGCACATAGTTGGAAGGATCCGCCACTACTAGCACCAGCAGAGTATAATCGTTTGTAACAGGGACTGTAAAATCCAACACAAAATCCAGCACCAGTCGTCTATTTTCTACCGAAGCCTTGAAGGAGCGAATCTTTTCCACCTTCAGGAATTCAGAACCGCACTGGATATAGTTGAAATAATTCGCCTTGGAGGCCTCGCCGAAAACAACGGGTCTTAAAGCATCGCTTTCCTTGGCCGACAGTTTTCCATCTCCGTCCGCATCTACAGAGGCGACAGTCGCCATGCTGTAGACTTCGTCGTAAACCCACCGGTTTTCAACACCAGAAAGGCCCTTTTCGTTAAACAGGACCTTTACTGTGGCATCTACAAACACGTGAGGATGGGCCATGGCCACAGAAGCGCATAGCCCGAGCAACAAAAGGATAATTTTAGAACGCAAGAACAAAGCCTGCAACCAATAGGCCGACTCCCACAACCCCAAGTCCAATGCCTATACCGGCCTTGGTATCGCCTTTCTTGTTCAGGTCGTGGTTGTCCTTCACCATTTTCTGGGTATCGGGACTTTCAAAAGCCGACATTCCGTAAGCCTTCTTTTTGTCGGCAGCGTCACTCCAGTCCTTTTCGGCCAAGTACCACATGACACCGCCAGCGATAATGGGAACGATGGAGCTCCACAAGAGCCCGCGACCAATGCGACGCTTGCTGCGTTCATCGTTAAAGGCGTTCTGCTCTTCGATTAAGGCAAGGTCGTCCAGAATGGGTTCCATTTCCACGTTAATCAGGTTCGGCATGAACGCCTTGATTTCGGTGACAATGGTGGTATCTCGGTAGCCTACCTTTCTAAAGTAAAGGCTTGTCTTTGCCTGGGGGCGAATTCCGTCAACCACCACGTCTGTCATGTAGTGGGGCATAATGTTCACCGTAGGCACCTCGTTGATGAACACTTCTACCGCTTCGGGGTCGGTGTTCAAGGTCAACCTGGTGGAGGGTCGTTCTACCGGAATCTCTATGCGGTTCAGGCTGTCGGAATTGATGCGGACCACGGCGGTGCCCCACCATTCCACGCCTTTCAGCACCTGCATCACCGAAATGGTGTACTTGCCCGGAGCAATGCGCTTGATGGTATCCGGCGCCACCTGCTTGATAGGAATGCCGTTCACAAAAAGGGAACAAGCAGCCGGGACCGACGTCACAAAGAGGTTTGCGCTTCCCGGCGGATAGAGTTCCATCTCCTCTTCGTCATCCACATATTCGGGAACCACGTAGTTCGAAAGACCAAGGTCGATCATCTCGTCGTCTTCCATGTTGTAGAGACGACGCAGGTCCAAACGGTAAATCTTGATGAAGGGGTTTGCGGAATCGGCGGCAATACTGTCCTGAATCTCTTGCTGGCGGATTTCCTCTTCGACACGGGCAATTTCTTCTAGTTTCATGCGAGTGTCTTCTTTCTGGAGGGCGGTCTCGAAGTCGTCGTCGGCACCGTCGTCAGCATCTTCTTGGGGCTGTTCCTGAGGTTGCTCTGCCGGAGTGGTGTCCGCCACGGCCACAGGAGCGGCCGGAGCCGGTGTCGCTACGGAATCGGCTTCATCGTCTTCTTCGTCTTCCTGGTGCTGGCCATTGCTTTCTTCCATAGCAGCAATAGTCGCCTCTTGCAACTTTTCCAAATTTTTCTGTTCGTCTGCGTTTGGACGCTTCAGATAGACAGTGTCACTTTCAATCTTTACAAAGATGGCCTCTTGTTCCACAGAATCGCCCATGATCCAGTAACGGACGGGGACTTCACGACCAGCAGCAGGCTTGGCGACGGTATCAACAGGGGCTTTTGCGCTATCAAGCTTTGCAAAGGGGTCGACGGGTTTTTCGGCAGGTTTTGCAGCCGGAGCTGCCTCTGTAGCCACCGGAGCGGATTCTGTAGCTGCTGGAGTGGATTCTGCCACAGGGGCAGGTGCAGCAGGTTCCGAGACTTGCGCAGGAGCCTCAGCAGCAGGAGCGGACGATTCAGGGACATTATCCCAGTCGTCTTCGTCGGCCAAGGCGGGCAAAGCCGTCACAAAGGCCAAAAAGAGCACGCAAATACGATTCCACATACCTTAAAGATATATTATTAAAGACCTGTTGGTCGGGGCGTTTTTTGGATTTTTGCACAATAAATAGGTCCAGACCCGTTTGTCCTGTCGGGCAAAATGTGGACCCCGAACTCAGTGCGCTCCGCGCCTTCCGGAATATCCGAGATTTCAACAGCGCAAGCCTCGAGGCGTTTTTTCAGGATTCTTGAAACCACACCGTCGTTTTCCAAGGGAGAAAGCGCACAGGTGCCGTAAACAAGAACTCCTCCCGGGCGTAACGCATCTATGGCCGAAGCCAAGAGGGAGCCCTGTTCCACCGACAGCCTCTTGATCCGCTTTGCGGACCAGACTTCCAGGTGGGCAGGAGAGTTCAACACATGCCGGTCCGAAGAGCAAGGGGCGTCCAGCAGAATCCGGTCAAAAGATTCCTTCTTGTGAAGGCCGAATTTGACACCGTCGTAACCCGAAACACTGATAATGCTTCGCCAGTCCTTGGGCAAAGAGTTTTCCAAAACATGCTTAAGGCGTTCCCGTCTGTCTGGCGAGCGATCGTTACACTGCAAGGAACCCTGTCCTTGAAGCATAGAGGCGATTATCAGGGATTTTCCGCCGGGGGCGGCACACATGTCCAGAACATCCATTCCAGGCTCCACCCCTAGGGCCTTTGCGGCAAAGACAGAGGCCTTGTCCAGGTAATACGGTTCGAGGCCTTCTCCGAACTGCAACGTCTCAAAACAGGACTCCCCCTTGAGGGAATCCAGCAGGGCCGGCCAGCGGTCGCCAAACAATTTCTCGTAGTAATCGAAAAATTCCATGAAACCAACCCTTAGCTACCAAAGACTCAGTCCTCGGGCGCAGTGGGAGGCACGCGAGCAATCACCCCCACTGTTCCGCGGGTTGCCTTGACCAAATCTGCCGGGGCAATCTTCAACTGCAAGCCTCGTTCACCGGCACTCACATAGATGAATGGGAACTGCAGGGCGGTTTCGTGAATGAAAATGGGAAAATTCTTCTTGAGGCCGAGAGGGCTGCAACCGCCCCGGATGTAGCCTGTCAGCGGGGTCAAGTCCTTCAAGGGAACGGTATCGATTTTCTTGTTGCCGCTGACCTTGGCGGCCCCCTTCAAGTCCACTTCCAAATTACCGGGAACGACGCATATCAGATAGCCAATTTTGTCGCCATGGACTAGGATTGTCTTGAAAACCTGGTTGATGTCTTCGCCCAGGCTGTCCGCCACGTGTTGGGCGCCCAAGTCGTTTTCGTCCACCTTATAAGGGATCAGCTCGTACTGGATCTTTAGACGGTCCAAGATTCGGGCAGCGTTTGTCTTCTTGATATCCATAAATGTCCTCGGAGGGAAAGATAAAATTTTATATTGTGGAAAAAACTTGGGGGTGCTGTAGGAACTATGGCTGAGAACAAACCCCTTGAACCTGTGCCAGTAATTTGGCCGTAGGAAAAGTGAGGAATATATGGATATAAAGGGTGCGACCTTTCCGCAATCCAGCAAGATTTATGTGCAGGGAAAATTGTTTCCCGAAATCCGCGTGGGCATGCGGGAAGTAAAGATTGACGACCCCAAGACTCCGGTAGTGCCCGTTTACGATACCAGCGGACTTTACGGCGACGCCTCTGCAGAAATTGACATAAAGAAGGGTCTTCCCAAGATTCGAGAAGGCTGGCGAAATTGGCTCAAGGACGTTCCCGGTGCAGAAGATTGCAAGACCCAGCTGGACTTTGCACGCAAGGGAATCATCACTCCCGAAATGGAATACGTGGCCATTCGAGAAAACCAGCGCCTGGACGAAATCTTGCCCAAGGATTCGGGCATCAAGCCTATCACGCCGGAATTCGTCTGCTCCGAGGTGGCTGCAGGCAGGGCTATAATCCCCTCCAACATGAACCACCCGGAATGCGAACCCATGATTATCGGTAACGCCTTCCTCACAAAGATCAATTCCAACATCGGGAACTCCGCCCTCAGTAGCGGTATCGAAGAAGAGGTGGAAAAGCTGGTGTGGTCTGTCAAGTGGGGGGCGGACACCGTCATGGACCTTTCTACCGGCAAGAACATCCACGAAACCCGTGAATGGATTCTGCGCAACAGTCCCGTACCTATCGGTACCGTGCCTATCTACCAGGCTCTTGAAAAAGTCAAGGGCAAGGCCGAAGACCTGACCTGGGAAGCCTACCGCGACACCCTGATTGAACAAGCAGAGCAGGGCGTAGATTACTTCACCATCCATGCGGGACTTTTGCTGAAACACATCCCGCTGACTCTCAAGCGCACCACGGGAATCGTGAGTCGCGGAGGCTCTATTCTTGCGCTGTGGAGCATGGTCCACAAAAAAGAAAACTTCCTTTACACCCACTTCCGGGAAATCTGCGAGATTCTTGCCAAGTACGACGTGGCGGTTTCTCTGGGCGACGGATTGCGTCCGGGTTCCATCGCCGATGCCAACGACGCCGCCCAGTTCGGAGAACTAGAAACCCTGGGCGAACTGACGAAAATAGCCTGGGAATACGGCGTGCAGGTGATTATCGAAGGCCCGGGCCACGTGCCCATGCACAAGATTCAGGACAACATGGCCAAGCAGACGGAAAAGTGCTTAAACGCCCCCTTCTACACCCTGGGCCCCCTCACTACCGACATCGCTCCCGGCTATGACCACATTACCTCGGCCATCGGAGCGGCACAAATCGGCTGGTACGGCACCGCCATGCTTTGCTACGTGACGCCCAAGGAACACTTGGGACTCCCGGACCGAGATGATGTGCGCGCCGGTGTGGTAACCTACAAACTGGCAGCCCATGCAGCGGACCTCGCCAAGGGGCATTTTGGAGCCCAGTTCAGGGACGACGCCCTTTCCCGCGCTCGCTTTGACTTCCGCTGGAACGACCAGTTCGCCCTTTCTCTGGACCCTGAAAAAGCCATGGAATTCCATGACAAGACCCTTCCCGAAAGCCGCGCCAAGAGCAGTCATTTCTGTAGCATGTGCGGCCCGAACTTCTGCAGCATGAGGATTTCCAAGGCTATAAGAAATTTCGTCGAAAAAGGCGAAGTGGGAGACGTCTAGGGACGCACATGCGCCGAGTCGAAGCGCTCCTACTCTAGCATAATCGTGAAGGGTCCGTCGTTTACGAGGCTCACCTGCATATCGGCGCCGAAGCGTCCCGTTTCAACAACGGGGATTTCTTTTTTGCACTGGGCGATGATGTATTCGTAGAGCTCGTTTGCGAGTGTGGGGTTGCCGGCGCCGTTGAATGTGGGACGGTTGCCCTTGTTGCAGTTCGCGTACAGCGTGAACTGCGAGACCAGCAGGAGCTCGCCGCCTACGTCCTTGATAGAAAGATTCGTCTTGCCGTTTTCGTCGGCGAAGATGCGGAGCGCTAGCATCTTGCGGATAAGCCTGTCGGCTATTTCCTTGGTATCGTCTTCACCTACGCCGATGAGAATCATGTAGCCTTTGCCGATTTTCCCGACAGTTTCGCCTGCAATATCCACCTGGGCGTTCAACACTCGCTGAATCAAGAATTTCATATTACTCCGCGCTGGCTAACGCCTTCTTGTAGATGTCCTGCATCACGAGGCCCGCAATCATGAATCCGAAAATGGCAGTGGAGTGCGCCATGGTGCCGTTGATTTGCGCCTTACTGCTGCACCATTCGTGATCGACCAGGTTTGCATTCTGGAGTTCGGCTTCGCTCCTTTCGTGACGCACCTTGGGGCACATGCAGGCGTCGGTGCCACAAGAGGAATTCTTGCCGCGGTTTTTCAGGAGTTCGTCGCTGTAGACGCACAGCACTTTTTTCTTGAGCGCCATTTTCTTTTTCT
The DNA here is from genome assembly GCA_002382975.1 of Fibrobacter sp. UBA4223. Classification (GTDB taxonomy): domain Bacteria; phylum Fibrobacterota; class Fibrobacteria; order Fibrobacterales; family Fibrobacteraceae; genus Fibrobacter. Next base: position 81,217 of record DFTB01000016.1, read on the forward strand.
TGAACTTGTCGCGGAGCGCGCGGGCGAGCGGGCAACCGGCGACTTTCCTGAATTCGGCGACCTTGATTCGCGTGGGGTCCATCTTGAGGGCTGCCCCCATTGAAGAAAATACTGTGGCCTTTGTGCGCGTGGCGTGCCACAACAGCTGCATCTTGTTTTCGAGGCTGTCGATGGCATCGATGATGTAGTCGAATGTGTCCAGTTGGAATTTGTCCGTATTCGCTTCTTCGTAGATATCTTGCAGTGCGATAATGTTGGCGTGGGGGTTGATTTCGAGCAGGCGATTTTTCAACACGTCCACCTTGACTTGCCCCACGGTTTTCGTAGTGGCCATCAGTTGACGGTTCACGTTGGTAACGCACACGCGGTCAGAATCGACGAGTACGAGTTCCTTGATGCCGGAACGCACCAGGCTTTCTGCGCACCAGCTGCCGACTCCGCCGAGACCGAAGATGATGACGCGCTTCTGGTAGATGTCGCCCATCACGTCGTCCCCGAGCAGGAGCGATGTGCGGTTGAAGATGCCTTTCTCGATTCCCATAATAAGCTTTGCGCGGTCTCGCGGTGAACTATGCAAACAGGCGAATAACGCGCTTGATGCCTGCGATAAAGCGGTCGATGTCGCGCTTCAGGGTGTACGCGCCGAAACTGAGCCGAAGCGTGGCGTCGACGCCGAAGCGGTCCATCACGGGTTGGGCGCAGTGGTGCCCGCTACGCACCGCAACGTTTTCTTCGTCGAGAATCATGGCGGCGTCGCTGACGGCGATGCCGTCCAGCGTGATGCTGATGAGGGCGCCGCGTTCCTTCGGGTTCCCGAAAATCTTCACCTGCGGAATCTGCGTGAGCTGTTCCAAGGCGTACTGCGTAATTTCTTCTTCGTGCTTGCGGATGTTTTCGATGCCAACCGCGTTAATCCATTCGATAGCCTTGCCGAGGCCGATGACTTCGGCGATCATGGGCGTGCCTGCCTCAAAGCGGGCGGGAACATCGGCGTAAGTCGTCTTTTCGAAAGTCACGTTCTTGATCATTTCGCCACCGCCGTGCCAGGGGGGCATGCTGTCGAGAACTTCGTACTTGCCGTAGAGTACGCCTACGCCTGTGGGGCCGTACATTTTGTGTCCGCTGAAGGCGAGAAAATCGCAGTCCAGTTTTTGCACGTCAATCTTGATGTGGCTGGAACTCTGGGCGGCGTCAATCAGAATCTTTGCCTGCGGGGCGAGACCCCGCACGGTCTTGATGATTTCTGCAATCGGGTTCACGGTGCCAACGGAATTGCTCACGTGGGCGACGGCCACCATCTTGGTGCGTGGAGTGAGTAATCCGGGTAGTGCCGCCAAATCCAAATCGCCGTTATCCAAAACGGGAATCACCTTGATCTTGGCACCCTTCATTTCGGCAACCAGCTGCCAGCTTACGATGTTTGCATGGTGCTCCAGGCCGCTAATCAAAATTTCGTCGCCCGCTTCGAAGAACTTGCGACCGTAACTCCACGCCACCAGATTGATGCTTTCGGTGGTGCCGCGGGTGAACACGATTTCGTCTTCGGTTTTCGCGTTAATAAATTTTGCGACATTCTTGCGGGTGGCTTCGAATGCTTCGGTGGTGCGGGCGCTCAGACGGTACACGCCGCGCTTCACGGAACTGTAGTGCTCGCGGTAAAAGTCGTCCATCGCGTCAATGACGCACGCGGGCTTTTGCGTGGTGGCCGTGCTATCCAAAAAGGCAAGGGGCTTTGCATCCTTATCGCCTGCGACAAGCATCGGGAATTCGCTACGGATTTTTTCTGCATCAATCATGGGCCCAAATATAGAAAATAGGGTGGGTTCAGTTGATAGTTATTAGTTAGTAGTTACTAGTTACTAGCATCATCAGGGTGGAACTTTTATATATTTACACCGCAAAAAAAGAGGGTTACAATGAAAATTCTTAGAGGCTTGTTAAGTGTAGGAGTTCTTGCCCTGGGCGTTACAACTGCTTTTGCCCAAGAGGCATTTCGCGAAGCGATAGACAACCAGGATATCGCCACCGCTAAAAAAATGGTGAAGAACAACGAAATAGAAGAAATCTATTGCGGCAAGTTGAATGCCAACGACGCCGTAGCCATCTTCGAGAAAATTTTCAAGTCCATGCCCGACGAATCCTTTGCCCAGTGCCCGTCGCAGTTTGCCTACGGCTACGGAGCAAAAGTCTGCGCCAACGCCAAGACGATGAATGCCTGTAGCGAAGTGGTAAGCTACCTGCTCATGGAAGGAACAGCGGGCAACGCTAACGCCCTGGAGGCTTTAGACAAGGTGGTCAAGGCAGCCCTCAAAACCAAGGCTTTTGCCAAGCCCGTCAAGGAACAGGTGGACACCACCACATGGGTGGCCTGCCCCAAGAAAGGCAAGGACAAGGAATTCTGCAAGTTGCAGTGCGAAACCCAGGCCGATTCCCTGAACGACGAAGCCCGCAAGCAGACCTGCGCCACGAAGCCCGAACATTTCATCGAAACCACCATTACCGTCACCAAGCCCTCTCCCCTCTACGAAAAAATCCGCACGGGACTTACGGAAGGCTACTGGAAATCCCCCATGACCGTGGCGGAAAATTTTTCCAAATTGATTCAGGCAAACGCAAAGGCCCTTTCTATTGCAGACTCGACTATCCCGAACATCGCCTACGTAAATCGCTGGGCCGACAAGCACAAGGCCGATTCTACGGAACTGCCCGGTGGCGAACTGTTCCGGTTCTGCACCGCCTGGCAACCGGCGGTAGATTCCATCTTGGCTTCGAAAGAATTTGAAACCCGCTGCCCCGTATTCGAGTACTTTACAGACAACCGCGACGGACAGACCTACAAGGTCAAGGAAATCAACGGCACAAAGTGGTTCGTGCAGAACCTGAACTTTGCCATGGAAGAAGGCTCCATGTGCTACGACCGCGAAGACGACAACTGCAAGGTCTATGGACGCCTCTACACCCAAGAGGCCGCCCAAAAGGCCTGCCCCGAAGGAACCAGACTTTCTACGGACGAAGACTGGAAAATGCTGGAGATTTATGCCGGTGGTGCCAACACCGCCGCAGAACGTCTCCGCAGTAACGGAAGCGACAACTATGCCTTTACCGCCCTGTTCGGAGGCTACGCCAACAAGAACAACATCTCGGTCATCGTCGGCGAAGGCGCCTATTTCTGGACAAACCAGGACGGTGGCGACGGCCGAGGCGTAGCACGCTCCATGTTCAGCACAGACAAGGAAGTGTCCTCTATCTCCGTAGACAAGAAATTCTCCCTGTCGGTCCGCTGCGTGGTGAATAATGAGTAATGAGTTGTGAGTTGTGAGTTTTGAGTAGTGAGTTTTGAGTAGTGAGTTCTTATAATCGCGCCTTCGGCGCCTGATTGACAACCAATTTCACATTCCATACTTCACGTAAAACTTCTTGTTTCTATCAGCCCTAACACCTACAACCTACTACCTAACCCCTATCACCTAACCCCTAGATCCTAACCCCTTCCCACCATGTTCTCTCCTACCTGCAATCGCGAAACCTGGATAAAGCGTCAAGACCTGATGCGTAAGGTTCGTGCTTTCTTCGAAGCTCGCGGGGTTTTGGAAGTGGAAACGCCGGTGCTGTCCAACGCTTGCGGCACCGACCCGCAGTTGGATTACTTCGAGATTGAATCGCCCCACCGTTTCATGATGACCAGTCCGGAATTCCATATGAAACGCCTACTCTCGGCAGGTTTCGGCGACATCTTCCAGATTACCAAGTCCTTTCGTAAGGACGAATTCGGCGCACATCATAACAACGAATTCAGCATGGTGGAATGGTATCGTGTGGGCATGCCTCAGGAACAATTGATGGACGAGGTGGAAACCCTGGTCTCGGAGATTCTCGGGAAACCCCTCAACGCCCGCCGCACCCGCTGGATTGATGCCTTCAGGAATTATGCCGGAGTGAACCCCCTTACCGCCACCGACGGAGACTTCGTCGCAGCCTGCAGGTCCAAAGACATTCCCCTCCCAGCCGCCTCTACAGGCATGTCCCGGGAAGACTGGTGGGACTACCTGATGGTCTTTGCCGTAGAGCCGGCGTTAGCAAAGAACGGCCCGGAATTCATTTTGGATTACCCCCAGTCCCAGGCGGCTCTCGCCCAGACCTATGTAGGCGAAGACGACTACACCTGGGCCAGGCGGTTTGAGCTGTTTGTAGATCAAGTGGAACTTTGCAACGGCTATACGGAACTGACCGATGCCAAGGAACAGCGCAGGCGTTTCGAGGCCGACCTTGAAATCCGCCGTAGCATGAACAAACCTTTGCCACCGATAGACGAAAACTTCTTGCAGGCGCTGGAATCGGGGATGCCCGCCTGCTCCGGCGTGGCTTTGGGCCTAGACCGGCTCTTTATGCTGGCCTTGAACAAGGCAGAAATCAAAGACGTGATTCTTTTCCCAAGCCCGATTGCGTAAGGCAATCTCGAACATCTTGTCCCCCGCGGCCCTAAAACCTACAACCTATTACCTAACCCCTAATAGCTTCTCTATCCGCCGCCGTAGCTCCGACTCGCTGGCATCGCCCACAAACACCTTGTCGATGTTGTCCTCTTTGTCCACCAGGTAGCTTACGGGAATGACTCCCGGATTCCCGAGAGCGTTCATGGCGTCGTAGTTCCAGTGGACCACGGTCCAGGGCATTTCCTTAGCCTTCTTGAATCGGGCCATCACTTTCAGGTTCTCGTCTTCGTCAATCATCAAGATTTTTAACCCCCTGGAGCCGTATTCCTGATGGAATTTCTGGAGCATGGGGATTTCCATGAGGCAACCAGGGCACCAGCTGGCACTCAAAACGATAAGCGTAGCAGTCCCCTTTTCACTTGCGTAGTCCGTCCGGCTGCCATCAGCCTTCAGTGCCTCAAAGTTCACTACCGTCTTTGGGATTTCCCGAAAAGACCGTTCCAGGGAAACGGTGCGGTACAGGTAGATTCCCCCTAGCAAAACAAGGGGAATCAAAGCCCATTTTAGTGTAGAAATACGCATTATGCCGTAGAATTTATGAAATTTCGCTCCTTTTTAGTTATATTCTTGAATATGGCATACAATATTCAAGAACTTCTTTCTGAAATGGTCAAACGCGGAGCCTCCGACTTGCATATCACGGCAGGTTCCCCTCCCCTACTCCGTATCTCCGGCAAGCTCACTCCTATCGGAGCCGACAAGCTGAAACCGGACGAAACCATGCGCATGACCTACAGCCTCATGAACGAGATGCAGAAGAAGACCTTCGAACAGCAGAAGGAATGCGATTTCTCCTTCGGTATTGCAAACCTTGCCCGTTTCCGTGCCAATGCCTACCTACAGCGCGGTTGCGTGGCCCTCGCCCTCCGTATCATTCCGCTAGATATCCGCACCTTCAAGGACCTGGGTCTCCCGAAAATTTTGGCCGAGTTCACCACCCGTCCCTCGGGCCTGGTCCTGGTGACCGGTGCCACCGGTTCCGGTAAGTCCACGACCCTTGCAGCCATGATTGACAAGATCAACAAGGAACGCCACGACCACATTCTCACCGTAGAAGACCCCATCGAATTTTTGCACAAGCACCAGGGTTGCATGGTGAACCAGCGCGAAGTGGGAAGCGACACCAACAGTTTCGCCCAGGCACTGAAGATGGCCCTCCGTCAGGACCCCGACGTGGTGCTCATCGGCGAAATGCGTGACCTGGAAACCATCCGTGCCGCCCTTACCATCGCTGAAACAGGCCACTTGGCCTTCGCGACACTCCACACCAACTCCTGCGTGCAGACCATCAACCGTATCGTGGACGCTTTCCCCAAGGGCGAACAACAAACGGTGCGCACCCAGCTGTCTTTTGTGCTCCAGGGTGTGATATGCCAGACTCTGGTTCCCCGCATTGGCGGCGGTCGTGTCATGGCCTACGAAATCATGAACGTGACTCCCGGTATCCGAGCCCTAATTCGCGACGACAAGGTACACCAGATCGAATCCATGATCGAAATCGGCCAGAAGTTCGGCATGAACACCATGAACATGTGTCTCTGCGAATTGGTCAAGAACCGCAAGGTGGACCGTTTCGAAGCCCTTTCCCGCTCCCCCAGCCCCGATCAGCTGGAACAACTGTTCGTGAAGGAAGGTGTGTAACCTATGCCAGAGTTTTTGTACAAGGCCCAAAATACCCAGGGCAACGTTTTCCAAGGCTCCCTAGAAGCCAAGGACAAGGCCGAAGCCGAGTCCATGCTCCTGCGGCGCAGGCTTGTCATCACAAGTCTGAAAAAGAAGCCTACCGAAATCAAGATTAAGATTGGTTCCGGCATCAAGCATGCTGACATCGCTAGGTTTACCCGAATGTTTTCGTCCATGAGTTCGGCGGGCCTCCCTATGCTCCAATGCTTGAATATTTTGGAAGAACAGTGCGAAAACCCGGAACTTAAGTCCGTTATTCACAAAATCACTCAGTCCATCAACGGCGGTTCCTCTTTGGCAGATGCTCTGGCCCAGCACCCCAAGGTGTTCGGTCCCCTGTACACCAACATGGTGGCGGCAGGCGAAGCGGGCGGTATCTTGGATGGCATCCTTGCTCGTCTAGCAGAAACTCTCGAAAACCAGGAACGCCTGAAGCGCAAGGTGAAAAAGGCCTTGACCTACCCGGTGATGTTGGTGATCGTGGGTATCTTGGTGGTGATTGCCCTTATGACCTTCGTGGTGCCTACCTTCGCTGAACAGTTTGCCGCCCTCGATGCGGAACTCCCAGCACCAACGCAAGTTGTTATGAGCATATCCGATTTCATTCGCGATAATGCGGCCTTCATGGTGATAGGTGTCGTCATCCTCATCGTCGGGTTCAAGATGTCTATGAAAGTCCCGTCTGTCAAGTTTGCATGGGATGGCTTTATGCTGAAGGTCCCCAAACTAGGAGACCTCCAAATCAAATCTACGACGGCCAGTTTTGCCAGAACTTTGGGAACACTCCTAAACGCTGGTGTATCCATCATGGATTCTTTGAAGGTGGTGTCCTCCACCGTGAGCAACAAGGTAGTGGAAAAATCCATCAACAAGATTTCCATCGGCATCGCTGGCGGTAAGTCCATCGCCGAGCCCATGACAGAAGTCGGCATTTTCCCACCCATGGTTATTCAGATGACTGGCGTGGGTGAAAAGACCGGTAACCTGGGAGGCATGCTTTTGAAGCTCGCCGACTTCTACGACGAAGAAGTGGACGCCGCCGTGGACGCCGTGGTGGGCATGATGGAACCGATGATTATCGTGTTCCTGGGCGGCGCCGTCGGTGGCTTGCTGATTGCTATGTATATGCCTATGTTCTCCATGGGCGACGCCATCAAGGGCTAATAAACTGCGTAATACTTCGTTACTCCCCCTCTCGCCATAGGTTTTCTACGGCTTCGGGGGTCGTTGCCTCGTCTTACTTGTTTCTTATCCCTCGTACGCTATGCGGAGTTGTCTCGCTCGGTTTTGCGGTTTTCAATAAAAACACACTTGATACAGTTTTGTAAAAACAACATTTAGAACACTAACCTGCGCCTTGAAACGATTGTATATTATGGGAAAAAGAGAGGTAATCCCATGAAAACGAAATTCATTCTCCCGATTATTGCGATAGGTCTGTTTGCCGCATGCTCCGACGACAGTAGCAGCGGTAATCCCACAGAACCAGGTACCAATCCGACCGTAGAATCCTCCGCATCGGAAGAAACACCCAGTTCCGATTCCACTCCTCTCGAACCCTTCCGCAAAGAAGTGGAAAATACAATTCCAAACAACACCGCCACCGAAGTCGAAGACTTCGCCGACTACAAGTATTATGGCGCAGAACTCACCGGCAAGGACCAGTTCACCTACGGGCGCTTCGAGGCCCGCATGAAAATGGTTTCCATCTCCGGTTCCGTAAGTTCCATGTTCCTCTACTACGATCCGTCTTATCTGCTTGGTAACGAGCCGTGGAACGAAATCGACATCGAAGTCCTCGGAACCAACCCGGGAATGTGGCAGTCCAACTTGATTACCCGTCTGCCGGACGAAGACAAGAAAAATCCGAAAATCACATCGGAATACAAGACCGGGTTCGGATTCAATTCTACCGAAGACTTCCACCTGTTCGCCTTCGTGTGGACTCCCGAATATATTTCCTGGGAAATAGACAGCGTAGAAATCCGTCGTGATGTCATTGGCATGGATAAAGGCCAAGTGGAATTCATGACCCTCCAGCAATCCCTCCGCTTCAACCTGTGGGCATCAAAAAGCGCCGGCTGGACAGGAAAATTCACCGGCGCCGAACTGGCCGATGGTCCAGTGGCGCAAGAGATTGACTATGTCCGCGTATACAGTTATGACACAGAAACCAAGACTTTCACCAAGTCCTGGCAAGACGATTTCGACGGTGACGCCCTTGATACAAGGCACTGGAGCAAGGGCAACTGGGAAATGGAAAATGTCATGCTCTCGGCCAACAACATCGTAGTAGAAGACGGCAAGTGCAAGTTGTTGATTTCACGAGTCAAAGAAGAATAACGCACAAACTTTTGCTCCTCCAAAAAGTTCCCCGGGCACGCAAGTGCTCGGGGTTTTTGCTTTTCAAAAATTTTAGCGGAGTATTGACGTTCCAGCAAAGAAATCCGAATTACTTTTTCAGCAAGAATCCCGAAACGGATTTTTCCCGAACAAAGGTCTTCTGGGCAATTTCCTGAACGTCGGCGGCGGTAACCTTCGATAGTTCATCGGCCCAGTTCAAGAAAATATTGTAGTCCCCGTACATTTCGTACCAGGCGAGCATGGTGGCCACGTTCTCCATGTCCGTCAGGCTACGGACCAGGGCCGCATAGGAATGGTTCTTGACCTTTTCAAAGTCGCGGGCACTCAGAGGCTCGGTCTTCAGTTTTTCCAGTTCTTCCCAGACAATCTGCTCCACCTTGGCCTCGTCTGCATCTGGGCGCAGGTTCACATGGACTCCGAATTCGGAGACGTACTTGTTGGGGCTGTTGCTGGAGCGGATACCGACAGCAAGTTTTTCCTGCTCCACCAGGCGTCTATAGAGCCTGCCGGAACGACCGTTCAAAACACCTTCGATGATATCAAGAGCGTAAAGGCTCTTGTCGCCCACTTCTGCCGTCTTGAAAACCAGGTCATACATGTTGGGAGCATCGGGACGTTTGACCACCAGACGCTTTTCGCCGGCCTGCTCCGGGTCACGGATGGTAAGCGGCGGGAACGCCTCCCCTGCAGGAATACCCGAGAAATACTTCTTGACCATTTCCATGGTGGCCGTCGTGTCCAAATCCCCCGCCAGCACAAGGATAGCGTTACGGGGCTTGTAATACTTGCGATAGTGTTCCGCCGCCATTTCCCGAGTCAAGTTGTCAATGTCACTAGGCCAGCCGATGGTGGGCACGCGGTAAGGGAAAGCCTCGTAAATCATGGAGTTCAAGGTCTCGATGTAGCGGCCGGCAGGCTTGTCGTCGTAACGCATGCGTCTTTCTTCGCGGACCACGGAACGCTCCGAATAGAATTCCCGCAGTACGGCGTTCTGCATACGGTCCGCTTCCAGCCACATGAACAATTCGATTTTGTCCTTGGGAAGCGTCACGATGTAAGCCGTCATCAGGTCAGAAGTGAATGCGTTGAGGCCTGTGCCGCCTGCCGCCTGGTAGGCGCTCCACAGTTCATCCTTCACGAAAATCTTGCGGTGTTCGTTCACCACGGAATCGTGTTCCGCAGTAAGCCGATTGACCGTAGCGGTATCCCCGGCCAGTTTCGCCGGGCGAATCAGCGCCTGCAGAGAATCCTGTACCGCCATGAACCGGGCATCGGCAACGCTGTCGGTAATGCCCACCTTGTGCGTGCCCTTGAAAAGTTCGTGCTCCAACATGTGGGCAAGTCCGGACTTGCCCGGAACTTCGTGGACGGACCCCGTCACATAGAAAAGCCTGCAGCTCACCGTAGGTGCCTGGGAGTTCGGGTGCAACAGGACCGTAAGGCCGTTATCCAGCACTTCCTTGTGGACCGGCATGTTCACTGCGGCATGAGCGGACCCTGCCACAAAGGCCAAGGCGCATGCCCCACGCAAAAAATTCTTGAAACAATTTTTCATGGGATGAATTATAGAATTTTTAGAGGAACTGCTAAACCTTGCCGAGGGGGTGCTGGAAGACCACGCAGTGGGCTGCAAGCAGGGGGAGGCCTCCCCCACCACCTAATACAAAAAGAAAGCACCCCGCCCGATTAGGAGCAGGGTGCAATTTCTCGCGTTTGTTCAGCTAGTCGTGCTGCTTTTCTCTGGGAGATCCCCGCCTGCGCGGGGATGACAACACTAGATTAGGCAGCCTTCACAGTTTCCACGACCTTGGCGAATGCTTCGGGATCGGCGACGGCAGTATGATGACCGTTCGGCTCCTCATTGGGCGACGCTTCTCCGGAATCGCCTCACTCTCGCCTACATCGCCAGCTTGCGCTTGGCGACTCCGGCTCACGGAAATGACCGTTCGGCTCCTCATTGGGTGACGATTCTCCGGAATCGCCTCACTCTCGCCTTCGCGGCTTGTCAATACAAGCCGCTCATGCTCACCATGGCCGACGCCTTAACCCGTTCAAACAAAAAGTCCCCCGCCGTTTTACCGGCAGGGGACAATTTCTCGCGTTTGTTCAGCTAGTCGTGCTGCTTTTCTCTGGGAGATCCCCGCCTGCGCGGGGATGACAACACTAGATTAGGCAGCCTTCACGGTTTCCACGACCTTGGCGAATGCTTCGGGATCGGCGACGGCAGTATGATGACCGTTCGGCTCCTCATTGGGCGACGCTTCTCCGGAATCGCCTCACTCTCGCCTTCGCGGCTTGTCAATACAAGCCGCTCATGCTCACCATGGCCGACGCCTTGGAATGCAAAAAGCGCCCCGCTTTTTCAAGCGGAGCGCAATTTCTCGCGTTTGTTCAGCTAGTCGTGCTGCTTTTCTCTGGGAGATCCCCGCCTGCGCGGGGATGACAACACTAGATTAGGCAGCCTTCACAGTTTCCACGACCTTGGCGAATGCTTCGGGATCGGCGACGGCCATGTCAGCAAGAACCTTGCGGTTCAGCTGGATGCCCGACTTGGAAAGCTTGAAGATGAACTGGCTGTAGCTGATGCCGTGTTCGCGGACAGCAGCGTTCAAGCGGGTGATCCACAGAGTGCGGAAATCGCCCTTCTTGTCGCGGCGGTGAGCGTAGGCATACTGACCGGCGTGGGCTACGGCGTCAATGGCAAGGCGGAGGTTGCTCTTGCGACGGCCATAGAAACCCTTGGCGGCCTTGAGGATTTTTTTGCGGCGTTCGCGGGAAGGAACTCTGGTTTTAGCGCGTGGCATTCTTACACTCCTTATGCTTGGACAAGCAGACGCTTGACATGGTAAACATCGACTTTCTTAACGAGAGCGCCCTTACGCAGGTTACGCTTACGCTTGGTGGTCATCTTGGCAAGAATGTGGCGCATACCAGCACGCTTGAACTTGACGTGGCCGGAGCCAGTCACGCGGAAGCGCTTTTTTGCACCGCTGTGTGTTTTCATTTTAGGCATTTTTACCTCTTGGGTTTAAGTTGAAGCCTCACCTGCTGCCTTTGGCTCGGTTACGGGCTTTGGTGCCTGGTCCTGCTTTTTGGCAGAGCCTGCACCGCGTTTTGGACCATAGATAGAGAGCATGGTGTTGCCTTCCACCCGTGAATCCATTTCCAAATCGCCAAACTGGAGCAACTCTTCTTTAGCGCGCTCCATCAGGCGCTTGCCGTAGTCCATGTGCGCCATCTCGCGCCCACGGAACTGCATAATCAGTTTCACCTTCATACCGTCTTGAAGGAACTCGGAGGCCTGCTTGATCCGGTACTGGTAGTCGTTCTCGGCGGTCTTCGGGTGCATCTTGATTTCTTTCAGCTTCACCACGTGCTGCTTCGCCTTGGCGGCCTTGGCCTTCTTGATTTGCTCGAACTTGAACTTGCCGTAGTTGATGATGCGGCATACCGGCGGCTTGGCGTTGGGAGACACCTCCACCAGGTCCAGTCCGGCGTCCTTTGCCATCTGCAGCGCCTTGCTCGTCTCGATGATGACGGCCTCGCCGTCCTCCTTCACCAGTCGAATGGGCGAAATGTGGATGTCCTCGTTGATACGAGTTCCGTCACTCTGACGGTTGGGCATGCGGCGGTCGCGCGGATTAGGATACAAGTAAGCTCCTCGGTATAAGGTTAATGTGGGGCAAAATTTAGTAAGATTCAGAAAAATTTCCAACAAGTTTTGGGCCAACCCCTTTAAAAAACGCCCGATTTTTGTATAATTGTGCTTGCTCGCGGCGGTAGCTCAATGGTAGAGCCTTAGCCTTCCAAGCTAATGGTTGCCGGTTCGATCCCGGTCCGCCGCTCTTGGACCCCTCTTCGGAGGGGTTCTTTTTTTTGCGTCCCAGTGTTTTTTTACGAGAAAGACTAGAACAGGTCGTCACCCTTGACTTCGGCCTGGGCGATGCCGCTATACATGCTGCGTTTTAGCCCGTAGGTGGTGATAAAGACCAGGTGCAGGGCCTTTTTGGTCTTGGTCTCCGTCCTGAAAGTCTCCATCTTGTTTCGCAAGGCCAAGTCGTATTCTTTATCAATTGTAAATTCAGACTGTGAAAACTTCATTTCGCACAGGTCGATAATCCTGTCGCGGCGTTCGATGACCAGGTCAATTTGCGCGCCGGGCTCCCCCTTGCTGGACCACGACGATCTTTCGGTAAGGACTCCCGCGATGCCGAGCTTGTCCTTGATTTTGTCGATATGGTCCTTGCAGACCTGTTCGAAGGAATACCCGCACCACGCCCGTTTCGCCGGATTGTCCAGCGTATTCTGCCAGTAGTTCTCGTCCTTGCCGTTTTGGTCTTTCAAAAACCGGAAGTAGAAAAGGGTGTAGTAGTCGGCGAGCTGGTAAGTCATCTGTTTCTTCTTGTTGCCGTAGTAGTTGTAGGGGCGAATGAATCCTGAATTGGAGAGGTTGTCGAGAATCTTTGTAAGCGTTCCGTTTTCGGGCAACTTTGTCGCTTCGGAAATTTCTTTCTTGGTGAGTCCCTTGTTCTTTTGGGAAAGCGCCTCCACGACCTTGACGTGCGCGTCCGCATTTTTGAACAACGTTGCGTAAAGGTTGTTGAACTCGTTCCAAAGCTTTCCGTGCGGCTTGAAAAACAGCTCGTCGATGTTCTGCGCCAGGGTTAGTTCCTTTTGCAAGTGGCTCAGGTAGAAGGGGATTCCTCCCATGACCATGTAGAGCTGGATGATGTCGTAGCGGTTCCAGACGATACCCTTGTCGTTCAGGAATTCTTCGATCTCCCCCAGAGTAAAGGGCTCAAGAAAAATGCGGCCAGTGGCGCGGTTGTAAAGTCCGCCGACATTGTTTAAAATGTTGTCCGTAAGCCATGTGGTTGCCGAACCGCATACAATCAGCAAAATGTTGTTGTCCCAGGCGGCGTAGCCGTTCCAAAAGACTTCGAACGCTCTCAAGAAGTCGGATTTCTGGGAATCCATCCACGGCATTTCGTCAAAGAACACGACCAACTTTTCACCCGTATTCTTTTTTTCTAGCCCCGCCTGCAAAAGCGAAAACGCGTCAAGCCAAGTCCTGGGAACCCGCGACTCGGCAAAGTATTTTTGCAGGGCGAGGCCGAAGTTCGCAAGCTGCATCTCCTTGCTGCCGTCGCAAATGCCCGTCACCTGAAAGTCGAAAGTGTTGTCGAAATATTCCCGAATCAGGTATGTCTTGCCCACACGTCGGCGGCCATAGACCACGACAAAATCGGAGCGCTTGGATTCGACGAACCGGTCAAGCCTGCGGATTTCCTTTTTCCTGCCGATAATGCGCATTTACACCCCTGTTTTACGATTTCTTGTCTAAATATATAAAATCATTTGGCTTTTAGACCAAATTTACAATAATTCTTGTCTAAATCTTTAATTTCAACAAAGATTTAGACAAGAAATAAACCAATTCCACATCTAAAACTATAATTTTCAGCAAAAAAGATTATTTTTCGCCAAGTATATTCCATATTTATAAAAATTTTTATTGAAATTTATAAAAATTGGCTATTTTTATAGGAATTTTAAGTTTTTTATATTCCAACTATTGCAAAATAATTTTTTAGAGTATATATTTGGAGGCATGAGACCCATTATTGAATACATCGACTACCGGGAATGCATCCGGGATTATTACGAAGAGAGAAAGGCCCGCAAGGGTTTTTCGTGGGCCTCATTTGCGGAGAGCGCCGGACTTTCGTCCCCCGTGTTTTTGCAATATGTTTGCGAAGGCAAGAAAAACCTGGGGGAGCGTTCCGCCCCGCAAGTGGCAAGCGCCATGGGTCTTGCCGGTTTCGAGTCCACCTTCTTTTGCAAGCTGGTGGCCCTGGACAACGCAAAGAAGGAAAGCGACAAGAAGGGCATCCTGGAAGAAATCGCTGAGTTGGCCCGCATCCACAAGGTGAAGCTGGTCACCGCCGAGGAATACCAATTTTTCAAGTCGTGGAAGAATTCCCTTATCCGTGAACTCGCTCCCGCCATGGATGGCGCGACCCCGAAAGAGATTTCCAGGGCCACCCGCTACCGCGTAAAGACCGGCGAAGTCCGGGAGATTCTGGACTTTTTGCAGGAGGCGGGTTACCTGACCCAAGACGAACAGGGCCATTACCGGCAGGCCGACCGTTCGCTCCGCATGAGCCACCCCTCCCGCAGCACCAAGACCGTCCAGAAAGCCGTGGCCCACGACCTGCAGGTGCAAATGGCGGAACTCGCCGTGGACACCCTGAAAAACGACCCCGCCCAAGACCGTAACATTACCGGTTTGACTCTAGGTATAACCCGCGAAGCCTACGCCAAAATTGTAGAGGAACTGGCCGAGTGCCGTCGCCGTATCGTGGCCATTGCCACCGAAAGCGCCAAGACCGAAGAAGTTTACCGCCTGAACATGCAGCTGTTCCCGCTGACCAACATGGCGACACCTTTAAAACAACCCCTTTAACCAAAGGAGGAGAAAATGAACAAGCTCCTAAAATTATCCCTTTCCACCGCCTGCATTTTTGCGGCCTGCGGAGACAGCGACAAGGATTCCGGCGTAGCCGGCGGTTCTGTCGAGGACGGTGAAATCATTGCCGAAGAAATCGTACCCATTGAGAACAAGACGATTTCCGGCGTATCCCAGAAGGGGCCCTTCGTAGAAGGGGCCAGCGTGACCGTACAGGAACTGGAGGGCAAGACCCTCGCCCAAACCGGCCGCAGTTACGAGGGCAAGATCAAGGGCGACCGCGGAGAATTCTCCGTCGATGTGATCAACCTGGAATCCCAATTCGCCCTGCTGAAGGCCAACGGTTTCTACCTCAACGAAGTGACCGGCAAGGAATCCGAATCCCAGGTGACACTTTACGCCTTTACAGACCTGAGCAACCGAAGCCAGGTAAACGTGAACCTGCTCACCCACCTGGAGCACGAGCGTTCCCTCTACCTGCTAAAGAACAACGACCTCACCGTCAAGAATGCGAAGGAACAGGCCGAAAATGAAATTCTCGCCTCCTTCGGAATCCAGGGCGACTTCGGAAGTTCCGAAGACATGAACATCTTCGGCACGAGCGACGGAAGCGCAGCTCTGCTTGCCATAAGCACCTTGATGCAAAGCGACCTGAAGGAAGGGGCCTTCAGCAAGAGATTGGCGGACTACGCCAGCGATATCGAGGCCGACGGCGTGTGGGACAACGAAAAGGTTCAGACCGCCATCGCCGACTGGGCCGCAAAAACCAGCCTGAAGGGAGGCCTTGCTAGCATCCGCAAGAACATCGAGGATTGGGAACTTTCCGACAAGGTTCCCGCATTCGAGAAGTACGTGAACAGCTTCTGGTGGGAAAACTTCAAGCTGGGCACCTGCAACAGCAAGCGTGAAGGCGAAGTCAAGAAGAACGGCAATTCTTCTAGCGCCCTGAAGGACATGGAGTTCATCTGCCTCGACGGGGCCTGGCTGGAAGCCACCGACTTCTCGAAGGACACCCACAGTTGGAAAGCCGGAAAAGAAGGGGAATCCCGCTATGGCGACTCCGTCACCACCAACTGCTACGTGTTTGAAGAAGGCACGTGGCGTGACGCCAACGATTCCGACTGCAGCCTGAAACTGGACGGTTGTACCGAAGCCAAGGAAGGGACCGTCGGAAAGGGCAGCGACAAGACCTGGTACATTTGCAGGGACAATAGCTGGGAAGAAGCCTCCACCATGGAGAAAGACACCTACGGCTGGAAAGACGCCACCGAAGGAGACATCAAGAAAGGCGACGTGACGGACACCGTCTATGTGTTCAACGGCAAGAAATGGAATGTCGCAGATGAAATCGAATCCGTGCTGGGCGGTTGCGTGAAGGCTACGGCAGATTCTGTAGGTAAGGTTAAAAACACCTGGTATATCTGCAAGGACGGCGAATGGACCGAAGCCAAGCAAATCGAATACGATACCTACGGCTGGGAAGCGGGCAAAGACGGAGACGCCAAACAAGGCGATGTTTACAGCAGCACCTGCTATGTATATGACGGTGACGCCTGGCGTCAGGGCGACTACAATGATTGCAATCTGGGCATGGGTGGATGCACGAAGGCTCGTCTGAATGAAGAGAGCGAAGCCAATAACGGCGAAAAGTACGTCTGCACCGACATTTCCGGGGCTGGCACCTACAGCTGGAAAATCAAGTACACCCCCGCTGGAACTTGTGCACCCAACAAAACCAACATTTACAAGGGAGAATCGGTAAACTGGGTGTTCACGCCGGTTTCGCCCAGTGGAAGCTCTGTAACCGAAATGATGGAATATCAGAATTTTGTTAAAAGTCTCACTTGCGACTGGACATTGAATGGCGCCACCCCGGCATCTTCTAGCGGCAAGTGCGGTTCCGACGGAAAGACAGCGACTGCAACATACTCAACCACCGGGAACTTCTCCGCCTCGGTCAAACTGGGCGAAAAGACCATCAACTGCGGAAGCGTGCAGGTGACTGGCGCTCCGCTGACAGGTTGCACCTGCGAAGCCAGCGAAACCACCCCAGATGTTGGCAATACCGTCACCTGGACCGTAAGCGGATGTCATGCCCTTGCACACATTACGTCCTACGCTTGGACAGAGGCCACAGGCACTGCGGGCACTGCAACAATGACATTCACCGAAAAAGGCCAAACCGCAAGCCCCACAGTCAAGGTTACCACCGCAGAAAACACTTCGGTAACCTTGACCTGCCCCACGGTCAAGGCAGTTGATTCCAACGCTCCGGAATATACGAACCCTTAAGATAACGACCAAGTAACTCAATGGGGCGGACGCAAGTCCGCCTTTTTTTCATTCATTTAATTTTCTAGATTTGCGTTTCGAAGTCCTAGCTCCTAACCCCTAAATCCTAGCCCCTACCCCATGCTATTCGAACAAGCCATTGCCCACCAGATTCCGAACTACACCCGCGAAGCCGATTCCCTCCGCGGGGAATCCCTTGCCATGCTGGACTACAAGGACGAGCTCCGCGTCAAGGATGCCGCCATCCGGGAATTCTGGGACGTGAACCGCCTGGCCGGCAACCCCCAGAAGGTGGTGGCAAGCCCCATGCCCCGCGGCTACCGTACCACCAGCAAGAGACGCGTGCACATGGAACCGGGCAACCTGCAGTTCGACCGTCAGGATTCCCTGCTGGAGCCCGACGAACACAACCGTATCTACGACTTTCTGTTTGAAAAGTTGATTACGCCGGCCTACAAGCCCCTGGCCTACGCCCTGAACTGGATTATCATTCGCGGCACCTACCAGTACCGGGTGGTGATTTTCAACATCAAGAAGGTTGACGCCAGCATCGTGCGCAAGCTGAAGCTGATTGCCGACGCCCTGCAAAAATCGCCTTTCCACGTGACGGCGGCTCACGCCTACGTAGATACCACCGAATCGGATTACTACCTGGAATCCAAACGCCCTACCGAAGGCCTGAACTTCAAGCAGCTTTACGGCCCGCGGGAACTTTCGCTCCCTCTCGGCAAGTTCAGCCTCCGCTACCCCGTAACCGGTTTCAGCCAGATTAACGAAAGCCAGATCCACAACCTGATCAAGGCGGCGAGCCGCCTGCTCAGCCTCGGTAAAGAAGACCACTTTCTGGACCTGTACTGCGGTTACGGCCTGTTCAGCTTTGCTCTAGGCGAAGCCGCCAAGTCGGTACTGGGCGTGGAATGGGAAGGCACTTCCATCGACTGCGCGAAGGCCTCGGCCAGGCACCTCAAAAAATCCTACCGCTTTATCGCCGGAAAGATTGACGAAGAGTTCGTGCAGACAAGGCTTCCGCGACCCGTGCCGAACGAGCCCGAAAAAATCCTGCTGGACCCGCCCCGAAAGGGCTGCGAACCTGGCGTAATCCACGCTCTTGCCATGCGAAAGCCAATACGCATCGCCCACGTGTTCTGCGGCACCGACGAGATTCCCGCCTCCCTGAAGGAATGGGAACGTTACGGCTACCGCGTGCGCGAGGTGCAGCCCCTGGACCTGTTCCCCGGAACGCCGCACCTGGAAACCATCGTGATGCTGGAACGAAAGTAGACGAGAGAACGCCCTGCGGGCTACAGACGAGAGACGAAAGATTATAAGAAGACGTCATTAGATTTCGGCACAATGGCCGGAATGACGCATAAGAAGAATCAAGGCATATATGTCTAACGAAAATGTGACAATCAAAACAGCCGACAAGAATCCCGCACTTTGGACCCGGAACTTCGTGACGGTGGCCGCCGCGAACTTTCTGCTGTTTTTCAGTTTTTACCAGTTGCTGCCGATTCTGCCGCTCTACATTATCGAGAGGTTCCAGACCGACAACGCCACGGCAGGGTTCATTATTTCGCTTTACACCATCGGGGCGCTGGCCTGCAGGCCCTTCGCCGGTTTTTTGGTGGATACCCTCAGCCGTAAGCCTCTCTACTTCTGGACGTTCTTCGCCTTTACCGCGTGTTTTCTGGGCTACAAGACGGTGGCCTTCTTGCCCATCCTTGCCGCCGTACGTTTTGCCCACGGGCTTTTCTTCGGAATTTCCAGCACGGCGAGCAACACCGTGGCCATCGACGCCCTGCCCGCGAGCCGTCGCGGCGAAGGTATCGGCTACTTCGGCATCAGCGTGAACCTGGCTTTCGCCACAGGCCCCATGACCGGCATGTTCCTGTACGAGGCCTTCGGCGACACCATCGTGTTTATCATTTCCATCGCACTCTGCATCATCGGCCTTGTCCTGGTGCAAACATTAAACGTTCCTCGCAAGGAGAAGAAGCCCCACGCGCCCCTTTCGCTGGACCGGTTTTTCTTGACCCGCGCCGTCCCGCAGTTTGCAAACTTTATCTTCGTGGGTTTTGCCTACGGGCCCGTGACCAACTACATCGCGCTCTACGCACAGGAACTGGGCATCGGCGGCTCCGGCTGGTTCTACGCCCTGATTGCGGCGGGCCTTATTTTGAACCGAGTGATGACGGGGCGGCTCATCGACAAGGGCTACCTGATTCACCTGGTGGGTACGGGCATGACCCTGAACGTGGTGGCCTATTTTATCTTGGCCTTCAGCCACTCCCCCATCACCTTCTTTGTGGCGGCATTCCTGATTGGCACAAGCCTCGGGCTTATATTCCCGGGGTATCAGACCATGTGCGTGAACCTGGCACGCCACGACCAGCGGGGCACGGCCAACAGCACCTACCTCTCCGGCTGGGATATCGGCATTGGGGCTGGCATTTTGGCGGGCGGCTCCATGGCGGAGCATTTCGGAAACCACCAGCCCGTATTCTTGGCCTGCGCCGTGGCGCTGGTGATTGCGGATATCCTCTACTTCGCCTGGACTTCAAGGCATTACTTGAAGAACAAGCTGGAAGGGTAGTTCCATTTATGAATTCAGATTTCGGATTTAGGAATTATATTTAAGTTATGAAACCTTGGAAGTTGCTCAAGACGGAATACCTGGTAGATGCCCCCTGGCTGAAAGTGGCCAAGGAGACCTGCGAACTGCCGAACGGCAAGGTCATCGACGATTTCTATACGCTTTGGCAGCCGGACTGGGTGCTGATTCTTGCCCGTACCGCCCAGGGCAAGTGGGTCATGACGGAACAATACCGCCACGGCACCGGAAAAATCGCCCTGGAGTTCCCTGCAGGAATCATCGACAAGGGCGAAACGCCGGAGCAGGCCGCCCTCCGGGAACTGCAGGAAGAATGCGGGTACACGTTAATTCGGAATTCAGAATTCGGAATTCGGAGTGATATAAAAAAAGAAAATAGCCCTTCCAAGACTAATTCCGAAATCCGAAATTCCAACTCCGAACTATATATCGGCACTTTCCCGGTGAACCCGGACAGGCATCGCGGCGTATTTCACGTGGTGTTCATCGATGGAGTGGTCAAGGGCGGAAGCACCCACTTTGACAGTACCGAAGAAATCGAATCTCTGGAACTTTCCGACCAGGAACTGCAGGCGAAAATGGCCGACGGCACCTTCTGCCACCCGCTGCAGATGGCGGGTTATTTGAAATACAGACTAATCAAAAAATAAGGGAGATTCCCGCCTTGGTTCGACTTCGCTCACCACAAGTCGTGGGAATGACTTTGTACTACCCGCGGGTGAGGCGGATCAGGAACTTGAAGGCTCCTCGGTCACCACCATCGTTGGCAGCGCCGTCTTCGACAAAGTCGTGTAAAGAAAAGGCAAAGGCAACCCCCAAGGACCAGGTTTCGCTCACCCACCAGTCCTTGCCCACTTCGTACTGCGTGAAGGCGGAAGCCACATCAATATCGCCATCGTCATCTCCGGATACCGCAAAAAAGGCATCCATGCCGCTGGAAAAGCCCACATAAAAGCCGTTCATCACGGAGCGGGGATTCCGGAAGGGATACACCATAAACCCAAGGCCCAAAGAGAAAGAAAAAGCATAACTGTCCAAGGATTTCTTTTCATCCGTGTTATACTTCGGGAGACTGATTCCAAAAAGGTTTATGCCTTCGCTGTAGGATTTTTCGGTATAATGATAGTCGGTTTCTCCGGAATAGGTCGCCAGTTCAAACCGGGAATGTAGCACGATTAAATTGGCAATGGACTTTCCGAACTTGAAATCGAAAAGGGGTGCAGACCAGCCCGAAAATTCCCGACTTGTGTTTTCTTCCCAGCTTCCGTCCGAATCTTCCTGGTAAGCCTTCAAATTCGTATAGGCCACGCCTGTCCCTGCACTAAAGAAGAATCCACGGTGCTCGTAGGGCGGCCGCGTCTTTTGGGGCTTGGTCTCTTGCCCCCACGAGGTCACCACAAGCAGAGCGACGATCGCTAATATCTTAAAGAACTTCATTGGCGACTATCCCCGGGTAAGCCTGAACGAAAGGGATATCACATTATCATCATCGTGGGAGTCCACCGTATTCCAGACCAGGCCAGTCCGAGCATAGCCAAGGCTCACACCAATGGACAAGTGGTCGTTCATCCACCAGTCCTTGCCCAGTTCCACCTGGAAGGCCGTTCCCGAATTGAAACTGACATCACGGGAACCTCCGTTGATCAGAGTTACAAACGCAGCATAACCAACGGAACCTCCCAAAAAGAATCCGTTCAGGGCCGAATTCTTGTCGCGGAAAGGATAAATCGTGGAACCGAAACCGATGTAGGTCCTGAAATTATAGCCGTCAGAGGATTCCATCTCCTTGGTTTCGTCTTCGGTCACCTGCGCGGGGCATTTTTCATCGGCATCGCAAAACACACGATATTCCCGGTAACCGTAGTCCATTGTTCCCGTAAAGAATCCCAAATTGAAAACCGTGTGGAAGGCAATCAGGTTGGCAAAAGCCGTACCGAACTTGAATTCAAAGACAGGGAATGTTCCGCCGTAGTACTCAAAATAATCTACATCGCGATTCCGGTAATCACTCCCGTAACCATCGTTGTAATGATCATGCTCTTCTTTGCTGTTCTTGTACCAGTTGTAGGCCGCTCCGAATGACACGCTGTTGTAAAACCCGCGATGCTCGCGAGGGGCGGGCTTGGCGACAGTCGGTTCCGAAGGCGCAGATTCAGACTGGGCAAAAACCAGGCCCGCCACCATCAAGACTATAATCTCAAACAATTTACTTTTCATGAAACTCCCCTTAAAAACGGCAGTAATATAGTAAATGAGTGATGAGTGGTGAGGTTGTAGGCCGTAGGTTGTAGGTCGTAGGTTGTAGGTCGTAGGTATTAGGGTTGATGCGGTCGGCTCTAACCTCTTATTTACTATCTTTCCATACCATAAAAAACCTTAATACGGACATTCACTATGAGCATCAAAGATTACCTCGCCGGCGCCAAACAGGCCGGTTCCGTCCAGAAGCTGATGACCCCGGGCCTCGCCGTGGAATTTATCCAGCCCTGGTACACCCCGCTTTCTACGACCCCTTCTACCACGGGTATTGCTGTCGGCGGTATCGGCTCCACATTCACCGCAACGCCTGCTGGCACCACTCCCGTGATGAACGTGATGCCGGGCGTGCAGGTCCGCACCGAAAAGCCCTCTGACCTCCGTTTCAACAACTTCTTCTTCAAGGAAGCGGTCTTAAGCGCAAGGGCACCCCTTGTGATTGGCAACTTCGCCGCATTCGGCATCTACAACAACAACTTCCCGCTCCTCGATGCAAACGGCGCGCGCGTTTTCGGCGATGCCGACATGAAGGACCAGAAGAAGGCAGAAGCCAAGCTCAACAAGGTTCTTGCCGACAAGACTCTTTTGGCAACGAACAAGGCCGCCTTTGAACGCTGGCACATCCAGTTCAGCGACCGCACCCAGGCTTTGATTGCTGCAGGCAAGGACACCGCCGCCATCAACCGCGCCGTTCTCATTGATTTCTTCGATGGCATGATTGGTGAAAAGGCAGCCCGCGAAGGCGCCCTCACCGCCGCCTGGGCAAACGACTCCGAATTCCTCGGCCAGCCGGGCTACGACGCCGCCAAGATGAAATATACCGCCCTCTACCCCGTGAGCGAAACCGTTTACGAAGGCAAGGGTGTCGCTATCACCAAGACCCAGTCCAGCTACGTGACCCCGGGTGATGAACGCCTCTCCAGCCTCCCCGTGAACGCCACCGTGTTCACTCTCGAAAATAACACCAAGGAAACCCGCGAAGTGACGATTGTCCAGATTCAGGACAGCATCACGGGTTACATGGCCAAGAAGGACCGCCAGGGCGTTCAGGACTCCAGTTTTGTGCTGGTGCCGTCTGCTCGTTTCCCGAAGGGCGTGCAGTTTGACAAGGAACTCAAGGATGGCCGCTCTGTGCGCGGTATCGAATTTTTCAACGAAAAGGCTCTCGCCGAAAGCGACTTCAACGGTTGCATGGGCGTGTCCGTCGCCTGGAACAAGAAGGATAACCTGAACGTTTCCGTGAAGCCCATGTTCTACCAGGACGATGCCGCCTCTGTGCTGAAGGGCGCTCTCCAGAGCGGTCGCGTTGCAGGCTCTTGGGTCAAGAACGTTTACAGCGGTCGTGAAACGATTGCAGGCGCCGTCGCCGTGACTGCCGTTTTGAAGCCGAAGCAGAAGGTCAGCTTCCAGTTCAACCTGGTGCTGGATTTTCCCGAAATCAAGCTGAACAAGCTCACTTCCACCAAGAAGTACACCGCTTTCTTCCCAGAAGCATACGGCCGTGTGGGTGCCGTTCTGGAAGAAGCCCTCGCCGCCGACAAGAACTTTGACGCTCGCCTCAAGGCATTCGAAGCACTCGTGCCGAAGAAGGCCGTGGCCAAGCTCTACAAGACCGCCGCCAAGCAGGCCGAATTCAAGAGCCTCGCTATCAACACCCTCAGCTTCCTCGCCGAAGCCACCGTGTGGGACAAGGACGACCGTTTCTTGGTTCGCGAATGCGCCGACTATCCGTTCTTCAACTCCCTGGACGTTTACTTCTACGGAAGCTTCAGCCTGATGGCCCTGATGCCGCGCCTCGACGGCGTAGTGATGAAGCGCTTCGGCGACGCCATTCTCGCCGTAAACAACAACCGCCGCCGCCACCACGAATATGTGAACCTCCCCTACGCCGACCTCCCGGACCCGAAACTGGAAGGTCCCCGCGCCGTTCGTGGTGCCGTGATTCACGACCTGGGAAGTCCCTTCGATGCCGAACCCGATGCCTACGACTGGCACAACGTGAAGGAATGGAAGGATCTCGCTCCGAAGTATGTTTTGATGGTTCTCCGTCATTACGTGAAGACGCAGGACAAGCAGAACTTGCAGGATTGCAAGGAAGCTGTCTATGCCGCCATGCAGTACCTCGAGAAGATGGTGAACGAGGGCGAAAACTTCCCGCTCACCCACGGTACCGACGACACCTTCGACAACCTCTCCAGCCACGGCATTTCCGTGTACTGCGGTAGCCTCTGGATTGCTGGCCTCCGCGCTGCAGCAAAGATTGCCGAAATCCTCGGCGACAAGGCACAAGCCGACACCTGGAACGCGAAGGCCGACGCCGCCAACAAGGAATTCGAGGTCGCCCTGTGGGACGAAGCCGAAGGCTACTACCACTTCTTCGTGACCCCGATGGAAGCGAAGGACGTTGTAGCTGACAAGCTCCCGCAACTCGCCGACGCCATCAAGGATACGCTCGCCATCGACGGCACCAACGTGAAGGCAGCCCTCAAGACCATCAACGAATGGCTGAACTCCGGCAAGATTCCGAGCGACGTGGAGCTTTCCAAGAACGAACTCCGCGGCCTCAAGAAGGCATGGCTCACCGCCCAGTGCAAGGACGCATTCACTGCCAGCTGGAACGCAAAGATTGCGAACGACTGCGACGACGTATTCGCCGACACGATGCTCGCCGACACGTATCTCCGTCTGCTCGACCTCAAGCCCATCAGCGACGAGAAGAAGGCGAAAGCCAACCTGCTCCGCGTCTACAACACGAACTACAAGGCCAACAGCCCGCTCATCGGTGCCGCCAACCTGGTTCGTAAGGACGGCTCTCCGCTGGATGAATTCAACTTCCAGGCTCACGACGTATGGATCGGCATCCAGTACAGCATTATGTGCGCCATGATGCACCACGGCCTCGAAAAGCAGGCTGCTGACATGGGTGACTCCATGATCCGCAACCTCTACGAAGAAGCCCGCATCCCGTTCGCTGCACCGGAAGGATTCAACGGTTCCTGCCGCCTGCACCCGGAAGCGCTGGTGAAGGCCTTCGGCCTCAGCGCTACCGCCGCCGACAAGATGCACAAGGAACTCC
The DNA here is from genome assembly GCA_002382975.1 of Fibrobacter sp. UBA4223. Taxonomy (GTDB): domain Bacteria; phylum Fibrobacterota; class Fibrobacteria; order Fibrobacterales; family Fibrobacteraceae; genus Fibrobacter. Next base: position 106,464 of record DFTB01000016.1, read on the forward strand.
TGAAGAAGGGCGCCCTGCTTGCAGATTCCCGCATCAGCCCGAAGCTCCCGCGCAACCTGCCCGCCTTCACCAAGGCATTCGGCAGCATCGCGAAGGCCAACAAGGTTGAAGCAAGCGCGCTATTCATGCTGCTCCACAGCACGGCACTCAAGTACACCGCCGGCAAGTACTTCCGCCCCGGCATGGTGTTCGCTTTGGTGTGGTAGCCGTCGCCCTCGACGCGTAATTGTCATCCCCGCGAAAGCGGGGATCTCCATAAACTTTAAACAGGTGTCCCAGCGGGGCACCTTTTTTTATTCCATCATTTTGTAACAATCCTCATCCTGTTACCCTGATTAATTCTGTCGTCAATAACAAGAAGATTGGCCTGATCAAAAGGCGAAACCAATTTTATCTTGAACGCGAACTGTGACATACAGGTACAATCAGAACTTGACGTAGCCGTCTCAACAACAGGCTTTACATGCATCTCCGTTTCGTCCATGGTCACTTCAAGAGTAGGCTTGAGCAACTGCCTTGTCATTCCGGCAAAGCCGCCTATCTCTTCGCAAGGCATTCTCACATTTTGCACAAGGTATGTAGCTGAATCATTTTCAACAGTCATGATGGCAACAGGCGGTAAAGCCTGATCACCGCCAGAATCACCGTCCAAAATGACATCGCCCGACGAATTGTTGTTCTGGCAAGAACCGCCCATGTTGTCCACCACCTGACAGGGAACATCGTCACTCGCCGAAGAAGATTCAGCTACCGTACTAGATTCTGGGCCTGCCTCACTTGATTCCGGATTAGCGCCACTCGACTCTGGAACCACCGCAGACGAAGACTCCCCAGTGGATTCGGCAGAAGATTCTGCAACTTGCGCACTGGAAGATTCCTCCGCCAAGCTGGACGACTCGGCAATTCCTGAACTAGATGACAGTTCCGGCCCTGTCGAAGACGACTCTTTTCCACAAGCCCAAAGCACTAGCGACAACGCAGCACTCATTGCCAGTATATTTTTCATAATGCGCCTCCCTATCTATTCTCAATATAAAAAAAGAAACCCCGCTTGCGCGAGGTCTCAAATCCGTTAATCAGGAACGACTAGAAATCGTCATCGTCAGAGTGTTTTTTCTTCTTTTTCTTTTTCTTCTTAGGCATGGCGTCTTCGGCAACCTTGTCTCCCTGCTTCTTGTTCACCACCACTTCGGCAGCCTTTTCACCGGGCTTGGTGAAGCCGAACTGACGGGGGTCAAAGCCCTTGGGGAACTTGGTCTTGTTGTCGTAGATAACGCGTTTTGCAGTGAACTTTTCAATCTTCGCGTTGCTCAGGTCGGCACCGGAGAAGTCCACGTCTTCCATCTTGGTATCGGCGTCGATCTTGACACCCTGGAGGTTCGCATTCAAGAAGCTCACCTTGATGAGCTTTGCACCGGCAAGGCTCGTGCCAGACATCTGGGCCAGCTGGAAGTCGGAGCGTTCGATGGTGGAGTTGGCGAAGTTGCTCTTGGTGAGATCGGCCTTATCGAAGATGCTCTTGAAGATGTAGGCACCGTCGAAGACGCTCTTCACCAGGTCGGCTTCCTTGAAGATGTTCTTTTCAACAGAGGCGTCGTAGAAAGAGGCCTTGCCGAGCTTGGCCTTTTCGAAGTCGTTCTTGGCCACGGAACTCTTGTCGAACACCACGCCGGTCAAGTCCTGCTTGCCGAACTGCATGTTCTTCACTGTAGCCTGGGCGAACTTGGCACGCTGGAGCTGGGTCTTGGACAGGTCCACGTCGTTAAAGGTGGTCAGGGAGAGGTCAGCGTCCTGCATGTTCACGTTCTTGAATTCGGCACCGCTGAACTCGGCCTGAGAAAGACCTGCCTTCACAAAGATAACGTCCACCAGGTCCGTGCCCTTGAAGTTGGCGGCAATCAGGTTACAACCCGTAAAGTCCGTGTGGTTCAGGGTAGCCTTGCGGAAGTCGCTGTTAGCCATCAAGGAACGGGCGAAGTTGGTGTTGGTGAGGTTAGCCTTGGAGAAATCGGCACGGGTAAGGTCCACTTCGTTCACGGAGGCCATGGTCATGTCTGACTTGCTGAAGTCCGTTTCTTCGGAGACCTTCATCATGTCAAGACGAGCATTCTTAAGATTGGTCTTGGGGAACTGGCTGTCCAGGAGCGTTGCACGGTAGAGGTTGGCCTCTTCCATGTCGGCACCTTCGAAGCTGGAGCTACGGATGTCGGCACCGCTGATGACCACGCCCTTGAGTACGGCATTGTTGAAGTTCGCTTCGCTAATCACGGCGTTCTGGAAAGACACGCCGGAGAGGTTCGCACCCTTGAAGTTCGGCTTTTCGCCAGCGGCACGCTGGAAGTCCGTAACGTTCTTGACTGCCTTGGCATTGCTGAAATTAAAGCCGTCAATACGCTTGTCGCGGAAAGAAATGTTGAGGTCCTTGCCGGACCATTCACTCTGAGCAAAGCCGCTCATGGCAAGTGCGCCCACAAGGCAAAGGCCAAACTTCGAAATTTTCATCATATTCATATACACGTTCCCTTTATGGAAAATCCAAAATAACGGATACCCCTAAAATAAATAAAAAAATTCAGATAAAGGCAAGAAAAATGTAAAACAATGCTATTTTTTGCCTTGAAATGTCAAATTTCGCTCAAAAAGAGTACGATGTCATAGTCTGCGGGGCCGGTCCTGCCGGGCTGATGGCGGCCTGCACCCTAGGGTACTTGACCGGCACTGCCAGACGGATTCTTCTTTTGGACAAGAAAGCCCCCTGGAAGGAACCCATCTTTTGTGCAGAGGCTGTTTCTGCTGATAGGCTTGCGGCCCTTTGGCCCATTGACCCTGCCTTTGTGCGGGGCAAACTTTCGGGCATTTACTTTACCTCGCCCAAGCGTTACCGCGCCGAGTTCTACAGCAAGGACTGCGGCCTTATTCTCAACAGGGCCCTGTTCCACAAAAGCATCGCCGATTCTGCAAAGAACCACGGGGTAGAATGCCATTTTGACACCCTTATCCACAAGCTGGAACGCACCGAGACTGGCTGGAACATAGAGGTTTCGCAGGGCGACGAATCCGTCACCCTGTCGGCAAAGACCATCATTGACGCCTCGGGCCCCGGGTGCAGGCTCACCAGGAACATCGCCTGCCTTGACGGAATCGAGTCCGGCGATACGGACCTGGAAACAGGGATTTTCGCCGTAGCAGACGGAATCAAGCACAGCCCCGAGCACATCGAGCTGTTCTTCGGTAGCGAATTCCAGGACGGTTACGGCTGGATTTTCCCCCGAGACGGCAAAGAAGTGAACATCGGTTTCGTGCTGGGCAAGACCGTAAAGAACGGAGAGCCCCTGCGCCAGAAACTCATGAATTTTATCGCCAAAAATTACCCGGAGGCGACAGTGAAGGCCGTCTATGGCGGCATGATCGCCTGCGGGCAGTCCGACAAGCCTCTCGCCAAGTGCGGGCTTTTCAAGGCGGGCGATGCCGCCAGCTGCGTGAACCCCATCAGCCGGTCGGGCATCGTGGAATCCCTGATCAGCGGAAAGATTGCCGCCGAAGCGGTGGACCAGTGGCTCAAGGACAGCGGAGAAAATCGAGAAGCCATCGAGGCCTCTACCCTCACCCGCTGGATGGAAGCCCTGGGCAAGAGCCACAAGCAAATCGCCAACGCCAAGGCGGGTTTCAACAGCATTACCGATGACCAGCTGGACAAGGCCGCCAAGCGGCTCTCCAGGCTGCCCCGCGAAAAACAGACCCTGGTCCGCATTTTCTGGAACGTGCTCTGGTCCTGCCCCTCAGTCATCTGGAAAATGCGCTCGTTCTTGCGTTAAGGTCGAACCATGCCAGAATCTATCCAGGAACGACAAGACGCACTCCGGGCGAAATTCGCAAGCTTTACAGACGCCGACGGCAAGTGGGAATACCTGCTGACTCTCGCCCGCAACCACAAGGGAATGGACCCCGCCCTCAAGGCTGAAAAGTTTATCATCCAGGGCTGCGCCTCCACCATGTACTTGGTGCCGAACTTTAACGGCGAGGTCATCCATTTCGAAATGGACGTAGAAGGCGGAACCACCAACCCGCTGATTAGCCGTGGCCTTGGAGCGCTGGCATTACAGATTTACAACGACCAGACGCCGTCTGCTATTTTGTCTGTAAACCCGGAATTCTTTAGGGACATCGGCCTGAACGTAGGGCTCTCCCCCACCCGGAGCAACGGCTTTGCAAGCCTCGTGAAACAGATTTATTTATATGCCCGCGTCTTTGACGCACTATCCAAAAGGTAAGGTAGAATCATGTTCAGTTTCTTAAACGGAAAAAGCCCTTTTGACGAAGCAGAAGAAAAACTAGAAGCCGGGGAAACCGTCAACGGAAGGCCCAAGATGCCAAGCGGCCCTATCATGGGCTGGCAGGACGGACTCTTCTTGCTGGTGGTTATCGGCCTGATCGTGGGCGGCTACCAGTATTACCAGCATTCCAAGACCGAAAGCGCCGAGACCTTCGCCCGCTGCAATGCCCTTTTTGACGAGGCGGCCACGAACCCCGAAAAATACCTGGATGCAGAAGCCTGCTTCGACAGCACTTGGGACCTGGGATTTGTAAGCGATACCATGGAAGTGCTCCGCCAGAACCGCATGGGCGAAATCCTGGACAAGCGGAACGCCCAGAAGGATGTGCTGGAAGATGCCAAGGACGCTCTTAGCCAGAAGGATACTGCCAAGGCGGTGGAAATTGTCCGCGGTTACCAGGGGGCCATGTTCCTAAGGAACTACGACAAGGAAGACTGGGAAAAGATTGCGAAGTTCGAAGTTGCTGCTCCGGGCGATTCGAATGCCACGGCGGCTGATTCGAGCGCTACGACAGCAAACAACGGTGCAGCCGAAGCAAAGGCCCAGTAACCGAGTTTAATCATTTTTGACAACATATATTATATATGAAAAGAGCGTCTAATGGCGCCTTTTTATTACACGCAATGTAAAAAAATTGCATTTATTTGCAATTTTTTGAATTTTTTTTGAAGAGACCCCTTGCCGAGGTTAACTTGTATTGATATCTTTGTGCCCATGATGAACTTTGTGACATGTGCAACCCTTAACCGTCGTTGGTGGCGCGGACTCTAACATAGAGCCCGGTATTTGTCGCAAATCACCCAAGATTTTAAGCAAAGGCTTCCGGACTCACGGAGGCCTTTCTCTTTTACCAAAATCATTGAAATCCTCCGGAAACCAAAGCCTTTGCGAAACCCTAAACCAGGAACGCAAACAAGTTTATAAACCAGAGGATCAAAATGACCAACAAGATCAAGCACATTACAGAACAACCGGGTTACGAGCCGCGTACCGACAGCATCTACGTGGCACTGCCCGGTGAACGTTACACCCCGTTTTCGCTGGGCAAGAAGCTGGGCGCGAAGGCAATCTTTGAATCGGCGAGTTTTTCGCATGGCCGTAGCCGCTATTCTACCTTGATGATAGATGAGGGCTTCCGTCTACGCCAGAACGACAAGGACGTGAGCATCATCATCGACGGCAAGGAAAGCACCTTCCTCAAGGAAGGCGAGGGCGATATTCTCGATGCCCTCACGCTGATTTCTGCCGAAAACACGGTGCCGCCCAACCAGATTCCGATTCCCTCTTCGGGCGTGGGCTACCTGGGCTACGAATTCTGCGCCCGCTGCGATACCATTCGCCTTGCCCCGCAGGTCGATGAACTCAACATTCCCGAAGCGGAATTTTTGGTGGGTCACATCTACATCGTGTTCGACCACTTTACCGAAAAGCTTCACTTGTTCGCCCTGAACTACGAAGAACACCAGATTGACCTGAAGGTTGCCATCGAGAACGTAAAAGCACGTCTTGCCGATTTGGACTTCAGTTACCTCGCTCCCGAACCGCAGTACAGCAAGGGAATTACGATGACTGACCTGGAACAGTCCCGCAAGGAATACGTAGAAAAGGTCGAAGCCTTGCAGAAGCATATTGTCGCAGGCAACATCGTGCAGGCCGTGCCTTCCCGCCGCATCCAGTTTGCAAGCGACATCGCGGCACTGGATATTTACCGCAGGCTCCGTACGGTGAACCCGTCTCCGTACATGTTCTTCCTGGATTATGGCACGCATCAGTTTATCGGTGCCTCGCCCGAAAGCCTCGTGCGCGTGCGTGACGGTATCGCTACCATTCACCCGATTGCAGGTACCCGTCGCCGCGGTAAGGATGACGCCGAAGACGAAGCCCTGATGAAGAACCTGAAGGGCGACCCGAAGGAACGCGCCGAACACCTGATGCTCGTGGATTTGGCCCGTAACGACCTCGGTCGCGTCTGCGAAGCCGGTACGGTGGAAACCACCAAGTATATGGAATGCGAAAAGTTCAGCCACGTGATTCACCTGGTCTCTGACGTGCAGGGCCGTGTGGCGAAAAACAAGAAGGCCATTGAAGTGCTGCGTTCCAGCTTCCCGGCAGGTACGGTGAGCGGCGCTCCGAAAATCAGCGCGATTGAAATTCTTTCTGGCCTCGAGAAGGTCAAGCGCCGCTTCTACGCTGGTGCGGTAGGTTACATGGAATCCGACGGCGACTTGGATTTCTGTATCGCTATCCGTTGCTGCCTCAAGCAGGGCAAGACCATCAGCCTGCAGGCCGGTGGTGGCATTGTCGCGGCCAGCAACGCCGACCGCGAATTTGAAGAAACGAATGAAAAGCTCGGAGCAATCAGAGCTGTACTGGAGGGGGAAAATTAGACGAAAATAGTCATGAGTCATCAGTTATGAGTTATCAGTATATAGTTTGGCGCCAAAGGCGCGATTATTAAAACTCAAAACTCAAAGACGCGTAGCGTCGACTCACAACCCACAACTCACCCCACCAATCACTAACCACAGAGTTTAACTATGATCATCATCATCGACAACTACGATTCTTTTACTTACAACGTCTACCAGGCGCTTGCAAAAATCACTAACGAAGAAATCCGAGTGCTCCGTAGCCGCGAATGCACCATCGCCGACATCGAAAAGCTCTCCCCGAGCCGCCTTATTGTGAGCCCGGGCCCGGGCCGCCCCGAAGACGCCGGCATCTCCGTGGAAGCCATCAAGCACTTTGCGGGCAAGCTCCCGATTCTCGGTGTGTGCCTCGGCCACCAGGCTATCGGTTATGCTTTCGGCGCAAAGATTGTGCAGGCCAAGTTCATCAAGCACGGCATCGCCGAAGAAATCGACCTCGACGGCAAGGGTCTTTTCCGCACTATCGGCAAGAAGAACATCTTCACGCGTTACCACAGCCTGGTCGTTGACGAAGCGACGCTTTCGCCGGACTTCGAAGTGACCGCCCGTGCTACCGACGGCGACATCATGGGCATTCGCCACAAGACACTCCCCATTGAAGGCGTGCAGTTCCACCCGGAATCTATCGCCAGCGGCCGCGCTGATGAATTCTTCAAGGCGTTCCTGAATTACCGTCGCGAACCGCTTGACGTGCGCGGCATTTTGAATACGCTTACCGAAGGCAAGGACTTGAGCCGCGAAACCGCCGAGATGTTCATGGAAGACTTGACCGACGGCATCATGGACGAACGCCAGATGGCCGCAATCCTGACCGCACTTTCGAGCAAGGGCCCTGTTGCCGACGAAATCGCCGGTTGTGCGAAGGTTTTGAGCAGCAAGAAGCGCAAGTTCCCCTACAGCGGCGACGAACTCACCGACATTGTGGGTACCGGCGGCGACGGCAAGGGCAGCTTTAACGTGAGCTCGCTTTCTGGCCTGATTGCTGCAACTTGCGGTGCAAAGATTGCGAAGCACGGCAACCGCGCGGTTTCTAGCAAGTCCGGTGCCGCCGACTTCTACACCGCGGCAGGCTTCAAGCTCGACATGACTCCGGACAAGGCTGCGAGCGTCATCAACAAGACGAACTTCGTATTCCTCATGGCTCCGGTCTACCACAGTGCCATGCGCTTTGCGGGCCCGGTTCGCGGCGTTCTCGGCGTGAAGACCATCATGAACCTGCTCGGCCCCCTCACGAACCCGGCCGAAGCCAAGTACCTGATGCTCGGCGTCTACAGCACGACCGTGCTGGAACCCTTCACCAAGGCGGCGAAGGCCCTCGGCGCAAAGCGTGTGATGGTCGCCATCAGTGACGACGGCTATGACGAAATTTCTCCCTGCATGCCGACGACCATCGCCGAAATCCTGGAAGATGGCGAGTACAAGACTTACCGCATCGACCCCAAGGACTTCGGCATCCCCTCCGTGGATCCCGAAGACCTCGCCGGCGGTACGGGTGTCGACAACTTCAACCTCGCTCTCGACGTGCTGAACGGCAAGGGCCGCCCGGGCATCAAGTACGCCTGCGCCCTGAACGCCGGTGCCGCCCTCTACATCAGCAAGAAGGCAGCCAGCATCAAGGAAGGCTTCGACAAGGCCATGAAGGCTATGGAAGACGGCTCTGTGCTGAAGAAGATCGAGGAAGTGAAGGTGGCGACGAACTCGTAAAGTTCACCTAATCGTCATGGCGGGCTTGGCAAAGAGGGATAGTTATAACCAAAACCTATAACTCGCGCCATATAAAAAGTATTGGACGCCCGGAAACGAGCGTTCTATATTTGCGTCCGAAAAAAAACATTTGGCAAGGCAGGTGTAGAATGGAAAAACGTACAGGCTTGTTTACGAATGCCGTCATCTGGTTCGGCGTCGCAGTTTCCGTTTCCGAAATTGAGGCAGGTATAGAAATCGGTACCGAGGCTGCTCCGGGTTCCCTGTGGTTGCCTCTGGTTCTCGGGCATATCGTCGGCGGAATATTCCTGTTCTTCGTGGGGCTTATCGGCGCTCGTATCCGCCTGAATGCCATGGAAACAACAGCCTCTGTCTACGGGACATACGGCTCCAAGTTCTTTGCGTCGCTGAACCTTTTCCAGCTGGTGGCCTGGATTGCCGTGCTGAACGCCCAGGGCGCTACCGTGCTCGCGGGCCTGGACCTTCCGATTTCGTTCCCGTTGACCTGCGTGCTGCTGGCGGTGCTTATCGCGCTCTGGGTTTTCGTGGGTCTGCGTCGTTTTGCGAAGGTCACTACCATCGTGATGGCGGTGCTCGTCGTCTTGCTTGCCGCCTTGACGGTTAAGTTGTTCGGAACAGGCTCGATTTTTGCAGAAATACCCTCTGCCTCCGGAGTAAACAGTGCCGCAGGCCATAGCCTCGGTTTCTGGAACATCTTCGAAATCTCCATGGCCTTGCCTCTTTCTTGGCTTCCGGTAATTTCGGACTACACCAAAGATGTAGAAAAGCCGGTGCGCGCTACGGCGGTTTCTGCCATCGCTTACTCCATCGCCAGCTTCTGGATGTACTTTATCGGGCTTGAAATTGCAAGCGCCGGTGTCGGAAACGATATCGCCCAGGCAATTCTCCTGGCGGGCCTTGGAATCCCCGGAATCATCATCGTGGTGCTTTCGACGGTCACCACCAATTTCCTTGCGGCAAATTCCGCAGGTGAATCGGCAAAGGCTATCGTCCACAAACTCAATCCGAAAATCACAGGCGTTGTGGTAAGCGCCGTCAGCGCCGTTCTTGCCATCTCCGGAATCATGGACCACTACATCAGTTTCCTCTACCTCATCGCTTCGGTCTTTGCGCCCATGGCCGCCGTTCTTCTGGTGTCGTTCTTTTTGGACAAACAAGGACGAACCGGCAAGGCGTTCTGGCTCTGGAATCTTTTCGCCTGGCTTGCTGGCTTTGTCGTTTACCAGGTAACGGTCCATTTAGAGTCCGTGTTCCTTGGACCTACACTCATAACCGTTATCGTATCCGCCGCAATTTCCTATATTTGGGTCTTGAAAAACAAGGTTAAATCGGCGTAACCATGCCACAAAAAAAGATTGCGTTAATCAATGACATTACAGGTTTCGGACGGTGCTCCATCGCCGTCATGGCGCCTGTGGTTTCGGCCATGAAAATCCAGGCCGTTGCCGTGCCTACTGCAATCCTTTCGGCCCATACGCAGTTTCCGGAATACTACTTTGACGATTACACTCCCCGCATGCGGGACTACATCGACACCTACAAGAAACTGGACATGTCCTTCGACGCCATCGCCACGGGATTTTTGGGCTCCGAAGAGCAGGTGGACATCGTCGTCGATTTTATCAAGACCTTCAAGAAGGATGGCGTATTCACCCTGGTGGACCCGGTGATGGGCGACTACGGACGTCTTTACAAGACCTACACGCCGGCCCTCTGCAACAAGATGAAAGACCTGATCCGCCACGCAGATATCTTGACGCCCAACCTGACGGAGCTCTGCTCCCTGATGGACGTGGACTATCGGGATGGCGATTTTTCGCCTGCCGAACTGGAAGCCATGTGCCAGCAGCTGAGTTTCCAAGGGCCCAAGCACATCGTGGTTACGGGAATCCACCACGACAAGCAAATCATGAACTTTGTTTTCAGCCGTGGCGAGACGCCCAAGACCATCATGGTGGACCGCATCGGAGGCGACCGGAGCGGAACCGGAGACGTGATTAGCGCCGTCATTGCTGGCATGTACCTGAACGGGCACGGTTTCTACGACTCCGTGAAACGGGCCACCGAATTCGCCTCCAAGTGCATTTCCTATTGCGAAAAGAACAACGTGCCCACCCATTGGGGGCTTAGCGTCGAGATGTACCTTCGCGACCTGACGGAGGAGGATAAATGATTTTATATACGGTTACCGGAAAGGTGGGACAGGCGGGCTACCTGAACCTCAAGGACAGCGGCAATTTGAAGGGCAAGAACGTCTATGTAAACATCACCAACCGTTGCCCCTGTAGCTGCGTCTTTTGCCTGCGCCAGACCAAGAAGATGATGGAAGGGAACTCCCTCTGGCTCAAGGGCGGCGAGCCCAGCGTAGAGACCGTGATGGAAGAATTCGACGCTTTTGACCTTTCCGTCATTCACGAGCTGATTTTCTGCGGTTTCGGTGAGCCTCTGGAGCGCATCGACGATGTGTGCAAAATCATTGACCAGCTGAAGGCGAAATACCCGAACCTGAAGGTCCGAGTGAACACCAACGGACTTGCAAACCTGATCCACGGGAAAGACATAACGCCTGAACTGAAAGGCCGTTTCGACACCGTCTCCATCTCATTGAACGCACCGGATGCCGAAGAATTTTTGGCCCTTACACGGTCCAAGTTCGGCATTCAATCCTACGACGCCCTGAAGGACTTCGCCGTCAAGGCAAAGCAGTACGTGCCGAACGTGGTCTTGACCGTCGTGGAGAAGGTCATGTCCGAAGAGAAAATCGAAATCTGCCGCAAGACCTGCAAAGAGCTGGGCGTCACGCTCCGAGTGAGGCCTTTTGAAGACTAACGAAGATATTCTAGCCAAAATTGTCCGGATGCGCCGCGAGGATATCGAACGGCTAGGTCTGAATTTCGGCATTAAAATCCCTGAAAAGCGTCGCGTTGGCCACACGGAATTTCTCGGCAATGCGGGTGCCATTCTGGAAGTCAAGCGCGCATCGCCTTCAAAGGGCGATATTGCACCGGACCTGGATCCGGTAGGGCTTGCAACGACTTACGCCGAGGCCCACGCCCAGGCAGTGTCGGTGCTGACCGAGGGAAACTTTTTCAAGGGTTCACTCCGCGACTTGATTGCGGTAGCCGACCTGATGGAAAAGCGCCGCCAGCAGGGCTTGCACGCCTGCGCCGTGCTCCGCAAAGATTTCTTGCTCTACGAAGACGAAATCGACATCGCCTACCGTTGCGGCGCCGATGCGGTGCTCTTGATTGCGCGCATTCTGGATGACGAACAGCTTGTACGCATGGCGAAGCGTGCGCAGTCTTTCGATATGCAGGCTTTTGTAGAAGTCCGTGAAAAGGACGATTTCCGCAAGCTTTCGGTTGTCACGAGCGCACTCGGTGCAGGCGCCGCAAAAACCATTGTCGCAGGCGTGAACTCCCGCGACCTGGCCACTTTCCGCACCGACCTGCTGATTCCCGCGTCGGTGCGTAGCAAACTCCCGGCGAAGGCTGTCTTTGAGTCCGGCATTTTGAGTGCTGGCGACGCTGCCTATGCCCGTAGTCTCGGGTTTACGGGAATCCTCGTAGGCGAAGCTGTGGCCAAGAATCCGCCCCTTGCTAAAGAAGTTGTGGTCGCGTTCGAAAGCGGGTGCGAAAATGCCCGCGGTAAGTTCTGGAAAAAGTTTGCGGAACGACGCGCTACCCGCCGCCCGCTCGTTAAAATCTGCGGCATCACCCGGGTCGAAGATGGCATGCTTGCCGCCGAACTGGGCGCCGACATGCTGGGATTCGTGTTCAGCAACACCAAGCGCCTCACCACCGAAGAATTCGTGCGCAGTTTTAAGGAGAGATTGCTTCGCTCCGCTCGCAATGACAAATCAGAAACCCCGATTCTTGTTGGCGTCATTACCGACCCAAATTCAGAGGAAGGCAAGACCGCTATCAAACTCGCCCGTGAAGGCATCCTTGACGCAGTCCAGTTCCACGGAATTGAACCATCAGCAGCCGACACCGGCCTCGCCCACTACTGCGCCGCCCGCATTGGCTCTCCCGAAGATTTCCAGACCGTCGCCGACCTCCGCACCCACGGCGAGCCCCGCATTCTCCTAGACGCGAAAGTGGAAGGCATTCCCGGCGGCACAGGAAAGACCATTCCCGAATCATTACTGCGTGAAAAAGCTGGCGATTTGCCGCTTTGGCTCGCAGGCGGCATCACCCCCGAAAATGTCGACACGATTTGCGAGAAATTCCACCCCGAACTAATCGATGTCTCCAGCGGTGTCGAAGACGCTCCGGGAATCAAAAACAGCGAAAAGCTGAAGGCACTTTTCGCTGCGTTGTAGTCTATTAAGTTGCAATCTTATAAAAAAGAAACCGTCGACTTTGATTGAGTCGGCGGTTTTTGCCTTTTGGAAACATCTAGAAATGTTTACTACGGAATATCGTTGGGTACGATTCCGTACTCACGGACCGCTTCAATGTCAATCAGTTCCGCATCACCGGATTCGAAGCTGCCCGCATCAAGCTGTTCATTGAACTTTTCAATGCCCGAACTGTTGGCATAGGCAAATGTCGAAGTTCCACCAATCAGCGTTGTCTCCACAAAATCCAACGTATTACTATTCTTGTCAGTGCGCCACCCCACAAAAGCGTGTTCAGGGATATTGACAATGAATACCTGCATTCCCAGTGCTTCCAAGATGGAGGCGAACAAAACAGCAGTTTCAATGCACAGACCATCGCGGCTTCGGAGGACCTCGATGGGGTAGTTTATTTTTTGTCCTGTACTTCCTGCACCGTTGTTCTGGAGATAAGTGATTTTTCTTGCTTGCAGGACTTCGTACACAGCCTGGACTACACGCTTGGAACTCTCAGCAACTGTTTCGTCGTCGCTGTATTTCTGGTAAACTTTTACGGAGCCTTCCGGAAGTTTCTTCTTCAGGTCGTTCAGGATGTTCGGAATGGAATCCATGTTGGGAGTGACCCAAGCCGCAAACCACCAGTTTCTGTTTTTCACACCTTGTAGTTCACTGCCATTGACCTGCACAGGATAGAGTGTGGTCGGCTCGGATGCGGAATAGAACAGGATTTCATGGTCGTTTTCCAGTGCGTAGGCACGAATCTGGATATTGACCTTTTCGGGAGCGGTAAGTTTGACAGCTTTAGTCATGTCAAAGGTTAAAGGCGGAGCGAATACATCCGTTGTGTCGGGATTCACAATGCCAGAAACACTTCCCGTATCCGTCCAGTCGGTGATCCAGGCCTTGACCATGATTTTTTTCCAGCTGCAGGGTTCAGTGTCAAAAATGGATATGGCTGAAGGACATTCATTGCGAACTATTACGGACACAGGCACCGGATAGATATCGCCACTACTATTCACGTAATCCTTGTACATCAGCGGGTACTGGTTTGCAAAGGCAAGATTAATCCCTTCTTTGACGGTCCATTTGTAGGCATCAAGCTGCTTTATGATGCTTTGGCTGTAAATGTCATAATAGACAGAATCGTAAAGAGCCGCGTAGAGTGAATCGTAATCCGCCTGCTTGAGGCTATCAACCAGCGCTTGCCTGGTGGAATCCATCCATGCCGTACCGAAAGCATTGTCAAAGAGAATTTTATAGACGGTATCCACATACGGTTTCGCGTAAAGGGTGTCCCAAAGGGACTCCGTCACCTCGGACCTGATGGCCGTGGCAAGCGAGTCCACGTTCACTTCTTCGGCATCGCGACCGTCGGCCCCGTTCTCGCCGGAGCAAGCCTGTAATAAAGCGCCAAGGAGGGTGAGTACTCCTGCAATGTACTTGAAAGAAAGTCTTTTCATGTTGGTCCTCCTTAATACAAATCTTCGTACTCGTCCTCTTCTTTTACAGGGGCAGGAGCCTCTTCCTTAATCGGAACAGAAGGTTCTTCTTTTACCGCAGGCGATTTCTCAACTGGAGCAGGCACCTTTTCTTTCGCAGTCTCCTCACGAGGTTCGCTTTCTACGGGTTTAGACGGTGAAGCGGCAGGTGCGACTGGTGCAACATAAGCCGGATCTGGCTCACTCAGCGTCCTGACTTCTTCTTGCTTGGCCTGCGGATACTGCTGCGAATACCTTGCATGGCGTTCTTCGGCCTTATATTTTTCGCATCTGTTATGATGATAATAATAGGCAGTGTACTTTCCTGTAGCTGCATCAAAAATCAGTGGCGTCCAAAAAAACGGAGCCCCTAGAACAAAATCCAAGAATAACATTCCACCACGAAAGCCTTTTTCATAGCAGACCGTACGTTCACTTTCGGCAGCAATCAAGCCCGCATATTCATCGCGGTTCATATCAGGATTATGAACCGGAAATACGGTTGCACAAGATGTAAGAACCATGCTTGCCAAGAGAATTGCACAAGTAATAAAACTTTTCATCAACGCTCCTTAATACAGGTACCATTCCCATTCAAGATTGTAATTTTTATTATTATCCGATTGTTGTTTTACATCGGTAGATTTCAAATAACCTACGTTGGACACAGTCACGCAGTTACCCGATGTATAAATATCGTTTGACGAAACATCCACATCAATGACCTTGGGACAGACCTCTATCTGGTCGACTCCTTTATTGATGGTTACGGTCTTAGATACAGAACCACTCCAAGAACGGGTATCTTCCTTACTGATAAAAGTCGTTGTCGATATGGTTTGTCCCGCATTACCATCACTATAGGTATAAATGTTGAATGACACCGCGGGATCTCCGGCATTATCAAAACCATCCCAGTCACTAGAAACCTGCTTGTAGGAGGTCAATGTAATTTTCATCGTCTTAGATGCAGTCAAGTAATATACAGCACTAGAACTGCTAGAATAGTAAGAAGAACTACTGTACCTGGATGACGAACTGCTGTAAACATAGGCGCACTGATAACCATAATAAGTGCAGCAGTAATCAGCGCTATAGTCACCCGTACCATAATAACACTTATCCGCGTCACTCATATAGCTAGAGCTAGAATAATAACTACACCGCTCTCCATAATATGTACAACAGTAGTCATCACTATAAGTACTTATGCCCCTGCGGCATTTTTCTTCTTCGCTCACAGAATTCTCCGCCCTTTGGCTTTCGTTATATTTCTGCTCAGCAAGCTCTTCGGCCTCGTTTAAGTCTTCTTCGGCAACCTCAAAAGGACTTTCCTCACTGCAGGCAACAAAGAGGAACACAAACATTAACAGAGTTATGTATTTAAGTGCTTTCATTTTTCCCTCCCCATTACCAGGCGACATCCAGATTCAGCCGCCACGTGTCAATTCCGTTATGGTAGGCTTCTATTTCATCCACATTTGTTCGGATCGAGGCCACCAGAATTTGCCACTGTATCGTCACATAACGGTAGAGTTCCAAGCCGATTCCTAGGTAGTCAACAAATTCCCAATCGGCATAAGACGCTTCTCCCCAGTATTCGTAAGATGTTTCTGAACTTTGGGTGTAATTGTAATATTGACCACTATAGTAGTCGTAATCCTGAACCGTCCAATCCCAGTCCGCATAATAGTGGTTCAACCATGCATAAATCGGTTTACGAATATGCGTGGAGATACTTACAAATGGGCTCACATGCGTTATTTTCCCAAGCGGGATTCCAAAACGGAATTGCAATGGGATTTCCGCCATTATCGTATAGTAATCAATTTCACCATCGCCTCGGCCAATATTATAGATATACAAGTCATCTTCGTCGATTGTATAATCACCGTGATGGAATAGGACGTTTAACCCCGTCTGGAACGAGCCAAACCGGTATAGATACCACCGCAATAAGAAGCCTAGGCTCACACCAATATGATCAGTAGACAAGCCATCACCGGAAGAAATAAAAGGACGATCTATCGAATTTACTCGATAGTTGGCCACTTCCTTTTCATTGAACATTTCCATAGCTAACGAAACACCTATGTAAAATTTTTGCGTGGGCGGAATCGGGTTCTCTACTTTTTCTGGCGTTTTAGCCGTATCAGCC
This sequence comes from Fibrobacter sp. UBA4223, assembly GCA_002382975.1. Taxonomy (GTDB): domain Bacteria; phylum Fibrobacterota; class Fibrobacteria; order Fibrobacterales; family Fibrobacteraceae; genus Fibrobacter. The sequence continues at coordinate 122,933 of DFTB01000016.1, forward strand.
TTAGCCGTATCAGCCTTTGGTTCATTCACGGTCACCATCGCCGTATCAGCAAGGGTGTCGGCCTTCGGTTCTTCTACAACAACCTTTACCGTATCCACGACAACGGCAATCTGATTTCCGCTAGACAAGTCCACAATTTTCACCGTAACAAATTTTTCACCGGCAAGGTTCACCGAAAGGGAACAAGGACTAGCCTCCGGTTTTTTGTTGCAGTAGCCAAAAATGCCGTCGGCAACCTTTTGGGAAACATTTTCCCGCGCTAAAGTTTTTTCCGCAGCGGCGATACTGTCCGATTTTGCCTTTTCCGCCAACTTGCGGTCCTGTTCCAAATAAGCCTTGCATCGGCACTGGGTTTCAATCTTTAAGCATATCGTGTCGGATTGCTGCTCTGCATTACACATTTCACAGAAACCTTGACATTCTTCGCTCATCGGAGGCAAAAGTGAAACGGAATTCTTCACGGAGTCCGCTTTTGCCGCGTTGTTACCTTTCTTGCCACGGACATGACCCAACCGGCCTTCGTTGACCGTCACCTCGTAATTACAGGAATCACTCTTGCAGTTGTTCAATATCAACTGAGCCAACATGCCGGAATCTTCTTTTTGCAAAGAATCACGAATTTCCATTGCTTTTTTGATAGAATCTGCCCTGGCTACAGCAGAAATGGAATCCTGCCGTATACTATCCAAAATAGCCGGACAGTTCCCGCACACCTGATCGATTTTGGCACAGGACGCCCCTTCGGGATTTCTGGAGCAATCCACACAAAACTGTACGCAAAGACCCTCCGCAAAGGAGACTGTCGCGACCAGCATAAAAACCAGACCAAATAAGATTTTACCCATGGGCATCCTCAAACTGCGGAGCCCGCCGTACCCGGAGCACTTTCGCCACAACAAAAAAAAGGTGTGGAACCGCAAGCACCCTAAACAGCTGAGGTAACGACCAAGTAACCCAATCGTCTAAAAGGCACAAACGACCCACACCAAGCGGCGTGAGGTTTCGGCCTTATCCCTAGACGATGAAATTTTGGTCGTTTTCCAGCTGTCTGAATAAGAGCGAACTCTAAACTATGTCGTCATAAATATAAGCAAAAAACGGCTAAAAGGAGTCATTTTTTCGACAAATGGGGCTAAACAGGCCCCAAATTGCGTTTTTTGACAAAAAACTTTTACAAAAATAGATCCGTAACCTATTGACAGACAACGAATTAGTATATATATTGAGGTCATTAAGATGAATTTGGCAATCCGCTTTGACGCTAGCGCCGCTATCGACGAGGTTCTCAAAGAAGGGATTTAGGTATTGCCATTTTCATCCAGTGTTTAAAAAGGCGCTCGGTGTTCCCGACGCCTTATTTTTTGTGTTATTTTGTGAGGAATCCCTTGCCAATGGGGTCGTGACTTCCTAAATTTTGGCACATGAAGATGAATGCAGTAATCCGTTTCAACCGTTGGTGGTGGGGCTCTACGAAATAGAGTCCGGTTTGCTGTTTTCATCAAGTGTTTGCAACCAAGAATTGAAAAAGGCTTTCGGACTCCCGAAGGCCTTTAATTTTTTTTCCCGAGAACCTTTAACCAATAAGAATAAACCTTAAAATAGATCCTTCGACTTCGGGCTTCGCCCTTCGCTCAGGATGACACTTTAACAAAAACAACTAATGACTATGATTACCTCTGACAACGGTTTCTTTGACAAGTTCGGCGGCAAGTACGTTGCCGAAATCATCCGCCGTCCGCTCGACGACCTGGAAGCGGCCTTCAACAAGTACATCCATGATCCGGAATTCCTTGAAGAGCTCCATATCATCCAGCGCGACTACATTGGCCGCGAAACGCCGCTGTATTACGCTCCGACGGCAACGGAACTGTTGGGTGGCGCGCAGATCTACATCAAGCTGGAAGGTCTCGCCAACACGGGCGCCCACAAGATCAACAACGCCATCGGCCAGTGCCTTTTGGCGAAGAAGATGGGCAAGACCCGCATCATTGCCGAAACGGGTGCCGGTCAGCACGGGCTCGCTACCGCAGCGGCCTGCGCAAAACTTGGCCTTGAATGCGTTGTTTATATGGGCGAAGTCGATGTACGTCGCCAGCAACCCAACGTGGCCACCATGGAAATGTACGGTGCCAAGGTGGTGCCGGTTACCAGCGGTAGCCGCACCCTTAAGGATGCTGTGAACGAAGCCATGCGCGACTGGGCTACGAATTTCAAGAACACGCACTATGTGCTCGGTTCCGCCCTCGGCCCTGCTCCGTTCCCTGATATCGTTCGCACCTTCCAGTCGATTATCGGTGAAGAAGTCAAACGCCAGGCTGCCGAACGCAACATTGATATTGCAGCCGTTGTCGCTTGCGTTGGTGGCGGCAGCAATTCTATTGGCGTATTCACACCGTTTATCGAAGACAAGAATGTACGCCTAATCGGTGCAGAAGCCGGCGGAATCGGCCCGAACAAGGGTGAAAACGCCGCCCGCATGACAGGTAACGCGAGCCGCGAAGGCATTCTGCAGGGTTATAAGAGTCGCTTCCTCATTGATGAAGACGGTCAGTCGCTGCCGACCCGTTCCATTTCGGCAGGCCTCGACTATATGGGAATCGGCCCGCAGCTCGCTGCCCTCGGCGAATCTGGCCGCGTGGAATTCACGGCAATCCTCGACAAGGAAGCTCTTGAAGCGGTCAAGTTCTTTGCCCGCAACGAAGGCATTCTCTTCGCCCTCGAAAGTGCTCACGCCGGCGCCGCCGCCATGAAGATTGCGAAGGAACTTCCTAAGGACAAGGCGCTGGTCATCAACATGAGCGGCCGCGGTGACAAGGACATCTTTATCACGAGCCCGGTGTTCCGCCCCGAAAAGTGGAAGGAATTCCTGAAGGCGGAACTTGTTCGCCTTGAAAACAACGAGGACATCCACGACGCGGAGAGTATGAGGCTATGAGCTATGAGGTCGCTCGTAAACTCGCTTTGAGGAATGTCATCCTCGCGCAGGCGAGGATCCGCTCGCATTTTCAGCGGATGTTCGCCTCCGCGAACATGACAAATTATATCCCAATCTTAAAACCTTTTAATCGCGGCAATGCCGCCCTATAATCAAAAAAAAGTCTGTAATGCCAAATCCCGAAACCATAACCTAAAACCTATCACCTACAACCTAACACCTATCATGAACCTAATGTCTCATCTCATTGCCGGGTTTCCGGACGCAGAAACTTCTATCGCCATCGCCGACGCTCTTGTGAAGGGTGGCGCCAACATCCTTGAAATTCAGCTGGCCTTCAGCGACCCCAGCGCCGACGGTCCGGCGATTCAGACGGCATCGACCATTGCGCTGGAAAAGGGCTACTCCACCAAGCAGGGACTTGCCATCGTGAAGCAGATTCACGAACGCCATCCCGAGACGCCCATCTACATCATGACCTACGGCTCCCTGGCTTTTACGCCAGGCGTCGAAAATTTCGTCAAGATGTGCAAGGACGCCGGCGTTTCCGCCTGCATCATTCCGGACTTGCCGTTTGACGGAGACGAAGGTTTGACCGAGGCTTGCAAGAAGCACGGTCTTGAAAACATCCCGGTGGCCGCACCCTCCATGACGAAGGAACGCCTCGAAACCATGGCTTCCAAGGGTTTCAAGTACATCTATGCCGCACTCCGTGCGGGCACGACCGGCAGCGAGACGACTATTGACCAGGCGACCCTGGACTTTATCGATACCGTCGGTAAGGGTGGCGCCAAGGTGCTGGGCGGTTTCGGCATCCGCAATGGCGAACAGTCCAAGGTTCTCAGCAAGCATGTGTACGCCGTTGTTGCGGGCTCCGTGTTCGTGAACATCGTGCTCTCTAACGAAGATAGCGCCGAAGGTCGTAAAAAGGCCATCGCCGAAATCGAGGCGAAGGCTAAAGAGATTTCGGGGTCTTGATACGCCGAGATGATAGCGGATCCTCGCCTTGGTTCGACTTCGCTCACCACAGGTCGCGAGGATGACGAGTTTGTTCGCGAGGATGACGAGATTGTTCGCGAGGATGACGAGAAATACCGCGGGGTCTTAGGGGCAGGGCCCCTAGGCGTGGGGGTAGCGAAATAATAGACGAAAGAACGGCGCAGAGCGCCTATAGACGAAAGACGATAGCTTTTCACCGTATCTTTCGTCATTCGTCTATAGCGAAGCCGGAAGCGAAGCGTTCTTTCGTCTATTATGTAGCGAGGGGGATTCTTCCCCCTTTTTAATATGGACTATTCCTTGTCTTTCTTGGAGTGGCAAGCGCACTCGCCGCCTTCGCAGGGGCAGTGGTAGCAGTCGCCGGTCTCCGCGTAGTCCTTGCCGGTCCAGCAGAAGGTGCAGAGCTGTTCGGCCGGGAGCCCGATGGCGTGTATCAGGTCGTCGATACGCTGGAACGCAAGGGTCGTGAGGTTCAGCTTCTGGCGGATGTATTCCACCATGCCCTTGTAGGCATCGCTATCGGGGTCGGTGTATTTTTCCAAGTCCGGATGTTCGCCTTCCTGGTCGCGGATGTAGCGGCGGGTAATCAGGTCGTATTCGTTCTTGCTGCGGGAAAAGTTGATGAACTTGCAGGGGAACACGAGAGGCGGGCAGGCGATACGCATGTGGGTTTCTTTACAGCCCAGGGAGTAGAGCTTTTGGGCCTGCTTGCCGAGCTGGGTGCCACGGACGATGGAGTCGTCGCAGAACACCAGACGGCGGTCCTTGATGAGCCCCGGAATGGGGATGAGTTTCATGGAGGCCACGCGCTCGCGCTGTTTCTGGTCTTGCGGCATAAAGGAGCGGGCCCAGGTCGGCGTGTACTTGACGAAGGGGCGGGCGAACTTGATGCCTGCCTCGTGGGCGTAGCCGAGGGCGTGGGAAGTTCCGGAGTCGGGAATTCCGCAGGCGGCGTCGGCTTCGGTGGGAGTGCGCTTTGCAAGGGCGGAGCCGCAGCGGTAGCGGGTCATTTCCACGTTGCGTCCTTCGTAGCAGGAGGCAGGGTAACCGTAATAGACCCAGAGGAAAGAGCAGATGGCCATCTTGTCGCCGGGCTTGACCAGCGTGGTGTCGCCATCGGGAGTGAGCTCCACCACTTCGCCCGGGCCCAGGTCGCGCACGTGTTCGTAGCCCAGGTTCTGGAGGGCGCAGCTCTCTTGCAGGGCAATCATGGCGCCGTCTTTTTTGCCCAGCACGATAGGCGTGCGGCCCCACCTGTCGCGGCTGGCGTAGAACTTGCCTTTTTCGTCCATCAAAAGGATGGAGCAGCTACCCTTGACTTTTTCGTGGACATACTTGAGACCGTCGACGATGGAATCCTGAGTGGCAATGAGGGCGGACACCACTTCGGTGGGCCCCACCATTCCACTGGTGGTGGAATACTGGAGCTGCATGCAGTTGTTCTTGAACAGTTCGTTCTTGATTTCTTCGATATTCGTAATCAAGCCCACAGTCACGATGGCGAACGTACCGAGCTTGGAGGTCATGACCAGCGGCTGCGGGTCTGTATCCGAAATAACGCCAATGCCCATGTTGCCCGAGAAGGAGGCCAGGTCGTGCTCGAACTTGCTGCGGAAGGGAGTGTTCTGGATGTTGTGGATGGAGCGGTGGAAAGTTCCGTTGGATTTCAGCACCGCCATGCCGCCGCGATGCGTTCCGAGATGTGAATGGTAGTCGGTCCCGAAAAAGAGGTCACTGACACAATCTTCTTTAGAAACCACTCCGCAAAAGCCACCCATGTTGGACTCCTTGTCGTAAAAAAGGGATTTTGTGCGGAAAAAATTAGAAAAAATGTCCAACCCAAGGGGTCTTTCATTCAAAAGCACTGTTTACTATCTTTGAGAGTGGAAATTCTTTTACAAGGAGTGGAAAATGAAGAAACTCGTCCAGTTTTTTGCTATCGGCTTGATACTCATGGCGATAACGGCATGCTCCCCCACTCTCCACTCCATGGGTGCGGCCTCCATGCCCGCTCCCGTGACCCACAGGGCCACCTCGGATAGCGCAGTCTCCGAAGTCGAAGTGGCGGCCTCCGGATTCTGGGCCCACAACGGCGACGCGGACAACATCAAACAGATGAACGGCGGCGGCGGTAATGTGAGCGCTACCTACCGCCTGGGAAGCGTCTTTTTCGTGAGTGCCGCAGTGGGCGGCTACGGCGGATCCCTCAAGTTCAGCTGTGACGAAGACGCCGACTGCAACGACATAGTCACCTTCACCAACGAAGAGAAGCAGAAGTCCTACAGCATCAACGGGTCTGACAACTACAACGACTGGCTGAAAACCGGCGAAGGCAAAAAGTCCTACGGTTTCTGGAACCTGCAGGAACGTATCTTGCTAGGAATTGACGCCAACCTGGGCAAGTATATCATTCTGGGCGTGGCCGGCGGTATCCAGGCCTACCAGGGAGACTCCGACTACGACGACGTCCGTGAAGACCTGGGCGACATCGGCTATATCGACAACTCCGACGCGAGAAACGGGTTTGCGCCTGCATCGGCCTGGTGGATTGGCGTGCGTTTCGGCAAGAACGGAAAGTTCGGGAACTTCACCATCGAATTCGACGACGTGTACAAGGGCACTATCGGGGACTGGGTCGGAGCCCGCAAGTACACCTACGCCCACCCCACCGGATTTTTCCTGGGGGTGACCGAAGGCGACCTGATTTCTTTGGGCGTGTTCGCGGGCAAGCAGTTCGTGTTCTAGGGGTTGGTTAGCCCCTTTTTCAGCATCTCCATAATGCAGTGGTATGCCTGCGTGTATTCTATCTGCATGATGGTGGTAATCTTGTTGGCTGCGGGGTTTGATATCAAAAATTTGACATCAATTTCAACTTGGCAAGGTGGTCAAAATTTTTGGCCACCTCCTTTTTCGGAAAAAAAATAGGCCCCAATGTAATCATATGTGCATAATTTGCACGCATGATTTCTCATGCCAGTTCACCCGACCGCTGGTAAAGCACGATTTTGCTCAGCATTAAACGCCCTCACCTCATCCGTAAGGACTTTCTGCAACTCAGCCTTAGGTAACAACAATTGATAATCAGCAACACCAATGGGCTTATCGACACCATCTAGAGAAAGTTCAACCTCAACGGAATCTTTTGTTGCGCATAAAATAATTCCTATAGACCTATTTTCATCTTCACCACGTTCCAGACGATCTAATAAAGACAGATAGAAATTCATTTTACCAACATATTCCGGCTTAAATTCGCCAATTTTCAGGTCTATAGCCACAAGACTTCTTAACTGGCGATTAAAGAAAAGCATATCGACCTTTCTTATTTTACCATTGTATTCCAAAACATGTTGATTTCCAATAAAGGCAAAGCCCTTGCCCAACTCAAGAAGGAACTGCTTAACTTTTTCAACCAGTTTCTTTTCAAGTTCAACTTCCTCTAAGGAATCGGTTACGCCTAAAAAACCAAGGTTATACGAACTTCGGAATGTTTCGTTCGCAAATTCGACCTGGTTCTCAGGAAGGGTCTTTTTGAAATTATTTGCCGGGTTGCTCAAAACGGCATGTTCGTACATTTGCATTTGAACGGCATTAACAAGTAAATCGCGAGGCCAGCCCTTAGAAACGCATTCCGTTGCATAAAAAAGCGCACGGTCATCATCACCCGCCACAAAACGCATCAGTAACAGTATATGTCCCCAAGGCAAAAGTGCAACAGCCTGTTGCACTTTTGGCGCACTAAGACTAAAACGCTCATAAAATTTTTTCATATCCCACAAACTTCGCGGAGACAACCCCATATCAGGAAAACGTTCCTTCAAATCAACCGAAAGACGTTTGACAACGGCGTTTCCATGCTTACTTTCCAGTTTCCGTTCATGAAGCAGTTTACCTATTTCCCAATAGGCGGTATTCTCGCTCGCATTGAGTTGGCGGGCGATGCTTATCCTGGTTTCGTTAATTACTGCGACAGCCTGTCGCAGAATTTCATTGTATTCAGATTCTTGTTGTTTTACGGGCTTTTTGGCCATAAAAAGTTCCTTTTTTTGAGCATTTTGAGCAATACAGGGTCAAAACTGCGACATGCTGTCGCAGTTTTCGGTGTTTTCTTCCTTTTTCCGCACTTATCCTCCTTTGGGGTAAAAAAAAGACCGCCCCGCCTGCGCGGATAGCGATCTTTTAATACCACCTTTTCTGGTGCAGGGGGTAATATACAAAAATGGGGCGAGAAAAGCAACTTTTTTGAAAGGGGGAAGCCTCCCCCTCTAACAGGCCCTCAGTCGCCGGCCCGCAACGCCCCGGCTTTTTCATGTACAAGGTAGTCAAAATTTTTGACTACCTCTTTTTCACTTTTAATTACGGCGAATTCGCCACAATTAAAGGAAACTTCATTTACAGTCCCATCTCCTTCACCTCCCTAATCAAGAAGTTTTCTAATTGTTGCCTGTCGGGAAGTTGAAGCTTGTATGTTGAGACAAACAGTTTCTCGTCCATGCCGTTTAATACATATTGGACCATTTTCGGTCCTTTTTCCGTACAGAGTAAAATCCCGATCGGGGGATTGTCCCCGTCCACCATCTCACAATCCTTGAAATAAGAGATGTAGGCGTTCAATTGAGCGGCATGCTCAATGCGAAACTTGCCGACCTTCAATTCCACAATTACATTGCAGTGCAACAGACGATTGTAAAGAACCAAATCGATAAAATAATACTCGTCGTCAATGATGATGCGTTTTTGTCTGGCCTCGAAGCAGAACCCTTTGCCCATCTCCAACAGGAACTCCTGCAAATGATCCATGATTGCTTGCTCCAATTCTGTTTCGGAGAATTCATCCTTGGCATCCAGATCTAAAAAATCAAGAGTATACGCATCTTTAACCGACAAGACCGCGTCAGCACCACCTTTTTCCACCCGTTGCAACAGTAGTTCCGGCTTTTTGCTAACCCCACTTCTGAAATAGAGCTTCGTATCAATTTGTCGGCGAAGTTCCCTCACGCTCCATGTGCCCTTGATGCATTCCAATTCGTAAAAGAAGCGTTCCATTGGATCGGCGATGGAAAGAATTTCCCTAATATGGGTGAATGACAAATGGGTCAGCAGAATTTCTGGCGGCGTCATGAATTTGTGATTCACTGAATCACAAATCTCGTTGGAGCGCTCTTTTCCAACATTATTCAAGCTCTGAGTGCTGATTGGATACTTAGAATTGTCAATCATTTACAATTTGTGCGACACTGTCGCACAAATCTGTGGATACCTAATGTAAAACAATCGGCATATATTAAGCATTGAACGGTCTAGCCCCTTGATGGACAACTTGTCCGCCAAATTCTGCAATAGGCGGACCCCGTACTTCGCTCGGTCGCTCCCCTCTTGCTCATATTCGACTATATAGCAGCCGATAGCCCAATTTCGTATTGTCAGCAGCTGGTTTACGGCACCCTTGGCAACGGAACTTGTCGCGTTATGGACATTTTTTACCCGTTCTGCAAGGTTTTCAAAAGTTGTTCCGTCAGCCTTGCCGATAGGCGACACACGCTTATTCATCTTTCACTCCTTCCGCCCACAAGCATAAAAAGGCGGGGCTTAACTGGTTGTCATTGCGAGCGAAGCGCGGCAATCCCTCACTGCGCCCACACATATACACATTCGAGCACTATAAATATAAACTTTCTAGGGGTGAATGTCAAGAGTTTTTTGGAAAATTTTTGAAAGAGAGATGCGCCCTTCTCGGCAAAGCCTTGCCCCGTAACGGCCCGACTGACACATTAAAAGATATAACATAAAAGGGGCTTATAGCCCCTTTATAATAATTTTTAAAACAGATTAATCCTTGATGAGACGAACATAGAAATAAAGGCCCTCTACCGCAGATCGATTATCCCAACGATCAAAACTGATATAAGTACTGGAGCGATCTATTTCCCAACCAGTTTCATAAAAGTGATTTTTATTTTTTTGATTTGTCCATTTTAACCACCATTTAGTATTTTCCCCCCGAGAGGAAAAAGGAATCAAAAATCCACAACGATACCCTCCCGGCAATGCAGAAAATCCATAGGTATCTAGACCTCTCCCTTCCTCAACATCAACATTGATATCCTTATAGAATTCTTTCATCGAATCATCCACATCTTCATCACCCATATTGGTCCATTTATTTGACTTCAAATGCGGAATGGCTGACTTACAACGTTTTTCTTTAATGATAAATTTTTCCATAGATGTCACTTCTTCAATCGAAGGCAAGTGCCACCCTTCAGGGACTGCTTTAGCCAAAGCATTAAGAGAATACATATACCCATATTTGTCAAGATACTTATAATCATTTTCATAAACACAACATCCTTCACCAACATCATATTTCAAGTTTTCCGCCAACCAAACTTGGTCGCCAATCTTACAAGTCTTGTACACTTGTCCATCGCGAGGATCTTTGAAGGTTCCCTTTCCATCACCAACAACAACATCCGTCTTTAACCCAATCGCATCGGTAATCAAAGAAATCATCTTCGCAGCAGAATCCCCATTTATTCCGAATTTATCACATAGGACATTTGCCGATTCTTGTACAATCGCACCTTGTTCTTCGGAGGGCATATCCAAAGCTGAACTTAAGCGATCAGGAATATTTTTTATTTGAAGCAACTTAATAACATCGCGGTCATCAGCATACATTTCGGGCCAATCCCCCATATAACGATCTAGGCGATTGTTATTCTCTTCTTTGAATATGGACGGACCATATTCGTCAACGAATTCTTTTAGAAACTCGTCAATTGTTTTTGGAGTTTTCGGCACTTCCGTACCGCAAAACGGGCATACTGCCCATTTTTCATTCAGTTCTTCACCGCATTTTGTACATTTCATAAGAAACTCCTGTTTAATTGAATACTGTTTTAAAATCAATCAAAAAGACTTAAAAAAGAATCAAAACAATCTCCAACAAAATCACAAACAGAACTCACTACACTCCCAACGCCTTCTGCAACAGCACAGAACGCATCGCAAGCCACATCGCGAACCATTTGCGCACCCTTCACGACCGCCTTACATAGTGTAGCCGTGGCTGTGTAAGCAACAGCTCCAACTACAGCACCAGCAGCAGCGCCAACAAAAGGCATACCAATAAGAGATGTTACAGCGGAGCCAACTGCCGCGCCAACACCTTCGGCAACAGCTAGTCCCGCAGCGGCCGATATCGTGGTCGCTTCAATTTCTTCTAGGCCCTCTTTAAGGCCTAACTCCCCATCAGCAATTTGAGACAATATCTTTATATCCTCAACGGCAACAAAGGCGACATTAGCAATAGTCGCTGCTGATGTTCCCTTAGGAATGAAAGTGATGACATCCTTCTCTACAGCGACTTTAACTGCACAAGTCGTCGCATCGAGCATTGCCGATGTCGCACCACCTTTGATCGCAGCCAAAGCAACATCTTCCGCTTCAACCTGTTCTCCATTTGCAAGTTTCGAGACTATCTCCATGCCTGCGCTCATGCCCGCACCTAGAACACCCGCGCAAGCGGCACTTTTAGCAATGCCAACACTCAAGTCCCTCATCTTGTATTCGTTCCAATTCAAGAGATTGTCAAAATTGCCGCTCTGCGCCTCTTCTTGAATTTGCTTGGTCCGCTCATAAGATATAGGATTGCTTGTTGCACCACTGGGTGTCTCTATCTGATTTACAGCATTCTTTATGCTACCTTCCTGACCATCAGGAACAAGCCCCTTTTGTCCACGGTACCCCCCATCTTTCCGAAGAGCCTGATTTGTCGCCTCAGGAGTCTTACAATCTTTTGCCTGAAATTTTTGCGCATATTTTTGACCTGAATCAACATTATCTATGGCAATATCAACGCCCTTACGAGTATAACCATGGGATGAATCAGGTATACGTGCTACACGACCAGATTCCATTCTCGCCGTTTGGCTCATATTAAGAGTTTCGACATGATGTTGTTCAAAAATAAAGCCATGTAGATTCGGATTTTTACTAACCGTTCCAGATTGATTCATCATGGCCCGGGCCATCGCCTTATTGCTTTCGACTAGTTGCGAACTCAAGCTGTTCAGATAATTACAGGACATCACCGAGCCAACAGATGCACCCGATGCAACCGAATCTATCTCCGACGCGAACCAATTGTATTTGTCTCGTCCTTGAGACATCGCCTTGGAAAGCGATTCCTTTTTCTCTCGCGTAACCTGTTGGCTTTTTAAGGCATCCCTGACAAAAGCATCAGCATCTTCTTTTGGCATATCAGGAAGACGCTTGCACAAGGCCTCTGCCATCCACTGTGTCGCATCTTCTCCTTGATGTGCAAGAGCCTCTTGTTCGAACTCTTTATATATCTTTCCGAACTCTTCTAGCTGCTCTTTATTCATGTCATAGTTTTGATCTGGCATACCTTACCCTCCATTTTTACCAGCACAATTTGCTTCCATAAAGTCATACTTTTGAATATCCTTACGAAGTTCATCAATCTTATCCTTCAAAGTCACCGATATAGACTTCGTTTTCTTCACGGAATTCAGCAAATCATTCGTCGTTATAACAGGAACATCGTTTATAAAAGCCTCTTCGATAGCATTTTTTACGACTGCTTCCAAGTCAACGCCACTATAACCATCTGTTTTCTTTGTCAAAGCAATAGTATCTATTTCAGAATTCCACTTACCTCTCTTTTCCAAGTGGATCCGCAAAATCGACCGACGCTCATCGGGGTCAGGCAAATCGACAAAGAACAATTCATCAAAACGACCACGACGCATAAATTCAGGTGGCATTTTTGCAATATTATTCGCCGTCGCCACAATAAAGACAGAACTCTCCTTCTCTTGCATCCAAGTCAGGAACTGGCCAAACAAGCGTGTCGTCACCTCGTTTCCGCCAATAGAACTGCCTACACCGGCAAAAGCCTTTTCCAATTCATCAATCCACAAAACACAGGGGCTAATCGCCTCGGCAAGCTTTAACGCCTTGCGCATGTTATTTTCCGATTCCCCCACATATTTTCCGAGCAACCGGCCGACATCCAAACGGACTAGAGGCAGTTCAAAAAGATTTGCCGTCGCCTTCGCAGTCAAGCTCTTTCCACAACCGGGCATACCCACAATGAGAATACCTTTAGGGACATCAACCCCAAACTTAATGGCGCGATCAAGATCCTTAAATATTTCCGCCTTGCGGCGCAGCCATTGCTTCAGATTATTTAATCCACCGATATCATCAACCTTTTCATGGAAGTTAACGATTTCGAGCATACCGGCCTTTTTTACCAGTTGTTGTTTTTCGGTTATAATCAGCTGTTTATCGCTAGCCTTGATATCCCCACCATCTCTATAAGCAAGATTTAAAATCTGCTGTATCTGAAACTCGTTCAGTCCTTTAAATGATAGTGCAATTTCATCTACAACATCCGATTCAACCTTTATATCAAGATCTTTCGCATAGTCAGCAACAATACCCTTGATTTCATTTAGATCCGGCAACGGAACATCAAAAATAGTGATGAGATTTTCCAGTTCCTCCGGAATCACCAACACTTCAGACACAATGAAAACTGTTTCGCGATAGCCTTCCCGATAAACATTATCTTCCGCTATTTTCTTGAGCAGGGCAATAACTTTAGGATTCTTAAGTTCATTATGAACATCTTTTAGAATAACAAATGTTTCTCGGTCAAAGCCATAATCCATCGTCTGCTTCAAAAAGGATTCTAGTGACGCTTCAAGCATCGGATGTTTATTCTGAAAATCAACAAATCCTAGCGCATTGTTAAATTCGACTTTCTTTGCTTTTTCGGAAACCTTGGATATAACATCATCAATGACCTTAAAATCAAAATGATTGATGTATATAATCGGATGAAGAGCGTCTACGTAAGACGTCAATATATCAACAGCATTTTTCTGCATGGCTACACCTCCATATACAGAAGACTGTTGTTGTAGTTGTTTTTAAAGTCAATTCCCTTTAAGATGACAAACATATTGTTTACATCACCAGATCTTAATTCAGTTCCCTTGTCTTTTAATGCTCGAACCCTAGATTCGGAACCCATGGACAAAATCATAAACCGTTTTGTTTCATCAGGTTCAATATCTTTCCAATACGAATCTGTATTTTCAGAGAAAATTTTAAGATTATCCTTTAATATGCATTTCAAAGATTCTTCCTGAAGGAACTTACACATACAATTATAGATACGACGTTTATTCTCATAATACCGACATTTCTCTATATCCCCATACTGAAGATCGACATCGAGAGACTCCTTGCCATCTGCCGCAACAATAAGCTCCGGCACATAATACTTACGAAGTTCGTCAAAGGATACGAAACAGAATAACGCCAACGGAGCCAAATTTTTCATCTTGTAAAAAAGATTTTCAAAATCTAAATCCAACATCCAACTAAAATCTTTAATCAGTATTTTAGTTGCCGCCTTGATTTTAGAATAATCTTCATTGTTTTCGACAATCTTATTCAACAACTCTTCGTAACGAGTTTGGTAACTCTTAAGAACATCATATTCCTTATCCAAGCCATCTGCATATTTCTGATGAATGCTGTCATTATTTTTTTCATATTCAATAATTGTAAGGCTTTCCTTGATAACGTTTTCATCACATTCCACATTCAGAATTTTCGAAATCTGAACAACCAAGTCTTCATCAGAAGAAGATTTAATGTCGTTAATTTTTCCAAGTTCTTCTGCATAGCCCTGAACATCCAACCAACGGGTCAAAAGACCATTCTTATAGTAATTCAAAACATCCTGTATGCAGAAATGTTCGCGAAGATCATCCAAAGTCCTAATGGAAGAATTATCGCACTTTAAATTGAATTTGATTGTCTTGGCCATATAGCATTCCTTTTTTTTGAATTTTCTCACTTCGTAAATAAATATATCACAAACCGTAAAGAAACGAACAAAAATTTACAACAAAAACTTCTTTCACAAAAAAAACATGCCCAATCAATAATAAAACAAGCAGTTTCTACCCAAAACACCAATTTTAAATTATTCCAACTTGGAATAAATCGGATCAGCACCAGAATTCGCCGGGGCGTTGCGGGGGCGGCGTCTGAGCTCCCGCTAGTGATGTGAACCCCGAAAGTTG
>DFTB01000006.1 GCA_002382975.1 Fibrobacter sp. UBA4223
CAGAAGTACCCGGGGCAACGCCGAAGAAGCCAGCTTCCGGGTTGATAGCATAGAGACGGCCATCCTTGCCAAACTTCATCCATGCAATGTCGTCACCGATGGTTTCGACCTTCCAGCCCGGGATAGTCGGGATGAGCATGGCGAGGTTCGTCTTACCGCAAGCAGACGGGAATGCGCCAGTCACGTACTTGACTTCGCCCTTCGGGTTGGTGAGCTTGAGGATGAGCATGTGTTCAGCGAGCCAGCCTTCGTCGCGAGCGAGAACGGTAGCGATACGGAGAGCGAAGCACTTCTTACCGAGAAGAGCGTTTCCACCGTAGCCCGAACCGTAGGACCAAATGAGGCGTTCTTCGGGGAACTGCGTGATGTACTTGTATTCAACGTCAGCGCAGGGCCAGATGCCGTTGTCGCTTTCGCATTCGCGGAGCGGCTTACCCACAGAGTGGAGGCACGGAACGAATTCAGCGTTCACGTCAGCGTTGAAGATATCGAGAACCTTCTTGCCGGCGCGAGTCATGATGTCCATGTTGAGAACGACGTATTCGGAGTCCGTGACTTCGATACCGTTCTTGGAAATCGGAGAGCCGAGCGGGCCCATGCAGAACGGAATCACGTACATGGTACGGCCGTGCATACAACCCTTGTAGAGCTTACGCATCGTCTGCTTGAGTTCAGACGGGTCGATCCAGTGGTTGGTCGGACCTGCATCTTCTTCCTTCACAGAGGAAATGAAGGTACGGGATTCGACGCGGGCCACGTCAGACGGGAGAGAACGGAACAGGTAGCAGTTTTCCTTCTTGGCGAGCTTCGTGGCGAGGCCAGCCTTGACGCACTTCTGCATAAGGGCATCGTATTCTTCCTTGGAGCCGTCAACGACAACGACGTTGTCCGGTTCGCACATGGCAATCATTTCATTCACCCAAGTACTGATCTTCGGGTGCTTGATATCGTTAAGGGTAAGACTCATTATGAGCTCCTGTTTGGTTTAACGTTAAGTTTCGATAATTTCGAACGGGCTATAATTTACAAAAATTCGGACCCCGGCTAAAGGTCCAACCTCCTAAAAAAAGGTGCTTTTTTCCTTTTTTTGTGTTTTTTATAAAAAAATAAGGTAAATTAGTGGTGAACAAGCAAATAAGCATTTTTACCGAGGATATATGAACTGGTCCTACTCTAGAGAGCATCAAAAAAACATCCTTTGCATGATCATGGCCGGCGGTCAAGGTAGCCGTCTTCAACCCCTCACCCGGGACCGGGCAAAACCCGCAGTCCACTTCGGGGGAACCTACCGTATCATCGACTTCGTGCTGAACAACTTTATCAATTCCGGCATCTTCAAGATCAAGGTGCTGACTCAGTTCAAGAGCGACTCCCTGAACAAGCACATCTCCGCCGCCTGGAACCTGAACGCGAGCCTGGACCAGTACGTGGACCTGGTGCCCGCCCAAATGCGTACCGGCGACGACTGGTACCGCGGTACCGCAGACGCCATTTTCCAGAACATCAACCTGATTACCGACGAGCGCCCCGACCTGGTGGCCATCTTCGGAGGCGACCACATCTACAAGATGGACATCAACCAGATGATTGATTTCCACCTGAGTCGCGCCGCCCTCCTCACCATTGCGGCCATCCCGGTGCCCGTGTCCGAAGCTTCTGAATTCGGCATTATCGAGGTGGATGCGGACAACCGAATGATCGGTTTCGAGGAAAAGCCCAAGAACCCGAAAGAAATGCCCGGCAACCCCGGCTACTGCCTCGCCAGCATGGGCAACTACATCTTTACCAGCAAGTTCCTGGTCCGGGAACTCATGAAGGGTGCCGCGAGCGGCGCCACCGACTTCGGCAAGCACATTATCCCGAGCCTCTACAAGGACTACCCCGTCTACGTGTACGATTTCAACACCAACATCGTCCGTGGCGAGCAGGCAAGCACCAAGGGCTACTGGCGCGACGTGGGAACCCTTGACGCCTTCTTCGAGGCCAACATGGACCTGTGCTCCGAAAACCCGCCCTTCGACCTGTACAACAACTACTGGCCTATCCGCACCTACAACTGGAACCAGCCTCCTGCAAGGTTCTTTGCCGGCGAAGGTAACGCTCACCAGGGTGCAGCCATCGATTCCATCGTGTCTTCGGGCTGTATCATCGGCGGAGGCACCGTGGTCAAGAGCATCTTAAGCCCGGGCGTCACCATCCAGAAAGATGCCCTGGTGGAAGAAGCCATCCTATTCCCGAACGTGACCATCGGCCCAGGCGCCAAGGTGCGCCGTGCCATCATCGAGAAAGGACTGCATATTCCTGCAGGCTTCCAAATCGGCTACGACCTGGAACGTGACAAGAAGCTATTCCATGTGACCGATTCCGGCATCGTAGTTCTTGCCAAGGATACTGTAATTAAGGCTTGATAGTAACGAGTTGTGAGTAACGAGTTGCGAGTGGCTAGGCCCTAATCGTAAACGTCTAAAACGAAAAAGCCCCGGTTGAACCGGGGCTAATTTTATAATTCTAAAAATGCTTATTCTTCGTCGGCGCTAGCATCGTCGCCATCATCGCCAAAAGCGTCTTCAAGATCCTTGGCAAGGTCCTTGATAGCACCTTCGGGATCAAGCAGCATCTGGCACATCAGTTCATTGGTTCCTTCCAGTTCATCAACATTCTTGATATCTTCGTCTTTATAGGTCTGAGTGATGGTCTTGGCACTTTCATCACAATCCGTGCTCAGAACTTCATTGTCATCGTCGTCTTTTGCTTCCTTGCAGGCCTTGTCAAAATCATCCTTGGAAATCTTAGCTTCGAACTTGGCAACTTCAGTGATAACACCTTCGGCGTCAATAGTCAAGGTAAGGTCTTCTGCTATACCGTCGGCCACCATCTTGACAAGGACCTTGTCTCCTTCCTTCTTGACTTCGCACTTTTCAACATTGGGAATGTCGTCATCATCGCCGTCTTCACCCTTGGGGCAAACGGCTGCATCAGCGATAGTATAGGCCTTCATTTCCTTACCGTCGCAGTAGAAGTAATCCTTGACAATGTCCTCTTCAACAAAGACCATCTGGCACTTGAGGTCGGCGTTACAATCCAGCTTCAGAGCCTCTTCAAGGGTCTTTACCTTTTCCGGCAGCTTGTTGTCGGATGCAGAGGAAGAACTGTCGTCGCCGCAAGCCATGAGACCGAAAGCAGCCGTGAGAGAAAGGGCAAGGCCCAGCATTTTGAACTTCATAAGGATACTCCTATAGTTTTTGTTAAAGTTTCCTTAAATATATATTTTTTTCAAAAAAAAGCCCGATTTAAGTGAAAAAAGCGCTTTTTTCAAGAAAATAAGTGACTAAAAACAAAAAAAAGAACCCGTTTCCGGGCCCTTTTACCTACTTCTAGGAAGGATTCCAAAGGGAACCATGAGGTTCCCTTTGCATCTCAACTAGCAGCCGAGCTTTGCGGACAGGTAAGCTTCGAGTTCGTCGATCTTCACCAGTTCCTGCTTCATGGAGTCGCGTTCGCGGACCGTCACGTAGCCGAGCTTTGCCGGATCGGATTCACCCTCGCCCACCGAGTCGAAGTCGACGGTCACGCAGAACGGCGTGCCGAGTTCGTCCTGACGGCGGTAGCGCTTACCGATGGACTGCGTTTCGTCGTATTCCACGTTCCAGCGGTTCAGGAGCTTCTGGTAGAGCTCTTCGGCCTTGGCCTTCACCTGGCCCTTCTTCACCAGCGGGAGCACGGCAACCTTCACCGGAGCAATCTTCGGGTCGAAGTGGAGCACGGTACGTTCGTCATTTTCGAGCTTTTCAACGTCGTAGGCGTCGCAGAGGAGCACGAGGAGCAGGCGTTCCACACCGAGGGACGGTTCCACCACGTACGGGATGTAGCGCTTGTTCTGGACCGGGTCAATGTATTCCTGCTTGACCTTGGATTCGTTCTGGTGCTGCGTCAAGTCGTAGTTCGTGCGGCTTGCGATACCCCAGAGTTCGCCCCAGCCGAACGGGAATTCGTATTCGATGTCGGTGGTACCGTTGGAGTAGTGAGAAAGTTCTTCCTTGGCATGTTCGCGGAGGCGGAGCTTTTCCTTGTTCACGCCCAGGTCGTTCAC
The DNA here is from genome assembly GCA_002382975.1 of Fibrobacter sp. UBA4223. Lineage (GTDB taxonomy): Bacteria > Fibrobacterota > Fibrobacteria > Fibrobacterales > Fibrobacteraceae > Fibrobacter. Next base: position 4,091 of record DFTB01000006.1, read on the forward strand.
GAGCCAGTCGAAGCAGTACTTGCGCCAGAAGTTGTACCATTCCAGTTCGGTGCCCGGTTCGCAGAAGAATTCCAGTTCCATCTGTTCGAATTCGCGGGTACGGAAAATGAAGTTACCCGGAGTGATTTCGTTACGGAAGCTCTTACCGATCTGGCCCACACCGAACGGGATGCGCGGGCGAACGTTATCGACAATGTTCTTGAAGTCAACGAAGATACCCTGGGCCGTTTCCGGACGCAGGTAAACCTTGTTGCCTTCGCCTTCGATCACGCCGATTTCGGTCTGGAACATGAGGTTGAATGCGCGGGGCTTGGTCCAGTCGGTCTTGCCGCAGGTCGGGCATTCAATCTTGTTGTCCATCATCATCTGGTGGACTTCGTCAAAGTTCTTGCCGGCGCAGCAGCCTTCGCCGAGCTTGTCTTCCAAAAGTTGGTCGGCACGGAAACGTTCGTGGCAAGCGAGGCAGTCCACCAGCGGGTCAGAGAAGTTGCCCACGTGGCCAGAGGCCTTCCAGACGCGGGGGTTCAAAAGAATAGAGCTGTCGAGACCGAGCACGTCCTGGCGGCTGGTCACGAACTTCTTCCACCAGAGGTTCTTGATGTTGCGCTTGAGTTCCACGCCATACGGACCGTAGTCCCAAGTGTTGGCGAGGCCATCGTAAATTTCGGAGCCGGGGAAAATGAAACCGCGGCGTTTGCAGAGGGAGATGATGTCCTTGAGGGCATCCTGAACTTTCTTTGCCATTTTAGAGTCCTTTTGATTTTTATGCGAGCAAATTTAGAAAGACGAGAGACGAGAGACGAGAGACGAGAGATTTTCTTGTATAAAAAAATGCTTGTTTTTTGCTTTTTTTCGTCTGCAGCCGCACAGCGGAGTTCTTTCGTTTAAAATCCTACCCCCTCTAATCCCTAACAATTATTCTATATTAGCCACACATCTATGAAACGCGTCGTTTCCATACTCCTGTTCTCCCTCCCCCTCTGCCTCTGGGCAAAGGAAGATGGCATGGCCGAAAATGCCGTGCCCCTGGTAGAGCAGCCTATAGAATCAGGCGCTGAATCCTTAAGCGAAGCTCCTGCCGAAACCGCCGAAAATCCGGCTGGCACGGTGGAACTCACCGAAACTGCAGAAAATCCAGCTGGTGCAGTCGAGCTCACCGAAGCCGAAAAGCTTATCCAGCAGGAGCTGGCCGAAATAGAGGCCGAAAACCTAGAAACAGATGATGTTGCCGAAGCCGACTCCCTAGCCATAGAAGGCGAAGATGGCGCCGAAAGCGAATCGGGAGCCGAAAGTGAAGAAGCCGACGCCGAACTGGCCGCCGACATGGCCGCCGCCGATTCCGCCAGTGCGGACTCCGCCGTCAAGTCCCTGTTCCTGGATATGACCGCCTCGGCCATGCCCTCCGAAAGCAGACGCATCTCGGGGCCCTACGGCATACGAACCTACCGCATGCACCGTGGCGTAGATTTGGGACTCTGCCACGGCGAAGACCGCACCATCGTGGCCGCCTTTGCCGGCAAGGTGGTCAAGACCCGGAACCAGGGCCGCCGCAGGGGCTACGGCAAGTACGTGATTCTCGACCACGGGAACGGCCTCACCACGCTGTACGCCCACTTGTCCAAATGGAACGTAAAGGTCGGCGACACCCTGCAGGCAGGCGACACCATCGGTATAGGCGGCAATACCGGCCGCTCCTTCGGGGCGCACCTGCATTTCGAGATGCGCTACAACGGGCTCTACATAGACCCTTCCACCGTCTTTGATTTCGAAAATGGAAAGTTCCGGTGGGAACAAACAGAAATTGACCCGGTGGCCCTACAGGCAAACGAGGACTTTTACCAGAAAGAACTTTCCAAGCACCGCTACTACAAGGTGCGCCGTGGGGACTGCCTCGGCAAGATTGCCCGGAAATACGGAATTTCTATACGCAGGCTCAAACAGCTGAACGGCCTCAAGAGCAACATGATCCGACCGGGCCAAGTGCTGCGCTGTTCGTAGACTACTTCTTCTTTTCTTTCAGCTTGACTTTGCGTTCCTTGGAACGGAGCCTTTCCCACGGTGCAAAAGAAACCACCGGGAACAGGAACACGTAGAACCACAGGTTGAAGGCAAGCCACGATCCGACGGCTTCTGCCACCTTCACGCCAGAAACGGCCGACTTGTCCATATCGAACAACAAAGCCGCCACCGCCAAAAAAGACGACACCGTCACCGGAACCAACAGCTTTTTACCGCTACGGATCAGGGCTCCTGCCTGGGGAGTCCCTTCGGATAGATGTTTTGCAGAGGCAAGGGCCAAAGCCAAGACCGATGCAAAGCCGACAGCGGAGAAAACCGCCCATAGCAAATAGGCTGGAGCAAAAGCCGGCAGCAATGCTACCATTGCAGTCAAAAACACCCAGCTAAAGGCAAAGGGGAAAAGCACATTGGCAACGCCCAGTTTTGCAAAGAGCAAAAGGAGCAGCGCCACGCCGGCAAACACGCCATAGAATATCAGGACCATGCTTTCGGCACCGCCCAAGGCGTACAAGGCAAAAACCATGGCACTGAGGCCAAACAAGCCGGCAATCCCGCCACGGATTCCCGCAAACACAAACAGCAGAACCACCAAAGCCACCGCAGAAACGGCGAGATACTGGCCCCCTTGCCACAGAGATGCAAAACCGCCATGTTCAGCCAGCCACATTCCCAAAGACTCCGAAGAGGCCACCGGCATTGAGACCATGGCCTGCCAGCGGGTCGCCACAAAAGTCACGGACAAAACAACAAGAAGTACCACCGAAATCAGGCGGAATCTCAAAAACAGTTCCAGCAGTTTCTGAATCTTTCCAGGTTTTTCTCTTAAATCCATCTTTACCTCGATATAAGCAATTTTTGTTTCTTTGTCCAAGTTTTCTTTTTGAACCCGTCCGAAGCCTCCACTTCGCTACGGACTACATAATGGTACAGCCCGTTGGCCAAGAGCCTTCCGTGATTGTCACGACCATCCCAGCGGGTCATGCCCGAAACAGCATTTTTGATGACCTTCACCAGGCGGCCATTCTGGTTGTATATAAAGATGTTCACCGTAGAATTGCGGTTCACAGCCAGGTTCTTGAAATAGAAAGTCGTTCCCTTCTTGCCCATGGGATTCGGCACGTTGAATACATCTTGCAGACCGGACTTCATTTCTTCGGTCAGTTCCAGATTGAGCGTCTTGACGGCCACATTACCCAAGACATCCTGGGCACGGACCTTGAAAACATATTTACCTTCGGGATAGTTTTCGGCATTGAACGTTTTACGGACCACCACCTTCTTGGAGCTCTGCTCCAAAAAAATCGAAGGATGATACGGACTTTCGACCCCCACCACTTCGAAGGATACGCCTTCGTCGGGCTGTTCCCTAAAATCTATGGCGGTAGAATCCTCGATAGTCACCTGAAGGCAAGCGGGGAACTGCATCTTGACCGTTTCTCCGTCGGCAAAATAGGTGGCAACGCCCCCACTGTAGCAAGTCTGTATCTTGATCGATGGCGGAACCTGGTCATCAATGGAATCGGCATATGTGGAAACCCCTGAGACCAGGATATTCTGTTTCAGGAACCTTCCCACTGTCCTGTCGTTGGAAGAATAAGCCCAGGCGGCCATCTGGGCTGCAGTATCCCCGAAAGAGAGCTTTCGCGGAGAAACGAATTCCGTCTGGAACCTGCCTCCCTTTACCGGCACCTTTTGTGAATAAATCAAGGCCCCATCATAGAGAACATCTACAGAATCCGGTTGAGAAGTAAGCCCATTGAAAAGTTTCTTGTTGCGTTTGCCTTCACGCAAGGAAATGGCGATTTGCCCATCCTTCATGCCCGATACGCTTCCGGAAAGTTTCACCTTGTCTAGGGCCTTAAGCGTATCCACTTCGGAATCAAAGAAAATTTTCATGGAGGCCTTAGGCATCTGAATGACAGGCTCCCCAATGAGTACGTAGAGTTCGTTGTTGTACCGTTGGCGGCTAAAGCCCTCCCCTACAGAATTCTTGGCGGCACGGTAGGCATCACCGATAAGAGAGCCTTCCTTATTCAGCAAGTGGACCAAGAATTTGCGGCCAAAATCTTCGTTATATTCTGCAAAAGTTTCGCGGGTTGAGCCCACAGAGGCGATGGAGCCTACCTTGCCTGCCAAAACAAAAGTCTCGGAAAGGGACCTGGCGTTTCCCTTATCAAAACGACCTACCGTACAGGAGAAGGAATTGAGAATCGTAAGCCTACTTTCGTTGGAGAGCTTTGAAACATAGTTCGGTTTCAACAAGCCTTCAGAGGCCCAGTCCGTCATGGAACCATGACCAAAATAGGCTGTAATAAGGGCTCCCTGATTCATGATATTGATGAAATCATCCACCGCATCCTTCTTCTGCCCAGCCGCGTCTGCCGGATAGTCTAGCAGGTAAATTTTTTTCAAATTCCATTGATGGTTCTGTGCCGTAGCCATGCTGTCTAGAGACCGTGCAAGAGCCTCCTGCAGCTTGGTATGTTCTGTGTAGTCCACGTTATAACTGTTCAAAGCATCGTCAGCCGCCAAAAGCAAGGTGGAGCGCCATTCCGAATGGTCAAAAGAGCCCACCTTCTCGTATGCCTTCGCCTTTTCAATATAGTTGGACAGTTCCTGCACTGTCGATACGGGCAAGCGGCCTACAGCGACGTCCAAATCGTATTTTCCATAGAGAATCAACTCTCCCGGATCCAGGGCTCCGAAGAAATCGTCGCTAGTCACCGATTCATGTTCATACGGAGGCATGAAATTTTTACCCAACTGGGTATTGATTCCACGATAATCATAGTGTCCTGCCCCGAGAAGCAGCACATACTTGAGCTTGCTACACTTGGTCTTTGCATAGGCGATATAGTTACGGATTGCCACAGGAGAAAGGGCTCCTCCGGTGTACTTGGAATAAATGTCTTCGACGGATACAACGGTCGTTGCAATAGTTGTCACCGCAGAACCTTCGGACCGGAATTTTCCAAGAGCGACAGCACCATCCAAGAATTCCGCCGGCGAAACAATTAGGTATTCCGTGCGAGAATCTATTCGGGATAGATCGGAAAGGACTCCCGACGGTTTCACGGGAAGGGACGAGACACTAATAGCATTTCTATAAACGCTTTTCTTGTACGCCAGGTAACGCACGTCATCAGAAAGAGACACGCTATCCTTGGCAACACCACTTTTCACTTGCAAAAGGCCGACCGGTTTGTAATTCTTGAACTTCATGACCTGCAGGTCACCATTACCCCCCACAGGAATCTGTATAACTCCCGATACAGGTCCAGGCAAAAGCCACTCTGCAGAATCCACAACAGGAGTCCACTGGTAAGCAACCGTATAACCGTCAAAGCGGTCAAACTGGTAATCGTTGGGAAGCATGGTCAGGCTAAATGTATTGTCCGAATTCTTAAATCCGGGACTATCTAACCGGAATATGTTCCCAGGCAGCAATTTTGCAACACTTCGGGTGAGCTTTTTTCCGTTCACCGTCATGGAGAAATTAATACCGCCCATCCGCTCCTGGTAAGATTTGCCGGACATTTCCAAATCGTATTTCTGGTCGTCTTCCCGCTCAACTTCGTCTTTCCAGACAGACCTGTATGGGAAATAAGATACTCCCAAATATTCCCTGCCTCCCGAAATACGCCCCGGCAAATTTTTGACCTGAGGCTGAACCATATCCGAATTGGAATAGGTATTGGAATCTAGGCGGCTGTGCCAAAGCCAGAACCATTCCCTACCCGAAGAGCTTTCCCAGTCCCCCTCGCGACCATAATAGGTATCCCGCAAGATGGCTTCTTTTTCTGCGCGGACATAGCGCATCCATTCTACAGACTTGCCCGTACCGGAAGGTTCCTTCAGATAATCGTTCAAACGAAGTCCCTTACCAGAAGATTTCCAGCCCAGCTGAAAGTTCTGGTAAAAGGAATAGGGCGAATGTGAATGGAAATAGTCCATCTTGCCCATCTCAAAAGCCGGATTCTCAGAATCGACGCGTTTCCAGATAGAAGTGCCGTACCCCACAAAAAGGAGCGTATCACCAGCGTCGAAGATTCCGTTTCCGTTCTTGTCCCGAACCTCAATAGGAATTTCAAAGGTCTGGTCCGGTTCTAGCTTGGCCTTTTCGGGAACTTTGTCGCTCAAGGTATCAGGAGAAGCCGCATAAACGCAGAGCTTTTCGACTTGAATTCCATCCAGGTCACCCTGCCTCTTGTTTTGGGCCAATGCCTTTTTGATTGTAGCAAAATCCACCGCATAGAGGCCGTCTTCGCTGAAAGTGGCCACATTCTTGTCGCCTACCGCAAACTGAGCGATAAAGGTCACAGAAGCGTAGGCCTGTGAAACCGCAAGGCAACCCAGGACAAGCAACAATGTGAACCTTTTCAAACGCATATCTCTAAAATACAAAATAGCAGGCTACGGGGCGAAAATATCCATTTCAAAGAAGCCGTTGCCGTTCACCCGAAATTCCACCGTCTCGCCAGTAGCGGCTCTGGTCTTGAAAATCGTGACATATTCCGGTGGAAATCCTTTCGAAAGAATGGCTTCCAGTTCATCGGTCCTGATAAAGGCAGAATGATTCCAGGAATCCATGTACCAATGCCAAGGCTGCCAGTTGAACAGCCCCCGAACAGACTGAACAAAAGCCCGAAGCATCAAGGCATATTCATAACGAAAATAGTCCATGTAACTGCGGACTTCGGAACGTTTTTCTACAAAGGTTTTCTTGGCAAAATCCCTGTCATAACGGAGTGGCGTCTTGTCCACCTTTTCGTAGGTAAAACGAATCAGTTTTTCGGATATGGAAATTTTCAGGTTGGGCTTGTCCAGGTGGACAAAGACCGTCGGGGATTCCTGCCGGTAGTCCCTAAGAAACACCCGCGGGTCCGGTTCCGAATTCAGCTTCAGAGGCTCCGGTTTGGCGTCTAGGGCGGAAAGTTCATAGAAAACAAGAACCTCCCCCGCTCCCTTCGAAAAAAGGATAGCCATCAAGGGCTTTTCCCGCTCAGAGATTACCCACACCATCTGGGGCTTCTGGGCGGTTTTCATAGAAGGTGCAACCACCGACATGATAGAAGGATCCTTTACGCCAGTGCTGTCCCATTCCATCCAGGTTCCTGTGCCACCTACAGAATCCAGAACAGCAAAAAGGCGGTCGCCACTAAAAGGAGTTTTGGACTCCACCGCGCCCGAAATCTTGGCTGGAGCGGCAATGGCGCAGACGCCAAAACACAGAAGCAAAAACAAGCTCTTGTAAATACTACGCATCGTGTATTCGTCTAACTAAAATCCGATAGGCTCCAACAGTGAATCGTCCAGCCTGGAGTAGGTCATGTGGTATTCCTTCTCTATCCAGTAAAGGGCCAGCTTGCGGTTGGTCCAGTTCTTCTTGACCGCGATAGATTCGATTCCCTTGGTAATCAGAGGGAGCGTCGCCGGCAAGTCCAGTTTCCAGGTCTGGTCATCCCAGACAAAAAGCATGATTGGCACATCGGGGCTTTTCGCAAGACCAATGCTTCCCCGGTCGTTTTTTACCTTCATGGGTCCAAGCTGCAGCTGCAGGAACCGGTCCAGCATACCGCTCTTGCTAAGCAACATAAAGAGCATGCGGTCATCTTCGGTTTCCCAGAGGTGTTCCCGTTCATAAAGGCGGTAAAGAATAATGGAGTAAGCCTCATAAAACTGGCATGTATCCAGAGCCTCAGCGTCGTAGCGGCGGGCGTGAGTTTCAAGGGTGTCCAGCCAGTATTCCGAAGTGTCTGTCAGGTAACCGTACAGGACTTCGGCAGAAGCCCCGTTCCGGATACCGTCCAGAAAATTCTGGAACATAGTTTCCAAAAGGGCCTGCTTGTCTTGAACGCGTTCCTGGTACTGAGCATTTTTCGCCTGGGCATCCTGGGGGGCATTTTGAAGGACGCTTCCCTGGGATGCGTTGTCCGCAGAGCCCGCACAGGCGGTCAACAGCAAGGAAACGACCATAGCGAGGGGCACAAGAATTTTATCTTTCAAGATATGCATCGCGATACCTACTTAAAAATGAGTCTGGACCAACTGCTAGGCGCCTGTACCCTGAAAGGTTTCCAGGGGTCCGGTCCCGGCGGGCAACACAGGAACAAGACCAACACCGGAGTGCAGCTGACCTTACGGGAATACAATTTAGAAATCAAATCCTCCGAAGGGAGATCCGCCAAGGAAAATAAGGTCCATGCCCTGCACCGTCTGCAAATGGCTCTTGCCCTCAGGGTTCGGGAAACGCCAGAAAACCCAGAAATCCCCTTTCCCGGAAGCAACGGACATATCCAGCCAAGCAACCCGCTCTTTCCATTGTTCGTGGCCCACGTCTTTGACCGTATGGCCCAAAAAAACGGAGACACCAAAGAGGCTGCAAAAGCTTTTGGACTCAGCCCCAGCGCCTTGGTTAAAATTTTAAGGCAAAGCAAGCCCTGTGCTGAAAAACTGCAGAACAGCCGAAAGCCTCAATCTCCTATTCCTAGCCCCTAAATTCTAAAAACTATATTTATGTCCATGGAAAAAGCACCCAAGACTGTCAAAGAATCCGCCACCGTCACCCACGACATCGTCCACCCGGGCGACTCCAATTCTTACGGAATCGCCTTCGGGGGCTACCTGATGGGACTTCTGGACAAGGCGGCCTGCATTGCCGCCCGCAGGCACTGCGAAGGCCGTGTGACTACCGTAGGCATCGACGGTGTCCGCTTTTTTAGGCCAGCGGAAGTGGGCATGATTCTCGACATCAAGGCCTCCATCAACCGGGTGTTCAATTCTTCTATGGAAATCGGCGTCAAGGTGACGGGTACCCCCCTGGAGCAGACAGAGACCTACGATATCTGCCACGCCTACATGACCTTTGCCGCCCTGGACAGCAAGGGCAAGCCCACCAGTATTGCCCAGGTAATCCCCGAAACCGACGAAGAAAAGCGCCGTTTCGAGGAAGCCCTTGCCCGTAGGGAATCCCGCAAGCAGTTGAAGAGCCTGTTTACAAGAGCAAACACCTCTCCCGAAAAACCCTAGCGAAACGCCCTCCAAATTGCTAAAATTGGGCCCATGACTGGAAAACAAGTCAAGGACCGTTCCCTTATCAGTCTTTCTTGGCCGCTTATCCTGACTTTTGCCGTCGGGATTTTCCAGCCCATGATGGACAGCTGGTTCCTTTCCCGCACATCGGAAACGGCAGCAGCCGGCGTAGGCGCATTAATGCCCATCATCGCCACCATCTTTACCGCCCTCCATGCCTTTTCCCAGGCGGGTGCAAGCATTACTTCCCAGTATATCGGTGCAAGGCAAGGCAGCCACGCCAGGACTACCCAGACCCTGGTACTTGTGGGAAGCTTTTTGCTCGGCATTTCTATCACGCTCTTGGTGTTTCCCCTTTCGGGCACAATCGTCTCCCTCATGGGCCTTACCGACGACCCGGCATTGTATGCGAACCAGTTCCTTTCCGTAGTGGCCTTCGGCTTTGCCTTCCGGGCCCTGCAGGCCACCCTCATCGCCTTAATCGCCACCCACGGCCTTACCATCTGGAACCTGATCAGCAACGTACTTACCATCGCAAGCAACGCTGTGCTGAACTACCTCTTCTTGGAAGGTCTTTTCGGGCTCCCCAAGATGGGCGTTTACGGCGTGGCCCTGGCCACCGCCATTTCCTGGGGGCTCGCTTCCCTGATGCTCTGGATTGTACTGCGGTTCAAGGTCCACCACGTCACCCAGAAGCGGGACCTGGTCCGCTCCAGGGTGATTCTCCCCGACTGGATTCGCATCGGGCTCCCCGCCGCCGCAGAACCCATCAGTTTCCAGCTATTTCAGGTGTTCATTACCGCCATGGTGGTCTATGTAGGCACTACCGCCATGACCGCCCGCGTCTTTGCGGGGAACTTCTCCGCCGTCTCCTGCATCTTAGGCATCGGCTTGGGTAGCGGAAACCAGATTCTGGTGGCCCACCTGGTAGGCGCCCATGAATACGACCGGGCATCGAACCAGATCAAGCGCACCTTTATCATCGGGAGCATCAGCGGACTGATTTTCTCTATACTGGTGGCCCTCAGCGGCGAACACCTCATCGGCATCTTTACGCAGAACCCCGAAGTGATACGCCTGGGCTGTATCTGCCTCTGGTGCGATGTGGCCCTGCAGCCCTTCAAGGCGGTAAATTTCATCATCACATCGGCCCTACGCGCCACAGGGGATTCCAAGTTCCCCGCCATCGTGGGTAGCGCCATGATGTGGACCCTGGGCGTGGGTACGGCCCTGTTCCTGGCCTTCGGTCTGAAACTTGGGCTGGCGGGGCTCTGGCTCGGCATGGCCAGCGACGAATTTTACCGTTCCATCGCCAACTTCTGGCGCTGGAAAAGCGGACGCTGGAAAACCAAGGCCGTGGTATAATACCAAATACCTTATTTTTGGCTTATATTCCCAAAATTGCCGTTTTTCTGCCAAATTTTATAATAAATTGTAGATAATGGCAGTGCAAGAGTTGACATCCAACCAGAAGCACATCGTGGACGTGCTTATCAAGAAGAATCCCGCCCTGAACCGCGAGATCCTGGAGAATGCCATTGTCTTTATTGCAGAGGCCCACAGCGGCCAGTACCGCAAGAGCGGCATGCCCTATACCGAGCACCCCTACGAGGTGGCCAAGATCCTTGCGGACCTGAAACAGGACCAGGCCACGGTGCTTGCCGGGCTACTCCACGACGTGGTAGAGGACACGCCCCACACCCTAAGCGAAATTTCTGAAAAATTCGGCGACGATACCGCCTTCATGGTGGACGCCGTCACAAAAATTACCGCCGCCCAGCAAGAGAGCAAGACCGCCCGCAAGGCGGAAACCTACCGCAAGCTCATCACCGCCATGGCGAAAGACCCCCGGGTCATCATGATCAAGATAGCAGACCGCATCCACAACATGCGGACCATGCAGTACATGAAGCCCGAAAAGCGGAAAATCATCGCCCAGGAGACCCTGGACATCTACGTACCCCTCACCCACCGGTTCGGCCTGTACAAGCTCAAGACGGAGCTTGAGGACCTGAGCTTCAAGTACGTGAACCCGGTAGAGTACCAGAAGCTGGTGGACGCCCTTATCGAGAACAAGGAAGCCCGGGAAAAATACATCCAATCCGTCATCGGGCCCTTGCAGATCAAGCTCGCCCTAGAAGATTTCGACTGCACCATCCAGGGCCGCACCAAGAACATTTACAGCATCTACAACAAGATGATTGCACGGGGTTGCGAATTCGAGGACATCTTCGATATCTTCGCCATCCGCATTATCGTGGATACCATTCCCGAATGCTACCTGGCCCTGGGCTATGTCCACAACCTGTGGCCGCCCCTCCAGAGCCGCTTCAAGGACTACATCGCCACCCCGAAGCCGAACCTTTACCAGAGTATCCATACCACGGTCATCGGGCCCGAAAACAAGATGGTAGAAGTCCAGATCCGCACCAAGGACATGGACCTGACGGCAGAGAAGGGCTTTGCCGCCCACTGGGCCTACAAGCTGGAAACCCAGCACGAAGGCGAAGAACTGGCCTGGCTAGACCACATGGTCAAGCTCCAGTCCGAAATTTCAGACAGCCGCGAATACCTGGACTTTTTGAAGGTGGACCTGAAACCCGAGGGAATCGTGGTGTTCACCCCCAAAGGAAACTCCATCGAACTGCCCGACGGGGCTATCGTGCTGGACTTTGCCTTTGCCGTCCATACGGAGCTCGGACTCCACTGCATAGGGGCCCGCATCAACGACGAGGTGGTGAGCCTGGACAAGCCCGTGCCCCATGGGGCCACCATCCAGGTGCTGAAAAGCCCCACCCAGGAGCCCAGCCCGGAATGGCTGGAGATGGTGACCACCACCAAGGCCAAGCAGGAACTGCGCAAGTGGATGAAGACCAGCATGCAGCAGCAGGCCAGGGACCTGGGCCGTGAAATCTGGACCCGTGAACTGCGGGTCTCCAAGATGGAAAAGGACCAGTATCCTTCGGACGAAAGTACCGCAAAGCATTTCGGCACGCCGAACATCGAGACCTTCTACGAACGGCTGGGCCAGGGAGAACTCCCCCTGCAGGACATCCACCGTTTCTTGAACGGCGGCGAGAACATTTCCAAGGAAGCTTCGGCCCTACGGTTTTTCCCAACCTTCAACAAGGACAAGAAGAGCCCCGTCCAAGACGACATGCCCCTGGAAATCGGCCAGGAGACCAACCTGGTGGTGCATTTCGCCAGCTGCTGCGGGCCCGTGCCCGGCGACAAGATTGTGGGAATCATGCGGCCACAGGTGGGTATCGAGGTGCACTCCCTCAAGTGCCCCTGTCTCAAGGATTTCCCCGTAGAGCAGCAGATTCCGGTACAGTGGAGCCCGGACCTTTCGGAGCCCTTCACCACCCACCTGATCGTGGAGACGGACAACCGCAAGAACATTACCTTTGACGTGCTGAAGGTCATCAAGGACGAAAACCTGTTCCTGGACCAGATGAGCGTCGTAAGCAAGCAGTCCTCCGGCAGGATCCGTATGGAATTCAAGGCCTTCCGCAAGGAGCAGGTGGATTCCGTCACCTACAAGATCCAGCAGATTAGCGGCGTGCGGGAGGTTAAAAAATCATGATGACGCCCCTGCACCATAGCGACTACACCCTGAAGAATAGGGCCTTCAACTGCCGCATGCGGAACCGCTATTACGAAGAGGTCTATTACGCCTTCAGGGCGCTGTTGCCCAACGACTATAACGGCACCACCGGTGGCAAGTTCGACGAAGAATGGTTCGCCCACCTGCAGCAAGAAATCAAGCACTACGAGCGTCTGATTACCACCTGTCTGGAATACGCCCAAGCCGCCATCTTTTACGGCAAGGCCGAAGAGGCCACGCTGTATTCCAAGGACAAGCGCTGGGGCATCCTGCAAGAAGAAATCTTCCTGGTGCACTTTCTGCGGGAACTGCTTTCTACCACCCACTATATCATCGCCCGAATCGACACCGACAAGATGCTCCACGACTGGGGCATAAACATGCAGGGCATGAAAGCGCAACCGGTGGACAAGGGATTCGTCAGTTCTATCCAGGAAAAGCTTTCGGCCATGTCCCTTGCCACCATCAAGGAATTCCGGGAGCTGGTAAAGCATATCGTTGAACGGTTCCAGATAGGCAACACCCTCTTTGGAACGATACAGGAATTACAGAATTTCTATTAGAAAGGTAATAGGTGTTAGGTATTAGGATTATAAACGTGGCTTCTCCACCTGATACAGACGCACAAAGTGCGTGTAATTTCACCTGCAACCTACAACCTATAACCTAAAACCTACAACCTGAAAATGTCCGAATACATCATCTTATCCATATTCCTCTTCTTGGGTGCCTTCATCGCGGCGGCGGCTACCGTCACCGGGCTTCTGCTGGGCTACCGTACCAAGAACACCAAGAACAAGATGGCCCCCTACGAATGCGGCATGCAGACCATCGGAAACGCCCGTATCCAGTTCAAGGTGGGCTACTACCTGTTCGCGCTTTTGTTCCTGGTATTCGACATCGAAGCTTTGTTCCTGTATCCCGTGCTCATGAACTTCAAGGAAATCATGGCAGGGAACACGCCCCTCGCCCCTGCGGTCGTTATCATTGACCTTGTGATATTTATGGCCATTCTCGTTTCCGGCCTCGCCTACGCCTGGAAAAAAGGAATCCTGAAATGGGAATAATCAATTTAGCTCCAAAAATCCTGGACCCTATTCCGGGCGGTAAGTACGTGGTAAACGCCATCGACTACGTGGTGAACTGGGCCCGGGCAAACTCCATTTGGCCCTTGACCTACGGCACCAGCTGCTGCGCCATCGAGATGATGAGCAGTTCCATGGCCCGCTACGACATCGCCCGATTCGGAAGTGAAGTATTCCGCAGTTCACCTAGGCAGGCGGACCTGTTTATTTTGGCGGGAACCATCACCCGCCGTATGGCGCCAGCCATCCAGATGCTGTGGGAGCAGATTCCTGGCCCCAAGTACGCCATCGCCATGGGCGCCTGCACCATCAGCGGCGGCCCCTTCATCTACGACAACTACTCCGTAGTCCGTGGCGCCCAGAACCTGATTCCCGTAGATGTATTCGTCCCCGGATGTCCGCCCAGACCAGAAGCCCTTTTCCACGGGCTTTTGACCCTTCGTGAAAAAATCCTGAAGGAGACCTGCCGTAACCCCTGGCAGGTCGGCGAACCCAAGGACGTGTCCACCATGGACCGCTACCGCGAAGCCGCCAAGACCTGGGCCGCCCTGGAAGAGATGAAAGACGAAGAAATGGCAGAAGCCAGGGCCAAGTTCAAGGAAGAAAATCCCGACTACAAGTCCAGTTTCAAGCCCATCCGCATCAAGAAAGAGGACTTTCCCGAAGTGGAGCGGGTCCCCTTCAAGCGCATGGGGCTCACCCAGTCCGACATCTACGCAAAGCTGAAGGAAAAGTTCCCGGCGGTAATGGTGCATACCCACAGCGAAGACCCTGTGGAAGACGTGGTGGCCGCCATGCCGGCGGACCGACCGCTAGAAGTGATGGTCACCCCCGAAGACTACCTGCCCATGGTGGAATTCATCAAGGATGAGGCCAGCCTCAAGATGGACTACCTCATCGACATCGTAGGCATAGACTACGACGACCATTTTGACGTGGTGTCCCAGTTCCGCAGCATGGAACACGGACACAAGCTGTTCCTCTGCCTGCAACTGAAAAAAGACTTTTCCATTCCCGAAGAGCAGCGGGCCACGGCGCTCCTTGCCCACGCCCCCAGCATCAGCCACCTGTATCCGGCGGCGGAATTCAAGGAACGTGAAGTTTACGACATGTTCGGCATCGACTTCGTGGGCCACCCCGACCAGCGCCGAATCTTCTTGGACGACGACTTCGTAGGCTACCCCCTGCGCAAGGACTTTACCCACCCGGAAATGATCAGGAGGCCCGTATGACAGGAATGCTTCCTCCGGGATTCCGCATCCAGCGTGAAACCAACACCGAAGAATTTTTCATCAACATGGGTCCCCAGCACCCCAGTACCCACGGGGCCCTGCGCCTCGCCCTCCGCATGGACGGCGAGACCATCGTAGAGCTGGTTCCCCATTTCGGCTATATCCATCGCGGTATGGAAAAGCAGGCCGAATCCATGAGTTACCTGCAGTACATCGCCCTTTCCGACCGTCAGGACTACCTTACCGCCATCCAGAACAACCTGGGAGTGGTCATCGCCCTCGAGAAGGGCATGAACATCGGCGTTCCCGAAAAGGCGGAATATATCCGCGTGATGCTGCAGGAACTGGGCCGTATTGCGAGCCACCTGGTGTTCTTCGCCTGCTTTGGCGGCGACCTGGGCGGACAGACCTGCCTGCTATACGGTTTCAAGGAACGCGAGATGATCCACGACATCTTGGAAGAGGTGACAGGCTCCAGACTCACCACCAACTTCTTCAGACCGGGTGGAAGTCGTTACGACGTGCCCGACACGTTTATCCCGCGGGTCAAGGCGTTTTTGGACCACATGGACGACACCATGAAGGACTACGAGCGGTTCCTTTCCAAGAACATCATTGTTCTGGAACGCAGCAAGGGTATAGGGATTCTCTCCAAGGAAGACGCCATCGCCTACGGATGCTCCGGTCCTGTACTCAGGGCCAGCGGCGTAAACTTTGACGTGCGCCGGGCGAACCCCTACAGCATCTACGACTCCTTCGATTTCGAAGTTCCCGTGACCTACAACGGGGACTGCTACGACCGTTACACGGTGCGTATCGCCGAAATCCACGAGTCCATGAAAATCCTCCGGCAGTGCATTGATCGGTTCCCCACCGAAGGGCCTTGGCGCTCCAAAGAAAAGCCGGTGCGTTTGCCGGTGGGCCGCTACTACAGCGAAATCGAGACCGCCAAGGGGCTCTACGCCACCTACGTAGTAGCCGCCACTACCGGCGAGAAGCCCTACCGCATACACACACGCGGTCCAAGTTTCCCCCACATTGCGGCCCTCAACAAGATGGTCCAGGGCCACAAGATTTCGGACCTGGTGACCATTCTTGCCACCTTGGACCCCGTGATTCCCGAAATTGACAGGTAGTTTATGTTTGTCCCTTCCGTTACCAATCCTATCGGCGATTTTGTAAGGAACCTGGTTCCCCAGGTGACTGCCTACCTGCCTGTAGCCTTCCAGTCCGAGACTTTGGACAGCGTCGTCGCCTTCTTGATCAACGCCGTCATCTGCATCATCGCGGTCTGCGCCGTGAACATCGGTTCTGCCCCTATTCTCATCTACATGGAGCGCAAGGTCTGCGCCCACGTGCAGTGCCGTCTTGGCCCCATGCGCCTGGGATGGCACGGTACTATACAGACCATCGCCGACGTGCTCAAGATGCTCTTCAAGGAAGTCTATGCCCCCAGTGGTGCAGACAAGCTGATGTTCTACACGGCACCCATGATCGTGCTGATTGCCCCCTTCATGGTTTGTGCCCTGATTCCCTTCAGCAAGGACCTGGTGGTGGCCGACGTCTCCATGGGCATTCCCCTGATTATCGCGGTGAACGGTTTCGGCGTGCTGGGCATTTTGCTTGGCGGCTGGAGCAGCAACAACAAGTACTCCCTGCTTGGAGCCTTGCGTAGCGGCGCCCAGATTATCAGTTACGAAATCTCCTTTGCCATGATCCTTCTGTTCGTGGTGATGATTTCCGGATCTACCAACCTGATGGACATTACCATGAGCCAGCAGGGAACGGTTTTTGACTGGTGGATTTTCAAGATTCCCGTGCTGGGCTTTATCGCCTTCATTCTGTTCTTCATTTCCAGTACCGCCGAAATGAACCGCGCCCCCTTCGACATCGCCGAAGCGGAGCAAGAACTCACCGGCGGCTACCACACGGAATACAACGGCACGCCATTCGCCATGTTCTACCTGGCCGAATACATCGCCCTGGTCACCAACTCGGCTCTGGCCACCACCTGTTTCTTGGGAGGATTCCACGCCCCCTGTATCGGCTTTGCTCCTGTGGATAACGTGCTGAACATGGTGCCTGGCCTGGTGTGGTTCTTTGGGAAGGTGTTCTTCATGATCTGGTGCTACATGATGGTTCGCTGGACCTTTGTGCGGCCCCGCGTGGACCAGCTCATGGATTTCGAATGGAAGTTCCTGTTGCCGGTGAACCTGGTGCTGCTCACGGCAGGTGCGGCGTGGATAGCGATTAGTGGGTAGGATTGTTTTATGCAAGAGAGTAGTTCATTCATTCCGTATATCAAGCGTTACCTGAAGCGCTGCATCACGGGCCCCTGGAGCCTGCTGTGCGGGCTGTCCGTGACCTTCAAGTATTTTATAGACCCAAGACGCATCGTTACCGAGCAGTATCCTGAAAATCGGAAGACCCTCAAGATGCACCCCCGCTACCGCGGTCGTCTGGAAATGATCGAAGACGCCGACGGCAACAACCACTGCACCGCTTGCGGCATGTGCGAGCGTGCCTGCCCCAACGCTTCCATCAACGTGCTTTCCACCAAGAACATCGCCGGCAAAAAGGTGCTGGGCCGTTATGTTTATCACTTTGCCAGCTGCACCCAGTGCGGGCTCTGCGTAGAGGCCTGCCCCTTCGGGGCTATCCGCATGAACCAGGATTTCGAGGTGGCCACAACCGACCCCAATACCCTTGAAATGATTCTCAACAAGAAGGAGGGACAGGGATAATGTTTCCAGGCCTTCAGCTTCCAGAACTAGCACTGTCGTTCCCCCACGGGGGAATGGACATTGCCTTTTACGCCGTAGCCATCGTCATGCTCGTGACGGCGGTCTTTACCGTTGCGGTCAAGAACATCTTGCAGAGCGCCGTGTTCCTGATATTCTCCTTCGTGACCACCGCCATCCTCTACCTGCTGTTGCATGCGGAATTTATCGCTCTCGCCCAGGTGATGGTCTATATCGGCGGCGTGGTGATTTTCGTGGTGTTTACCATACTTCTTACCAGTCACCTGGGCGAAGACGCCTTTGCCACCAAGATTCCGAGAGTCTTTGCCGCCTTCGCCCTGTCTATCGCCTTCGTGTTCGTGATGGTCAAGTGCCTGCTGCCCATGCCGGAACTTTCCAGCGGGGTTGTGGCTTCGGCTCCGGACTATTCCAGCCTGCAGAACTTTGCCATGCGCCTTCTGGGTTACACCCAGGACAGCTTTATCATCCCCTTCGAGGTGGTTAGTGTCTTGCTCCTGATGACCCTTATCTGCGCCATCACCATCGCCCGCAAGACAAAGGACGAGGTAGAAAAAGAGAAGGAGGTGAAGCAATGAACCTGATGAACTGCCTAATTCTCGCCTTCTTGCTCTTTGGCATTGGCGTTTGGGGCCTGATGCGCCGCCGCCACTTAATTGGCATGCTCATTTCCATTGAGCTCATGCTGAACGCCGCCAACATCAACTTTATTTCTTTTGCCTACTTTACCGCCCAGGACTCTACCGCGGGCGCCCTGTTCAGTATTTTCGTCATCGCCGTTACCGCCTGCGAAATGGCAATCGCCCTTGCCATTATCGTCACCATGTACCGCAGGCACCACAGCCTTGACGCCGACCAGTTGAGGGACTTGCATGATTAACGATATGACCCTCGGTTATTTGATTCTGGCATTGCCCCTGCTCACCTTCGTGGTGAACGGGCTTTTCCTGGGCAACAAGTGCCACAAGGCGGCAGCGGCCCTGGCCATCGCCTGTAACGGCCTTGCTTTCGTGTGTGCTGCCACCTTGGCGGTGCATTACTTCACCTCGGACTTTGCCCCGAACAAGACCGTCCTTTTCCAGCACGACTTCCTCACCTTTGCAGGAAACCTCGCCGCCACCATCGGCATGCTCATCGACCCGCTTTCGCTGATGATGCTCGTGGTGGTGACCTTCATCAGTTTCATGGTGAACATCTACAGCGTGGGCTACATGCGGGAAGACCCTTCCGCAGGGCGGTTCTTCAGCCTGCTTTCCCTGTTCAGCTTCAGCATGCTTGGCCTGGTGGCCGCCACCAACCTTTTCCAGATGTTCATCTTCTGGGAACTGGTGGGCGTTTCCAGCTACCTGCTCATCGGATTTTGGTACCACAAGCCCTCGGCGGTAAGCGCCTCCAAGCAGGCCTTTATCCTCACCCGCTTTGCCGACAGCTTCTTCTTGTTCGGTATCGTGCTGGTAAGCTACGTTGTGGGCAGTTTCGACTTTTCTACCCTGAACGACTTGAGCCTCCACGCCTTCAAGGGCGAGACCATCAATCTCGGGATTTGCACCGTTACCAAGGCAGAGGCCCTGGTGCTGGGCTCCGTGATGATTTTCACCGGCGGCTGGGGAAAATCCGCCATGTTCCCCATGCATATCTGGCTTCCTAACGCCATGGAAGGCCCGACCCCGGTCAGTTCCATCATCCACAGCGCCACCATGGTGGTGGCGGGCGTGTATCTGGTGGCAAGGCTTTTCCCCTTCTTTGCCATCTGCGACAACACCTTGAAGCTGATTATGGTGGTAGGAGCCTTCACTATGGTCTTTGCGGCGGTCATCGCCTGCACCCAGAAAGACATCAAGCGGATTCTAGCCTACTCCACTCTTTCGCAGCTGGGCTACATGATGTTTGCCCTGGGCGTCTGCAAGATCGGCCAGGTGGTGGTAGCAACGGGCTGGACAGCCTCCACCTTCCACATCTTTACCCACGCCTTCTTCAAGTGCAGCCTGTTCCTGATTGCGGGCTCCCTAATCCACCAGGTCCATACCAACGATTTGGACGCCATGGGCGGCCTCCGCAAGAAGATGCCCTGGACCTACTGGTGCTGCCTTATTTCCGTTCTCGCCATTTCCGGCATTCCGCCCTTCTCCGGATTCTTCTCCAAGGATGAAATCATTCTGGCGGCATTCCAGAGTCACCATTACGTGGTGTTCGGCCTTGCCCTCCTGACCAGCGGGCTTACCACCTTCTACATGTTCAGGCTCTTCTTCTTGGCCTTCCACGGGGCGCCCCGTCACGAAGGCGTCAAGGCGGGACATGTCCACGAAGACTTTGCCATGACGCTTCCCATCGTGGTCCTTGCCGTGCCTGCACTCTTGAGCGGTCTCTTGGGCAAGGGCGTTTTCGAGAAGTTCTTCGTGGTCGGAAAACTCCACGTTCCCACCTTGGTAAAGCTTTCCCACGCAAGCTGGATTCCCGTGGTAGCCGTGGCCGTTGCGGTGGTGGCCCTTGCCCTCGCCTGGTTTATGTACGGGCGGTCTAAATCCAACATCGCCCGGGCCCTGGACGACATCAACCGCGGTCCAATCTACAAGGTCATCTACCACAAGTTCTACTTCGACGAAATCTACTACGCCGTGGTTCGGCAGTTCATTTTCGGAGGTGTGGCCGCCACGGCCCGCTTTATCCAGGACTACATTATCGAAGGAATCCTCGCCTTTATGGTCTGGTTCACCCACAAACTGGGCGACCTGGTACGCACCGCCCAGGCGGGCTACCTTCCCTTTTACCTCGGAACCCTTATCGTCGGGCTTCTGCTCTGGCGCTTTATCGGAGGGTTACCCCTGTAGGTGCTTATGGAAACTGTACTCTTTAATCTGATTTGGGTCATTCCCCTTTTGACGGTGCTCGCCTGCATCCCGATTCCTGCCACCTGCGAGCGTGCGCTCCGGGCGGTCCATACGGCTTCCGTCAGTTTTGTGCTCCTTATTGTCTGCGTGCTTACCTACCGCGTTTTCGCCCTGGGTGCAGCCCCCGCCGACCCAGCCTCCGCACCCTTTGCGCTACGGTTCTTTACCGACATTCCCTGGCTCAGCGCCTTCAACGCCCACTATATCGTAGGGGCCGACGGCCTCAACATGCTGCTTCTGGCCCTTACCGCCTTTATCGTATGGGCGGGCGTGCTGGTGAGCTACAAGATCAAAGGGAACCAGAAGGTGTTCTTCGCCCTGATCCAGCTTTTGGCCACAAGCGTCTATGGCGTGTACATGAGTTTCGATTTGGTGCTGTTCTTCGTGTTCTACGAGATGGAAGCCCTGTGCATGTACCTGATGATTGCCTGCTACGGAAGCGGTCGCAGGGATTACGGCGGCAAAAAACTGACCTTGACCCTCGCCTTCGGTTCTTCCATGATTCTTGCCACCCTGTTCGGGCTCTACTTCGAAAGCGGCACGGGCAGCTGGAGCCTCATGGAAATTTCAAAGGTGACTCTCCCCATGGATTTCCAGATGTGGGCATTCCCACTGATGTTCATGGGCTTTGCGGTCAGTTCTTCCCTGTTCCCCTTCCACTTCTGGAGCCCCGACGGCCACTCCGCAGCCCCTACTGCCGTTTCTATGCTGGCGGCGGGCGTCATGATGAAGATGGGCGCCTACGGATGCCTTCGCTTTGCCATGTTCTTGATGCCTGAGGCCGCCAAGATTTGGCTCCCCTACGTGGTGGCCCTGCTCATCTTCAACGTGGTGCTTGGGCCCTTTATCGCCATACGCCACAAAGACCTCAAATACATTACCGCCTACAGTTCCATCAGCCACCTGGGCCTTATCTTCTTGGGCCTTGCGGCCCTCACACCGGTGGGACTCCGGGGCGCTAGCCTCCAGATGATTTCCCACGGGTTCTTGACGGGGCTCTTCTTCGCCACCATCGGCATGATTTATGAGCGCACCCATACCCGCGACATCACGGAGATGGGCGGCATCATGAAAAAGATGCCTTTCCTGGGTGTCGGCTTTGTGATTGCGGGCTTTGCGGGCCTTGGCCTGCCTGGCTTCAGCGGGTTCATTGCCGAAAGCACCATCTTTATCGGGGCTTTCCAGCAGGATTCCACCCTCACCCGCATCGTCACCGTCCTTGCCATTCTTTCCATCACCACCACGGCGGTGTATATCCTGCAGACGGCCAACCGTATGCTCCACGGCCCCATGCCCGCCAAGTTCCAGACGCTTACCGACGGTTGCTTCCGCGAAAAGCTGGTCATCGTGGTGCTGGTTTTCTGCCTGCTGTTGATCGGTATTTTCCCCGGACCTTTTGCCGACATGCTTGACCTGAGCATTGCGCCTATATTTAATAGGTTTTAGATATGAGGTTTAAAAATTCATCATTAATTCCGAAATCCGAATTCTGAACTCCGAATTATTATGTCCATACCTAACTTTATCATCCCCGACTTGCTATTGCTGCTGTTCCCCTTCATTGTCATCGGGAGCAGGCTTTTCTGCGATGCCAAATCCAACGTTCCCTGGCGTATCGCCAACATCGGGTTCCTGCTCATCTTCCTGCTGCTGAACTTTATCCCGCTGGCTGGAGGCGAGGGCCGGTTCTTTATCTGCAACTGGCGAGTGGACGACTTTGGCGTGTTCATGCGCGAAGTACTAGTAGTCTCCGCCATTCTCGGCATGTGGTTTTCCAAGGACTACTTTATGCATGCCGCCGCCGGCAAGCCCCAGATGCACCAGATTGCGGAATTCATCGGGGCTATCGCCTTTGCCACCTTCGGCGGCGTGACGGTGGTGAGCGCCTGCGACACCATCACCTTCTTCTTGGGTCTTGAAATCGCCACTATTCCCATGTACGCCCTGACCGCCTGGAACAAGCAGGACCAGCTAGGTTCCGAAGCCGCCACCAAGTACATCTTGATGGGGTCCGTGGCCACCGCCTTCGAGCTGTTCGGCTTCAGCTACCTCTACGGTTTTGCCGGGAGCCTGCATTTCGACGCCATCCAGAGAGCCGTGGCCGCCGGGGCTTCCCCGCTCTTGTGGATTGCGGTGCTGTTCCTGTTCTGCGGAATCGGTTTCAAGCTCACCCTGTTCCCCTTCTACACCTGGGCTCCCGACGTTTACGAAGGCGCTCCCACGCCGGTGACGGCGGTGCTTTCCGTGACCTCCAAGGCTACTGCCATCGCATTCCTGGTGGTGCTGGTCTATGGGCCTCTTGCCCCTGTGCAGGAGCAGATTGCCCCCCTCATCGCCCTGCTTGCTGGCGTCACCCTCTTTGTAGGTAACCTGGGTGCGCTAAAGCAGTACAGGCTCCGCCGGTTCATGGCCTACAGCTCTATCGCACAGGCGGGCTATATCATGGTGGCCCTCCTCGGTACTGCCGCCATGGCGAAAACCGCCATCATCTACTACCTGTTCGTGTATGCGGTGTCCAACTACCTGGCCTTTTTCGTGTTCGGCATTATCGGTCACCACCGGGAAGAGATATTCGACTCCCTGCGGGGACTTTCCAAGCAGAACCCGAGCCTTGCCATTGCACTTGCCATTTCCATGTTCAGCCTGGCGGGAATCCCTCCCCTTGCTGGTTTCTTCGGCAAGTTCCACCTGTTCTTCAGCGGGGCGACCACGGGCCACTACATGCTTATCGCCTTTGCGGTGCTGAACAACGTGCTCGCCCTGTTCTACTACCTGCAGCTGGTCAAGAGTGCCTGGGTCGATGAACCCGACGGACACCTGAACCCCCTGCGCCTTACCCGCAGGCAACGTGGCGTCATCATTTTGCTGTCTTGCGCAGTGGTGATTCTCGGGTTCCTTCCCTTCCTCAGCGACAACATCTTTATGGGATTCAGCGGACTATAAGCAAAAGGCCCCGAGTTTCCTCGGAGCCTTTTCTATACCCGGATCGCGATTCGAACGCGAGTTTGATCCTTAGGAGGGACCCGTTCTATCCAGCTGAACTATCCAGGCAATAGCGGGACAAATATATAAAAATTTCCGCTACTTTTCGATGCTGGTCACATTTCCGCCGTCAATTCCCTGAATATGGCAAGTCCTCTGCGGGAAAGGAATGGTTATCCCCTCTTCGTCGAAGCGGCGTTTAATTTCGTCGGTGTATTTCCAAAGCAGGTTGAAATAGTCCGCATTCTTGACCCAGGCCCGGAAAGCCACCTCCACGGAACTGTCCGCCAGGGCTGACACAAAGAACTGCGGTACGGGATTTTTCAGGAACAGAGGTTCGTTTTCCACCAGTTCCCGCATAATTCCAAGAGCCTTGTCCGTAGAGTCTCCGTAGCCGATGCCCACTTTCAGTTCCAGACGGCGGCTCACGTTCTTGCTATAGTTCACGATGGGCTGCCCCCAGAGGGAGCTGTTGGGAGCAGAGACATACAGACCGTCCACCGTTTCAAGAGTAGTATTGAACAGTCCGATACCCTTGATTTTCCCCTTGATGGAGCCGCACTCGATGTAATGGCCCGCCTTGAAGGGCCGAATGAACATGAGCAAAAGCCCTGCCGCAATGTTTGAAAGGGTGTCCTTCAAGGCAAGACCGATAGCAAGGCTTGCCGCACCCACCATAGCCACAAGACCCGCCGTATTGACTCCTGCAATATGGAGCACCAGCAAAAGAGTCACCACGTAAATCGTGTAAGACACCAAGGAATAGACCAGGGGGCGTGCCGCAGGGTCCATGCCCCGAATTTCGGCATGGGTAATAATACGCTTGAAAATAAACAGAAGCAACTTGGCAAGGCCCAGAATCAACAGGGCCAAAATCAGCCTTTGCAACAGGGAATGCTGCATCAAGGCGTACATCCAGTTTTCAAAAACTTCTTTACCGTTTCCCATATCCCAAATTTAGAAAAATATCGACTTCTTTTTTCTATATTTGTTCCACTTTCAATTCCCTCCAACAAGGAACACTTATGAAAATCGCCGACAAGACCGTGGTCCAGATGCACTACACCCTCACCTCCGACGAAGGAGCAGTCATTGACTCTTCCGAAGGTCGCGAACCGCTCCAGTACATCCAGGGCGCCCACATGATCGTGGTAGGTCTTGAAAAGGCCATGGTAGGCCACGACGTTGGCGACAAGTTCGACGTGAAGGTCATTCCCGCCGAAGGCTACGGCGAATACGACGAAACCCTCGCCCAAGAGGTGCCGCTGAACGTGTTCCAGGGAGTGGAAAAGGTAGAACCCGGCATGTTGTTCTACGCCCAGACGCCTATGGGTCCCATGCCTATTCGGGTCAAGTCCGTTTCAGCAGACAAGGCGGTCATCGACGCCAACCACGAACTGGCGGGCAAGAACCTGAATTTCGCCATCGAAGTCGTGAGCGTGCGCGAGGCCACCGAAGAGGAACTGAACCCGCAAGGCCACCACTGCTGCTGCGGTAAGCACGAAGGTGAAGGCGAGCACGAATGCCACTGTGGCGAAGAAGGCCACGAATGCGAATGTGGCGGCGAAGGTCACAAGGAAAATTGCGATGGCAAGGGTGGCTGCGGCTGCCCCAACCACGACAAGCACCATAGCAAATAAGAGTTACGAGTTTTGAGTCGACGCTTCGCGTCTCTGAGTTTTGAGTTTTTAAGATCGCGTCTTTGGCGCCAAATCAGAACTGAAAACTCATAACTGAGAACTCAATACTACACAATCTACACCTGTGATTCCGGGTATTCCGCGCCGAAGGCGTGACCCGAAACAGAAAGTATTGGCGGGAACTGGATGCGCTTGGCCAGGGCAATCCCACGGAAACGCCTGTGCCAGGCCCGCATGTCTTGCAGAGCCTCTTCGGGAGTCTTGAACAGGGACTTGAAATACTCCAGGTCCACGCCCAAGTCCTTGCAATAGCTTTCAAAGCCTGCCGCCAGGCGGGCTTCCGTACTTTCCAGGCTACTCCCCCATTCCACCCATTCGGCAAAAAGCTTGTCGTGATACGGATACTTGATGGGGTCGCCCTTTCCCTCGTCCACGTTCATGGCGTCGCTGAGTTCCGCGCTGGCAGGCACGTCTATAGAAGCCTGGGGGATAATTTCCTTGTCGCGGTTGATGTAGCGGGCCAGGGCATACACGTCTGTTTTCCACAGGTCGCCCAAGGCGCACATGACACCGCAACTGTCCCCGTACAGGGTGCAGTAACCGGCGGTAGCCTCGCTCTTGTTGCCGTTGCAGGTAATGCCCGCTCCAAGCACAGAGGCCACCGTCAACAGCACCGATGCCGAGCGGGTTCTGGCCTGCAGGTTCTCGTGGTTGATGCCTTCCACCTTTATGGGGGTATCGTCCCCTTCGAACTTGCACTGTCCCAAGCTGTTGCAAACGGACTCTACGATAGCAGAAATAGGCGCCACCATGTAGGGGCTGCCCAGATTCTTCGCCAGGTCTGCCGCCGCATTCCGGGTAGTGGCCGAATTGAAACGGGTGGGCATGTTGATCAGGTAAACGTTCTTTGCACCGATGGCCTCCGCATAGAGGGCCGCCGATACGGCGCTGTCGATACCGCCGCTAGCCCCGATGACCATGCGGGGAATATGGAACTTTTTCAGATTCTCCCGAATCATGAACACCAAGGCATCGTGAATAAGGGCGATGCGGTCAGGCTCCACAACGGTATTCTGTGGGAATCCGGAAACAGAACCGTCCTCACCCACCTCTACCAGGCATTCCGACGATTCAAACCGGGGCATGGCAAACACCTGGTTTCCGCTTTTGTCCCAAATGCCGCTACCGCCGTCCATGGCATAAATGTTCTTGCCGCTGTTTTCGGTACCTACCGCATCTACATAAAATACCGGCTGGCACAGTTTTTTTGCATGGCCCGCACAGGCCCCCTGCACCGTCCTACCTTTGTCCAGCACAAAGGTGGCGTAGCCCGAAAGGACCTCAAAGTCGTAACCCCATTTTGCAGGTTTCCCGTTACTAAAAAACATTCCACCTTCGGAAAGCGTGTCGCTTCCGCCCAGCAGGATTTCGATTCCCTGGGAAAGTTCGGCCACCTTGTCCCTGAAACCCGCGCATTTCTGGAGGAACTCTACTTCGTCCCCCAGGGAACCCAGCAAGGCAGAACCTTCGATAGCGTTCTGTGGCAACAACACCACATCGGCACCAGCCGCCTTGCCTCGTTCCACGGCGGCCATCACCATTTCAAGATTCACTTCAGGTTTGCCCGCTTCCACAAACAGCTGGGCCATATAAACTTTCATAAAGACCTCTTTTTCCAACGGAAAATATAGAATTATCGCAACTGGGGCGTCATTACGGAGTGAGCACCGCAGTTGACGGGGATGCAGTGCAAAAAATATGCCAATGGCAACGGGCATTTTTTTTTGCAAAAGGCTTATTCCCGATTCAGTCTATTTACAGAATCACGAAAGTGTCAGGTTATGCCTTACATTTACTGTAAAAAAAAAAAGAATGCCGGGTTTTACCCGACATTCCTAATAAATTAACTAGAGTTCGACTAGCCTTCAGCCGGAGCTTCGGGAGCAGCAGGTGCTTCAGGAGCGGCTTCAGCGGCCGGAGCTTCAGCCGGGGCAGCCTTCGGAGGGAGCAAAGCCTTCATAGAAAGCTTCACCTTGCCCTTCGGGTCCACACCGAGGCAGAGCACTTCGACTTCGTCACCCACGTGAACAACGTCTTCGACCTTATCGACGCGATGGTCGGCAAGTTCAGAGATGTGCACGAGGCCGTCGCGACCAGGCAAGATTTCGACGAATGCGCCAAACGGCTGAATCGTCTTGACCTTGCCCTTGTACTTGCGGCCCGGTTCGGGTTCGGCAGTGAGTTCTTCAATCATGCGACGGCAAACTGCAGCGGCCTTGCCACTGGGAGCAGCAATGTCGATGTTGCCATCGTCGTCGATGTTGATGGTGCAACCCGTCTGAGACTGCATGCCCTTGATCACGGAGCCACCGGAACCGATGACGTCGCGAATCTTGTTGGTGGGGATGCGCATCTTGATCATGGTCGGAGCCTTCTCGGAGACGTGCGGGCGCGGAGCGGCGAGGCCGAGTTCAGCCATCTTGCCCAAGATGTGCAGGCGGCCTTGGCGTGCCTGTTCCAGAGCTTCGCGCATGAGTTCCGGCGTAATGCCGCGGATCTTGATGTCCATCTGGAAGGCAGTGATGCCTTCGGCAGTACCCGTCACCTTGAAGTCCATATCGCCGAGGTGGTCTTCCGTACCGGTGATGTCGGTCAAGATCTTGATCTTGCCGCCTTCCTTCACAGAACCCTTTTCGGAGATGAGGCCCATGGCGACACCTGCGACCGGAGCCTTGATAGGAACGCCAGCGTCCATCAAGCTGAGGCAGCCACCGCAAACAGAGGCCATGGAAGAAGAACCGTTGGATTCCTGAATTTCGGAAACCACGCGGATGGTGTACGGGAAGTCTTCCGGCAGCGGAAGAACGGCAGCGAGAGAGCGTTCGGCGAGGTGGCCGTGACCGATTTCGCGGCGGCTCATGCCGAGGCGCTTGCATTCACCCACGCAGTACGGCGGGAAGTTGTAATGCAGCATGTAGCTCTTGGAGCCTTCGCCCTGCAGGCTTTCGTAACGCTGTTCGTCGGCCTTGGAGCCGAGCGTGCAGACCACGAGACCCTGGGTTTCACCACGCTGGAAGATCGCAGAACCGTGAGCGCTGGGGAGAACGCCCAGTTCGATTTCGATGGGGCGGACTTCGGTCGTCGTACGGCCGTCGAGGCGCACGTCTTCGTTCAGGATCATTTCGCGCATGGCAGTGCGTTCGTAGTCGCTGAAGATTGCCTTGGCGTCTGCAACGAGAGCAGGATCCTGTTCTTCGTCCTTGCCGATGATGGCGAGAATGCGTTCGTCTTCCAGCATCTTCGCGCAGAGGTCTGCCATAGCCGGATAGAAGTCGGTCTTCACCATGTTGGAGTGGACGTCCTTGTTCAGTTCGTCCCACACCACTTCCTTCACCGTAGCGAGAAGCTTTTCGTGGGCTTCGCCAACGTGCTGGGGCTTCAGTTCCATCTTGGGCTTGGCGCAACGGTCCACCAGTTCCTGTTGGGCCTTGCACATGAGCTTGATGGCTTCGTGACCGGCGAGAATTGCGTTGATCATCGTGTCTTCGGACACTTCGTAGGCACCGCCTTCCACCATGCACACAGAATCTTCGGTACCGGCGACCACCAGGTCCAGATCGGCACAGGCCATCTGTTCGTAGGTGGGCATCACGATGTTCTGACCATCGACCACGGCCACGCGCACGGCGGCAACCTGCTGTTCGAAGGGCAGTTCCGAAAGACCGATGGAAAGGGATGCTGCAGACACGCCCAGCACATCCGGTGCAAACTTGCGGTCAGCAGACAGAACCTGCACAATCACCTGGACTTCGCGGGTGAAGTTCTCGGGGAACATCGGGCGAATGGGGCGGTCAATGATACGGGCAGAAAGAGTTTCTTCGTCAGAGGGGCGTCCGGCTTCGCGCTTGTTGTAGCCGCCCGGCAGGCGACCAGCAGCGTAGGCCTTTTCGCGATATTCCACAGTGAGGGGGAAGAAATCGCCTTCCTTCTCTTCGCCGTAGCAAACGGTAGAAAGCACGAAGGCGTCACCCATCTTGGCGACAGCAGCACCACGTGCCTGCTTTGCAATACGGCCCGTTTCAAACGAAATGACGCGGCCGTCGGGGAGTGTCACGGACACTTCCTTGGGGTCCAGCATCTTGCCGTACTTTTGATGATATGCATCAATAGACATAGATTATCTCCAGTCCGCAGATTAGCCGCGGAGACCGAGTTCCTTGATGAGAGCACGAGCGGCGACAATGTCCTTTTCGCCGTAGTACTTGAGGAGGTTCTTGCGCTTTGCGACCATCATGGAGAGCCCGCGCAGGGAGTGGAAGTCCTTCTTGTGGGTCTTGATGTGCTCAGTCAGGTTCTTGATCTTTTCGGTGAGGATAGCGACCTGCACGCGGACGTTTCCGGTATCCTTTTCGTTGGCGCCGAACTTGGCGGTGAGCTCTGCAGCTTTTTCCTTAGTGATAGTAGCCATTATAGCCATTCCTTTTTTTGATTGTTTAACTAATTACATGTTTATGCCCGAGTTTCCCTGCTTTAGGCCCAGTGGAATTGGCGAATCTGGACGCAGGACCAAGGCAAAAATGCAACTTGGGGGGAAATATAGGTAAAAGACAAGCGGCAAAAGGCGAAAGACGAGAGAAAATGGGCCGAAAACAGCCTGATTTGTCATTGCGAGGCCCGATCAGGGCCGAAGCAATCTCAATCCCTCGTTAAGGGGGGAAGCCTCCCCCTCGGCGAAGCCTTGCCCCGTGTCATCCTGAGCGGAACGAAGTGGAGTCGAAGGATCTAGGGCAAGTCTTCCCCTACCCCCTCTGCGGGGAGTACCCCGCAACACCCCCGTAAATAATCCGAGTCTCAAGGGCACAGTCGCCTGCAAAAAAGGCCGTCGGTCGCGCCTTCACTTCGTTCGCCGCTACCCTCCGGATTTTTTGCCTAGCAACTATGCCCTCTCGCCTCGAAAAATGGGTTCGCTACGCAGGAGGTCGCTCGGTCACGGCGTTCCCTCGCAACCACCGTCTCAAACGTTTGCGATTTCACATAAATAAAAGTATATTCTGAAAGTATAGCTTATAGTTAATCTCTACAAGCCGAGGTTATACAAAATATGATTAAAGAGATTATTGACGCATGGAAAAACTTCTTCGTTGGTTGTTACGAAATGTTCTTCGTTCCTCCGCAGGAATGGAAGATTAAGCCAATAACGTTTCGCCAATTTATGTTGATTACTCTTTCCCTTCTCTTAATCGGCGGCATCTTGGTCTCCGCTGCATGGGGATTAGTATTCTTACTACTCAGCCGCCTTTAAAGTATTGCAATAAACCGAGGTAAAACAATAAAGGAGTAATCATGGATGCTTGCTTTACACTGCCCTATTCTGAAGCCTGTGTTATAGATGAATTCCAGCATTCTTTTGTAAAAAAAGATGGCTTCTCTATATATGTTCCAGTCAGCAGACAAGAAAAAGCTGTAGATTTTATCCTAATCAACCACAATTCAACAAAATTTGCAAAATTCCAAGTAAAATCGTCAAGAAATTACGATGGAAATAAAAAGAAGAAAAAGCCCGACTACACGTACAATATGTGGTTTAACAATTTCATCAACAAGTACGATAAAGGTGCCGCAGATTTTTACATCCTTTTTGGATTGTATCCTGTGTACAACACCAATAGTAAAATAAACTCCAAATCACAAGCTTGGGAAAGAATGGTTTTGTGCATACCCGACAAAGACATGGGCGACATACTAAAAAAGGTTTTAACAAAAAAGGAAGAAAAGCCAGACTCTTTCTTTGGTATAAGTTTTAATGATATTGAAGAGATTTGGGGAACACGAGGCTTTAAAGACCTGATGAAATTTGAAAAATACCGTCTAAGCAACCAAATCGACATTGTAAAGCAATTTTTCAAAAAAAATTATGTTGTCCGTCCAGAACGGAAGCATTCAATTTAGTCGGCTCATCCCCTACACCATCTCAGCCTTGAGTTTTGTAGCCAGTTCAATCACGGCGTCGTCTACAAGCGTTTGGTAATGCCCTCCGAAACGGTCCGTAAAGGCCTTGATTACATCGACTGCACCGGAATGCAACCGAATAGTGTACGGCTTCTTCGCAGAGGCCCTTAATTTGTAAGAGGCATTAGCCAACGATGCGAGTTCTTTTCTACGCTCTTCGGTAATCTGCGGCTTGCCAGCATGATTCGCTTCGAAATCGGCAAGGATTTCTTGCTCCTCTTCATCGAGATTGAATTTTTCCGCATGTTCCTTAAAAGACAACATCATATTCCTCCATATTTTTTCTGCGAGACTCTACTCGGTATAATAGTCTTAAGCCAAATATCTCCATCAGGTTCAGGCTTATACGGAACATTACAACAGTAACCGTCAATCCTGACAACCAAAACCCTCTGCCCTGGATACTTCTCTTGATTCGGGTGTTTGTAATCATCCAGAACTTCTTTCTTCCGCATAATTTCTTCAACTTGTTCAAAAGAAACATGCCTCGTCACCTTTAACCATTCATTCTTCCGTGGATCCCATCTAGCCACTAGCTCTACTCCTTAATTTAACTAAAGTACACACATTTGTCAATACATTTGTAACAACAAACGTAAAGAAATCACAATAATCTACGCAGTTTATCCTTATTTTCTAATCCCCTTCGGATCAGTAAGAGGCAATTTAACCCCTTCAGACGGCCATCCCCAACAATCACCCTCCTTACGGTTTACCTCCGGCATGTGGCGTTCAGGGTCAGCAGAACCGCGCAATACATTTTTCGCCTTACGGCGAAACTCTCGATTCGCCATTTTCTGAAATTCTACATCCTTGGCCATTTTCACGAATGGTTTCTTGTAACTACGACTCATATTAAAGCCTCCTCCGTTGTGTAGCCGCATTTGCGGCTGGTTGATTGTCAGAGGCGTTCTGCGTGTCGGTGATTAAGAAAAACCCTTAAACGCAAAACGCACCTCGCCTTAAAACAGCGAGATGCGTCGTCGGGCTTTAATGTATCTAAAAAACGGATTCTTGGCAAGAGCAGTACAAAAATTTTTACAAATTCTTTTCAATAGCCGAGGCAAGCCCTAAAATTCAAAAGACCGAAAACCCATCGCACTCAATCCTTTTTTCTCAAAAAAAGAATATATTAGTCCTATGACATACAAAAAAATCTTCCTCATCGTATTTGCCATTGTCGCCGCCTTTTATGTTTTCAAGGTAAGGGGGTTCAATCCCTTTGCCGAAGAAGTCGTAAGTGGCAACGTCCTTCCGTTAGTCAATGGGAAATCGATAACCCTAGAGGAATGTGTCAAAGAAAATGGAGCCTTTATCTTCATCATGGGCACCTGGTGTCGTTATTGTTCCGAAGAAGTCGACAACTTAAAAACTCTGAACGATTTTTTCCAATCGCACAAGATAAACATTCTCATCGGCATGGAGAGCAACTCTAAACGAGATATCCGTAAGTGGGTGTCCAAGCACGATTTTCCCCAGAATTGGAAAGCTTTCTATTGGCACGACACTCATGAGAGTGAGCTCAACATCAACACGGAGGGCGTCCCTTACCTGCTTGTAAAGAACAAAAGAGGATGGGTGACATACAGTAAAGCGGGTGCTTTAGGGAACAAACGTTTAACCAAGCTCGCCCAAGATATGCTCAAAAGCAATCAATGACGACTTAGTAGGCTTTCACAGTCCGCACACTTGCCCCAACCTTGATCAGGTAAACTCCAGCACGGGCCACGCTGACAGAAACGCCCGTCGCAACAGGAATCCGGCCAGAGTGCAGCACCCGACCCTGCATGTCCAGGACTTCGAAAGTCTGGCCTTGCCGCACTCCTTCAAGACGAATGGACTTGCCTGCGGCATAGGCCCTGAACGAGGAGCCGTTTACCGTAATGGCGGGTATTGCTGACGTGGACGATGTCACCGACGCCGAAGACGACGGACCGCTCTGATTAGGAACAGCCACCTCGATGTAGTCGATGTCCACATGCCCCCAGTTCTTGATGATAGCGAAGGTATTGGCCCCCGCCTTCAGCGATACCTGAACCGGCATATCCTCAAAGGCCGCGGCAGCCCCGCCCAAGTTTCCTTCAAGGGTCACCGGGAATTCCTGGGATTTCACCTTGGTTCCGTTTACGTAGATATCCTGAGTCTTGGCGTTTGAAGCAGTGTTGCTGAAACGGATTGTGACCGTGTATGTCCCAGCAGTAGGTACATTGACGTTGAAGGTGATGTTACCCGTCGTTTCGGTGCGCATATATTTACCGCCCGATGCAGCCTGATTTGTCTTTTCAGTACACCCGGTGCAAGTCGCATCTTCCGCTTCGTAACGCACGGTCTCATAGGACTCTTTCCCCGCCGAAGAACTGGACGGGTTGACCGACGCACTGGACGGCGGCGTAAAGCTTGACGAATACCCGATGCCGGACTCCGGTATCTTGAAAAGTTCCGCACAGTCATTGCGGACATCCCTGATTTCCTCTACCACGTGGTTCTTGCTCTCTACGCAATCGTTCTTGTCAGTGTCGCTGTTGTCGCACCAGCCTTTCTGGGCATACTTATCGGCGGTGACCGGATATTTGACAAAAGATTCATACTTGCCTACATTGGATCCCGATTTATTTCCATCTGCAGGCATCACCACTTCCTCTACATAGTAGCGGAAATGGGAATTGTAGTAGGGCAATCCCTGCTTGAGCGAATTGTAGAAGTAGTTTCCGGTAACGGTCCAGGAAGCACCCTTCATGTCGATGTTCGCATCATCATGGTCCACCTGGCCATCATAATTGGTACTATCCCCAATAAACATGTTACCCTGGACAACGCCCCTGACAGTTCCCTCCTTCACGTCAATGTTCTCGGCCGTTGTCGCCTTCACAATATTGCATGTAATCTTCGTATCATTCACGCGCCAGTCATAACCACTATAACGGTGTTGCGATGCACTTTCGCCCCAAAAACCGGCATTCTTATCGGACTGCTGCGACGACGCCCAACCCTTATAGTAAGTGCCAACATAAATACCTTCACCGTACTGGGCAACATCGAACCCAGAACCATGAATAAAGTTACGGTTCAGGGTCACCTGCTGGCTGGAATCCCGAACATGGACCAGTTCCGTTCCGGTGTGGTACACCTCGCAGTCTTCCATCAGGGCACCAACAGAATTGTCGAATACCACACCCTTGCTGAAGGTATGGATTTTCAGGTTTTTAAGGATAACGTAATTTCCCGTTACGTGGATGCCGTAGTTGCTACCGACCGAAGTACCGTAAATCTCAGGAGGATTTGCAGGGTCTGAACCAGCGAGAACTATGGGATTGTCCTTTGTGCCGTCGGCACCAAGCCAGATGCGGCCACAATCGCGGCCAGTCTCGTTCACGAACTTGTCGTTTTGGCAGTTGGATGAGGGCAGTTCATACTTGCCCGAAGCTACCCAGATGGTATCCCCCGCCTTGGCATTCAAAGTAGCCGAAGTCAATTCGGTGGTAGTAGAAACATTCACCTGTTTGGCGAAGGCAACCGACATGGAACTGGCGGCCACCATGCACAACACCACAAAACTTTTTCCTTGAAGAATACTCATAGACACCTTCCAAATGCTCCCCTTCAGTAATATATTCTTTTTATAACGGGAAAGCACACTTAATTAGAAAAAAAATGTAAAACGACCCTTTTTCAACGGACTTTCACAACCCATTTCAGCCCGCAAAACCCCCAATTTTCTAAATTTTCGCCCACTATGAGCATTTCTATCCCTCAGTTGCCCAAGGGCACCCGCGATTTTTACCCGGAAGCGCAGCGCATCCAGAACTATATCTTTGACACTTGGCGCAGCACCGCCGAAAGTTTCGCCTACGAAGAATACGAAGGCCCCATGTTCGAGCACCTGGAGCTTTATACGGGCAAGTCCGGCGAAGAAATCGTGAGCCAGCTCTACAACTTCAAGGACAAGGGCGACCGCGAAATCGCGCTCCGCCCCGAAATGACCCCGACCCTTGCCCGCCTGGTCATCCAAAAGGCCAGGGAACTGAAGAAGCCCTTCAAGTGGTTCTCTATGCCGCGGCTTTTCCGCTACGAAAAGGCACAGAAGGGCCGCCTCCGCGAGTTTTTCCAGCTGAACATGGACATTATCGGCACCGAAAGCATCTACGCCGAAGCCGACCTGATGGCTGCCATCGCCACCATGCTCCGTAAGTTCGGCCTGAAGGACAACGAATTTGCCATCGGCGTCTCCAGCCGGAAGCTCTTGGCCACCTACCTGGAAGAAATCGGTGCGCCGAACCCGGCCCTTGTTTACCCGGTGCTGGACCGCCGTCTGAAAATCGGGCCCGAGGCGTTTGCCAAGGCTCTCACCGAAGCAGGCCTCTCCGAAACGCAAATCAAGCAGCTGGACGACTTCATGAGCTGCAAGAGCCTCGAAGAAGTCCGCAACGCCGTTAAAAGCGAAAACGCGGCCGCCGCACTCAAAGAAATCGAAGATTTGTTTGAGACGCTCGCTGCCGCGGGCTACGGCGATTGCGTGAACCTGGACCTGAGTATTGTCCGCGGTCTCGCCTACTACACCGGCATCGTGTTCGAAGTCTTCGACAAGGGCAAATCCATGCGCGCAATCGCCGGCGGCGGCCGCTACGACAGCCTGACCGAAAAGCTGGGCGGCGAACGGATTCCTGGCGTGGGCTTTGGCATGGGCGACGTGGTGCTGGCAGACCTTTTGGCCGAGCACAAGCTGCTCCCCAGCCCCAAGCAGAGCGTGGACTTTTACATCGCAAGCTTTACAAACGACATGAAGAAGGTCTTTGAGACCGCCCAGATGTTCCGCGCAGGCGGAAACGTCGTGTCCCACCCTCTCGCACCCATGAAGATGGGCAAGCAGCTGGACCAGGCCAACTACCAGGGCGCCACAATCGTCGTCTATGTAGATGGATCCAAGGCAGGGGCCGGCGAGTTCGAATACAAGGACATGCGCACCGGCGAAATGTTCGTAGGTAACGCAGACGCCATCGTTGAACGCTTAAAAGCCGAGGTGAAAAAAGCAGAATAAGCCAGGGCGTTGCGGGGCTGGCGTCTGAAGCCCCGCTAGAGGGGGTCGCGGATGACTCATGGAGATTCCCGGTCAAGCCGGGAATGACATGGGGCAGAAGCGAGGGGGAGCCCTCCCCCACCCCTAGATCCTATCCCCTAGATCCTAGATCCTAGCCCCTATCCCCTAAATCCTATCCACTAACCCATGATGTCCCCCCTCAAAGTCCTTCTTTCCATCATCAGCCTGTTCGTCGTCCTCGGCGTTATCGCCGTGGTCTATCCTGACGGTGGCATCAAGGTGGGCGAATACACCCTGCGCTACCCGAAGCTCACCGACATCTTCGAAAAGCAGGCGCCCAAGGACTCCACCGCCGACTCTACGGCAGTGGACCCCGAAGAGGCCATCCGGGAAATGATGGAAGCCACCAAGAGGAAGGAATTTGCGGCCTACAGCGACTCCCTCAAGTACTACGAGGACTTTTTCAAGAGCGGCAAGACCCGCTTCGACCTGCCGGGGGATGACCCCGCCTGGTTCGACCGTTTCTTCTTGCACCTTCAGCTCGCGGAACTGGACAGCAACGTGGTCCACATCGTCCACTACGGCGACTCCCAGCTGGAAGAAGACCGCATTTCCGCCACCATCCGCGAAGACCTGCAGGCTGAATTCGGCGGCGCGGGCCCGGGCATGATGCCGCCTATCCTCACCATCCCTTCCCAGACCACCAGCCATTGGAACGAAGGGGAACTCAAGCGCTACATATTGTTCGGTCCCAAGGAAGAAGAGGCGGACCACAACCGCTACGGCCCCCTGGCCCAGTTCGCCGACCTGGAAGGATCCGCCGTCATCGGCATCAAGAAACGGGAAGACCGCAAGAACGCCTTCCCCCACGTAGGCGGCTACTCTACGGTAAAGGTCCTCGCCGGCAAGCGTGGGTCGCTACGGCTCAAGCTGGTTTACCAGCGCACCTACGCAGACACCGTGGGCCTGAACGAAGACAGCACCTTCAAGGTGAAAAAGCGCACCGCCTTCGAGACGGCGGCCGCCCCCGAAGTGGAACGGATGACCAAGCTCAACGTCTATACTTGGAAACTCCCGGACACCACCTCCAACGCCAAAATCTACCTGGACGGAAGCGCCGAAATCTACGCCATCTCCGCCGACGGCGCCTATGGCGTGGCCGTCGATAACGTGGCCATGCGAGGCTCTTCGGGCACGGTGTTCCACCGCATCGATTCACAACTGCTGGCGGAATCTTACAAGGCCATGAACGCCCGGCTCATCATCATGGAATACGGCGGCAACCTGGTGCCGGGCACCAACAGCGGCAACGTGGACTGGACCAAGAAGCTCATCACCAAGCAAATCCAGGCTATCCAGAAGGCGAACCCCGATGCCGACATCCTGTTCATCGGCCCCGCCGACATGGC
Source organism: Fibrobacter sp. UBA4223 (assembly GCA_002382975.1). Classification (GTDB taxonomy): domain Bacteria; phylum Fibrobacterota; class Fibrobacteria; order Fibrobacterales; family Fibrobacteraceae; genus Fibrobacter. Next base: position 41,788 of record DFTB01000006.1, read on the forward strand.
AAAACAGGTAGACGGCGAATGGAAAACCTACCCGGGCCTCCCCCTCACCATCAAGACCCTTCGCGAAGTGGCTCTCGAAAACGGTGCCGCCTACTGGGACATGCACCGGGTCATGGGCGGAAACGGCTCCATGATCAAGTGGGCAAACCGCGAACCCGCTCTCGGCTTCACCGACCACATCCACTTCACCCGCCGGGGTGCCGCCTACATGGGAGACCTGTTCTGCGCGGCACTGCGCATGCACTACGACTACTTCAAGTTCCGCGACCGCCACGGCCTCAACGACGAAAAGATGAAGGAATTGCAGCAGTGGAAGGAGAATTCGGAATTAGGGCAAGACAGTTCTGCCAGCGAAACAAAGGGGGAAAGCCTTCCCCCCGCTCCTGGCGCTGACGCGTCATCCGCTACCCCTTCGCCTAGGGGGACACCCCCTAACACCCCCGCACAGGATTCTAGCGTAACGAAGGAGGATGCCACCCCATGATCCGCTTCCTCCTTGCCGTCACCCTCGCGGCCCTTTCGGCCTTCGCCAAGGACCTGACCATCGCCCCCGGCAGTTACAGTCTTGACCTCGCCAAGTACGACTTTATCGACACCACCGTAAACGTCATCCAGTTCCCCAAGGGGAACGAGGCCTTCACCAAGTTCTTCGAGAAGATGGACACTCTGGTGTTCGAGAACAAGGGGCAAGTGCGAATCATGCACATCGGCGGATCCCACCTGCAAGCCGACGTGATTTCGGGCCGTATCCGCGAGCACATGATCAAGGAATACCCGGGAGCCTCTGCGGGCCGCGGCTTCGTGTTCCCCTACTCCGCCGCCCGCACCAACACGCCCTCCAGCTACGCCAGCTACTACAAGGGCATCTGGGACAAGAACAAGAACGTCCAGCGGGAAATTTCAAAGCCCCTGGGCCTGCTGGGCATTGCGGTCAGCACCAGCGACCCACGTGCCGAAATCACCCTGATGCTGGACAAGTACAACTCCGCCCCCATCTGGGGAGAGACCCGTTTCCGCCTGTTCGGCTACAGCGACAACAATGACGTGGTTCCCGTGCTGCGGGTGGATTCCACCGACATCTACGGCGTACACGACACCGTAAGCCAGAGTTACGTTTTCGAAAGCCCACGGCCCATCGACACCATCCAGATTCAGTTCCGCTGGATGGACTCCCTGAAACAGGCTTCCATAGCGCAGTTCATCAACGACTCCCTGCTGCAAGATTCCCTCGCCAGGCAGGCGGATTCCCTGAAGACGGATTCGCTGAAGTCAGACGAGAAAGGCTCGGGGTCCGAGGCTCGAGGTGCGGTTTTGGACGGCAAAGATTCCAGCAAGACAGAAAAGGCAAAAGTTCCGGCCAACGTTTTGAACCTGCAGAACGCACAAGTGCAAAACGCAGCGCCAGAGGTGGCGCGTGACTCCATGTTCCAGGGGGAATGCGACGTGCTGGACACCGCCTGTCTCGCCCGCGAAGAAGCCAAGACCAAGGATTCTACGGCCCGCGACCGGTGCGCCGAACTGGCAGCCAAGAAGGCGAACATCAACTACGAAGAAGGGGAACAGGACCCCACCAACAATCCTGACGACCACTGCTTCACGGAACCTGCAGCAGTCCCAGACTCTGTCAAGAAAAATGCACGACCCAGGTTCACCCTCACGGGAATCCTTTCCGAAAACGACTCTCCGGGTATCATCTACACCAACGTAGGCATCAACGGTGCGAAGGTCCACGACTACTTCGAAGAGGTCTGCCCCCAGTTCGAAAAAGAGATGGCGTTTTTCAAGCCGGACCTGGTAATTTTCGCCATCGGCATCAACGACGCCAACGTGCAGCGCTTTAACGACAAGCAGTTCCGTGAAGATTACGACAAACTGATTGAACGGTTCAGGAAGGTGAACCCCGACGCGGCGTTCATCTTCGAGACCAACAATGACATGTTCCGCAAGGTCAAGCGGAAAAAGTTCGTGCAGCACGGCAATGGCGAAGTGGCCCGCAAGTCCTTCTTTATGCTGGCCGACAAGCACAAGGCTGGCGTCTGGGACAAGTTCAGCATCATGGGCGGCCTAGGTTCCATGGCCAAGTGGGAACACGCAAGCCTCGCCAAAAAAGACAAGGTCCACTTCAACCTGTCCGGCTACAACCTTTTGGGCGACCTGTTCTACAAGGCCCTTATCCAGGCCTACCAGGACCACATCGCCAATTTACCCGCACAGAAGAAGCAAGAGAACAAGCCTACGGCTCCACAGACGAAAGACGAAAGAGGCAACAGGTAAGCACAGTGTCATCCTGAGCGAAGAACCGAAGGTTCGTAGCCGAAGGATCTAATAAGATGTCAAATAGCTACTACACATATATGATGACAAATCAAAGTAACTCCACTCTATATATTGGGGTCACTAACGATATTGAACGTCGTGTACTTGAACATATAAGCGGAAGTGGTGCAAAATTCACATCAAAGTATAAAATCAAAAAAATTGTTTATTTTGAACGCTATACCGAAATAACAGATGCTATCGCAAGAGAGAAACAATTAAAAGGTTGGAAAAGAGAAAAGAAAAATAATCTGATAAATCAAATGAACCCAGAATGGAGGAACCTAATGAAGGACTAGATCCTTCGACTACGGGCGATGCCCTCCGCTCAGGATGACACTTTATGTTGGATTACTTGATACCATATCTTACTAGAACGTTTTCGTTTGACCCGAACAGCCCCCTGCTGTTTACGCAGTTCTACTTCTGGGGTTTCTTCGCCGTGGTGTTTGCCATCCTCACCCTGATCAAGAACCGCATTCTGCTCCGTAACGCCTTCTTGTTTGCCACCAGCATGTTCTTCTATTACAAGACCAGCGGAAGCTACGTGTGCATTCTCGTGTTCTGCGTGGTGGCGAACTTCTTTATTGGCAAGTGGATCGAAAAGGCCGAACAGCACTGGAAAAAGAAACTCTGGATGATCATCGTGGTCATTATCGACCTGTTGGTGCTGTGCTACTACAAGTATTCCTATTTCTTCCTGGACGCCCTGCGGGACTTTACCGGCATCGAGCTGCACGTCTATAACTTCTTTGCGGCGGCCAGCAACAAGATGTTCGGTACCCACTCCCTAGTAGATACCATCATCTTGCCGGTGGGCATTTCCTTCTTTACCTTCCAGGCCATCAGTTACTGCATCGACATCTACCGCGGAAAAATCAAAGCTGTTGACAACATCTTGAATTTCGGGTTCTACCTCACCTTTTTCCCACAGTTGGTGGCAGGCCCCATCGTCCGTGCCGACAAGTTCGTGCCCCAGCTTTACAAGAAGTATTTCCTCCCCCGCCGCACCTTCGGTATTGCCGTGTTCTGGGTGCTGAACGGACTTGCCAAGAAGGTCATCTTGAGCGACTACCTGGCCACCAACTTTGTGGACCGGGTATTCGACACGCCCCTGCTGTTCACCGGACTTGAAAACCTGATTGCCCTGTTCGCCTATTCGCTGCAGGTGTATGCCGACTTCTCGGGCTACACCGACATCGCCATCGGCGTAGCTCTCCTGATGGGATTCCGCCTGCCCCAGAACTTCAACAGTCCCTACAAGGCGCTCTCCCCCACAGAATTCTGGCGGCGCTGGCACATCTCCCTTTCCAGTTGGTGGCGCGACTACCTGTACATCCCCCTGGGCGGTAACCGCGGTGCCTCTGTGGGTACCTTCTTCTGGATGGGATTCTTGAGCCTGGTGGCCGTTTTACTTTCGGGCAGTGTCTGGGTAGGTGTCGCCCTGGGCGTATTCTTCCTCTACATCGCCATTTATGCCTACGTCAAGCCCGACTCCCGCAAGTTTATCACCACCAACATGAACGCCATGGCGACACAGGTCGTAGGCGGCTGGTGGCACGGCGCCAGCTGGAACTTTATCATCTGGGGTGGCCTCAATGGTTTCGGCCAGGTGTTCAACAAGATCTGGGTCAAGCGGAGCATCAACTTCCGTGCCGTCGCCGCATTCTTGCTGTTTGCCGCCAGCGCCATCACCTTCAAGCAGACCCACATCGCCATTTTCGCCATTACCACCGTGTGGTTCGGCGTGCTGTTCCTGGGCATTTACGCCGTGCTGGTTTTCCGCCTGTTCAGTGACAAGACCTTCCACTGGCTCTACGTGGCCTGGAACGTATCCCTCACCTTCGTGTTCATCACCTTTACCCGTCTCTTCTTCCGCGCAGGCTCCAACCTGGACCCGGCAGAGGCCAACGAAGTGGCCTGGAACACCGCCAAGAACATGGTCCAGCAGATGGGTACCGCTTGGAAGTGGGATACTCTCGGCACCATCGCCTGGGAACACATCAACATCATTTTGGTGTTTGTAGCCGGCATGCTCATCCACTGGATTCCCAAAAAATTCAAGAGCCGCTACCGCATCATGTTCGCCTCGCAGCCCATCCCCCTGATGGTTGCAAGCACGGCGTTCATCATCTTCGTGATGTACCAGTTCATGAGCGCGGACAGCTGCCCGTTTATCTACTTCCAGTTCTAGCGGCTTCGCCGCAATGAGTTGCGAGTTGTGGGTTATGAGTTGTGAGTAACGTCATACCCAAGATTATCAAAGCGTCTTATTTCCGCTATAGCTCAAAACTCATAACTGAAGGCTGATGACGGTCTAAGTCTCTTGCGGAACTTCTAGTCTAGTCCGTTCGTCGTACAGGTCTGCCGCAATGTGGCTGAAGGCTTCCACCACCTTGGGGTCAAAATGCTTGCCAGCCCCTTCGGTAATGATAGCCATGGCCTTTTCGAAAGTGAAGGGTTTCTTGTACACACGTTCCGCCACCAGGGCGTCAAACACGTCAGCCACGGCCATAATGCGGGCAGAAAGCGGAATTTCGTCACCCTTTATGTGGTTCGGGTAACCTGTTCCGTCCCACTTCTCGTGATGGTAATGGGCCATCTCGATAGCCTCTCTCAGATATTCTGCTTCCATGGAGTCACCCGTATTGGCCACAATCTTCTGCAGGATTTTCCAACCTTCGGTGGTGTGGGACTTCATGATTTCGAATTCTTCGTCGGTCAGTTTGCCGGGTTTGTTCAGAATCAGGTCCGAAATGGCAATCTTGCCGATATCGTGGAGAGGCGCAGAGCGCTTGAACCTGGCGATGCTTTCATCAGTGAGCTCGTCCGCATAAGAGCCCTCTTTCTTCAACTGGCGGGCAATGGCTTCCACGTATGCGGCCGTCTTCTTGATGTGGTTTCCGGTACCTTCGTCACGGGCTTCCACCAGTTCCGCAAAGCTCACGACGATTTCATCCTGCATGCGGGTAATACGTTCATTCTGTGCCTTTATCTGAATGATATAGGCAAGAAAATCTTCGGCCATGGTAGAGAACGCATTGTAGAGGTTCTGGATTTCGTCATCGGAACGTATATCTATGGCCTTCACACGTCGCAAACTAATCTGGCGGCCTACATCGGAATTATGGGCAAAGGAAATAGCTTCCTTGGACATCCGATTGATGGGAATCACTATGCCTCGTTTCATGGCTTCGGCGATCAGGCACATGATAACGAGAGAAACTCCAAAGAACAAGGACAATTCCTTGATAAGGAACGAAATTTCGTCCATCAAAATGGACTCCATGGTGATGTCCGCAGCCACATAGGCTACAGTCGTGCCACTAGAATCCTTCAGGGGTTTATAAACCGTCAGCAACCATCCATAAGAATCATCAGATACCACCGGTCCAATGGAATCGCCTTTAAGAAGCGCTGGTAAATACTCCTCAAAGCCCGGGTCAAAAGGTACCACATCCCCCACCTGACTAGGTTCTTCGCCATCGGTCGACATCAGGTCAAAGATGACATGGCAGCCATCTTGAGCAATGTGATAAACATACAGGTATTTTGCCGTAGGGAACCCCTCCCTGATGGCGTACAGTTCCTTTTCTGTTTCCTCGTAGCCTTCCGCTTCGCGGCCTTCTTGCAGATACGTCATCAGACGGTTGCCGTCCAACACAATGGCTGCAGCGTCTGTAAGGCCGTAGGCAATGGAGGTGTACTTGGCAACAGCCTTTTCTTGGTAAAGGAAATAACCGATGTTTGCAACGAAGACAGCCAGAAGCAGTTCCGAAACAATTACGACCAGCATCACCTTCCCGAGCAGGGAATACCGGACCGCCATTCCGGCATTCTTGTCATTCACATTCCGTTGAAAAACATGATTCAGGTAATTCTTGACTCTGCGAGAAATGAAGTGGAATGCAACAATGGCAACGACAACGGTTACGGACTTGTCAAAAAGGTCCACCACCACATCGGCCATCAACTGCGAATTGAAAACACTGGTACCTAAAACTTCGTGAAGGTACTGGGCGAATGGAGCCGACACGCCAGTTCCAAAGCTCTGACGATGAAGGTAATAAGTGAATACAGAACCAAGGCCTCCCCCCAGAAGAGCGTAGCAGAATATGACCACAAACAACTTGGGAATACTGGAGAAGAACTTCTTGTTGTAAAAGAATACTGTTGCAAGACCTATGAAAATGCTTATGACTCCATAGAACATGGAGAACGAACCCGACAAGCTCTTCACCAAATTCGTGGTAAAGCCAACTAGCACTGCAGGGAAAACACCCCCCAGCATAGCGACAAGTATGGTGCCGATACAATCAAGGAAAAGAGGCAAGCCAAAGACGCCCACAAGCTTGTTGGGCACGATATTCAGGAGGATTCCAAGAACGATGAGAAGGACTCCGCTCCCCACACCGATCCATTTCTTTTTTCGTTTGTCCTGCATCGTGATAAAATTTAAAATAAATACCGAATTATTGAACATTTCGCCCAAAAGTTCACGGATTTTACTAGCTTTCCTTGTTGTTTGTTTACAAAAGTTTACAAAATGAAAGCAGAAGCCTCTTCAGCCGGAAATCTTTCGCATAACTCATTGATACTCAACGACTTACGCGTGCTTTTTGAGAAAAAGAATCCAACAAAAAGCACCCCCTTTTCTATAATTCTAGCTAGTTGAAGAATCGAACTTCGACATTCCTTAGGCCCGCCGTAATCACGACGGCGATTGTGGGTGCATTGGCTCTTTGCACCTGGTTGTCGGACTATTTGCTGGATGTAATCCTTTCAAGCCCCCACAGTTTCGGATCTCTTGAAATTTCACCCCACGGGCACCGCCAAGACGGCTACCTGACACACCACTGGGACTCCATCGCCATCAAAAACGGCGAGAACACCTTTATCCTGAGGAACACGGACCTGGACATCACCCTGTTCCAGGAGAACCGAAACATCCAGCTGCAGGCCGGCGAAGTCAACGTCAGCATTTCTTCTGCAGGACCGCCCAAGGAAAAGAATGTCGAAACAGACAGCTCGCCGCCATCCCTACCGGAACAGGTAAAATTCTACGTGCCGGTGAATGTCGGCGTCGGAAAACTTACTGTAGATATGGACTCCAGCAAACACTGGGAGGCCAAGGACATTTCCCTAAAGAGCGAGGGCTCCACCAAGGCCCGGTTTAGCGCTGATAGTATCAAGGGTGATTTCGTGAAACACCCGGCCAAGGTCGGCGTGTCCCTGGATTTCCAGTCCGACCAAATCAAGATGAAGGGCAAGGTGGTTGCCGGCCCCGATTCCATCGCCGTTGACGCCACCACCTCCAAGAAGAACTTGGCTGCCGTATCCACTACGACCTCTTTAGACGTCAAGAAGGTAGAAGACTGGCTACCTGTCAAGATTCCCAAGGGAGCACCCACCATCGGCAAGCTCCATGTGCAGACCAAGGCGAGCCTACATCCGAAAACCGGCAAGCCCAACTACGACGTTACCATCAAGACCCGCATCGGTGAATTCTGGCCACTGATGCCGCTAAACGCCACTATACGCGTCAAGGGCGATCAGAACCGATTCCATTCCGACGTTTTACTAAAAAATGACGAGGGCGGAACCATACATCTTACTGCCGATATGGACACGAAACTCAACGGAACCGCTTCAGGAAAAGTGGAGAAGATGAGTGCCTTGTTCGGTCCACAGATGATGCCTCTGGACATGACCATCCATTCCGCCGAAAAGAAGGGCAACAAGATAACGGCAAAAGTGGAGACCCGACAAGGCTCCGTGGTCGAAGCAAACATCGATCTAGATAGCGATATTCCCGTCACATACACAGGGGACATGTCACCGCTTGAACCATGGGCTCTGGACTGGACCAAGGGCGAACTGGTTCTCAAGGAACGGTTCAAGGTATATGGGACTGTCTTTGACGGGAAAAACCGAATATTTGTCAAGATTCCGAACGTGGAATACGCCTACCAGATGAAGGCGGATTCCTTACAGACGGTGCTGCTCATCGACAAGCACGGTATCGATTTTTCGAAAGGAATCATCTATACGCCCAAAGAAACTTTTGACTTTACTGGCGATGTGGTCTGGGACGAACCTGCTCCCCACACCTCCTGGAACGTGACCCAACGGCATGGCGGGAGCGCCAGGGCATACGTGACTATCATGGATTCCATCACTATTGACGTCACTGCAGACCAGGTAGAGATATCCACCATACCTTTTGCCAAGACAAAACTGAACGAAAAATTGAACGGCAAGGTGACCGGCAGGTGGACACAGAACTTTGATACCAATGTAGGCAAGGCAGATGTCAGCATGGACGGGTACTTTGACCCCTACAACCTGAAGGGGAGCATTTCTGCAAGACAGAACGGCGACACCATCTTTATTGACAAGGCAGAGGCCATACAAAGCCAGAACAAAGTTCAGGGCGAAGCCATATTCATCTTGCCCAACGATTCCAACCCAGATTTCAAGCCTACGGGAGTCCTACCCATACAGGTTGTCCACGCCTGGGCTGCATCTGAAAAATTCAACATTCCGCTACTGCTGGACCCAATCAACGACACCACATTCACCTCGGGCTTTATCAACGGTGACATCGCCTACGAAGAAAAAGTTGGATTGCAGGGAAATATCGAATTCACCGACATCGAGTTCAGTAAAATTCCGCCATATCTTTTCAACATCAAAAAGATGAACCTTTTTGCCGAAGGTAGTAAGGTTGAACTGAACGCCTACCTGGGAATTGGTGGAGGTGGTTGGACCGGAACAACACAAGTCACCTTGGACAACGTTTTTGATGACAAACGACATATAAGTCTTTCACACAACACCGACAACGGAGGAAACCTATGGGCCGAAGGATTCATCGACACCGCCTTGGTATTCACGGGAAACGTAAACATGAACGGTTCGTGGTTTATTCCAGGCACCGTCAGCGAAATCAAGAAAACTGATCTGCAGATTGCCCTCACCGCAAATATCCGGGAAGGCTTAAACGGCATCACCGCCGACCTTCAAACAGATTCCACTTATTATCAGCCACCCAAGCTGAACTATATGTTCCCGCTACGTGCAAGAGGACACCTAGAAAAGGGAATTCTTGACATCACTGAAGCTTCTACTCAAAACGACAGCGCCGAAACCATTTCGGGAACATTGCAATTTGACCTAAACAAGATGCAGCTGCAAGGTATCGACTTGCAGTCAGAAAAATACACCATCCACACAAAGCACCATACGCTACTTCTTGAAAACATTTCTAGCCACATGGAAGACAACAATGACGCCCTAATCCTCTCTACAGAATTGTCATCCATTCAATATCTGTTCAACCACGAATCCTTTGGAGATGCCGAAGTACTGGGACAGGGTGACATAAAGTTTGTGATACCCCATTCCATTGACGGATTTATCCGAAATAAGAGTATCGAAGGAAACATCACCATTGACAAAGCCGTATACAAAAAGGATTTGGAAATCGAAGTCACGCCAAATTCAATGGACAAGATTCTCGCCATGCTTAACAATGCAATTGCAAGATTAAGAAAAACAGAAAGTAAAGAAGCAAAAATATCTGCAGCAAGTCCCATCAACTTGTCTGTCCATGTAATGGATACGCAAAAAGATTCCATTGAAATTCTTTCACCCTTCGCCGCATTCCCATTTACCTTTGATATTTGGGTGTTGGGCAACACCAACAGGCCCCTGCTGCGGGGCGATGTAACCAACGCCAACGCCGGATTCATTGGTATCAAGGACGTCTACAACTTTGACCTGAACTACTTCCGAATCAGTTGGTCCGATGTACCCTGGCAAAAGGGCGTTCTTGACGTTTCCAGTTCACAAGAACTCCCCTACTGCACAGAAACTGACGATAACCAAGATGAGACATGTCCAGTCAATCTAGATATTCAGGGAACCCTTACCAACCCGCAAGCTACTCCCAATTCCAACTGCGGAAGAGAATCTAGTTCCGCCGCAATTTACTACAATATATTCTTGGGTTGTATCGCAGACAATACCGATGAAAATACGGACTGGAACAAACTTGCAGGAAAGGCTATCGGGAAATTCCTTTCTACTACCGCCAATAAAACTCTAGGTGGCGAATACATCGGTGATATTGACATGAAGGTTATGCTTTTCAACAGCAACACATCCAACGACAGGGATTCAAGCTACTTCAAAGTTCCTGTGTCGTTGGATCGTTGGGTCAAAGATTTGAGTCTTATCTTTGGGTATACCCAAGACCAAAGTGAAAACCCGACATACGACCAGGCTCTGCAATTCGGCGTAAACTACACACTTCCGGTATTCCGCGAAAAAGAATACTCCCACAAGAATCATATCAATCCCACCTTATCATTGAACGGGCTCCTCATATCAAAGCAATACTTAACCAATACTGGCACCGAAGGTAACGAAAACCGCATTGAAAAGAACATCGGCGTAAACTACACCTATCGATTCTGGAATCCTTGCCTTCTAGGCATTGGACACTGTGAATCTATAACGCCCACGAGCGATTCTACATTAGCAAAACAACCCACAAAGACCGGAGCAAAGCAATGAAAAAGATTCTGACAATCCTGCTTGCTCTTGTAATTACGGCATGGGCCGAAGAAGGGGATAAGCACCCCTGGTATATGAACTTTGACGGGAACAAGGTCTTTTCCAGCTACCAGTTGGAAGAGCAAATGGACATTCCCGAAGAATTTGGAAAACTGGATACTACCAAACAAGATTTCATGATGAGGCTTTCTCTTGAAAATGTTCGCTCTTTGTACTATTCCAAGGGATACTTCAGTCTTGACGTTCAAATGGACATTAAGCGTGAATACCTGGCACAGGACAGCGTGATGAGCGGATATCTGTTCACCTTATCCGAAGGCGAACGATACCGTTTTGCGGGAACAATCCTAAAAATGCATCAAACAGACAGTGTAGAGGTAGACACCTCTTCCTTGAATACGTCCCATGACCGCGTCTTTGACGACAACGACATTTCCGAAGATCTTCAGTATATCCAGACAACATTCCGCAAAGCCGGTTACCTGCATGTCTACCTAGACCATCTTGAAAAAATAGACACCCTTAACAAGAAAATATATGTCGAAATCACCGTACAGCCCGGTGCAAAAGTCATCATGGGCAACATCACCAGTTCAGCCAAGAGAACCGCTGACCGTAGAGAGAAAAACGCACCACAAGAAGCAGGCCTCACAGACACGGCATGGCTGTCCTCCCTATGGAAAATTCCGCAAGGTGAAACCATTGACGGTAAGCAGTACAATTCTTTCAAGAATAAATTGTTTTCAACACAGTTGTTCACCCAAATCAAGATGAGCGATTCCCTGCGTGAAGATGGACTGTCAGACGTTCACCTTGATGTAACAGAACGCGTCCCCGGAGAAACTCGTTATGGTTTCTTCTATGAAGAAATATATGGTTTCGGAGCCCAGGCGTATGCAAAACACAAGAACTTCATCGGACACTTCCACGAATTCTCTACCGGGGCGCAAATTGCCCAGCACAAGCAAGAAGTCTCTGTCGGATATGCCAACCCGCTCCTGTTCGGAACATCTTTCTCGTTCATCCCAACAGCCATCCGTTTTGACGACCGTCTCAGTTTCAACCATGAAAAAATCAACCCGCCCGCCTACCCCGACAGCATAGAAGAACGCTACGAAGTCATCAACCGTGCGGACCTAACCTTCGGCATTACCAGCCACATCCGTTTCCGTGGAACTATCGATTCACGTTACGTGAATAAGAACGAAGACAAGTTATTCAAGCAAAAACAGGAAATCGCACTTACTTTTGACTTTACCGACGACTACTTCAACCCAACCAAGGGTATCCGCTTCGCGCCTACGGTCGGTATGGGCCTCAACCTCACCGCCTCTCTTGACAATCCCACTATGATCGGAAACCCCTACACCTATTCCGAAGGCACCGTCAACCTGTATTATCCCCTATTCTGGACATTCTACGGAGCTGTTAGCGGAAGCGTAGGTAAGTTTTTCAATTCTGCTCTAGAAGACGACGCCCGCGTATTCTATCAGGGAGGCTCTCGTTCTGTCCGCGGATATCGATTCAGGAGCATTTATGCAAGCTATACATCCCAAGAAACTGTTACAAACGCCGACGGAACCACAGAAGAAAAAGAAGTCATCAATACGGGTCTCACTCCCTTCTACTATCGATTCAATCAAGAATTACGTTGGAAAATTCCAATCAAAAGCTGGAGTCGCTGGCAAATTGTACAGTTCTTTGACTGGGCGAAAGTTATGGACGAGGAAAGCAAGCTCTATATTGAAGAATCCGACGCCAGCTTCGGTCTTGGAATCCGCTACCACTGGCAGTTCCTGACATTCCGTCTGGACTACGCTATCAACAAGAAGATGAAGAACCTAGGGCAGTGGGAAAACTTCGCCTGGAGCAGGTTTGCCTTTGACCTTTCACAGGCGTTCTAAGCGAAGGCCTAATGAGACACAGCCTCGCGATATATGTCAGCCAATGAAACGCCACGGGCTTTTAGGCTGCTTACGGGAATCCCCGCCATAGATAAGGCGTTGCAAAGTTTTTCGATGCAAACTGGCTGGGGCAAGTCTAGTTCAAACCGCTTGGCCCCGTCTGCACTTGAAGTATTGCAATCTTCTAAACATCCAGAACGTAACACTACACCCTTGTCTATAACGGCATAATGCGTTGCTTCCGCTTCCATTTCTGCCAAGATATGAGAACAGACAATAGCCGTACCTCCCAGTTCGCGGCGCCAGGTACCGATATAGTTCCACACCCGCTCGCGAGATTCCGGGTCCAGGTTCGCCACAGGTTCATCGAGAATCAAGACCTTTGGCCGATGCACAAGGGCACGGGCAAGTTGCAGCTTCTGCTTGTTTCCAAGGGACAACTGAGAAAGTTTCATGTCCAGAGCGGGCCCGTCAATTTTTTCTAAGACTTCCCTACTACGAAGCAAGGCTTCTTCGCGCACCACTCCATAAAATCCAGCAAAATAACACAGGTACTCCGCCACATTCAATCGAGGATAAACACCAGGATTTTCCAGAAGCACTCCATATGCACGGGAATCCAGAAACCCTCTTGCATTTCTATATGCAGAAGCCACCGTTAAAGAACCGCTATAATCTGGAAGCCTTCCACACAGAAGGCGCATCAGCGTTGTCTTGCCTGCACCATTAGGCCCAAGAAGAGCAAAGAAAGATCCTTCCTCTATTTCTAGGGAAGCCTCTTTCAAAGCGAAGTCCCCAGATTTCGGATACCTGAAAGAAAGGTCCTTTATGGAAACCAAATTCGCCATCAGCTTTCCCCAGCAGGAAACAGATCTTCGCGACGAAACACCTTTTCCGGATTAATCAAACGGTTGAGCGCCTCGGTAAGCAAGTCCTGAGTATGACGCGGAACGGGCTTTTTGCCGAGCCTGGCTTTTTGCACCATCTTGTGGTTCAGATTTTCGGGCAACTGTTCCACCACATCGTGATTGGTCCAGTTTCCGGCCGAAAGAATCTCATCAACCTTCGTCATGCCTATAAATTAGAAAAAGCCCTGGGATAAACCCAGGGCTTTTCAAAGATTCAGTAGAAGACCTTATTCCGTAAAGGTGGCTACGCACTTGGTGCCATCGTCATCCGGCGTCACGTAGTGCATTTCGATACGGCGGTTCTCTTCACGACCGTCTGCCGTCTTGTTGTCAGCCACAGGAGCGGTATCACCGCAACCCACAGCCTTGATACGGTTCTTGGCCACACCTGACTTGATAAGCAGGTTCATCACCGCCTTGGCACGGTCAAGAGACAGCTTCTGGTTCTTGGCAGACTTACCCACGTTATCGGTATGACCCTGGATAACGATGTTCAGGTCTTTATAGCGTTCTTCTGTGGTGAGCTTCTTAGCCACGCCCTTCAGCACCGTCTTGGCATTGGATTCAAGAGCAGCCTTACCACTCTTGAAGGTCACGCCCGTGAGCTTTTCAGGAGCCTGGACAGGGCAGCCATGGCCATCGGCACCCGGTTCATCCGGGCAACGGTCAATACCCTTACAGACATTTTCAAACTGCTTCTGGAGTTTCTTCGTAGCAACCCATTCAGAGCAGGCTCCATCACCATCCGGGTCAGGATCGTCATCGAACGGGCAACCCTTGTTCCAAGCAGGACCATTTTCGGTCGGGCAACGGTCCGGTGTCTTGGTGGGGCAGATATCCTTGAACTGATCGTGCATAGACTTCTCGAAGACCCAGGAGGCGCAGAGAGAGTCACCATCGGCATCCGGGTTATCCATGGGGCAACCCTTCGCCCATTCAGGACCTGCTTCTGTCGGGCACTGGTCGACGCCCTTACAGATATCGTCGAACTGTTCCAGCATCTTCTTCTCGGTCACCCAAGCGTCGCAAATGCCGTCACCATCAGTATCGGGTTCACCCAGCGGGCAACCTTCATTGTTTGCCGGACCAGATTCGGTCGGGCACTTGTCGATACCCTTACAAGACTTTTCGATAAACCACTTCTTGGCGATTTCCTGGTCTTCGGCAGCCTTTTCGAAGTAGTAACCCATCTTCTTTTCGGTCACCCAAGCATCGCAAAGACCGTCACCGTCCACGTCGGGATCATCCCACGGACATCCCTTGTTGGCCTTAGTACCAGCTTCACCCGGGCACATGTCATAGCCCGCGCAAACATTGCTAAAGCTGCTTGCAACACCTTCATCGATCACCCACGGAGAGCACATACCGTCACCATCCGGGTCGGGCTGCTTGGTCTTACAACCATTAAACTCAATCGGACCAGGCTGTGCCGGGCATTCATCGATACCATCACAGATGTCCTTGAACTTCTTGGTCATCTTCTTCTGGGAAACCCACGGATCGCAAACGCCGTCCTTATCCGGGTCGGGGTCATCCAGTTCGCAACCATCTTCGCCTTCACCCGGTTCGTTGGGGCACTCATCGACACCTTCGCAAATATCGGAGAATTCATCTTCAAAACCCTTCTCAGCCACCCAAGAATCGCAAACGCCGTCTTCGTCGGAGTCCGGATTACCCAACGGGCACCCCTGGTTCAAGCGATGGCCCTTATCGTCGGGGCACTTGTCTTCGTTGTCAGTCACACCGTCGCCGTCGCGATCCTGCGGAAGCAGGAATCCGCTCCAGGTAAGACCACCATAGACGGTATATTCAGGATTGACACGAGCGGCGGTAAGCTGAACTCCATTAGGGCGATCCTCAGACTTCCAAGTTTTCAGACCCGTCAACTTCTTGTCGCCACCCAAATAGTAGGAAGCACCGGCATGAATATCCAGACCCACCGGAGTATGGAACACCAAAGCACCAGTCAACTGTTGCAATTCGAGATTTTCTTCTGTACCCGTATAGGCGAACTTATCCAGTTCAATATCCATGTAGTATTCTGCAAAGATAGAGAGGAAGTCCACGAAATAATATTCTGCAGCAGCGCTAACAAAGGGAACGTTCATGAAAACATCACCTTCGCTGCTAGTATAGCGGTAACCACCGTTCACGTGGATCAGGAAGGGAAGACCTTCTCCGCCATCCAACTTGGAGAAGTCCGCCGTAGCAGCAAGACCAAATTTCAGAGTCGTGGAGTTGGAACCAAAGGCCTGACCTTCACCAGTCTCCTTATTGATGTATTCCAGTTCACGAACCCAAAGGCCCTGTTTGTTCTGATCGGCTGTGGGGAAAGCTGCACTGAAGAACACGGCTACATCCATGGGCTGGTCTTCGGGCAAGGGGAAACGAGCCTTCAAGTCGCCCTTTACATTACCGAGGCCACCAGTTGTACGGCCGTCATCATTTATCAGGTTCCCATTACTCGGATCAACTGTCGGGAGGTTAAAGGAATCGTAGTAGACCGGCACAGCCACGCCTACATCAAAATAGTGCCAAATACCAAGAGCAAAACCCACATTGGCGCTCAATGCGGTAAATTTGGAAACTTCGCCCCAACCGGAGCCGGCAGGACCTCTCGCCCCGTTCAGGTTATTGTAGCCATCGGCATAGTCCATAAGGGCAAAAAACGCCAGCTTGGAGTGTCCAAGGGACTGACCGGACTGGGTCTTGTTTACACCGACAAAGCCTTCCTTGTTCAATGTCTGTGGATGGGCCGCATAGGCGCCAACAGCCAGCGCCAAGGCCAATCCCGCAATTACTCGTTTCATAGAGTCTCCTTAATGAGGGTATTTCCCAATACTTTCGCCAAAATATAGCTTTTACAGCCCTATATTCCATATTGGAATATGTAAAATGAGATAAATAGCACACATTTCATCCGCTTTTTTCGCTTTGTTTACGAAAAATTACAGTATTTCCCCGTTTTTTTTACAGGAATTTCTCGAAGATATCCGGATACATTCGGCACAAGCTGGTTAGTCCGCACCTGCTGATAATAAGGTGGTCTATAACGGGTATTTGAACAATCTTTCCGGCAGAACATATCATCCTTGTCAATTGCAAATCCTCTTCACTCGGTTCTGAACTTCCTGAAGGGTGGTTATGGACCAAAATCACCGATACGGCCCTGTCCTCTATGGCATGGACAAATGTTTCACGCGGGTGCACCAGAGTCTGGTTTACAAGACCGGTAGTCAGTTCATGGATGTTGATGACCACATTGGATGAATTCAAGGTCACCAGAACCATGTGCTCCTGGTTTTCGTACTTGAGGTAAGAAAGCCTCGGTTCCAGATCTTCGGGGGTAATGACATTGATAGCGCGGGCCCCCAACATATAGCGGGATGAAAGTTCCAGGCATGCGAGGACTTTCGAAGCTTTCGCTCGACCAAGACCACGAACCTTCATAAGTTCGTTCATCGTGGGGAACTCGTTTACCGTCGACAGGTAGTCCGAAAGGTTTCGGGACAGTTGGAACACATCGCAATTGGAGCATCCACTGCCAAGTACCAGGGCCAAAAGTTCCTCATTGTTCAGGGCCCCCACGCCCTTTTGTTGCATTTTTTCTCTGGGTAAAAGATTTTGTTCGCTCATGATTCCTCCTTGAAAAAAAAAGAGCGCCTACGTAATAGACGCTTTTTTCAGGAGAAATGAGCCTGGTAAATAAAATTTTTACATCAAAGACAATAAAAACGATCTATAGTTTATCGAGAAACCGCTTCCCAAAGCTCCCTCGACGTCACGCCGTAATGCTCCTTGAGGGACTTGTCCACATCACCGTGATAAAAATCCCGGATGCAAGTCTTGAACTTGAGAAACTGCTCTCTGGATGCCAACCCAGACTCAGCACGGAACATCTTCTTGACCATTTCCAAAGAATACCAATAAAGTTTCAACGCTTCGTCGGTCCTGGACTCCCCTACAAAAGGCGCTACAAGGGCATCCAAGGAAGGTGGCGAACCCGAAGGGCGACCCCTGTCGTTTCGACTTCCGTCTACAAGCTGTGCAATTCCCTCGTTCAGCCACAGAGGGACCTTGGCCCTAGTCATGGCACGGACAAAGGCATGCGTCAGTTCATGAAAAATCACGGGGCGGTAAAGTTCGCGGTACTGCATCATTCCCACGGGAATACGGAGCTTACCGTCGAAAATGGCCCCAACCCACTCTGGCCTTGGCCCTATTCCCTGATATTCAGAAGATTGGTACAAGACCACGTGCATCTTGTTTTCGGGGCGGAAATCAAAGAGATGACACAGGGAATCGTAGGCCACTTCTAGTACAGACAAAGCCTCCAACACATCGTTCCTATTCGGGCGCCCCTCGAATTCTACACGGAAATGCATGGACCGGGCAATACCCAATTCTTCCATCTCCTTGAGAAGTGATTTCGATTTCTTTTCCAGGAATTCCAGGTCTTCGTTTCTGTAATTCAAGGTGCCGATATAGGAAATACAATCTTCGTACCGTTCCTGCTCATAGAGAGCGCCCGCTAAATGAAGTTGCAGGTTTTTATCGTCAGGAGTTTTTTCTAAAAGTGCGCGGACAGCCTTTTCCGAACACTTCCAGTCTGCCGCCTCCTGGCATTCGTTGAATTCATCAACTAGCCGATTCGCCTCTTCTATGGCACGATTCTTTTTTGACACATCCATGTAGGTGTGTACACCATAACCCAGGGCAACAATAGCGGCGACGATAGCGAAAAGCGTTCGAAAAGGAGGCGGACTTTGAGTCATAGCCAAAAGATAGCAAGTGGATTATTCTAGATTTAGCCCCGAAAACAGAAGAACGGTGCATTTTTTGCGCCATAGGAGATTATCATGGGTTTCAAGTGCGGTATCGTAGGCCTCCCCAACGTAGGCAAGTCCACCATCTTTAACGCAATCACCAACGCCGGCGCCGAAGCCGCGAACTACCCCTTCTGCACCATCGAGCCGAACGTGGGCATGGTGAGTGTGCCGGACAGCCGCCTCGACGAACTGGTCAAGGTTTACAACCCGAAATCCATTGTCCCCGCCGTTACAGAATTCGTGGACATCGCTGGTCTCGTGAAGGGGGCTGCCCAAGGCGAAGGCCTCGGCAACCAGTTCCTGACCCACATCCGCGAATGCGAAGCTATTATGGAAGTCATCCGCTGCTTCGATGACGAAAACATCGTGCACGTGAACGGTTCCGTGGACCCGGTCCGGGATGTAGAAATCATCGAAACCGAACTGATTTTGAAAGACCTGGATTCCGTAGAAAAGCGTCTCGCTACCGAAGCCAAGGGAGCCCGCACAGGCAACGCCGAAGCCAAGGCCCGTCTCGCCGCCTGCGAAAAACTCCGGGACACCTTCCAAGAAGGCAAGGCCGCCCGCACCGTGATGCACGATAGCGAAGAGATGGAAGGCATCGTGAAAGACCTGGCTCTTCTCACCGCTAAGCCCCTCTTCTACTGCGCCAACGTAAAAGAAGACGACATTCTCACCGGCAACGCCTACGTGGAAAAGCTGAAAGAATACGCCGCAGCAAACGGTCACGAAGTCATCATGATCAGCGGAAAGATTGAAGAAGAACTTTCCGCCATGGAACCTGCGGACAAGGCGGAGTTCTTAAAGGAACTGGGCATGAAGGAATCGGGCCTGGACGCCGTGGTGCGCAAGGGCTACGAAATCCTTGGGCTCCGCACCTTCTTTACTGCCGGCGAAAAGGAATGCCGTGCCTGGACATTCCATGCAGGCTACAAGGCCCCGCAGTGCGCCGGAGTGATCCACACCGACTTTGAACGCGGGTTCATCCGCGCCGAAACCCTGAGCTACGCCGACTTCTTGAAGCACGGCAGCTGGAACGCCGCCAAGGAAGCGGGCCTTGTCCGCACCGAAGGTAAGGACTACCTGGTGCAAGACGGCGACATCATGTACTTCTTGTTCAATGTGTAGCACCTGCGGTGCAGTTATGAGTTATGAGTTGTGAGTTGTGAGTTATGAGTCGTCAGTTGTGAGTAACGTAGTGTCCCAAAACACACAACTGATTACTCACAACTCATTACTGATAACTCACTACTATTAATTCTTACCCTGTTCTGCCACATTTTTCGCAGAACGTTTCGCCCGCAGGTCGTCTACAATCGGGCGGGCAATGCAGGCCAGGTTCATGGCGGTGCCAATAAGAATCAAAACACTTGCACAGTAAATTCCCACCCCCGGATCCACGCGGAGCACATTCATGCCGATAGCATTGCAGAGAGCGCCAATCTGGGATAGTACCGCCCATAGCGAAAACATAGAAAGCATGCCCAATGCAAGAGAGCCCAGGGAAGCATAATAGCCCAAAGGGGCAAGCAGGGCAAAGACCGCAGCCAAAAACAGCGCCGCCGCAATTCCGAACAAATGAAGCATAGGCTCTATCTTCGGGAAGTTAGGGATAAAGTCCTTGAACCGTTCAATAGACCTAGGATTACCCTCTTCCATCTTCTTGAGCAAGCTCGTTGCCGGTTCCTTGAGTTCGGTACCCAAGTCAAGACCAAGAGCGATTTCGTACATGGAGGGTTCCGCAATGACCTGCTCGGTGCAAGACACACTTGCTAAAGGCATCAGCAAGCCCAAAATGGCCAAAAGGTAAGGCAGGCCAACCAGCCTCTGGAAAAGCCGAAAGAACTTGTTGGGCATTACTTACCTATGACATCCAGCGGATACACGCAACGGAACCCGAGGGCTTCGGACCAATACCTGGGATCTTCGTCATCCCGAACAGACATATTCAGCAGCTTTTCCTTGTCTTTCCAGGAACCGCCCTTGTAAACCCTAGAGGAGCCGAACAGTGCGCCTGTCGGGTTAGAAGATTCCACCCAGAAAGACAGCATAAAGTACTTGTCACGAGTCCATTCGGCAACGTTTCCGGACATGTCGTAAATGCCCCAGGCATTGGGCTTCTTGGTAGCCACCTGCTGTGGTCCGTAGGCTTCATCTTCTTTACGCTTGTTGTAGGAATTTTCCCTGTAAATGGCGTAAACAGATGGATCCGGAACAGAATCCAGCACCCAGGGTGATCCTTCGATACTCCCTGCACGGCCAGCAAATTCCCACTGGGCTTCAGTCGGCAAGTCGCCACCGTTCACCTGGCACACCTTGCGGGCATTTTCCCAGTTGATGTTGTGGACCGGCTTTTGCGGGTGGAAGAAAGTAGATTTGTCCTTGACCCTCTGGACGGAATCTACACGGAGCATAATCTTTTCCATGAGTTCCTGAGTCATTTCAGTCACCATGATAGCGAAGGGCGACATTTCCACCACATTGCCGTAGTAGCGGAACGATCCAGAATCCAAAAGCACCAGCTTGCCACGGAGGGGGTCATTCACGATCTTTTTCAGCGAAGGTTCCGCTACGCTCGAAGAAGACACAACCACTTCTGAAGAAGACGAGCTCACCTGGGGCAAAGACGACGATGAACTTTCTACTGGTGCCGGCGGAGGCGGATTCAACCAATCCTGAACTTCCTGCTGTTCAAAAATGTACTGGGGCAGCATAAAGCTACCCTGAGCTTCAATAATCTGGTCGCCAACTTGGACTTCCAGTTTCACATAGCGGTAATGATGCCTCGTGATGCCGTTGGCACCATAGATCCACACGGGCTTGTTATTCTGCAGGGATACGATGATTCTGGCGCCACCTTCTGGGGAGGCAAGCATTGCCGCCAAGGAATCGGAAGCATAGCCCGGAACATGTCCTTTCCAGATCACGTCATAACGGTTCACCGGCTGACTAAACTTGAGAATCAGGAAATCTGCCTGAGCCTTAGCCACAACGGGTGTTGCAGAAGCACTAGAAGCAGGAACGCCTGCAACTGGAGCTGTCGCAGAATCAGCTTTAACCGTAGAGTCCGCAGCTGCCACAGAAGCAGTGGGAGCCGTAGAGGCTGCGGGAGAGGCAGGAGGTGCCGGATAAACAAGAACCGCACCAGCAGGCTCTGGCAAAGTGGTAACCGTATCATAGAAGATGGAATCGGGAACCAGGTAGAACCGAGCCGGCAAGGCATGAAGGCTATCGAATTTTTGTTTAAATGCCAGGTCTACGGCAGAAACGCCAGACATCTTCGACTTACGCCACAAGTCCAGGGCCTCCGCATGCACGACATCGTAGCGGGTCGAGTAAGCCTGATATGTCGGGTCGTTCATCTCCAAACCAACAGAAACAGCCTGTTTCTTGGCCGGGTAAACCTTGGCAAAATCATTTGTGTCCACGGAATTGAGCACGGTGATGAGTTCCCCCACATATTTGTCGTAGAGAACTTCCGTATATTCGAGATTCGGGGTGGCGGCAACCTGTTCCACCGTCACGGACACCGGGCTTGCCGCAGGAGCCGTTGTCCGAAGCTGAACAAGATTGGGCTTGAAAAGCAGTGTCTTTCCACTCTGGACCATACCGATATCGGTAAAAGGCATATAGCCGTCAGCCGAGAACACAAAGGCGTAAGGGCCCGGGACTACCGGGGATATCGTCTTGGCCACATTGCGGAGCTTGGCATCAAGGGAAGAAATCTTTATTGACTTGATGGAGCTTTCCACCTTGATAACACCCGGGAGCGGGTCTTCGTTCAGCACCTGCCATCGCCCATTTTTCATGAAAAGCAACTTGGGCACTCTGGGAGAATAGATGTAGTCCTTGTCAAAGTAGATGTACTTTTCATCCTGGAAGGCCTTGGAATTCTTGGTCGGATAAAAGCGCATTCGGAGGACATCAAAAACGGTGAGCTGGTTCTTTTCCAGACTAAAGGCATGAAGATTGCCATAAACTGCGGGATTCACCTTGCCCTGAACCCAGTAGTATTCCTTAGGCGACTTCTTGTAGCGCAAAAAAAGGGCGTTGTCCTTCAGGGGTAGAGCGGGGGCGGTTGTGGTCACAGAACCAGGAATCCTGATGGCCATCTCCGGGAAGGGCTCAAAAAGTTCTCCCTCCTTATACTGGTCCATGGACACCCTAAACATCTTGTCGCTATCGGCAAGAGCCAACGCCGGCAACAAAAGCAAAACGGGCAGAATGCGCAACAAATGCATAATCGCTCCTATAAATTCTCCTAAACACCGCCTCCCGGCGGTTATTTTCAAAAAAGATAATTACTTGGGACGATTTACGTCCTCAAAAAGCCGTTCCAATAGCCGAAAAATCAGTTATTTACGCCCATTTTCAGCAAATAACCGCCCTGGCTACCGCCGGTGGGGCCCAATTCCACCTTCCAGTCCGCCATGCGGATAATGTCGGGGTGGTGCTCGATGACAATCAGGGTATCGCCACGGGCAGACAGGCGACGCAGCAGGTTCCAGAGAATCTGGATATCCTTCAGGTGGAGACCCGTGGTGGGTTCGTCCAGAAGGTATACCATCTCCCCCGCCGATTTCCGGGAAAGTTCTGCCGCAAGTTTTAACCGCTGGGACTCGCCACCCGAAAGGGTGGTGACCGGCTGACCCAGCCTCAGGTAGCCGAGGCCCACGTCCCGCAGGCATTCCAGCTTGGGCAAGATTTTCGGTTGGTCCTTGAAGAACTCGCAGGCTTCGTCGATACGCAGGTCCAAAACGTCGGCAATGTTTTTGCCCTTAAAAGTAACCGTAAGGGTTTCCTGGTTGTAACGCTTACCGCCGCAGACTTCGCAGGTTTCCCAGATGTCCGAAAGGAAATGCATCTCCACCGAGATGGCGCCGCGACCTTCGCAGGCCTCGCAGCGGCCACGGGCCAAGTTGTAACTGAAACGGCCGTAGTCAAAACCCTTCACCTTGGCCTGTGGCAGTTTGGCGAATAGCTTGCGTATGTCGTCAAACACGCCCGTGTAGCTCGCGGGCGTGCTGCGAGGCGTTCCGGAGATTGGGCTCTGGTCCACCAGCAACACCTCGCCGCTTTGCTTCTTGCGACCACGGGCCTGGAACTTCTTTTTGAGAGCCGGGAAAATTTCGTCTACCACCATGGAGCTCTTGCCCGAGCCGGACACGCCACAGACCACGCTGATGGCGCCCTTCGGAAACTTGACGGAAAGGTTCTTCAGGTTGTTTTTCTTGAGCCCCTTGAACTCGTAGAACTCAGAATCTTCGGTGACGGGGCGAACCGCCATCTGGTTTGTCACGGGGATAGAGCCCGTAAGGTACTTGACAGTCTCGCTCCGGGGGAACTGTTGCAAAGCGTAAGGCTTGGAAAGCTGCTTTGGAGAGCCTTCCGCCACCACCTCACCGCCAAATTCACCGGCCGCAGGACCCATATCGATAATGTGGTCCGCCGCCTGCATCATCTTCATGTCGTGTTCCACCACCACCAGGGTGTTTCCCAAGTCCCGCAAACGGTACAGAGAATCCAGCAGCTTGGCGGTATCGCTTTCGTGGAGGCCTACTGTGGGTTCGTCCAAAACGTAGAGCACTCCTTCGAGACCGCTACCGATCTGGCTTGCCAGGCGGATACGCTGGGACTCGCCACCGCTGAGGGTGTCGCCTGCACGGTCGAGCCCGATGTAGCCAAGTCCCACGCTGATGAGGAACTCCAGACGGCCGATGATTTCACGGAACAGGGGCTCCGCTACCGTCTTCTTGCTTTCGCCGTTCTTTTCGCCCTTGAAATTTACATGGGTGAACCAGTCCAGGGCCTCGGAAATACTCATGTGGTGGACATCCATGATATTCTTGCCCGCGATACGCACGGCAAGGTATTCGGGCTTGAGCCTTTCCCCGTGGCAATCGGGGCAGACTTCGCCATCCTTGAAATGTCCGAGACCAAGGCAGGTATCACAGGCGCCCCAGTGGGTATTAAAACTGAAATGCTTGGGATTGAGGGCAGAATCCATGTACCAGCCGCAATCGGGGCAACCCGGCTTTTCGGAACAGGCGAGGCGTCCGCCCTTTTCGTCTTCTACGTACAGGATTCCATTTCCGTCGCGATAACCCCGTTCAAAGGCCTCCACCAAGCGGGCACGGTTGGATTCCTTGACCACCACGCAGTCCACCACGGCCAAAAGCTGGCGCTCCCGGGTAGGGATTTTCGGCAGAGGAAGCTCCACCAGTTTCTTGCCTAGGTAAGCCTTGCGGTATCCCTTTTCCGTCAAAATTTTAGACAACTTAATCACATCGTTGATTTCGAAAGGAGCAAGCACCGTCACCATCTTGTTCAGGTCACGGTCAAAGGCATACTGCATCAGGTCACCCGCGGAGTACGAATCCACAGGCTTCCCGCAATGCAAGCAATGCGGCGTGCCGACCCTCGCCCACAAAATGCGGAAATAGTCGTAAATCTCGGTGAGGGTCGCCACCGTACTCCGCGGACTCTTGCTGGCACTTTTCTGGTCGATGGCGATAGCCGGGGCAAGTCCCGTGATGGAATCGATACTCCCGTGGTCAGGACGGCCAAGGAATCGCCGGGCGTAAGTACTGAGGGTTTCTACAAAGCGACGCTGGCCTTCGCTAAAGAGGGTATGGAAAGCGAGGCTGGACTTGCCCGAACCCGAAACTCCGGTGATTACCGTAAGCTTGTGCCGGGGAATAGTGACATCGATGTTTTTCAGGTTGTGCTTGCGGGCGCCGTGCACCTCCATATCCAGGGAGTAAGCCTCCCCCGCCTTGAGAGACCTGTCGAACTGCTTGTTCTCCCCATGCTTTTTCGAAAGCACAGGCGCCAGATATTTGCCGGTCTGGCTTTTCTTGTTCTTTGCAATCTGCTCCGGAGTGCCTACGGCCACGATGCGTCCGCCGCCTACACCCGCTTCGGGCCCGAGGTCGATAATCCAGTCGGCGCACTTGATCACATCCAGATTGTGCTCGATGACCACCACGCTGTTCCCGAGACTCCGCAAGCGGTTCAGGCATTCCAAAAGCCTGCGGATATCTTCAAAGTGCAGACCCGTAGTGGGTTCGTCCAGCAGGTAAAGGGTCTTGCCCGTGCCCGGACGACGTAGTTCCGAGGCAATCTTGATGCGCTGGGCCTCGCCGCCGCTGAGGGTGGTAGAAGGCTGACCAAGCGTCAGGTAGCCCAGTCCAACTTCCACTAGCAGGTTCAAGGGTTCTGCAATCTTCGGCAGGTCCTTGAAAAATTCCGCCGCATCGGCAATGCTCATTTCCAGAATCTCGGAAATGTTCTTGCCCTTGAAATAGATTTCGCGGGTGGCATCGTTAAAACGCTTGCCGTCGCACACATCGCAGGTCACCTGGACGCTGGGCAAAATGTGCATGTCCACCACTTTTACGCCCGCCCCTTCGCAAGCGTCACAGCGGCCGCCCTTCACGTTGAAGCTGAAACGGCTCTTGGTGTAGCCACGGACCTTGCTTTCGGGCAGGCTACCGAACAGGTCGCGGATATCGTCCCAAATTTTCGTGTAGGTCGCCGGATTGCTCCGGGGCGTGCGACCGATAGGCGTTTGGTCGATTTCTATCACCTTGTCAATGTTCTCGAGACCTTCCAGATGGTCAAACTTGCCCACCGGTTCTTCGGAATTGTAGAACACCCGGGCCAGTTCCCGACGGAGAATCTGGTTGATGAGCGTGCTCTTGCCGGAGCCGGACACACCAGTGACTACGGTAAAGGCACCGTCCAGCGGGATTTCCACGTCGATGTTCTTCAGGTTGTTTTCGGACGCACCACAGATTTTCAGCTTGGGGGTATTCTTGTCAATCTTCTTGCGGTTTGCCGGAATCTCGATGGCCTTGCGACCGCTTAGGTAGGCGCCCGTAAGCGAAGACTTGTTCTTTTCCAGTTCTTCCACCGTGCCCGCCGCCAAAATCCGGCCACCTTCTACGCCAGCGCCGGGCCCTACGTCTATGACGCAGTCAGCGTGACGCATGGTGTCTTCGTCGTGCTCCACGATGACCAGGCTGTTGCCCTGGGCACGCAGGTGCTCCAGCATTTCCAGGAGCTTGTCGTTATCCCGCGGGTGGAGTCCGATACTGGGTTCGTCCAGAATGTAAAGCACCCCCTGGAGCCCAGCCCCTACGGCACTGGCCAGGCGGATTCGCTGGGCCTCGCCGCCACTCAGGGTAGAAGCCTTGCGGCTGATGTTCAGGTAGCCAAGGCCAACCGTCTTCAAGAAATTCAGGCGACCCCGGATTTCGCGGAAGATTTCCTTGCCTATTCGCAGTTCCTTTTCGGAAAGTTTCAAGCCATTGAAAAAATCGGCCGACTTATCGACGGACCAATCCGTCAGTTCCGTGATATTGTGGCCATGAAACTCCACCGCATTCGCCATGCGGTTGATACGGGTACCCCCGCACTCGGGACAGACTCCGATTTTCATGAACTTGCGGAAATGGAAAATATGCCACATGTCCCACAGTTCCTGCATCACGGCGACCACACCGCTTTCGTTGCCGCTGGGAGGGCCGTACAAGAAGGCGTGGCGCTGCTTTTCGGTCAGTTTTTTCCAGGGTGTATCCAGGGAGCAATGCATCTCGTTGGCGATGGTCCGCAAGTTCCGCCAGCCAAAATCAGAAAAGATAATCGTGCCCGTGTCCTTCTTTTGGCAAGCAAAACAGCCCTGCTTGATAGAAAGGTTCGGGTCGGGCACTACCAAATTCAGGTCAAACTCGCAACTTTCCCCCATGCCCTTGCAGGCGGGGCAACGGCCCTTGGGGTCATTAAAGCTGAAGAACCGGGGTTCCAGTTCCGGAATAGAAATTCCGCACTTGGGGCAAGCCAACTCCGTACCCTGCAGGCGATATTCCTCCTTCGCATTTCCCGCTCCATCCTTGCCCTCGCTCGACGACAGCAAAAAACTCACCAGCTTGCCGTCAGTCAGCTTGAGAGCCCCTTCCAGGGCCTCACGCAGGCGGCTCATATTCTTGCGTTCCAGCGTCAGGCGGTCTATGACAGCCTCAATGGTATGCTTCTCGTAGCGCACCAGTGCCGGAACATCTTCAAGTCTGTAGATCACGCCATCCACACGGGCACGGACAAAACCATCTTCCTTAAGTTCCTGGAGTTCCTTGCGGTATTCACCCTTGCGTTCCTGCACAATGGGGGCCATCACCGTAATCTGCTTGCCCTCGTCGCCTACGTACAAATTATCTACAATCTGGTCCACCGTCTGGGCCTTGATAACCCGGCCGCACTTGGGGCAGTGGGGCACGCCCAGTCGGGCAAAAAGCAGGCGGTAATGGTCCAGAATCTCCACCACCGTACCCACGGTACTGCGGGGGTTGCGGTTCACCGTTTTCTGGTCGATGGAAATCGTGGGCGAAATGCCGCGAACGCTCTCCACCTCGGGGTGTTTCATGCGGCCGATGAACTGACGGGCGTAGGCAGACAGGGATTCTACGAAGCGGCGCTGGCCCTCCTGAAACACCGTATCAAAAGCGAGGCTGGACTTGCCCGAACCCGAAACGCCGGTCACCACCACGATGGAATCGCGGGGAATCTTCAAATTCACATGTTGCAGGTTGTGTTCATGGGCGTCGCGAATATCAATAAACTTGGTCATAACGCAAATATAGGAAACAGCTGCCAAACCGTCTCAAAATTAGTGAACAAATGTTCAAAAAAAAACACTTGCCTGTTAAACTAAGTACGAAAGAAAAGAGCGTAAAAAACATTTTTTACAAACATTTTATTGTATATTTGTTTCCAAGATGATGAATCCATACAATGCTGAAAACATTGAAGCCGCTTTTGAGCATATCAACAAAGCGCTCTTTATAGACGAATTAGTCGATTCTGTTTCGCGTCTCAAAGTTTATTCGGCGGTACTCAAAAGGTCTATTGCGCGAGAATCCTGCTTGACCTCGATGTACATGAAGGAGAGTCTGCACTCTAGTCGCATGGAAACAACCAGAACATCGTTACAAAATTCCCTGGAAAAGACTGTTCTTGAAGACAACTCCGACAAGGATGTTAACGAAGTCAGGAATTATTCCGCCGCAACTCGATACGGACGAGAATACCTGATGCGCACCGGGATTTTTACAGAAGAAATGCTTCTTGAAATGCACAGGATTCTTTTGAGCGGAAATGTCCATAGGACCACAAATTCCATTGGTTGCTACCGCACTGAACAGAATTTTATTCAAAACGAGAAATCAAAAGAAATTACTTTTGTTCCACCAGCGGTAAAATACGTAAAACCCTTGATGGACAACCTGATCCGATTCATGAATAACCCGGAATCTGGAGAAAGAAACCTGATAAATGCAGCCGTTATACACGAACAATTCGAAACCATCCACCCCTTCGCCGATGGCAATGGACGATTGGGCCGTATGCTCATTCCGTTATTTCTGTTTAAAGAGCGAGAAATCGAGATGCCGTGGCTTTTCTTGAGCGAGGCTATCGAAAAAGAAAAATTCCGCTACTACAAAATGCTGAATGACGTGCGAACAGGTTGCATGTGGAACGAATGGATTAAATTTTTCCTTGGAATCGTGGATAGGCAATGTATCAAATATGAAGGAAACGTCCAAAAGATTGAAGAATTATATAGCACCAGCCTAAAAAAGGTGACCAACATTTCTTCATCACGATTGCTAAAACAGGTTTTCGTCTGTTTCTTCAAAAACCCGATTCAAAACAGTCGTTCCATAGAACGAGAAACGGGACTATCCAACACCACAGTCAACCGAATGTTGGACAAACTCACGGCTGGCAATATCGTTTTCGCAGATGAAAAAAAACGTGGCAACCTGTACTATTTCTATGATCTGATTGAATTACTATAATTAGTAGGCCCTACTTATACGCCTTCTCGACCCATTCTGCTAGTTTTCCGTTTTTAGCGAGTTCGGCGGTATCCTTCATCTTGAAATTCGGATAAAGCGCTTGAATTTGCGATGCTGTTTTGCCTTCGATTTCGTTGTTGAAGCCGAGAATGTAGTGCATAGCAATCATGTAGATGATTTCGGTAGGAGCAGCACCACAGACTTGATTCTTGACGATATGCTCCAGCCTCTTTGCATCGTCGGGGAAGATTTTCTTCATCTTCTTTGAACGATAAAGGCGCTTGATAATTTCGGTGATATAGAGTCCCGATTTCATGTACAGGTCAGCGAAAGTATGCTCCGGGTCATCAAAACAGCCCGGAGTTTCCTTTTCAAGCATATCCACCATGTCCTTTACGACTTTTTTCGGTGTAAAGATTTGGTTCGTCTTCTGCGGCGGGATGTAGTCGAATATATCGCCCTTTACATCTTCCATGAAGTAGTCCGCCAGTTCCGAGCGTTTGCGCATAAATTCCTTCACGGAGTCGTTGAATACGACCGAATCAAAGAGATGACCGTCATAGTGCTTTTTCTTTCCGTCATTTTCGTCGGTGTAATCACCACCATCGCGAAGGAATTTGAATTCGTCAACAGTAATACTCGTTACTTCGAGGAATACGTTGCCCGGAATGTCGCGTTCAAATGTTTCGAGAGTCGTATTGTCATTTCCGTAGGCCATCAAGAAAGAGGGAATCGTGCGGGCAAATCCACGCAGGTGGTCGCGAACCTTTTCTTCAATATCATTTTTCTTCTTTTCAATCTTGCTTTCTTCTACAGCCTTGACGGTTTCCTCTGTCGCCTTTTTCCAAATGTCCGATGTATCAGAAACAGTCTCCTGGAATTTTTTCTTGGCCGTTTCCATTTCTTTTTTGAATTCAGAATTAATTTGTTTTTCTTCAGCCTTGGAATTGCAGTTTTTCAACGCCTCGTCGCGCTTATGTTCCGCTGTACCGGCTTCTATCTTGAAATCGGCGGCGGCAGAACTGATTTTCTTTTGTCCGTAATTTTGCAGCTTGCGTTCAAATTCCTTGGACTGAGATTTGGTCATGTCTTGGCCAAACCTGACTTTGGCTTCTTCGGCTACTTTCTTTACAGATACATCGTAAACAGTGGTCAATTCCTTAACGATATTTTCAATTTTCGACGGCTCGTGATCTCGCAGTAACCTATTCACGTCTTTTTCGTAATCATTAGATTGCTGGGCAAAAACCGGATCACCGAACTTATCGGCGGCGGTCCCGACCACCTGTTCCGAGGGAACATCGACATTTCCATTTCCATCAAGAGGAAGTTCATTTGCCTGTTCCGGGGTAACAATATTCTTGTCCGCTTCTGCCTTGGTGACAGGATTTACCTTTTTGAGGATGTCGTTTACAATCGAAGGTGCTGCGAATATGCCGCTAATGTTCTGGAAAAGGAAATTACTCATGAATCCGTGATTCACGACTTCCTTGGCGTGGATATGCCTCGGGATGGACAACACCTTTTCGGCATCCAGTTCAATCATTTCGCCATTGTCGTCTTCGCCAACCACAGGGAAGAAGTTCAAGAGTTCCAGAACATGCTTTTTGCGCTTTTCGCTATCGCCTGCACCACCAGCAGTATCCTTGTACTGGTCGTTCGCGATAGTTTCAACGATAGTCAGCGTGCGTGCCGGATCAAAATCGAACACATACGCATTATCTTTGCGATATGTTTTGCCATCCTTATCCAAAAAAAAGCACGGATTTTGAGCACGGAATGCGGCCTGCATATACAGCGCCGGAGAGCGCATGGAGCAAAGCATCAGAACAGCAGTCCATTCGGGAATGGTGACGCCCGTCGTAAGCTGCCCCACCGAAAGGGTAATAGTCTTTTCGTTGTTCTTGATAGCTTCGCGGACAGCGGTAATCGCCTTCTGGTTTTCCAGTTCCTCGTCGCCATTACCTACAGCAAGGACAACCGTATATTCCTTGAATACAGGGTGCTGTGTCAAAAGCTTTTTCAAGGCGATGGCTGAATCAACGCGATTCAACAACCAGAACGTATGCTTGAGCTGGTTCCTAAGTTCTTCCGTAGAGAATGGATACTTTTTCTGCTCCGTGAGAGCGTCCAGGAACTTCTTTACATCTTCGAGATGTTCAAAATACCCCGAAGCATTCGTCTTGAAGAACTCATTCAAGTCAAAGTAGTATTGCGTTTCTTCGTCATCAATGAGAGTTCCGGCATCGGCCTTCGCACCCATCATATCTGACATCTGGTAGGTGAACAGATTGAGCTTCGGCAAGTCTTCGTAAGGATTCTCTACACCCTTTTCGGCAAATTCCTTTTTACGCTCCTGTTCGTCAGCGTATGTCCAGTTGAATATCGCTTCTTCGGGGAACTTGTCGGAAGCAAGCATCTTGAACGGGGTGCCCGAAAGGTTCAGCGTAAAACGGCGTTTGATGCGCTCCAGGGCCACATCCGTTTTATCAGTTTCTACGCCCTCGTGTGCCTCGTCAAGAATCAGCACATCCCAATCAAGTTCAGAAACTTCGCGGAGTTTTTCGTAATCGCCACCAAAAGCCTTTGCACCTTTAAGGTCTTGCAAGGAGATAAATTCAATGCAGCCAAGCCTGTTCTTGCTAACAGCACGAGTGAATTCATCCCTTGTCAAAACATGCTTGTATTTTTGCGGATTCTTTTTGAAAACATCCACCTGGCTTACAAAATAGTAGCCACCTTCCGTCCCGACGAAACGCGCATAATCATTGTACCAGCTATCGGCAATGGCGGGGCGGTTGGTCAAGATAAGCACATTCTTTGCACCAACGCGCTTGCAAAAATCGTATGCCGTAAGGGTCTTGCCAAAGCGGGGTTTTGCATTCCACAGGAATTCGGGAGCCTTGTCCTTTTTCAGAATTTTCACCAGCTTGTGGTTATCGAAATAATCGGCGGTCTTTCTGGCGGCTTCTTCCTGTTCATCACGGAGTTCGTAGATTTCGACGCCTTCCATTTCGGTAAGGATTCCGTGATTTTCCTTAAAATCATTGAAATGATTTTTAGATGTCTTTGCATCAGTCTTGAACCACTCCGTTTTCGGTTTCCTTTCGATATCCACCTTGTTTGTCAGGTATTTATGAAAATCGTAATCACGGAAAGGCGTCAAGTCATCTTCAAAAACAGCCCTACCGCTCCACGCAATAGGGGCATCGGTATCGGAGGTGTGGGTTTGCTGATGGACGCGATCCTTAACAGCGTCTTTCAAGTTTTCGCCAAAATTGACTTCGGTATCACCGATTTTTATCCACCCGTCATGGGTGCGGTCATTTGGAGTGGTGTATGCGTATATGGCGCGATTCACGGGCCGCATCGTCTTGATTTGGGTAATGTTCGACATTAGACCATCTCCTTGACGTGAGTTTCAATGAAGTCCTTTTCTTCTTTGGAGAGGCCATATTTCTTGTAGAGTTGCAAATCTATTTCGTGAACAGATTTGGTCCAGTCAATATCGGATTTAGAGGAAAAATCTTGGAGGGGAACGTATTTCCATGTTGGCTTGGCATTGTTTTGGGTAACTTTCAAAACACCAAGCATAGTCCTTACAAATTTCGTTTTCACATATTTTAATGTGGCTTCAGCTTCAGACTTTGAATCAGTTTCACCTATTGATATAAATGTTTCCGTAAAACCGCACATAGGCGCACCACACAACGGGGTACTTAACATTTCTCCAAAAGAGCCACTACCATTAGCCTTAGGAATCATAACTTTATACTTATGCAAATTGGGCACATCATTCACAAAATCTTTCCTAAACCATTTATAACAACGTTCACCATCTGCCAATCCCAAAATTTTCACATACTGATATTCATCTTTTGGTTTTACATCCGTAAACAATGAAGGCATTCTTTCAAAAGCACTTGGAGCAATACGTGCATCTGCCGTTTTGGCTAATTCCTTCGGACACTTTTTATATGCCAATTGAGAATATCTATAGATACCTCTATTTGTAATCACATCACTAAGACTTCGTTCTTTATATGAAATAACTTTTCTTTTAATGGAATTAAGTTCAGAAAACGCTGTGAAAGCACCTATTGCCTCATATTTTTTTGAAGAATCATGATAGGTAATTACAACACCACCCTTTATATCAGTATTTGCAAAAATCTTATCACTTTTGGGTTCATAAGACAACACCTTAAAATGTTCATCATTAAGCATTTTTTCATTCCAATCTTTCGGTGTTGCCCCTGCGTTGAAAAGAAACCTTGCAGGACTTATTAGCACATACTTATCTGCAACCTGATTTGCAGCCTCATAAAAATAATGATACAAAGGAGTATCACTTTCATTTGCTCCAATAGAATTTTCTTGATACGGCGGGTTTCCGATTACGGCAAAGAATTTTTTCATTTTCCATTCTCCTTTGATTTTAAAGAGTTGTAGGTCCGGCTGAAGCGTCTTCGCCAGTCAAAAATCAGGCATTCCTCGGTGGCATCGGAGTCGCCGGTTTCGTTTTCCACTTCGAATCCGGGAAGCGTCATTTGTCCGCATTCCTTTTCCTTGATTTGCGGAGTCCTGCCCGTAAGGCCATCCATCTGCCAAAAGTTCCACGCAATCACGTTGGCAGCACTCCGCGCCGTCGTTCTGTCCGGTTTTTCGCCTAATTTCTTTTCCCAATGTTCCGTCCAAGACAAGAACACGTTGATGCGGGCAATCAAGAGGTTGTCCCCCTGGAACTCGTACCCATAACAACTTTCCAAAGAACGCATGGACCATTTCTTGTATTCATCTCCGTCCGCATTCTCTTCGACCACGCGAAGCTTACGGTCCAAGAAACCAATGCGATCCTTGACCTCGATAAAAATTCCATCTGTGGGGTTGTAACGGCTCGTCACGAAGGGCGCTTCGCCGCAGGTGATTTCGAGCCTTGTCTGGTCAACGTATTCTTGCCAGGTTTTTCCATCGTTAAACTGGATTTTTTTACGATTCCTAGTCCAAGCCTTATCGCCTTCGGTATTGAATGCTCCTGTATAGCCCAGGTAGTCATCGTCCAGGGCGTTGTTCATTTGGTTGCAAATCCACGACGGCGTAAAGACTTCGGCACGCTTCTTGGTGCGATCCCTTTGGGCGTCAAGGGTCTTGGCGATTCGCGGACGCACAAGCATCAGGCTCCCGCCGGTGATGTCTTTGAAATCTATTTCGCTTTTCGGGGAAATGGCGTCGTATTCGTCCGTGGCCCACAGGATGTTCTTGCCCGTGGTCTTGTCCTTTAACAATATGGGGAGTACGGCGCCTCGATACACGTCAAAGATTTGCCGGACAGGTGTGTCAGCCGCAATGTTTTTCATTCCATTCTCCCGAACTTCAAGCGCAACGTTCTGTTTCGCTCCCGTTCGGGGACTGGATTACGGCGATTTCACAAAAAGAGAATACACGACGCCCTAGGCATACAATACGCCCACGCCAAAACGGGGCGCGCATGCGTCCGGATTTCTGAGTACCCTCTTATTCTTCTGTTTTGAAATTGTCGAGATTCCATGCCAAGAACAAGAGCCGACTCATGGGAATTTCTCTTGTCCTAGCATTTTTACCGCACAAAAAAAAGGCGTGAGGTTGAATGTCCTTACGACATGAGGCTCTCGACAGCCCAAACAGGTAAGGACAAACAACCCACGCCCCATAAAGGCCGATACGCACAAACGGACCGCACAAGGGCGGCCTGCATAGCGAACCGTTGCCGGCACTTGCATGCCGACAGACGTGAGCGTCCGTCTTATTCTCCTGTTTTGAAATTGTCGAGATTTCATGTCGAGAATAAGAGAAACTCTCTATTTTTCAAGTTGAATATAGATTATTATTGTTGAGGGTATACTTGCATTGAAATTTTTTTCAATATCTAACTCTTTGGCAGACAACAAATAAGAAACATTTTTGTTTTGTTTTGTTTATTAAACAACAAAAACCACTTGTTTTTAGTCAAAATTTAGAGTATATTTATGTTATGGAACAGAATGTCCGGCCCCAAAAAGGAAGGACCTCCATTTGCAGTCAGAGGTCCTTCGGCGAAGAGTTTTTGGGTTCGCAACCGCCCCTCCGGGGCAAAGGAAAACTCATGACAGAACCGTACATCCCGTACACAAACTCGACCAGTTCTTCTACCGGACTTCTTGCAAGTCTTTTTGTACCACAGCAAACCGCACCCGCAAGCAGCACGCGAGTAGTGCAGCCTTCTGCATACGAACGATTGCTCAGGCAGCCAAAGCAAGAAACAAAAATCGACTCCCTCTTACAGTCCATCCAAAATATGGATAACTTGAGCCTTGTTCCCAAATGGCGTGCAGATTGGAAAATAAAAAGAGCGTTGGAGGTTTCTCAAGTCTTGAGGGATTATGGGGAATATAACGGTTTAGTATGGGACGCAACTTCAGGTGTTGCCAATCCATATATGAAATTCATGACCCAATGGAAGTACCCAAGCTACCAAAACAGTTTCTCCCCTAGCGGTCAGTTCAAATCCCTTGAATTTTCAGATTCCAGCATAGTCGTCGACCTACCCCATTTCAACGCCTCTCTTAGCCGGTATCTGGATTGCTATAGTGACGATTGTGCCCTGCCTACAGAATGGGCCAGTTGGGCCGGAGACATGTTCACTTACGCGGCACATCTTGACTCTTTACGAACAAAGAACAGCTTGAGTTACGCTGCAGTTCTCGATTCAGCAAAAAAACACATTGGAGGCAACGATTCGCAATACAGTAAATTCTTTGGTACAGGAGATTTTTACGCAGACATCGACGCCCGCAATATAGCCTCGTTAATAAACAACCGGAACTTGTCCCTTTACGATGCAATTGACCGCTATTACAAGCAGAAAGAATTTAGCAGGTTCATAACATTTGTAAATTCTTATGGAGGTTGAAAAAAATTTGCCGAAAAAGTAAACAAGCATTATTTTTTCCCGTTGACAGTAAAATTGAATCCTTATCTTTTGGAAATTTCCAAAAGAGCGTTCATGAACAAGGTGCTTAAAGGACTTTTGAATGAAATCGGTTTGGATTAAAATGTTATTCGTGGTTGTCGCCGTTGCTGTGGCAACCATCCTTTTTTTCGCCATTGGGCATCTTGTAAAGGGAAATATATTCACAAAATTTCTTTTTTCAGACCACGTAAAAACGGTCGTTATTGGTAACGTGGAATTTGCGGAATTCATTGACAAACCTGGCCAAAGATTTCTCCAATATGACGACAATTACGAGATTCGAATATGGTACAGATTCCTTGATGAATCTGATTACAGAATTTTGCATGATTCTTACTACTACAATCGCTATGTCAGCCCTAGTCCAGACGAAGTTTCATGCATGGAAACCTTTGAACGAAATGGATTTTCCTATATAGCGGCAACACCCAATATCGCAATCCTTATCGACTCTACCAAAAAAAGTCCTCCGCCGACAACAGCCGTCTATGTAGTAAACCCCAAAGAAAAACGTTTCCCACTACGTATAGAGGTGGGTTACGACATTTATGGAGATATCACGGAAAGTTACTATGCCAATTGCAATCTACCACGAATAGATAAGCAAATTCATTCAAACTGCAAAATATCGACAAATTTTTCTTATTGGCCTCGTAAAAAAAAGGAGGCAAAAAAATTCGAGGAAGACTTCAACGCCTACAAAAAACAAATGATGACCAATTCCACCTTTATTTCAGGTCTTTACGAGGCATACAAGTCCTTTAATTTGAATACAGACTGCATCGATTCTCTTGTGGAGCATTACGTCAAAACCAAATAAAGTTTTTTCCAACCATTGCTTGACGAAAAGCTTTAGAATAGATATATTTGGCACACCTAACGGGGATATAGCTCAGTTGGTAGAGCGACAGGTTCGCAATCTGTAGGTCATGGGTTCGACTCCCACTATCTCCACTCAAAAGAGGCAGACAAAAGTCTGCCTCTTTTTTTACATAACAAGACCGTTCGCGCTAAATTTCGGTGCAAATTCTCCGGCCTGCGCTCACTCTCGCAACCACGCCTCGTTAATACGAGGCGTTTGTTGCTCACGATTGGTCGGCATTTGCCAGCCTTTTGTTTTTGAGCTTTGCCCGATAATCAATCCCTGCCTAGGCAAAATAGACGAAACTGGTCTTTTTCAGTTCCTTCAGGGACGTCAGCACCGCATGGTCCGGGCCGTTCAGGGCCGACACCGCAGAACAGATGCTTTGCTCCAATTCGGCTTCACTTTGCCCGTGGAACATGGCATAGACATTGTAAGGGAAACCTTCGAAAGGGGCTCGTTCGTAACAGTGGGAAACATGGGGATCTTCGGCCAGCAACATTCCCGCCCGTTCCGTGTCCGCGACGGCAAGGCACACCATGGCATTTGCGTCAAAACCCGCCTGCTGGTGCCTGAGAACAGCCCCGAACCTGCGCATGATTTTTTGATCCAAATCACCGCGGATTTCGGCGACGTCTATTCCCAAATCAGAAAACGGCGTTTTGGTGTGGGGAATATCCTGGCACAGGAGGTTGATCCGGCGACGGTCCTTTGCCTCAGGGACAAAGGGTTCGGCACCTTTCGAATCCAACTTATCAACAACCTTACTTTCCGTGGCCTGGCCCGACGCCGCCTTCATCACCGTATTGATCTTGAACATCTTGCTGGCCGAGAGCACATGGGCATCGTGTAGGGCCGTTTCCGCCTCCAGGCCCCGGACCGTTTCCTGAATTTCGGACTCCGACCGGGCGATGACGGTGAACCACACGTTGTAGGCGTGACTGCGGACATAGTTGTGTGTGATGGCAGGAATCTTATCCACCGCCGCAGCAAAGCTTTCCAGTTCATTTACGCCCACCACTCCCGCACAGAGCCTGGAAATGTAACCCAACCTGCGGGAGTCATAGACGCCACCCAGACGACGGATGACACCGGACTTGCGAAGGCCTTCCACGCTATCGAAAGCCTCTTCTTCTGAAACGCCAAGAAGCCGCCCCAGCGCGGCGTAGGGGCGTTCCTCCAGCGGGAAACCGTCCTGGACAATTTCCAGAATTTTCCGGTCTAGAGCTTCCACGAGAATCCCCTGCCCCGGATTTCGTCCTTCACGGTTTCGCCCGCCTGGACGGCAGCTCCCGCAAACAAGATGGAATTCTCAACACGAGCACCTTCGGGCAATTCCACTCCATTTTGGACAACTGAACAGCCGACCTTCGAAACGCAGTCCCGCCGTCTGGAATCAAGACCGTCGCCGACCCAGCTGTTCAGCCCCAGTTCCTGCAGGCGGGCGTCGCAGGCGGCCTTCAGGCCCGCAGGGCTTCCCATGTCAATCCAGGTGGCGTCCATCTGGCTACAGTCCACATAAATCGGGTGACCCGCCGCAAGTTCCTGTTTCCAGAATTCCCGGATGTCGAATTCGCCGTCCTTGATGCGGGCAAGGGCCGCATCGCTGTACCAGGACACTCCCGAGAAGGTGGCGGGCTTGCCCTGTTCTGAACCGAAACGGCCAGCAACTCCTGCCAAGTGTCCGTTCCCGTCGACGCGGAAGGTATTTACCTGAGAGAACTCCACCGCCAAGAGCGCCACGTCGCAGCGGTCGCGGCGGGCGTTCTCCATAAATTTATTCAAGTCGAAACGGCAGTAGGCGTCGCCGTTCATCACCAGGAGCCCGCCGCGGTAACCTTCGTTGTATATGCGTTTCAGGGGGCCTGCGGTCCCGAGGATTTCCGGCTCTTCCCAGACCTTCTCGAACCCGAGACGCGCACCTTCGGCTATCACCTGTTCTGCAAGATAATGGGCGTTGGCGTGGAGACGCACAGGCCCAAGCTCCCTGGCACGAATCGCCTGGATTTCCAGGATGCTCTTGTCCACCACAGGCACCAACGGCTTGGGCATGTCTTCGGTCAAGGGCCGAAGCCTCGTGCCGAGGCCAGCCGCAAGAATCAAGACGTTGAGTTTTTCCCTTTCCAAATTCTTCTCTTTCGTTTCGTTATAATAAGGGCCAAGTAAAAAACGCCCACAGGTCATACCCGAGGACGTTAAAAATAATCAAACTATCACGGGACTACTCGCCCGTACGGTAGTTCGGGGCTTCCTTCGTGATGGTCACGTCGTGCGGGTGCGATTCGCGGAGGCCTGCGCCCGTAATGCGCACGAAGGTCGCCTTCTTGTAGAGTTCTTCGAGGTTTGCAGCACCGGCATAACCCATGGCAGAGTGGATACCGCCAATCAGCTGGTAAACGGTGTCGCGGAGCGGTCCCTTGTAAGGAACACGGCCTTCGA
Organism: Fibrobacter sp. UBA4223; assembly: GCA_002382975.1. Classification (GTDB taxonomy): domain Bacteria; phylum Fibrobacterota; class Fibrobacteria; order Fibrobacterales; family Fibrobacteraceae; genus Fibrobacter. Next base: position 81,470 of record DFTB01000006.1, read on the forward strand.
TGCCTTCCGGAACGAACTTGCGCGGCTCCTGGACGCCACCCTGGAAGTAACGGTCGGCAGAACCGGCCTTCATCGCACCGAGGGAGCCCATGCCACGGTAGCTCTTGTAGCTACGGCCATCGGCGAGAATGACTTCGCCCGGAGCTTCTTCGGTACCGGCAAAGAGAGAACCCACCATCACAGCGTGGCCACCAGCGGCCAAGGCCTTCACGATGTCGCCCGAGAACTTGAGGCCACCGTCGGCAATGATCTTCACGCCCACCTTGCGGGCCATCTTGCCGCATTCCACCACGGCGGAGAACTGGGGGTAACCCACGCCCGCCACGATACGGGTGGTGCAAATAGAACCGGGGCCGATGCCCACCTTCACGATGTTGGCGCCGCACTTGGCCAGTTCCGCAACCGCTTCGGGAGTGCAGACGTTGCCTGCGCAAATCGTGAGCTTCGGATACTTCTTGCGGACAGTCTTCACCATGTTGCGCACACCGATGTGGTGGCCGTGAGCCGTATCGATAATGAGCATGTCCACGCCGGCGTCCACCAGGGCGGCCACGCGTTCGAGAGTATTTGCAGACGTGCTTACAGCGGCACCCACCAACAGCTGGCCGTTCTTGTCGAGGCTAGCGTTGGGGTTGTTTTCGCGCTTCAGGATGTCGGTCATGGTGATAAGGCCCTTCAAGGCGCCCGAAGCGTCCACCAGCGGGAGCTTCTCGATGCGCTTTTCGGCGAGGATTTCCTTCGCCTTTGCGAGGCTCACCTTGGGGCTTGCCGTCACCGGATTCTTGGTCATCACGGTGCGAATCTTCGCGTTCATGTCGCTCACGGTGCGCAGGTCACGGCTGGTAAGCATGCCCACCAGCTTACCCTTGGAAAGAATCGGAAAACCGCTCACCTTGTTACGGGCGCGGAGTTCAAAAGCGGCAGAAACCGGCTGATCAGCATCCAGGGTCACCGGGTTCACAACGATACCGGACTGCCACCGCTTGACCTTGCGGACCTCTTCGGCCTGGTCTTCGACGCTCATGTTCTTGTGGATAATGCCGATGCCGCCCTGCAGGGCGAGGGAAATGGCCAAAGGAGCCGTAGTCACGGTGTCCATGGCGGCACTGATGATAGGAATGTTCAGCTTGATATTGGGGGCGAGCTGAGTGCTCACGTCGGTCTGGGCCGGCAAAACAGAAGATTCAGCGGGAACAAGAAGGACGTCGTCAAACGTCAGGGCTTCTGGCAAAAGTTTCATAATAGACCTCTTTTGCGTAGTAAATATAGAAAAAAAGAGGCTAGGGTCTAGGGTTTAGGGGCTAGAAAAAAGCGTAAAAAAAGCCTACAGCGAAAAGACCCGCTTGATGTCGTCCACCCGTTCCGTTACCGTGAGGGCGAGCTTCAACAACACCGCCGCCTTCTGGGGCGCAAGTCTCCCTGCGCAAATACAGCCGGGGGCAAGAGTTTCGTTCAACGTCACCAGCCCGTGATGGGTGCGGCTCGCTATGACCACAGGAATGTCGATACGTTCCAGGACCTTGGCCCAGGCCTGGCTGAACTCGCCCGAGCCCGCCCCCGCAATCACAAGACCGTCCGAAACGCAGGAGGCATATTCCAGCACCTTCGGGTTTGCATCTACCGTAAAATAGACCACGTTCACCCGAGGCAGTTCCTGGAGTTTCGACACGTCAAAAAAATTCTGCTCCTTGAGGGCATTCCAGTTGGAGCCTTCGCCGGGAGCATCCACCCCCATGGCGTTTATGGCCGAGGCGCTGCATTTTTGCACGCCGCGGGCATCAAAGAGTTCCCCTGCAAAAAACACCCACACCAGGTTTGCCGGAGAGTCGTCGTCGATGGCAAAACCTACCGCTGCACGGACTGCACCCAAGAGGTTCGCCGGACCGTCGGGGTCCTTCGCCGTAGCGGGCTTCATGGAACCTGTCAACACCACGGCTTTTTCGCATTTGACCGTAAGGCTTATAAAATAGGCCGTCTCGTCCATGGTGTCGGTGCCGTGGGTCACCACAATTCCGTCGACGGTTTCGTCTTCTTGCAGTTCCCTGATGCGGTTCGAAAGCTTAATCCATAATTTGTCCGTAATGTCGTCGGAATTCACGTTGCAGATTTGCTCCGCCGTGACTTCGGCGTATTCCGAAAGTTCGGGCACTGACTTTACTAGGTCTTCGGCAGAAATCTGACCCGAAACATAGCCCGTGCTCTTGCCGGGCTCGCCTACGCCGGCAATGGTTCCGCCGGTGGCCAAAATTACAATTCGCTTCTTTCCGTTTGCCATCTCTCCCCCTACAAGTCCCGCGACGGAGCATTACCCGAGTTAGACTTCTCGTCACCTAATTCGTGCTTTCCGCCACCCATCTTCTTGAACTTTTCGCGGATGAGCTGCAAGTCGTGCTGGTAAGGATTCCGTTTGAAATCTTCAAAGGCCCAGGCCGTAGGGTGGAACTGCCCCTTGGCATAAGTCAAGAGCATGTCCAGCCACACGCCTCCGCCCGCATAAAGCTTGAAGGGTCCCCGCTTGTAACTGGGAAGCACCACCTTGTCCAGGTCCATGTAGCCGATGTCGATATTCACCCGGCGGGCATCGGGGTGTGCCGCCTGCGCCATGGTCAGCTCCAGGGCGTTGCTCCGCTCCTTCTCCAAGGCGATGGTCTCCGGCGGGATTTCCTTTTCAAATGATACAACTCCGCGATACAGACCTTCCCCCATTTCGGGCGTGTAATAGGGAGTCTGGTCGAAGGGAAACAACTTTCCCTTGTGGCGGATACTCCCCCAGGTGCGTTCCAGGGCGTCAATCACCTCCGGAAGCCACTCGGGCCCCGGCTGCAGCACAAAGGCCAGCAGTTGCGCATTCTCCGAAAATTGCGATGCTTTCACCTTGCCCCCACTACTTGCCGTTGTAGCGTTCCATGCACTTTTCCATGCCGAGCTTGAAATAGCATTCCACCAGGGCGGGAACTTTCGCGATGGCCTCTTCGAAAACGGGCCGGTCCTCGGGCGAAAACTTCGCCAGCACCCAGTTACTCAGGTCGAACTTGGGCGGACACTTGCCCACGCCAAAACGGATTCGCGGGAACTTGTCCCCCACATGCTCGATGATGTTCCGAAGCCCGTTCTGCCCACCGTGACTGCCGTCCTTGCGGCAGCGGATACGTCCCACGTCCAGGTTGACATCGTCGCTGAACACCAGCAGATGATCCACCTTCACCTTGTACCAGGTCATCAGGGCCTGCACCGCCTCGCCAGACAAGTTCATGTAGGTCTGGGGCTTTACCAGCAGGCATTCCTCCCCCGCGATGTTCACCTTCATGGTAAGCGCCTTGTGCTCGCTTTTCCAATCCTTGTTCGGGTCGGCCAATTTCTCGACGGCCATAAAGCCCGCGTTGTGGTGGGTGTTGCTATACTGGATTCCAGGGTTTCCGAGTCCGACGATGAGATACATACTAGTGATGAGTGATGAGTGATGAGTGATGAGTGGTGAGTGATGAGTGGTGAGTGATGAGTGATGAGTGGTGAGTAGTGAGTGGTGAGTGGTTGATGGTTAGGGCTGAAGGCTCGGAGCACGAGGCTAGAGGTGAGAAATGTTTGGTACTGGAAATTTAATTTTTTGTGAATGGGTGGGGGAAGTCTCCCCCTGGTTGCAGCCCCGCCCAGCGTTTGTCATTGCGAGGAGTGAAACGACGAAGCAATCTCATTCCCGATTCTTTGCCGGGGCTTCCACCACCCCCTCCATCGTGGAGAGCTTGTCGAACCATAGCGGGAACATTCCGTGAACACTTTATCACCGTTGTAAGAAAATCGTAACAAAAAAAACAAGGAACAACTGCATTCTTGACTTATATTTAGGACAAACTTTTAACATTGAAAAAAGGAGCAAAAATGCTTTCCAAAAAAATCTTCCTCTCTGCCGCTTTCGTATCCATGGCCGGTCTTGTGGCCTGCGGCGACGACAGTTCCTCCAACTCCGGTTCCGGCGAACTCCCCAAGAGCGTTCCCACCTTCTTTGACCTGGCCGATGTGGAATGTAACGCCGACCGCAAGTGCGAAACGATTATCGTGGAAGAAGGTCCCGACACCTACGAATGCGATGGCGTCAGCCAGTGGAACATGCTAATTAACAGCATGCCCTCCAAGGTCTGCCCCGCCAAGGAAGAAGAAAAGGGCACCGAAGGTGACGAAGAAGGCAAGACCGAAGGTGACGACAACAAGACTCCTGAATCCTCCGCAAGCGAAGCCGATTCCGCTGACAGCGGTGCTGCCTCTACCGACAGCGGCGCAACCTCTACCGACAGCGGTGCTACTTCTACTGACAGCGGTGCAGCCTCTACCGACAGCGGTGCTACTTCTACTGACAGCGGTGCAGCCTCCACCGACAGTGGCGCTGGCGAAATGGTGTCTTGCAATGGTATCGAAGGCATTCCAGGAACTCCCAGCTGCCTAGAGGTCCCCGTTTCCGATACAGAAAAAGCAAACGCCATGAAAGAACAGTGCGCAAGCGTGCTTGGCGGCACTCTCGGTACCGGCTGTCCCGCAGATGCTATAAACTAACCCTCTTTCCCCTTAAGGATAAAAGGTTTCCACTTTTGTGGGAGCCTTTTTTCCTTTCTCGATAACTATAAAACAAATCAGGAAACAACATGCTCAATAAAATCACTCTTTCCCTATCCGTCATCTTCTTGGCAAATCTTATGGCCTGCGGTGACGACAGCAGTTCAAATGCCACCGACTCTTCCGACAGCAAAGACAGCACTATCACCAGCAGCAACTCCGAAGAAACGGATTCCAGCGAGAGTAATAGCGAAGAATATAACACTGAAGAATCTTCCGAAAGCAACGAAGACTCCGGCAAATCTTCGAGCAGCAACACCCCCTCTGCCGACAGCGGCGAAAAATCCTCTGGCAGTGCCCCCGTCGCTATGATTTCCTGCGACAATCTTCCCGAAGAAGGCCAAAAAGCCTTTGGCACCATGGGCGAAAAATGTACAGAATTTGAAAAAGGATCCATGGCCGCCTCCGCTCTGGAACTGCGTTGCGAAGACCACGGTGGCACCCTGGGCACAGGATGCCCCGCCAAAGAAAACAAGGGCAACGACAACTGCATTGACAAGAGCCAGTGCGACGCCATCGTCAGGGGAGATTTCTCCACTTGGCATTTTGTCCGTGCCGATGCCTTCGGTGAACCTACAACCTACACGTATTCCGTTGACGGTTCAAAGCTAATTCTGGACATCAATGGTCACAAGGACGAAAATACCTATAGTTTTTACGACATGACCAAAGAAGCCAGCCAAGAAATGGCCTTTAGCGCCGTCAAATCCACCTGCAAAAGCGGCATGGAAGTCGAAGGCGCCAACTACTGCGACTAAACCTATTTCGCAGAAAATTCCCGCTCTATCCGAGCAAGATCCTCGCCCCATTCGGCGAGGATTTTTTGTTTCAGTTTCTTGGCCAAAGAGGGAGCGCGCCCTTGGGTAGAGACGGTTACCGCTATATTTTCGCCAAAGTCCATACGGGCCGGTACAATAAAATCCCCGTCCAAGTAGTCGCAGGCATTGTTCACCAGAATGCGACGGGCACGGGCGTCATTACTCACCTGGGCGTTTACCGCCGGTTGGTCAGTACAGATAAACACCATAAAGACACCACGAAGGTCCAATGGTTCGTAGGGGCGATTTTTTATAGCTATGAGGTTTGAGGTATGAGGTCGGGCTTCGCCCTTTGAAGTAAGTTTTTCGAATTCCGGGTCAAACTGCGGAGCAACCACAGTAATACGTGCTCCCGTAGGCAAAAGAGTCTTGACCTTGCGGAAAGCGATTCGTCCACCGCCAACCACAAGAACGTTACGGCCCTCTAGGTTCAGTTCGATGGAAAGAAGGGACCTATTCGGAGTTCGGATTTCAGAATTCGGGGTTATCGAGTGGGCATTATTCTCTACGGCACGCAATCCAGAAACTACCATGTCGCCAAATTCCTTCCAGTCGCCAAGGCAAGGCAAAAGGGTTATGGGAATCTGCGGAAATTCGGCCTGCAAACGGGCCACCACACGGGGCACGTCATTTTTGGCGTGCTGCCCGTTCAAAAGCAAAAACGGCAAGAGCGTCACCGATTCCACATCTTCCCGAAGCAAGGTCCGCAAGTCATTTTCCAGGTCCAAAAGGCTGGTACTCGCCACACGGGTACCGGGCAAGTCATGGTGCAACTTGTCCAGGATTTCCTCAAAGCCCTTATAGGCTCCCGGTAAAATGCAATGATGGGCGATAATCAGGATAGCTTTCACGAGTAATATTCCACAATTTTTTTCACGAGGGAGTCCATGGTGGTCTCGTCAGAGGTGATAGTTTCAAAGCCATGCTTACGGGCGGTAGCTTCGGTCAGACGGCCGATGCAGAAAGAGGTTCGAGGATTGAGATTCGAGGCACGAGGTTCGGGGTACGAGTCCGAACCTTCAACGCTTTGTGGCATGACTTTAACAAAATTTTCCACGGCGCTGGAACTTGCAAAGACCACAGCATCAGCGGATTCAACGGCTTCACGCTTCCATTCGGGGAGTTCAGAAACAGGAAGAGTCTCGTAAACCACCCAGCGGGTCGCCTGCGGCAAGTGTCTCAAAAGTGTATCGTCAGCAAGATTACCCTGCAAGAGGAGGATTTGAGGTATGGGGTTTGAGGTCGCACCTTCGGTGCTTTGAGGTACGAGCGTTGCCAACAGTTTTCCCAGTCCCTCGCCGGTATGGTCCTCGGGCACATAATCGCAGCGGATACCGTATTCCAGCAATTTCTTTTCGGTAATTTTCCCGACACTGGCGATTTTCTTGCCGGCAAGGATGCGCACATCATAACCGGCGTCAAACAGCTGCTTGAAGAAACTTTCGACGCCGTTCACGCTGGTAAAAGCAAGAAGGTCAAAGTCTGCGAGGGTGTCAAAAATGGCAGAGGAGATCCCCGCCTTGGTTCGACTTCGCTCACCACAGGTCGCGGGGATGACAGAAGAAGGGACGGGGATGACAGAAGGGCATTCCAGCGTGCGAGTTTCTATCATCGGGGTCTCGATGACTTCGGCGCCGAGAGCCGTAAGCCTTGCAGTAATCCCGCTTGCTTGCTTTGCCGCGCGGGTTACTACAAGTCGTTTACCCGAAAGAGGCAGGTTCTTTTTCCAGGCGAGACTCTTTCCAAGCTCGACGACGCCCCCCATGATGGTGATGGCAGGGGCCGTCACCTTTTCGCGAACGATGGTCTCCCCCGCCGTCGCTAATGTAGCCATTACCGTCCGCTGGTACGGAGTCGTTCCTTTCTCGATAAAGGCAACCGGCGTTTTCGGGTCCTTACCGCATTCCACAAGGCGCTGTGCGATAAAGTCCATGTTGGCAATGCCCATCAAAAAGATGAGGGTGCCGGGGCAATGCGCGAGGGCTTCGAAATCAAGAGAGATCCCCGCCTGCGCGGGGATGACACCGGAAACGGGAGCCGCAATGACATCTCTCTCATGCCCCGTTATGATATGGAAGCTGGTGGCAATTCCGCGATGGCTTACGGGAATTCCTGCATAGGCCGGCACAGAAATGGCAGAGGTGATGCCCGGAACAATCTCGAATTCCACGCCGGCATTCACAAGCTCCAGGGCTTCTTCGCCGCCACGACCAAACACGAAGGGGTCGCCGCCCTTAAGGCGGGCAATGGTCGCACTCGGCATTTCGCAGGCGAACTGCACCAGCAGCTTATTGATTTCGGATTGCTTGACCTTATGGTGCTGCGGCATCTTGCCTACATCCACCATCTTTGCCTTCGGATTGCACATCCCGAGTATAGCAAGGGACACCAGACGGTCGTAAACCACCACATCTGCCTTTTCGAGAATCTCCTTGCCGCGCAAAGTCAAGAGTCCCGGATCGCCGGGACCAGCACCAATCAGATAAACCTTTCCAGACATCTAGTGTAAAAATAAAAAAAGAGCGCATGTCCGCAGACCCGAACACGCGCTCAAGAAGGTCTTTCCCTAACCCCTAAATCCTAGATCCTAACCCCTAAAACCTCCAGCGGATCCCCGACCAGAGCCTGCCCTGAGCTTGTCGAATGGGTCGGGGATGACATACCTCATGTCCCGAGCCTTGAACCTCACACTTCACATCCCACATTTCCCTAAAACCTAGCCCCTAGATCCTAAACCCTAGCCCCTACATCATAATGCTCACGCATGTAGGCCAAAGCCTTTTCGGGAGCCAGAGGCTTGCTGAAATAGTAGCCCTGGATGTAGCGACAGCCTTCCCGTTTCAAGAACTGAAGCTGTTCTTCCGTCTCTACCCCTTCGGCAATAAGGTCCAGGTTCAAGGTGTTTGCAATGCTAATCACCATCCGAGCAAAGGTGGCATCCTCTTCGTCGTCAGCGATGTGGTCAATAAAGGACTTGTCCATCTTGAGGGTATGCACCGGATAGCGCTTGAGGTAAGAAAGGGAACTGTAGCCCGTACCGAAATCATCGATAGAAATCTGGAGTCCCATGTTGGAAAGGGCCCGCATAATGTCTATGGCCTTTTCCACTTCGCACATGGCAGTGTATTCCGTAATTTCCAGCTTCAAGTTCTTGGGGTTCAGGTGGGTTTCAGCAAGCACCCGTTTCACATCGTCCACCATGTTGTCCAGGGTGAACTGCTTTGCAGAGAAATTTACGGCAACACGGATATCAGTAAAGCCCATATCTACCCATTTCTTGGTCTGCTCGCAAGCCATCCGCAGAATCTGAGCACCCATAGGCACAATCAGGCCAGTCTCTTCGGCCAGAGGGATAAATTCTGCAGGGGAAACTACTCCGTGCTCAGAATTATTCCAGCGGACAAGTGCCTCGAAACCGGACACCCTGTTCCCACGTTCAATATCTACAATAGGCTGGTACACCAGCACGAACTCCTGGGCCTGTATGGCCCTCCGGATTTCGTACTCCAGCTTGTACAGCTTCATGGCCTTTTCGCGAATGCCACCGGCAAAGAACTGGATTCCGCCGTGGTTGCCACCCTTCTTCAAGTCCCTGAGTACCGCCGTGGCGTTAGACAGCAAGTCTTCGACGCAGTCCACGTCTTTGTTCACCACGACCGCCATGGACACGCTGATATAGAGCTCACGACCGTCCAACTGGATAGGGGTTTTCACCTTGTTGTGGAGGCGCTTTACCGTGGGCATCAGCTCGTCGTCGGAGCCCTTGCCTTCAATATCGTGAATCACTACGGCAAACACATCGGGACCAATGCGGGCCACGCAGTCATTGTTCCTACAAGTGGAACGAATGCGGTCGGAAACAATCTTCAGAACGTTGTCGCCAAAATTCATGGAATAGGATTCGTTGATGGCACCAAAGCTATCAATGTCCAAAAGAACTACCGCGAATGTGTAATCCGGCTTCTGGGCGGCCATATCCACGTCTACCTTCAGTTTTTCCAAGAAGAACTTTCGGTTATACACGCCCGTAAGGGCATCGCGATAAGCGTAGAACTGACGATTGCTTTCTTCTTGTTCGTGTGCGCCTGTAATAGAGCCGATTACACGGATTGGTCTTCCCTCTTCGTTACATTGCGACCGGCCCGAAACAATAATTTCAGAGTTTCCGTCTTTCGGCACATTCAAAAGCCGAAGCTTCGCCGAAAAGGGCGCATTATCCTCTAGGGATTGGGTGAATTTCTCCTTAAACGTGGTCCAGTCGCTTTCTAGAACCGAATTCTTGAGGGTGTCAAAGGAATCCACGATGCTCGTTAGCGGAATATTCAAGAACTTTGCTACCCTATTGGACCAATAGACCTTTCCCGTGGGCACGTCAAAGGTCCAGAATCCGTCGGAGGACACGTCCACCAGCATCTGGAACAATTCATCCTTTTCGGAAAGATCCTTCTGGTAATCGCGGGCGGGAACCTGTTCCACCTTCTCGGGAATCACCACATCGTTACGAATCTTTTTTCTGTTGCCCTGAACAGGAAATTTGTAAAAGAGGGCCACGTACGCAAGGAAGAAAATTGCAAAGAAGTAGGGAATAAACCCCATGGGTTTTTCAGATAAATGAATAATATCTGGAATAAATGCGGTAAATAAGAAACACGCAAATAAAAGCGCAAAACGCAAAACCGAATGTTCGTCAAACAATCTCATAGCATCCCTAATGAGGTGAATATAACTTAAAACAACAGTTCTTTGGGAGCTCTCTGCAGTCCAATTCAAACTATTCCAAATTGGAATAACTGACGCTATTTCTGTTCTTCTAGCCTAGAATAAAGGCTATAGAGCTTTTGGACCCCATTTTCAAGCCCGTAGTAGTGCCTGATGTAAGGAATAAGTAAGCCCAAAAACAGAATATCCAGAACCAGAACTAGGATTTCCGGCATAGCCACGAAAAAAAGAAACCCGCCTACCGTGAGCAAGGCAAAAAGGATCATGACCAGCTCGTGGACCAGTCTTTCGTGCTGGAAAAAACCAATGTGAACCCTGACCGAGAGCAATTCCTCGGACGAAAGAGCCGCTCCTTGAGCAACACGATGTTCCAGATAGTTGGTGTAATCCTCTAGTTTCTTCAACATGATTCCCAATATATAGTTTTTTTTCAAAAAAAATGAACTTTTCGCCCATAAGAATGTTATTTTCAGTGTATGGAGTCCCTAATATTCAATTCGCTCCCCGAACTATTCTTTGCCACCTGCCATCGAGAGGATTTTGGCGGCTGGTACCAACGGCAAAACGGGGACTGGACTCACTTTTCAAAGGAAAACCTGGAACGAGATACCCAGGCCTTGGCCCTTGCACTCCATAACCGCGGGGTTAAAGAAAGAGAAAGCATCGGAATCATCGCCGGGAGTTCCCCCTACTGGATCATGGCAGATATCGCCACCCAGATCAACCATGCCCGTGTGGTTCCTCTTTTCCCGAACATTTCTTCGGAAAATTTTGCATTTCAATGCGAAGATGCCGTCGTACACATCTTGGTCATAAACAACATGAATGACTTGGATGCACCACTAAAAGAAAATCTTTCGGGATTTTCCACCATCATCTGCATTGACTCCGCCTCCCCTCTCCCAGAAAACGGAACATACTGGGACGACCTATTGACCGAAGGCTACGGATTGATGCAAGACCCAGAAAATACAAGCTGGCTACACCAACAAATTGAGTCTATACAGCCCGACGACCTTTTCAGCATCATCTACACCAGCGGTTCTACCGGCAGGCCCAAGGGGGCAGAACTCTCCCACCGGAACATGCTTTCCCAAATTCAGAGCATCTTGGACCTTTATACCGTGGATCCTGAAAAAGACCGGTGCCTTACCATGCTGCCCGTGGCCCATGTTTTTGAGCGAATGGCTGTGTATTTCTACATCTTGAATGGCGCCACCATCTATTTTGCCGATTCCCCAAAGAATGCTGCCAAAATCATGACAGAAGTTAAACCCTCCGTGATGATTGTGGTTCCGAGGATTCTCGAACGACTTTACGAGAGCATGACCGCAGCGGCAGACAAGGCCAGAGGGCCTAAACGGCTTCTTATCAAGAACGCCATCAAGCTGGCCAAGCTGAACGACCCCACCAAAAAGCGCAGCCACGCCATGCGGTTTTACGACAAGCTGGTTTACTCCAAGATGCGTAGCGCCATCGGCGGAAACTTCAGGCTTATTATCTCCGGCAGCAATGCGCTAAACAAGAGTATTCTCAGGTTCCTGCTGAACATCGGACTGCCCGTCTACGAAGGTTACGGCCTCACGGAATGCTCCCCTGTAGTCAGCGCCAACTGCGACCATGCGATCGCTCTAGGCAGCGTGGGCAAGCCTCTAAAGCATTTACAGGTAAAAATTGGCGAAAACAACGAAGTCATGGTGAAAGGCGACAGCGTGTTTAGAGGCTACCACAACATGCCGGAACTCAACGCCGAAATCTTTACCGAAGACGGATTCTTCAAAACCGGCGACCAAGGAAGCATAGACGAAAACGGTTTTCTTTCCCTTACGGGCCGCATCAAGGAGCTCTTGAAGACCAGCACCGGCAAGTATGTAAGCCCGAACCCCATCGAGCTAGAGATCAGCCGACACCCCCTAGTAGAGCAAGCCCTGGTCATCGCCAATGACCGGAAATTCGCCTCGGCGCTTATATGGATCAACCCAGAAGGAGCCCGTCGTCTGCTCCGGATTTCCAAAGAGGATTTTCGCATGGATTTGGCATTGAAGTCCCTCCGTGTAAGAGAATCCGTATTCCGTCACATTACACGCATCAACCGCAAGTTGAACCACTGGGAAAAGATATGCCGATGGGTCCTGATCGGAGACGAACTCACCATAGAGTCCGGATTGTTGACCCCTACCCTAAAAATCCGCCGAAAAGTGGCCGAAGAGCGCTATGCCGACAAGATTGAAGGGATGTATACAACCACGAACCCCTGAATTCTTGTTCATAGTCCCCATTTTTATTTATATTAAAGACATTCAAACACAAGAGGGAATATTATGAAAACAAAAATTTTTACGCTCCTAGCGGTCTCCACCCTAGCCTTCTTCACGGCCTGTAGTGATGACAGCGGGAACAGCAAGACCATTGCCGAAATTTGCGCTGACGGTTTGTCCGAAGACTGCCTTATCGGCACGTGGACACTGAAGTCTATTAGTCAGACTGGCAACAAGGAAGTCATTACCGACTTTTCCTCCTCACAGGGCGGTATAATGGAGTTCCGCGAAGATGGAATCTATCACTACACGAGATCCTCCTATGGTGATTGCCCTGATCCTGACGAAGGTCACTGGGTTATCGAAGATAAGACTCTCACCTTCAAGGAAGACCGAAAAGGGGACTGCATTGAATTTGGTAAAAAATACACTGTAACGCCAAGCATTATAGTGGCTGGCGAAACCGTCTTCCTTTACTTAAACAAGGTCATTTTCCAGCAAAACGAAAGCGACGGTATGTTCGCCGGCAACGACACCGAAGTGTTCGTGCGCACGGAATAAGCAATCTATTTTATGGATACAAGAGTCTCGCAGCCCTGCGGGACTTTTTTTGTTTACCGCCAGCGATACTTTTCGTATTCGCGGAGTGCCTTGACTGCACTCAAGGCATCCCCCGCGTCCGACACCTGCGATTCGATACGGACAAGGAACGCACCAACAGTTTCCCCAGGCCCGCGGACAAATCCCTGCCGCCTCAAGTTTTTTTCTGCTCGGTCAAGGGAGCGGACCCATTTTTGCGTGCGCAAGTCTGGTTTTATCAATACCTTTCCTTTTCGCCGTTTGAGCAGAACGCGAGCAAGTATTGCAAACAAAAGCAAAAAGGGAATTCCGTAAACCAAAGGATTGTCCAAAAGCCCTTGGGTAGTAGCTTGCCAGTCATCCACCATGCGGCGCCACTCCCCTTCTTTTAACAAATGGAAAATGCGGGCAAAGCGTCCACGCAGACCCTCCCACCAGGACTGCCAGCCGGGAGTTCTTGCAAATAGCCCCGGCCTCATGGGAGGCGTGGGGTCAAAGGAATACCAACGGCCATTCCAAAGAACTTCTACCCAAGCGTGACTATGGTGCCTGCGAAACACCACATAGTCCCGACCCTCGACCCTTTCCGGATGGGCAAAGCCCGTCACGTAGCGGGCTTGAATTCCCTGGTGCCGCAAGAGCAGCACCGAAAGGGTGGCGTAGTATTCGCAAAAGCCTTCCTTGGCATTCCAGAAAGCCCGAAGCGGCTCTCTCCTGTTCTCTCGTGCACCTGGAACAACCAGAGAGTACTTGAAATTCTGGACAAAATAATCCCGTATGTTCGTCAGAACCGCTCTTTCATAAGAGCCATCTGACAAGGAATCCAGCAGAGAATCTCTTCGGGGCAAGTCCATTGCCTTGGCGACAGAATCTACAAAGGCGACATGGGACTTGCCCATTTGCAAGTAAACAGAATCGCCCTCGTCAAAAGCAGTTTGTCGAGAAGTCCCATCATCGGAATCGCTTACAAAATAATACCAGTCCCCATGAGTTCCGTTAGCGCCAGCAAAAATTCCCGTTCTGTAGAAATCCAGGGAATCCGCATTCTTGGCGGCAACACCCAACGCATTAAAGGGAGCGAAAAGAAAACCGAAGTTGTCCAGGGCGGACTGGACCCAAACGGTGCGCACAGTTTCTCGCCTGGTGGCAGAATCTACAAGTTCAAAGACCGGATAGTCGATACGGTAATAGGCGGGATAGAGTTTCTGTTCAGGCTTTGCAGGGAGTTTCCAGATGTTGCCCAGGTATTTTTCATAGACGGCAGCCCGCAGGTATTCGGGAGCATCCCTGTCCCACACCCGCAAAATCACCTGACGGTTATACTTGGAACTATAATTGTTGGAGAAAGAACCCAAGGATACCACAGGGTCAAAGCCCATGACCCGATTCCGCTCCATATAATCCCTGGCCCAGCGACCGTCGTAACTCCGGTGGCTTTTCCAGTATTGCCAACCACCAAAAGAGGTAAATCCGAAGAAGGCAATCAGCAGCAGGAACAGCCCGTACTTGTACCAAGCCGTCTTTGTGCGCCTGTAGGCAAGGATCGCAAGCAGTATGCCCACCGCTCCCAAGATTCCTCCGGCACGCCCCGCCTGGAACATTCCCAAGAGCAAAGCCGCCACGCCATCAAAAATGACAAAGGCTTCGAAACCGCCCCGCCCAAGACTCCGTTTCTGGAGCCACGCCAAAGTCAACAAGTACCAGGCCGGAATAAACACCACGTAAGGGGAAATCCCGTTTTCCACCTCGGGAGTCACCACCCACCACAGGGCAAATGGAACGATAGCCCCATAGGCAAAGCGCTTCTTGTACAGGGGCGTAGGCTTTTCCAGCCTCCAGTGAAGGTACAAGAAGCCCAAGGCGAAAACGACTCCAAGCGGGAGCATCTCGCTGGAGATTCCCAGATTCACGGACGCAAGCACCAGGAACAGCGTCTTGAATATTTCCCTCATGGATTTTCTCATGGGAGCAAATCCTCCTGCCTAGTCAGGGAAATTTTATCCTTCAAGAGGGAACTGTGGACCATCAGGGTGTCGTCACCCGCTGCCGTCGGGACTTTTCCGCCACAGACAAGGACCTGCTTGTGGACCAGCGGGTTTTCTTCACGATGGAGCCCAAGACGCAGCACCGGTCCCATGGGCCTTGCCGCCGGAGACCAGGGGCCCTCTGTTGCAGGCCCGCTCTTTTTGAAGGGACTTGCCGCCGGAATCCGGGCGAGGGCGGCAAAAAGGCTGTCGCCACCGTCGCCTGCGTTTAGGGATATTTCTTCGTCGTTTATGAAGAAGCGTCCGAGAATTCCACGTTCCATGAACCAGGCGCCCACTCCTGCCGCAAGGCGTATAAGATTCTCTTGCAGGGATCGTTCCTGCAGGGTGTTTCCTCGCACATCCAGCACCATCACGATTCCGGCCCCACGTTCCGCCTCAAATTCCTTGGTAAAGGGCCTTCCGTAACGGGCAAAGGCCTTGTGGTGCAAGTCCCGCAGGGCATCCCCTTCCTGGTATTCCCGCACTCCCGAAAAATCCAGCCCGCGGGCAAAGCCGCTGGTCAGCAGAGGCGCAAAGACCATGCCGCTGCTACCCCAGGTCAAAAAGTCGAAGGCCGAAATTTTTACGGGTTTCGGGTAAACCAGAAGTTCCGCAGATCCCGCCTTGGCACTATACCGCAACATGCCCATGATTTCGGGAATCAAGAGAGACACCTTCCCTACCGTATAGGCTCCACGCTTCTTGGTTCTGACCTTGCACTGGAGCATTACCGATTCGCCCTGATTCACAAGCACATAGGGCGATTCTTCGCTTGCAAGACTGGCATCCATGCGGAAACAGGAAAGGGATACCGCGTCTATCCGGTTTTTTGCAGTCACCTGCACCTGGACCGTTGCCGTTTCGCCTTCCACAACAGGAGAAACTTCTATAGCCCCCGCTTCAAAGCGGTTCTTTCGACAGGTCATAAAGAGGGAGGGGAACAGCGCCAGGAACAACAGAAAATCCAAGCCGCAGAAAATCCAGGCGGCCCAGAAGCCGGGCACGAGTCCCGCCACCATAGAGAAAAACATCAGCGCAAAGGCACTGTGACCGGCAGGCATAAAGTACTCCTGCCAGATAAAGTAAAGCCGCATGAGAAGCCCCGTCCTCTTGGGAGTCCGGGGGTACGCCTCCAGCAGCCACTTTATGGAAGGAACCTTCGACATGTTCCCCGCTTCTACTTAGGGATTTTCACCTGGGTGCGGATAGATTCCAGAATGTTTTTCACCGTAGAGGCATTTCCGTCTTTCGTAAAGACACGGTGTTCCATCACCGCAGAATACACCCGCTGAATGTCATCGGGATTCACAAAATCCCGGCCCTGGATGTAGGCAGACGCCTGGGCCATCTTGATGAGGTTGATTCCTGCGCGGGGGCTTGCGGCCAGGCGTACGGCCGGGTTTTCGCGGGTGGCCTGGACCAGCGACACCACGTATCTTTCCAGGGATTCGTCCACATGGACCTTGCGGACGGCATCCCTCGCCTTCAGGATTTCTTCGGGCGTGGTAACAGCGGTCAGTGTGTCCAGGGGTTTACCTTCCCGGTGGCTCCGCAAAATCTGCAGTTCCGTTTCCGTAGAGGGGTAGCCCAGCGAAAGCCGGATCAGGAACCGGTCCATCTGGGCCTCGGGCAGGGGGAACACCCCGTGGAATTCCACCGGGTTTTCCGTAGCCAGCACCATGAACAGTTTAGGCAGTGCGTGCCGTTCCCCTTCCAGGGAAACCTGACGCTCTTCCATGGCCTCCAGCAGGGAACTCTGGGTGCGGGGCGAAGCGCGGTTAATTTCGTCGGCCAAAAGAATCTGGGTAAACACAGGACCTTTCCGGATTTCAAAGTCCCCCGTGTTCATGCGAAACACCGCCCCGCCGGTCACATCGGCAGGCAACAGGTCCGGCGTAAACTGGATGCGGGCAAAGTCCGCCCCGATAGCTACCGCCAGGGCCTTCGCCAAAGTGGTCTTTCCGGTACCGGGGACATCTTCTACCAGCACATGACCGTCGGCCAGCAGGGCCATGACCAGCATTTCTACGGACTCCCGCTTGCCAAGCAACACGGAGTCCAGGGCGTTCAAAAGTTTTTCAATCATGTTCACAATATAACAAGGTTTTGGATGCTAGCGACCCGATGCCCACCTTAATTTCGGATTCGGGCAATGGTCCTCGTGACCATCGGGCCAGACCCATACCTCGTCGGCAAAAGGGCACTCCGGAGATTTCCCGTCACAATCCTTACCAGACACAGCACAAGAACCGCCTCGGACTTCGAAATACAGACTTCCTTCGCAACGAACCCTGTCGGAGTGCAGATCCTTCCGTAACCGATCTACGGCACCTTCGGGCAAGGCAAACCTTTCCCGCAATTCTCGTGACGCACGGCCCAAAAACACCACCGGGTTCCACTTGATCCGGTTAATACCGACTCGTTCCGCCCATCGCAAAAGTTCCGACGCAGAACCCGCATTTTCGCGGTGAAGCGTCACCTGCAGTGAAACAGCGGCCACAGCCTGCGAACTATCGCCCTCCAGCAACAACCTACGAACATCCAGCAGTTTTTCCACATTGGCTTTCCACTCGTCTTCGGGCAATCCACCCGTCTCGTAAGAAAGGGTACTCACCTTGATGTCGCTGCAGGCAAGCAGCAGGCTTTTCAGTCCTTCGTCACTTCCCCACTTTTTAGGAAAACTCCCGTTGGTAGTCAGGTTCAAAGGAGTCCCGCGACTCATGCACAATTCCAGCAGTTCGTCAAAATGGGAATAAAGTAAAGGCTCTCCCATGGTGGAGGGAATCACCTCCCGCACACCTGCATATTTTTCAATGGAACGCCGAGCCACTTCTATGGGCATCTCGCCAAGACCGGTCGGCACTCCCCGCTGGTTCAAAAAGCACAGCGGGCAGCCTAAATTACAAGTGTCCGGATTGGTCAGTAAAGTCAGACGGCGCATGGGATAATTCTGATTTCTGACTCCAGATTTCGGAGTTATAATTCCGAACTCCGAAATCCAAATTCTGAATTATTTGTTCTCTCTCAAGTACTTAATCGCCGCAAGAGCCGCCCTGGCGCCTTCGCCTACGGCTACAGACACCTGCAAGATACCGCCGGTGCAGTCCCCCGCCGCATAGAGACCCGGAAGAGTGGTCTGCAAATCGCCGTCCAGCACAAGCTTTCCCTGGTCAAAGGCGGCACCCGCCTTCAATGCCAAATCCGTAGCGTTGGCGCTGCCGAGGGCCACAAACAAGCCGTCGAAATTTTCTTCAGTACCGTCTTCGTAGTGCACACCCCGGAAGGCTCCCTCGCCTACCAGCCCCTGCAAATGACGTTTTTCGATGCGGACCTTGTCAGGGAATTTCGCAGAAAGCTCCGCCCCGTTGGTCAAAAGCGTTGCGGAACCCACCACCTGCAAAAGTTCTTCGGTTTCGTGAAGGGCATATTCGCCGTTACCAAGCACGGCCACGTTCTTGCCCTTGTAAAAGAAGGAATCACAGACAGCGCAGTAGCTGACCCCGTGACCTTCCATCTCGGCCATTCCCGGCAGCGGGTGCTTTTTGCGAGCAGCGCCGGTAGCCATGATGCAAACCTTACCATGATAAGATGCCGTAAGCCCCTTGGCCACAAACTGCGAACCGTCGAACATCAGGTCCATCACTTCGTCATCTACAATCTGCGCGCCAAGATCCAGAGCCTGTTTCTTGCCCACCTGCAAAAGTTCTTCGCCGGTCAGAGGTTTTTCTAGGCCGTAATAGTTCTGTATAGCATGGGCTTTAGAAAGCGCTCCGCCATCCTTGCCCACCAACAGCACATCGAGCCCAGCACGGAGCCCGTACAGCGCTGCAGAAACACCAGCAGGGCCATATCCCAGAATCAAGATATCCGCTTCAAAGTTATCCATCTCAGCCTCCTAAAAGACTAGGCCATCGTTTCCTTGATGCGGGCCCAACCGTCTTCGGGGATCTGGGCGCCCATCACCTGAACCACTTCATTAGAGACAACACTCCCCAGGTTGCCGGAGCGTTCCATATCCCAGCCGTTCATGTAGCCGTACAAAAATCCCGATGCCCACAGGTCGCCTGCACCGGTGGTATCAATGGCCTTTGCAGAACCGGCCTGCACGCGGGTCACCACTCCATCTTTGGCAATCAAAGCGCCACGCTTTCCGATTTTCACCACAGCCACTTTCGCCTTCTTGGCAAGCACGTCCAGTGCCGCCTCTTCCTTGACTCCGGCGTAGGCAAAGGCCTCGTCTTCGTTGGCGATAATGATGTCGATCATCTTTTCTTCGAAAAGTTCGTCAAACAGTTTGCGGCAGGCATCCACCACACCGAAACTGCTAAAATCCAGAGCCGTTTCCACGCCCAGACTGCGGGCAAGGGTAAAGGCCTTCTTGAAACATTCCCCATTGAAAGCGCGGTAACCTTCGGCGTAAAGCAGGCCCACGTCGTCATAGAGGGCGGGCACAAAGTCATCGCTCCCTAAAAAGTCAGAAGCCCCAAGGTAAGTCCACATGGAACGCTGGGCATCGGGAGTCACCGCCGAAAACACACAGCCCGTAGCCGCACCGGAAAGTCCCAGCTTGGATTCCACGCCGTTTCGTTCCAGGTGTTTCTGGAAAATTTTTCCCAAGTCGTCGTCACCGATTTTAGAAATAAAGGCGGCCCTGCCCCCCAGGCGCGAAAGCCCCACCATGGTATTGCAGGTAGAGCCACCAGGCACACGCACGGGATTTTTCAGCGACAGCAGGAACTTTTCCATCTGGGGCCAGTCCACCATGTTCATGCCGCCCTTCTGCACTCCCTGGGATTCAATCCAGGAGTCATCCACATTGGCCAAGATATCCACCAGGGCAGCGCCCATTCCCAAAACCTTTTTCATCAGTAACCTCTCCTACGGCGCAGCCTTTCGCTGGCCTTCAACAAAAACTGTCGTTCAGATTCCGTCAACGACTGGATTCCCTCTGCATTGACTTTTTTCAGGATTTCATCCATCCGCTTCTGTTCGTCCATGTAAAAGACTTCGCCTTCCAGAACTTCGGGTTCTTCGACACGAGCTTCTGTCCTTTGCCCATCCCGATTTTCGGTATCAAAGGGATTGTTCCATTTTTTATAGCGGCCGGGGTGCCTGGAGAACAAACGGAAAAAACCGGACAAGGGCGAATTGTAAAGAATACTGGAGCTCTTGGTAAAAATATTCTGGTACAAGGCCATATAGATAAAGCCCGCCACAACACCACCCAGGTGGGCGAAGTGGGCTATGGCATCGCCAGTATTTGCAAACATCACATCAAAGGCAACCATCACCCACATGGCATGCTTGATTTTCATGGGGATAATAAAAAACATCAAGATGCGCCTTTCCGGAAAAAACTTGTAGTATGCCACAAACACGCCCATCAAGGCACCAGAGGCTCCGATAATGGGATTATGGGTGAGTCCCAGAATACTCATGGCAACACTGAAGATAGCCGCAAATATTCCACAGAAGAAATACATGAAGGCAAAATGCTTGGTACCCATCCATTCCCCGACCTCTGCACCGAACATCCAGAGCATCAGCATATTAAAGAAGAAATGCATAAAATCTACATGGATAAACATGTAGGTTACGTAGCGCCAAGCCTCAAAGGGTGCGGTCGGCAAAAAGGCTCCAAAGTAGAGGATATACTCCTGAAGCGAACCATAACCAACACCGGGCAGGTTCAAATGCAGCCCCAGCATACCGCCCACGATAGCCGCAATCGCAAACACCACAGCGTTTGAAATCAGCAGGACTCGAATAACCTTGGGTAAGAATCGAAAGGGCGTCATACTTAACGGCTATTTTTCAACAACAAGGGAATGACTTCGACATGGACATAGTTCGAGAGTAATTCTCGACCATCCACCGTATCCGAAACGCCAGCCTTCAAGAGTTCGCGAACCACGGAACTGCTTAACGACAAGTGTTCCGAAGCGCTGGAGAAAATAACCGTTTCGCATTCGGGATAAAGAGTCCGATTGTTCCAGGCGATGGACTGTTCATATTCAACATCCATAGCACCACGCACGCCACGGACCAAAAACTTTGAACCGACGCTTTTCATAAAATCTACAGTCAGTCCATCATAAGACGTCACTTTCACGTTCGGGATTCCGGCTACGGACTTGTTTATGAAGGTCAGACGGTCCGATTCCGAAAACATATTCTTCTTGGAAGCATTTACGGCAAGCACAACCCACAACTCATCAAAAAGGGCTGCAGCCCTTTTGACAATGTCCAGGTGTCCCAAGGTAAACGGATCAAAGGATCCTGCAAACACAGCAATTCTTTCCATGCTGTAAATATAGTCAATAGGGGTTAGGTTTTAGGGGGGGCGTTGTGAGGATGACGTTCCTACGACTTATAAATCACCAACGAGGATTCCCCATAGCGTCGGACCTGTACCGTTCCCGCATCGGAGGCCTCTTTGACCCATGCAGGCAAATTTCGACTGGGTGCCTCGAACACGGCCACACCACCAGGATTCAGCCACTGCCAGAAAGAGCGCAAGTCAGGATAATCCATATCCTTGAAGGGCGGATCTGCATATATCAAATCAAACCCTCCCTCGGCACACAGTTCCTCTTTTTCCAGGGTCAAGGCATTCTTTTCGTACAAAGTAAGTTTCTTTTCCAAGGACAAAGCCTTGTACCCCTGCAGCAAAAGATGCGCTTGGGAATGAACCATTTCCACAGCCACTACATGGGCCGCCCCGCGACTCAAGGCTTCGATTCCCATAATGCCGGAACCGGCAAACAGGTCCAGCATGCGGAAACCATCTACGCTTTGCAAAATGTTAAAAAGAGCCTCCCGGGTCCTCGAACTCGTAGGCCTGGTTTTCATGCTTGGAGGAGAAGGGACCATCCGTCCACGAAGGTCCCCACCCGTAATGCGAATGGGCATTTAAGGAACCACGAACATCACGAGTTGCATTGCACTCTGGATATCACGCTTGGCAAAAGTCATTTCCAACTTCGTTACGCCCATGCGAATAGGAGAATCCAGCAGTTCCGATGTAAACTTCTGCAACTCCGGGAAATCCGAATTGGCGGATACCGTATAAGAGTAACGCTTATACACGCCAAAATCTTCAACAGCAGGCTTTTCAAGACCTTTTAAATTAAGCTTGGCATTGGCAGCGATAGCTTTTAAGGCCTTGATTTCTTCAGCCACCTCGGCAGACTTCACAAAATTGGAAACTGCACCAAGGTTCGGGTTTGAAACATTAAACAAACCGAATGCCGTAATGTCTGTAGCAGGAGCATTTTCAGGAATAGGCGGAGTCCTGAAATCCGAACTTACCGCTTTCACTCGTTCAAGGAAGCTACGCTGAGATGTAGGCTTAGCGGCTACGCCGCGGACATAGTAGTAGTTGGGAGCCTGGAAAATGCAATCCGAGAAACCCACATCGTCTGGGGTCGCCGTTGTGAGGAATGTGAGGAACTGGGCACTCGCGGCTTTCTGGTAAGAAATCTTTTCTAGAGGCAAGTAGCTGTCGTAGTTCACCCTACTGTTGTTGTACAACGCTTTCGGGTTAATTTCGGCTACAACCTGCTTCACAGTCATGCCTTCTCGCATTTTGAGTACGGCTCGTTCGGCAGCAGCTTCCGCTTCCAAGACACCACCGGCAGTGGTGGTCTGTCCGGCCCCCAAGGTCAAAGCCTGGCTCGGATCTTCAGCCCCAATCAGCGACAGGTAGGCCTCGGGCAAAGCTCCCTGCAGAGGTGCCGGAACGCCAAACACACTCAAGAAGCAACTGAACGCCACCACCACAAAGGCTGCGGCAAGTCCGATTGTCAGCAATTTAGACTTAGAAGACTTTCTTGCCGCACGAACATCGGTAACATGCACCGGATTAACGTTTTCCATCAAAGAGGAACGTTCGGCAGCCTCAATAAGGTTCAAGTGAATCATACTTCCTCCATGAGGTTCAGGGCAGCACCAATTGCACCGGCACAGCTAAGAACAGCAGCAGAATCCGCTTCTTCCACCGGAAGTCTTAAATTAGAGAAGGAATCCATCAGAATTATCTGGAATTCCGGGAGAGCCCCTTGTAAATTTTTCATAAACAGAGGGTCTGTCGCAAGTTCGCCGCACAAATGAATCTGCTTGACATCAAAGGAGACATCGTCTTCCTTGGCAAAATCAATCTGTTCACGAATGCCATTGGCCAAGAATCCATAAGCCTCTTCAGCAGATTTATCCACTAGGGAAAGGGTCGATACACAACGCAAATCCTGAAGTCTGTCCTTAGAGATCCACATCATGGTTACACCCGCAAAATCCGCTTTGATTACGCATTCCAGTCCATCAATGTGGTCTGCAGCATCCATCAGGTTCAGCAACGAGAGCACATCCACTTCCATAGTCTTGGGCGCTAACGCCTTGTTACGGAAGCCCTTACGAACACCATCTACCCATTCACGACGAACCGCTATCAGGAGAACCGTTTCTCCGACGGTGGCATCACCGCACAGGACCTGGTAGTCCATAATGTAAGAGCCCTTTTCGGCATTGGTAATAAGCCCTAGGTACCATTCCAGGTATTCTTCACGGTTGGCGCAAGCCTCTGCAGGTACATACACCTGCCTTATAACTGAGCGGAATGCCGGAATAGAAAGAGACACTGCCTCTACGGATTCCTGCTGAACGGACTCCAACCAAGCCTGGAGGACCGTTTCAAAAGTGTAAACGTCATCCAAGGGACTGGTGCCAGTCTGGAGAATTGCCGTGCGCAAAACCCGCTTTTCGGCGGAGTCCAACAGGGCCACTTTTAGGGAAGCATCCCCAACCTCAATACCTAGATAAATCTTCGTATCACTCATATACTCAACGACTTATGAAAATGTACACCCTAAAACTAATCAAAAATTACCCCCTGTAGGAGGCCCTCAAGTTTTTTCTTGCCAATTCCGGGTACTTTTTCCAGATCCCCAGGCCCCGAAAATGGCCCGTTTTGGGTACGAAATGCCAAAATTTTCTCGGCAAGCTTGGGTCCAACCCCTTTCAGGGCGCACAATTCCTCTACCCCGGCAGAATTGACATGTATGGGTAATTTTGGCTTTTTTAGCTTATTTTTAACACTTTTTTGTTTTTTCCCCTTGTATTCAGACGAATTGGTGTTTGTTACTTTGTTTGTGATTGTATCAAAATCAGGACCGGACTTTTTCGAGATATAATCCCTTTCAGCGACATATTCCAAATTGGAGTATTCTTCCACCTGCCCGATGGCGGGTACACCCCAGGGTAGATAGCGGAAAACTAGCCCAAGTACCAAAAAGACCAGGGCCATACGGAGGATTTGTTTTTCGGGAGCGTTCATCAAGAGCACCTACGGACTACGCAGGGGCTCCTTAAATCGTCCGTCCGGCAGCCCCTGCTTTTTTTGTTCATGTAGCAAGGCTTCGACGGCATTCGCGTCAGAAGGCACATCCACAGAGATGCTTTCATAGGGGCTCTGGACCATACGGATAGGGCGAATACCCATAATCCGCATCTGCTCCAAGGAGCGCTCCAGTTCAAGCTTACTCTGGGACAAAGAAGTAAATTCATCGCGGGACTTGCGGGAATAGGCATAGATTCCCTGGTGCTGGAACCACCGGCCAGCTTCGTCTGCAGGGATTTCCCGGCGAAAATCAACGGCAAAACAGTCCTTGACCAAGACCTTCACCACAGTCTTCAGGGGAACGTCTTCTGGCTTAAGCGGGCAGGCCACCGTCACCCAGCAGTCCGGGTTTTCGGCAAGAGTCCGGGCGACATCCCACAAGACCGAAGGCTCTACCAAGGGTTCGTCCCCCTGCAGGTTCACCACCAGGTCAAGGTCCAGGGCGCGGGCGGCCTCCGCCACCCGGTCAGAACCGGTAGCCGCCTCTCCCGTCAACAAGAATTCGAAACCGGCACGGGAAACCACCTCGGCAATCTCGTCGCTATCGGTTGCGCAGATAATTCTGTCAAAGCATTCTGCAAGGGCCGCTCGCTCCAGGGTGCGAACAATCATCTCCTTACCGCACAACTTGAAAAGCGGCTTCCCGGGAAACCGGGAAGACCCCATGCGGGCAGGAACAATGCAGGAGACAGGAGACATAGTCCAGGCAAAGGAGGCTTCTAGCCGCCAATGACCTTGGGAATGGCGAAGTGGTCGTTTTCCACCGCCGGCGCATTTGCAAAAGCCTGCTCCAGGGTGAATCCCTGTACAGGTACATCTTCGCGAAGAACCGTCTCGCCGGTTTCGACGGCGGTCATGGGTTCTACATTGGAAAGGTCCAGAGCCTTCAAAGCTTCCAGATGATTGAGCATCTTGTCCAGGTGGCCCTTGACGGCAGGAATTTCCTCTTCGGAAATGCTCAGGCGGGACAACTTGGCCAATTTCAGGACTTCATCGTTTTCAAGCATAGGACTCTCCAATCTTTACGAGGGGTAATATAGAAAAATTTGGAATGAAAGGCAAATGAGTTGTGAGTGGTGAGTTATGAGTTATGAGTTATGAGTTGTGAGTTGTGAGTTGTGAGTTATGGGTTGTGAGGTGTGAGTTATGGGTTATGGGTTGTGGGTTGTGGGTTGTGAGGTTTGAGGTGTGTGGTATGAGTCGTCATCCTCACCCGTTCGACAGGCTCAGGGCAGGCTCTGGTGAGGATCCGCTTACTGCAATCTAGCAGATCCTCGCCTTGATTCGACTTCGCTCACCACAGGTCGCGAGGATGACACCTCTCGAGACCGGCTATCCTAACCACTAATCACTAACCCCTAGCCCCTAGATCCTAACCCCTATCCACTACCCCACCACCTGCAGGGCGGCATATTTCAAGATGATGGTACGCAGATTCCCGTCGCCAAAACGAACATCTACGCGGGCGTTGTCCCCTTCGCCGTAACAGCGGGTAACAGTCCCGACTCCGTACTTGATGTGCCGCACCTTTGCTCCCGGATGGAAAGGATTCTCGCTATACTCATCATAGACAATGCGAGGGCCCGACGTATCCACAGACTGAGTGGTCTGCGCCACCTTTATGGGATTGCGATAAACGATACGCCGGTCGTTCTTGCGTACCGAATCCGGAACGGAACTCCTGGAGCTGCCGAACCGAGACCCGCCCGAAAACCCCGACGAACTCGAGCCCGAAGCTCCGGAGCCAAAGCTCCTGTTGCGGACAAAAGACGGCGCGCTGTTGTAACGGGGCTTTTCGGGAGCATCAGGTGTCCAGCCCGAAAAGGCGGGCCGTTCATCTATGCAGGGCGTAAATTCCACGACAGAAGGGTCAAGTTCCTTCAAGAAACGGGACGGTGCAAAAGGCCGGATAGTCCCCTGGAAAAAGCGACGTTCCGCATGGTACAGGTAAAGCTTCTTTTCGGCACGGGTACAGCCCACGTAGAACAGGCGACGTTCCTCTTCAAGCTGGTCGTTGGCCTCCTTGACGCTCAGCATAGAGCTTTCCCGAATCAACGGGAAAATACCGTCGTCACAGCCGGCTATGTGCACCGTATTGAATTCTAGACCCTTCGCCATGTGAATGGTCATAAGAGTTACATGACCCTTGGAATCGTCCACCTTCTTGTCGGCGTCGGTCAAGAGGGAAATGTCCTGCAAGAAGGCGTCTAACGTGGCCCCCGGATGTTCCTCGTCGAATTCGCGGATGGCGTTGATCATTTCATCTACGTTGCCTATCCGTTCGTCTGCAGAAAGCTCGTCGTCTTTCCGCAAGAATTCCTTGTAGGCGACATCGTTTACGATTCGTTCTGCCAAAAGCGGAAGCGGAGTCTCTCCGGCGACCACCAGTTCTTTCCAAGACTGGACCAAGTCCACAAAGCCTTTCAGCTTGGGTGCGGAACGGGACACACCGCTAGCCTCGGCCACAAGCATCTGCCAGAAGGTCCCTTCGCCGTTTCGAACGCGGGCAAGGACATTTTCTACCGAAGTCTTGCCGATGGCGCGGGGCGGCGTGTTGATGACCCGCAGGTGGGCGGCATCATCCTTTTCATTTGAAAGAAGACGCAAATACGAAAGGATATCCCGGACTTCCTTGCGATCCCAGAACCGCGTGCCGCCAAAAATCACTGATGGAATGCGGTTGTCATTCAGGGCCTTTTCTATCACGCGGGACTGGGCATTGGTGCGGTAAAACACCGCCGTCTTGGAGTAATTCGCCTCGCCCGCCACGGCAATCAAATCCGCTATCTGCTGGGCTTCGCTACGGTCGTCCATCGTGTGCCGTACCCGAATGGGGTCACCGGCTTCTTCCTTGGAATACACCACCTTCTGCATTTCCAGGGGGCGCACGTTGTGGGCTATTACGGAGCCCGCCCCCTTCACGATATTCGACGTAGAGCGGTAGTTCCGTTCCAATTTCACAATAGTCACCGGGGCAAAATCCCTATGAAAATTGCGGATAATCTTGATGTTCGCCCCACGCCAACCATAAATGCTCTGGTCGTCATCGCCCACCACCGTCACGTTCTTTTGCTCGTTAATGAGCAACTTCAAAAGCTCATACTGCACGTCGTTGGTATCTTGATATTCATCTACAACCACGTACTTGTATCGCTCCGCCAGCTGGTCTGCCAAGTGGGGTACTTTCTGGAGCATGAGCACCGTATTGAACAGCAGGTCATCAAAGTCCATGGCGTTGGATTCCTTGAGGCGCTTCTGGTATTCCCCATAAAGTCTAGCCATTCTCTCCTGGTCGGCAAATTCCGCGCGCATCATGGCAATTTCGGGAGTCTGCAAAACAGCTTCGCCGTTGGTATATAGAATGGTGTTCTTGTATCGAGAAATGGCTCCGTGAAGTTTTTTTACTTCGGACGCATCGTAATTTTCGCCCAGTTCTTCCTTGAGGATTTCTTTCAGAATCCGCTTCTGGTCATCGTCGTCATAGATGGAGAAATTGTTGTCGTACCAGGAGCCGCCCATGGCGTGAATCACAAAATCTTTGGTCAGACAAAGCCTCAAAAGTTTCAGGCACACGGAATGGAACGTGCCCATCCAGTTGAAAGCCAAACGAACCTGCAAAAGTTTCTGGATACGCTCCTTCATTTCGCGGGCGGCCTTGTTGGTAAACGTCACCGCCAAAATCCGGTCCGCCTCCACCTGATGGAACGACACCAGATGGGCAATCTTGTAGGTGATGGCACGCGTCTTGCCTGAACCCGCCCCGGCCAAAATCAGCATAGGGCCGTCAATCTTCTTGGCAGCCGCCGCCTGCTCCGGGTTCAGTTCACGATTCAAGACCACATCATCAACCACGTTAGCCATCAAATAACTCCTTGCACAAATGTACAATATAGAAAACTTTTAAACCATACAGAAAAAGCCAGGACAAAGTCCTGGCTTCAGCAAGTTCATCCTAAACCAGCTATTCCCAGTCGCTATCGCCCTTTGCAGGAGCGGGAGCAGCCGGAGCCTTCGAAGCTTCTGGCTTTTGCGACGGCTGGGCTGCAGTCTGCTGCTTTGCAGGAGCGGCAGCGGGTTTGGCCTGTGCAGCGGGTTTCTGCTCCACCTTCTTGGCTTCGGGAGCTGCGGCAGGAGCGGCAGCCTTTTCTGCAGAAACCTCGGAAATATCCACATTACCGATATAATTGCGAATAATGCGGGGAGTCACAAAAATAACCAGGTCTTTTTTGACCACAGATTTACGAGAATACTTGAACAGGTTGCCAAACAGCGGAATATCCTTCAAGAAAGGAATACCGCTTTCGGATTCCTGAGTCTCGTTACGGGTCAGACCACCGATAACCACGGTTTCACCGTCGGCCACCACAACCTTTGTCTTGGCTTCCTGGGTACTAATGACAATTTCACCCTTGGAGTCATAGTCGTAGGAGTTGTTTTCGGGGTGCAGATCCAGCAAGATGCGGTTGTCGCCAGAGACATGGGGCGTTACAGTAAGCTTAATACCCGTTTCCACCAGCTGGGTAGAAGACTCACCGCTATCGTCAATCACGCGGATAGAAACCTTGTCACCCATGAACACCTGGGCTTCTGTGTTATCCAAGGTAGAAACCTGAGGACTGGCAAGCACCTCGGTAGAAGCATCACCCATCAGGTTAGAAATAGCCAACTGCAGATGGTTATCCAGCACACTAGTTGTAATGGCCGTAGAGGCTCCACTCACAGCAGGAGACACACCGTTGTTGGGGAAAGAACGGATGGCCGCACTGGTACGGGTATCGCCGGCACCACTTCCGTTAGGCGTTCCGGCAGTACCGGGAGTAAGGGCTGTGCTTCCCATAGTAGCAGTCCAGTCCACTCCCAGCTCACGAGCAAGTTCGCTGTTCACCACCACAAGCTTAGCCGTAATCATGATCTGGAGGGTTTCAACATCAAGTTCACTCAAGGCATTGTCCATTTGCTCAATGCGAGAGTCGGTATCATAAACGATGATAGAGTTTGTACGTTCCACCACAGTAATGCGACCACGATTGGACTTCATGCTTTCCAGCACCTTCACAAGCTCATCAGCCTTGGCATGGTGCACCTGGAAATTCTTACGAACCAGAGGTGCATTCTGCTCTGCCTGAGCTTCCTCATCGGCAAGCTTTTTCTGTTTGGCCTGGTAAGTACTGGAACGCTGGATTACAATGTACTTGTCCTGGATAAGCCAAGTCAAGTCATTAATCTCGCATATAATGTCCAAAGTCTCTTGCCAAGTCTTCTTGGTAATCTTGAGGCTCATCTTGCCCTTTACATCGGGAGCAAGAAGAATATCCACACCCGCGGTCACAGAGAGAGACCGGAATACGGCATCGAAGTCCATATCCACAAAGGTGAAGTTATACAACTTCTTGTTGGGCTCCGAAGGGCCGTTCTCTGCAGGCTGCTGGGCAAATGATGCCGCAAAGCCTACAGCAAGAAGCAGAATGAGAACGATCTTAGCTACTTTTTTCACTTTTTACCCCCATACTTATCGGGAAGACCCATGGAGTAGCGACGGCTCACACCGAATTCTTGTATCAGGAAGAGCACATCTGTTTCTGTAATTTTCAATACCTTGCCGTTCAAGATCTTATCCCCTTCCTTGAGGGTATAAGAGATGGACGGATTTTTAGCTTCAACCAAAATGGCCATAGGCACATCGGATTCCCAAATAATGCCTACCAGTTCCACCTGGTCAATGTTAATGCCTTCTTCAACCAGACCCTTAACCTCTACAAAGGGGTCTCGACGTCCAAAAGAGCTATAGGTAACACGGTCCTCATACATACCATCCAACTGGCTCGCAATGGTGACCGAACCTTCGCTGAGTTCACCTCTTTCCTTATCGACCTGCTTGAGGCGTTCTTGCTGGACTGCAGAAAGTTCGTCTTTATAGCTCACAGAACGACGATTTACAAAGCCAACTCGAGCTCCACTCTGGACCTTATAATAAAGGCCAACCAAATCCATATTCACAAGGCGATCACCGAAGGTGAGACGATTAATCACTTGAGAATTGTCGTTAGGACCAGCATACATATCAATTTCGTCTTCTACCACGATAAGTTCGCGAACTACAGGCTTCAGGTGGAATACCTGTGCACCGGACACGATTTTTTTGCTGTCCTTATCATATTTATTCACGAAAGAATCAAAGTTTTGACTTGCATCGGCAGCCTTCATCCAATCACGCACAAAAATGCCATCTGGACGAGCCGACCAGAAAATGAAACCATCTTTCTTGATGGCACTCTCCGTAGTCTGAAGCACCAAAGCACCATCTTGCACCAAGACTACAGGGCGAAGACCCACTGGCAGCTGAAGTTTCAACCCGTTAGCACCCCAAGTCGCAGACTTTACAAGCGATCCGGCACCAATCTTGAATACGGGAGACTTCTGCGGACCAGCTACGCCAACCGTAATGATAGATGCCTTATCAGGGCCAGACACATACTTGATATCGATAGCATCATCAGTAACCAAACGGAACTGTTCCATGCCAGATCCCATAAGCACAGTAAATTCCTTTACACCGGGGAGCAAGGCGGATATTGCCCCTCCCTCCTTAATAGCCTTATCCAAGTTCTTCTGTTCCTCGGCCAAACGCTTGGCTTCTTCGGCAGCAGCCTTCTTGGCAGCCTTTTCTTCTTCTGCCAACCGTTTCTTTTCTTCGAGAGCCGCCTTTTCAGCGGCCTTCTTTTCTTCAGCCAAGCGCTTCTTTTCTTCGGCAGCGGCCTTGGCGGCGGCCTTTTTGTCTTCGAGGGCCTGCTTTTCAGCAGCTTTCTTTTCTTCGGCCAAGCGCTTCTTTTCTTCGGCGGCAGCCTTGGCTGCAGCTTTTTTATCTTCGATAGCCTGCTTTTCTGCAGCTTTTTTCTCTTCCGCTAGGCGCTTCTTTTCTTCGAGAGCGGCCTTTTCGGCAGCCTTCTTGTCTTCAGCAGCTTGTTTTTCAGCGGCTTTTTTCTCTTCAAGAGCACGCTTGTCAGCTTCTTTTTTCTTTTGTGCAAAAATTTTAGAAAGAGTCCAAGCCTTACCCTTGTTTCCTTTGAGTTTCAAAAGGAAATTAGCGCCATCCAATGAAATTTCATTTTTATCGCTACTCAGAGAAGGTCCCACAGACATTTCGATCTTCAAGAACTGCATACCGCGGTAATTATCCTTGAAAACCCTCATGGATTTCACCCATTCGGAGGCGGCGTCTATATCGTAGGATCCTTCGCCTAGAGCAAATTCCGTATTGGAAAAGCCTACCGTAAGTTTCTTCGCAGAGGCGTCATATTTCTGGAAGAACGTAGGCAAATCGTCTTCTGATGCGAACTGGAATCCCATCTCGCATTTCTTAGCGTCACAGATAAATTTCACATCCTTAATCTGAGCCGCATTCACGACAACAGCAAAAGTAAGGAACAAAAGGACAAATAAATTTTTCATCATCTTGCTACCTCACCTTCTTGGATGTATAAGTGGTCAGGTTAAAGGTAACCGACATGGTAATGGGGGTCCAGCCATGGGTTTCAGCTTTTTGTAATTCCGCCGCGATACCAGAGTAACGGTTAAGACGCAAATTGGAAATCGATGTCGGATAATTGAAGTTCGCAATTTCTGCAAACAGGTAACCCAACATGTGGTAACCGGAATTTACCGCTATAGAATAACGGTTTTCTACGTAATGTTCCTTCTCACTGCCACCTTCAGGATTAAACCGCTGGATTTGCACACCAGAACTACGAAGTACAGAGTATAGGTCTTGCAAGCGCAGAGGAACCTTTTCCTCTTCGGGGAACATTTCTTTCAGTTTTTCAAAATCCTTTTCCGCTTGGACCAACTGCATTTCCAATTCGGCAATACGCTTCTTTTGAGCGTTAATCTTGTCCAGTTCAGCCTGGGCCGATTGCAATTGATTTTCAAGGCTGGTTCGCTCTTGAACAAAGGGATCCCACATATAGGTATATACACAGTAGGCAGCTGCCAAAATCAAGACGATAATGGAGAGGGCGTATATATTCTTTTTGTCTTTCCAATCAATATTACCCATACTACCCCTCCATTCCCAGATCCTGTTTCAGGAGCACCTTGATAGTGAAAGTATAAGCTTCTTCCCCATCAACCTTCGAAGTAGAAATGTTCACCAGCGAAACCTTTTCGACGCTAACCTGCTTCTCAAGTTTCACCATGTACTCGGCCACCTCGGAAAAATCAAAGGTGGTTCCACGCATTTCCAAATCGTTGTCGCTTATCTGATTCAAGCTGGTAAGCCACATATTAGGCGGCAACACCGACGACACGTTTTCGAACAAAATAACCCAACGTTTCTTGCTTACCTGAATAGACTTAAGAGCATTAATCTTTGTATTGATGACCCCCTGCTTCTGTTCCAAGTCGCTAATCTTGGTAAGGAGCGGGCGTTCACGTTCCACTTCTGCCTTTACTCGATCCAACTCTTGATTCAAGCCCGAAATTGTTTCTTCAATAAAGGAGAACAACATCACGACGCTAATCACTGCCGCAATAAGGGCAAGGGTCGGCCACACCACACGGCGGTCCGTAATCCAGGAAAAATCCTTGACTGGCTTACGGTATTCCCTGGGAAGCAGGTTAATGGAAATGCAAAGAGATTTCCTTGTAGCCACGGCGGATTTTTCTTGTTCCTTTTTCTTTTTCGTAGCCATTAGAACTTCCTCATCGCAAGGCCCAACGCAGGGGCATAGATATTAGAAAGACCTAGAGAAATGCCATTTGCGCCAAACACCTTGGCGTCGCATTCCACATAGCGGAACGGGTTCACCGTATCGGTTTCAAGTCCGGTACGTTCTGCAATATAGGCCCTCATTCCGGGGATAGAGGCGCCACCACCACCCAAGAAAATTTTCCCGAGGGTTTTTGAATCTTCCGAAGACTCAAAGTAGCGTATACCGAACTCGATCTGGGCCATCAGGTCTTCAAAGGCAAGCTTCATGGCTTCTTCTACTTCGGCTTCGGAGAATCCATCCACCACCCCTAGATCGCCCTTCTCAAAAATTTCGTGACACTTGGCAGCATCAATACCCAAATGAGTTCCCAGCTTGGAAATCACCAAATCCAAGGAACCGCCAGTCATGGCACGCATGGAGTGGAAGGCTCCGTCTTGCACAAAGGCAATACTCATCTTCTTTTCGCCAATGTTCACAATAGCGCAGGTCGTATTCAGGTCCTCGTCGCTGGCAGTCGCCATGTAAGCATTGAGAAGACCGAAGATATCCACATCGATTGCAGATAGCTTGAGGCCCTTTACCGTAAAGAACTGGGCCCATGAGTCCAGCAAGGCGTTCTTTGCCGCCACCACATTCACTTTTACTTCATCGTTTTCGCGGGAAGCCACTTCGTAGTCAATGACGTTATCCTGGTCATCGAAGGGCGGACGGGACTGGGCGGTCTGGAGAATAATGGCAGCCTCATCTCCATTTTTAGGGAGTTTCACGCTCAACCGGTCTACCAGGACGCCGCCAGCTCCAGCGCCGCAGTTCACAGAAGCCACCAAGTCCGTAGATTCATCCAGAGGATGACGTAGCATAAGCTTGGTCATAGCTTCGCTCAAGAGCTCATAGCCGTCTTTTTCCTTTTTGGCGTTCGG
Source organism: Fibrobacter sp. UBA4223 (assembly GCA_002382975.1). Lineage (GTDB taxonomy): Bacteria > Fibrobacterota > Fibrobacteria > Fibrobacterales > Fibrobacteraceae > Fibrobacter. Next base: position 115,498 of record DFTB01000006.1, read on the forward strand.
ATCTTGGGGTTCGTCACCGCCTTCGCGACGTTGGATTTCGCCGTTGACAATGGCACCCTCGGGTACCGGTTCAAGGTCGGCATCGACCACCACCTTACCACCGCGGCTATTATGATAGACTTTAACATACTTGATGCTGTAATGCCCAACATCAATGCCTACGGTCACGCGTTCACCGCGAATCTTAGCTAGCAGACTTAAAGCCAAAATAAACTCCAATCGGAAACTATACTACCCTAATTCTACCTTTATAAAAGCCAAATGTCAAGCAAAAAATTCATCTAAGTCATTGAAAATGAACTACTTAGGACTTTTTTAGACCTCTTCGGGGGCCTTTTTTTGCTTGTGGACCTCGAAAATGTACTGCAGGACCCTCTCCTGGGTCCACCCGAAGGCCCCGAAAAAGGAGGCTGTCAAGAAATAGTAATCCGGAAATTTTGGATTTTTTTGCCCCAAATTGCGCAAAATCTCAATTTCCACATCTTCTTCGCCAAAACTGGGCAATTCGAACTTGATTTTCAAGTGCTGCCCCGAAGAGCAGTCCACCGGAAGCCCAAGAAGGATACCACCCGCAGATAGGTCCAGGAGCACCCCATTGCTGGTAGAACCATCTTCAAAGGTCGCCACCACCGGGAAATCCACCGGTTCGCGAACCCAACGACGCAATTGCTTCTTTTCGAGGGTTGTCGCATGAGATAGCGTAAGGCGGCCCGAATTGAAGGATTTGACAGCAACCTTGGCCGTGTATACGGCATCTTCTGGCCGGGTCCAGCGTAGTCGGACATTCCTGCCCACCAGGGAGCGCCCCGAACCTACGGATTCGTCGTATCCGACCACAAGCCCCAGTTCATCCGTTCCAAGAATCGTCGAATGGAATATTCGGGTTCCGCCGTCCAAAAGAACATCTACGCGGTTCGTCTCGTTGTACTGTCTTGTAGAGGTTACTGTAGCGAGATGATTTGCTGCCGTAAAATTCAATTTTCTACGGAGCCTCGCAATAACCTCAAGCACATCTTTTTTGACATTTTCTTCGCCCTTGAAATCGTAGTAGTTGGACACCGCCGATTCAAAGAGGGTTGCCGTATTCAAGATGGCGTCTTTGTTTTCGTACTTCGAAGAACGGACTAGCTTTTCAAGGACCCTGATTTCATCAGGAAGAAGTCCCAACTCCTTAATCTGAGCATCAAAGAGGGGCGTCCCGAACATGACCTCATGTTCCCTGCGATAGTAACTGCGCTGAATTTCCCACAGGGCCACCAGTGTAAGCACCAGGACCACAATGCCAAAAATCCAGAACAACTGCAGGGGTTCAATCATTTAGCCTAGACCTCGGTCCAAAGACCGCCCAAATAGGAACCCTTGATTTTGCCAGAAAGTGTTTGACCCAGAAGCGGGCAATTACGGACCTGACCGGCAAACAAGGACGGAGCTACCACCGTTTCTTCCTTGTCATTGAACAGCACAAGATTCGCCTTGGAACCTAAAGACAAGTCGGAACTTTCTGCATGGGCTATCTTTGCCGGAGCAAAGGACAACAACTCCAGAGCACGAGCATCGCCCAACTTTTCTACCAGAGGCTTCCACAAAGCAGGGAGCGCTATTTCCAGGGAGATTGCGCCTGGTACAGCGTCTTCAAAGTTCACTTCTTTATCTTGACGGAGCACCGGATCGTGGTTCACGCTAATAGCGTTCACCGTCCCGGACTTGAGTCCCTGCCACAGAGCCTCCTTGTCGCTTGCCGAGCGGAATGGCATCACCACGTTGCAGTGGGAATCCAGATTGAACAGACAGCTATCGTCTAGCAACAGGTGATAGATGTCCACATCGCAGGTAACGTCCACGCCCTGTTCCCGAGCGTTTTCGATTAGCTTCAAGGTTTCGCCGCAACTGACCTGCTTGAAATGCACAGGAACTTTTAAGAACCGAGCCATTTCAAGAATGCGGAAAGCAGCGATGGTTTCTGCCACACGAGGAATTCCCTTCATGCCAAGTGTATCGGCGTAATGGCCCTCGTGGACAAGTCCGTGATGGCGGAGGGATTCGTCCAAAGGCATAAAGAAGAAACGCTTGCCCGTCATGGAACCGTATTCCATGGCAAGACGCAAGAACCTGGTCCGGGTGGCGTCCTGGTTACCGTCGCCAAAACCGACAGCCCCCTCTTCGGCAAGCTCGATCATCTCCGTCAGTTCCTTGCACTTGTAGCCCACGCTGAAAGCGCCCAAGAAGCTGAAAGCAAACCCGGCAAAGCTGCTAATCTGCTTGATGGCCGAAAGCTTGCGGGAGTCGTCGATGGCATTGTCAGAACTTTCGTAAAGACCACCGTAGAATCCACCACGACGCATGGCATCTACGCCATCCTTGAAGTCGTAGATGTCGTCACGAAGAGGTTCCTTAAAGTCCAGTCCAAGGCCGAAAAGGGCCGGGAGCGCAAGAGCCCCACCGGCATCAAAGACGGTCGCGTCGGTCAAATCTTCCTTGACCCACTTGCCGTCGGCAAGGTTCATGGTGGTAGGAGATTCAAACTTCCCGTTTACAAAAGGGCGAACATTCTTGAGAACAATCTTATTCATGGGCACGGCCTCCGGCCAAAAGGTAAAGCACCGCCATGCGGACGGCAACGCCGTTTGTCACCTGGTTCAAGATGACAGAATTTTCACCATCAGCGATTTCGCTATCCAGCTCTACGCCGCGATTGATAGGGCCCGGGTGCATAATCAGCACCTTGTCCTTGGCGCATTCCAAAAGTTCGTGGGTGATACCAAAGGTGTTGCGGTATTCACGCATGCTAGGGAGCAGGGCGTCGTCCATGCGTTCCTTTTGCAGGCGAAGTGCGATAATGGCGTCGGCATTCTTTACCGCCTTTTTCACATCGCTTTCCCAGGTGACACTAGACATGAGTTCCGTGTTGCGGGGAACCAGGGTGCTAGGTCCGCAAAGCGTCACATGGGCACCCATGGTGGTCATGCCCCAGAGGTTACTGCGGGCGACCCTGCTGTGGCGGATGTCGCCTACGATGGTCACGTTCTTACCTTCGAGAGTCCCAAGCTTTTCTTCTACGGTAAGCATATCCAGAAGCGCCTGGGTCGGATGCTCGTGGGCGCCATCTCCGGCATTCACGATGATGGCCTTACTGTTGTCGGCCAAAAACTTCGGAACACCCGTCCCCTTGTGGCGGACCACCACGATATCGATTTTCATGGCCTCGATGTTGCGGAGGGTATCGACCAGAGTTTCTCCCTTCTTGACGCTGGAGTTACTGCTGGTAAAGTTCACCGTATCGGCCGAAAGCCTTTTCTCAGCGAGTTCAAAGCTGGTGCGGGTGCGGGTACTGTTTTCAAAGAACAGGTTCACCACCGTCATGCCACGAAGGCTCGGCACCTTTTTCACGGGGCGTTCAAGGACTTCTCTAAACTGTTTTGCGTGGTCAAGAATCAGGCGAATATCTTGTTTCGATACGCCGCGCAGTCCAAACAGGTGCTTAATTTCAAGTGCGCTCAAGCTAAGCCTCCACTTCTACGAGATAGACGGAATTTTCATTGTCAATGGGTTCGATGTTCACCCGGACTTCCTGGTTCTGTGCGGTTTCAACGGTGAGTCCCACGCAGTCGGGTGCGATGGGCAGTTCCCTATGGCCCCGGTCCACCAAGACGCAAAGCCGAACCACCGATGGGCGTCCAAAGTCCAAAATGGCCTGCAATGCCGCCCGAACGGAGCGACCTGTGTACAGGACGTCATCTACCAGAATCACCACCTTGCCTTCTACGCTGGCGGGCATCTCGGTAAAACGCATTTCCGTAGAGCCCAGTTTTTTGCGGTAGTGGAAATCATCACGGTAGAACGTGGCGTCCAGGCTGCCGGTCTCGATGGGTTTCCCGAACTTTTCGCTCAAGCGCTTGCTGAGCTTTTGTGCCAGGGGAATCCCGCGGCTTGCCATGCCGAGGACAATCATGTTGTCGGCACTTGGGTGCATCTTTGCAATCTTTGCGGCCATCTCGTCCAGGGCGAATTCCATAGCCTGGGCCGAGAGGAGTTCTTGAAGTCTTTTGCAGTTGTCTTTCATATAGGCGTCAGCGCGGTCGCAAGCGCCCTCTGAGGTGTGAGGTCATTCGCTCCGCTCATTTTGAGGTATTTTCTTGCTAGAAGTTAGATTTTTTCAAGGACTTTTTTCTTTTGCGCTCTATAAAATACGCCTTGTTTTTATATATATAAGCAGGACTTTGCGTTACGCCGGAATGCAGCAAAAAATTGCCCATACCTCAAAGCGCAGCGACCTCATACCCCATTCCTAAAGGAGTTCCCATGTTCAACCAGCTCGACAAACCCCAGGCAGGCGAAACTATCGCCATCATGAAAACCAATCACGGCACCATGAAGCTCCGCCTCTTCGAAGAACGGGTGGGCGAATGCGCCACCAACTTCATCGAACTTGCCAAGCAGGGCAAGTACGACGGCGCTCCCTTCCACCGCATCATCAAGAACTTCATGATCCAGGGCGGCGACTTCACCAACAGGAACGGCACCGGCGGACACTCCGCCAAGGGCCCGGGCACCACCATCGGCGACAAGTACGACCCCTGCCTTTCCCACATGCGGGGCGCCCTCAGCTGGGCAAAGACCGCCATGCCCAACTCCATCGGCAGCCAGTTCTTCATTGTCCACGGCGATGACGTGCATTTCTTGGACCACGACCAGGTGGGCCCCGGCCCTGCCGACGGCTACTCCGTGTTCGGCCAGCTCTACGAGGGCTTCGAGGTCCTGGACGAAATCGCCGGAGTCAAGACGGACCGTAGCGACCGTCCCTTCGACGACGTGATTATCGAAAGCGTGACCATCGAAAAGGCTTAGAAGAGGGAACAGGATCTAGAGACTAGGATCTAGGGGGCGGCTCTGCCGCGATTATCTACTCTAGCCCCTAACCCCTAGCCTCTAGCCCCTTAATTGAAAAATTTTCATTTTTTCGAAAATCTCCCCTTGACAAGAGCCAAATAAATTTCTCTATTTGGCTCACCTTTCGGGGTTATAGCTCAGTTGGTAGAGCGCCTGCATGGCATGCAGGAGGTCAGGAGTTCGACTCTCCTTAGCTCCACTCAAAAGACCTGCCTATTTGGCGGGTCTTTTTGTTTTTCCCAATATTGTCTTTTACTTGCTGGACTTGTCTTGCTTTGTATCCGTGCTGCCCGCATTCAGCTTGATATCGGGCAGGTCACGCACATAGATGGCAAAGCTCCAGCCGGCGGCAGGACCTGTGGGCGTCCAGGTGAAGTCCAACTGCCAGCAGTGGAGCGTCCGGTTGAAGGTAAACCGGTGGGTCACAAACTTGCCTTCGTTGTAGTCGTACTGGGTGCTGTAGCTCATCTCCCAGTTCACCGTAGGCTGGAAGGTAGCGGTAATGCTTGTAGAGTGAGAAATCTGGTCCTGGAACAAGTCCTTGGCCACCCGGGTACTGGAGAAGGTATAGCGGTAATCAAAACCGAAGGACCACTTGAGCATCTCGTACTTGCCCATCTGGGACGGCAGTCCGCCGTTAAAGTTACCGCTCCAGCGGAAAGCACGGGACAGCTCGTAACCCCAATACGTCAGTTCCGGCACCTGGACCTTGTTGGGGTCATCGCTAAACTTATGGTAAACGCTATGACGGGTATTGACCGTAAACATGTAATCGGGCAGTATCTGCAAGCCAAAGCTAGAGGTAATGTCCGAGAAATTCAGGGAGTCTGCTGCAAAGTTGTACGACACGTTATGCCGGGTCGTTAGCACACGACGGTTACCGTACTGGTCTTCTACCGCCCCCGAACCATCTTCCCTGGTCGTGTCTGCAGCGCGGCCCACCACCTTCAGGTACTTGATATCGAAGTCATTGTTCAAGCCGAAGCCCACGGTTTTCTGTTCAATCTGATAAGGGGTCTGTCCTAGCAAAGGGTGCGGGGCAAAGGTCTTGACCGTATCAATTTCGGGAGCATAGGTATAAGAAACACTTGGCGACAGCACATGTCTAAGCCCCGTAAAACGGCCTATTTCTGGAACCCAGATTCCATACAGTTTGGTATCCGCCGTAACGCTATAGTTATGGTTGTAAGCCGCTTCGCCATAGGTATCGTGTTCCGGATCCAGGCTCATGTAGCGCTTACGGTAGATCAGGGAATCTTCTGGATTGCGCCAGGAGGTTCCCGTCCAGAACCCCGTAAAATTCGCCCGTGGCGTCAGGTTTATTACCCGAAGGACCCGCAAGGAATAGTCCAGAGAATAAGTTCCCGTGTAACCCACATACTTGGCAGTAGTGTCCACCTCGTTGACGGTATCCTGCGCACGAACGGTATAGAAATTGAACCTGTTGTTGAAACTGTAGTTGAACTTTTCCAGGTAACTTGCGATGGAATGATCGTCGTAGGCTTCTTCATCTTCATCTATGTCAAAATTGAACAGAGGGCCGCTCATGCGGTACTGGATATCGGGAATTTCCCTCTGCATCATGTCCGTCACCAGGTTATGGTCCTGACGAACCTTCACCGTCAAGCTCTTGTTGGTACCGAACTTGCCAGAATAGGTCATCTGGGCATTGGCCTGCTGGTTCAAGATGGTCTCTGCATCCAGGGCGTTGTCCTTACGGACGCTCTGGCTAGAAACGAAAGAGCCCGAGCCGCTCAAGGTGTGTTTTCCATCGGGAGTCAAGTTCTGGTTATGAGAAAAACGGATGTCATAACCACTGTTGGCCATATCAAATTCTTCTAAGTAGCTTGTGTAAGAAACGTTTCCTTCTAGCACATAGCGCAACTTGTACCGAACCTCCCCCGTCAAAGTGGAACGTTCAAACCGGGCCTCCTCCCCTTCGATGATATCGCCCTTGACGGTAGCATCCCAGTAATCGTTCGGAGCGTAGTAGAAACCTAGGTTACTCATGTAATAGCCTTGTACCTGGTCACCACCGAACTTGGGCGTCAATATACCGGACCTACGTCCGCTCTTGAGAGGAGCCACAATCATGGGAAGTACCGCTACCGGCACATCGGCAATGTTCAGAACTACCGGCCTTGCCGTAATGGTTTCCTTGGGCTTCACTACCATGCGGCGCCCGTAGAAATAGAAATGCTGATGCGTTGAATCATTACAAGTACTAAAATCACCTCGGGCAATCTGGATTCGTTGGTCCGGGAGCCTACGAACTTCCATGCCGTTCAACTGCTGATTATCTTGGTAGGTGGTGGCATAGTAGATTTCGCCAATACGGCTTTTCATGTTGTACTTGAGCCGCATTCCCGAGAGGGAGGGGTTCTTGGTCTCCCTGAGAATAGGATCGCCGCTAGCCGCAAGCACGCTGTTTTCCTGGTCGAACCAAATGGTGTCGGCATCCAAGGTGGCGGTACGGTATTTTAGCTGGGCACTGTTATTCAAGTTGAAAGTAGACTTGTCCACATCGTAAACCAGGTCCACTGCACGATACTCGATGGTATCTACCCCAGAAGTATCGTTCATCCAGTTTACTTCGGTGGTATCCTTCTCCTCTTCTTGAACCTGTTCCTCCAACTCAAACCGAGTCATCTCCTGGCCAAGGGCAGGGAGTGGCAAGACCGTCACGGCAAACACCAAAACGGCCCACAGAAGACTATGGGTTCTCATCAAAAACACGTTGCGCACAATTTAGAAAATAGGATACAACAAAAAGACTTTTGAAGAAGCGATAGCTATATTTTGCCCATGATTTGCAACCACATTCTCGGAACCACTCATCACGGCAGCTACAAGAAGGTTATTGACGTTCCCTTTGAAAAGCACGAGCTCAAAGAACATTCTATCCGGAGAATCGCCCGCGACGGAGTGGAATTAGAAATCGAAGTAACCGAGGATTTACAAGAAGGCGACATTCTCGTCGAAACCGAAAGCTACGTCTACGCCGTCAAAATCGTTGTTCCCAAGCCGCCCAAAGAAAACGCCGACCCGGAGATGCGGGTCAAGCATTATTTATAGGATATAGGGGTTTGGTTGTAGGTATTAGGGGTCAGTATCATAAAAAGTCCTGACGTTGAGTCAGGACTTTTTTCTTCTTAAAAAGTTTTTATTTCAGCACGGCGTTCTTGCCGCTAACCGAACCGTTGTGCTCGATAGACACCATATAGCGACCGCTAGGAACCTTTTCGCCATTCCAGGAAACACTATTGAAACCAGGCTGGGCATTTTCGGCTACCACGGTGGCCACCACAGCGCCATCGGTATTCATCACCGTAACAGTTGCCGTTCCTGCAGATTTCAGGTTAAAGCTGATTGAATTGCGAGAGAAACCCTTCAGCTTAGCAGAACCGGGCTTGGCCACATTGGGGTTTGTGGGTCTCGGGGCAAAACCTGCGGCCTTGTCCACATAAATGCCGTTCACATCTTGGGCACTAACGGTTCCCTCTTTCATCAAGGAACCCCGCTTCAGAACTGCAACAAACTGCTTGTCGCCACTATTGGCGCTGGCATAATTTTCCAGTTCGGCAGCATCAAATTCCTTCTTGTTGTACCAGGATTCCACCTGAGCGCTTTCAAATTCCTTCACCGTAATCTGGGCACGGCGAAGCGTTGCCTTCAAAGTGTCTCCAGAATTAACGAAGGTGATTTCCACAGGCTTATTGACCTGACCACGAAGCATGGACTTAGATTCTTCGATGTCCAGCCCCTTAAGACTGACTCCGTCTACGGCCACGATATCGTCGCCAGCCTGGATACCCGTCTCGGCGGCAGGTGTTCCCGGAATGACCTCTACCACATGGACTCCCTGAGGAATCTGGTAGATGGTAATACCCACACCGCCGAACTGTTCATCGGCCAAAACCGGAGCCGCAAGGAGCAATGCAGCAAGAGAAACCTTAATTAAACGATTCATGAAATTCTCCTTATATTATCCAAGTCTCAATATACAATATTTTTCCGTAATTTCAAAATGAGCAGAGCCCCAAAAAAGCATTTTATTCCCAAAAATCAGTCAAACGGGCGAATTTCTTCGGATTCTGTGTCCGATTCCGCATCTTCCTCATCATCCTCTTCGTCCTCGTAGTCCTCCATAGTCTTATCACCAGGCACAATGACCAGACCAAGAGTTACAGGCTCCCCCTTCAGGTTCAAGTAAGCCTCCAAATACAAACTTGTAGACAGACGGAGCAGACGAAGGTCCAACATAGTCCCCCCCTTGTGGATACTCTTGGGGTTCAAGTTAAAAAACAGGAATTTCTTGTTGATGTACTCAAAACGGTCGCTATCATAGTTGATTTGCCATTCGGAATCCCCGTCGTTTTCTTGACGGTAGGTGCAGCGGTCATTGTCCAAATCGCACTCGAAGCTTGCGCTTTCTTGATAGCGCTTGTTCCACTCGCGGCTAAAGGCACAGCTCTGCACGCGACCGGCACCATTACGGTTCTTGTTCAGTTGGTCATTTATCACCACGTAGTCCATCTTCTGTTTTTTTACCTGGTTATAAACGTTCATCAAGATGATGTAAGCCTCGATATCCTTGGGACACTTGCCCGATAGTTCCACATCTTCGTGAGCCTTGAGCAAGGTTTGCTGCAGGTCTATGTCAATAGCGTCAGGAATTTCGCTTTTCTTGATTTTATCAAGGACTTCTTTGGGCGGTACCACCACCACCTTGTCGCCTTTCTTGATGGCGTAGCCCAGTTGGTCTCGAACATAGTCCAAGCACTGCTGCACGTGAATATGGACCGTATTGGACCCGCCCGATACAAAGTCCACACCGATGCGCACATTCCACTCGCCAGCGCTGTTTCCTGAATTCTTGTCTATTTCGCAGAAAGGCTCTTCACGGATACCGTCAATAAAAATGATTTTTGCGTTGAGTTTAGTCACCAGAGAGGCTTTGTTATCCAAAGCCCCTCCCAAGCTCCAAAAATTGGGATTCTGACGCAACACCTCGGCAAAAGCCTTGTCGCCATCTAAAGCCGGCAACAAGGAATCGTTGCGGGCATTCTTCTCTTGCAGCAAGGCAGAATATTCCGTGGTCACAGTCATATTGTGAAAGCCATTACGGGTATCAGCGAAGGAAAGTGCAACCACAAAAAAAAGAACAAAGGAAACCAATAATTTCAGAGGCAAAACACGCATAGGTCAAAATTACAAAAAAAGATGCTTAATTTTCAAAGATTTCAAGGATGGTGGGCAGTTCTAGCAAGTGAGAAATATGATAATCTACCCAATCAGGAACATCTGATTCAGGGTTCACATAAACCGTAGTCCAACCACGCCTGTGGGCCGGTTCCAAGTTGCGAAGGGAGTCTTCTAGCAAGATAATATCATGGGAATCTTTAGGCATCGAACGGCCCATTGACGGAAGCTTTTCAGAAAGCCAATGTTCCATCTTTTGGTAGGCGCTGTCGTGGGGTTTGCCTACCCAGCCCAACTGCTTTAAGTCCAGCACGCCGTCTATAGCCGAGTCAATCCCCATGTGGGCCATGCCCGCCTCACTCCAGTCGTGACGACCGTTAGTAAAAACGAACCGCGGGCCCTCTAGACTTTGCAGCAGTTTCAACTTTTTGGGAGCCTTCTTGGGGTAAATCAGGTATTCCGGCTGGTGGATAAAGTCAAAAAACTCGTCGGGATCCACCTGGTTCATGGCCATAAGGCCTGCAAGGGTAGTACCGAACCGCTCCAGGTAATCCGTACGAATCTTGTGGGCCGATTTAAAATCACCCCCCACGGTCTTTTGCACAAAAAGAGATATGCGGTGGTCCAAGGAATTGATGACACAACGTTCCTCTTCGCCGTACAGGGTGAGGTCGTAATCGAAAAGCCAAATCTTTCCAGGAACGTTTTGGAGCATTGGAGGAAATTTAGAAATTTTGGGGCGTCGGCCATTTTACTGCACAAATTGTCACTCACTGACAAAATTTTTTGCTATATTGGGGGCACAAGGCGGACCGGAGCCGCGAGTCCGGGCATTTCCCGCAAGAAATCTCGCGAAATTTCTTAAAATTGGCGAAAAAAGGCATTTTTTAGTTTTGAAAAGGTAGATAATGGCTGTAAAGTACGACAAGGACAGCATCAAGACTCTAGATTGGTACGAACACATTAGGCTCCGCCCCGGTATGTACATCGGCAAGCTGGGCGACGGACAGAGCCCCGACGACGGCATCTACGTGCTCGCGAAGGAAGTTATCGACAACTCCATCGACGAGTTCGCCATGGGCGCGGGCAAAAAGATTGAAATCGACATGGAAGACCACAGCTGCCGCGTGCGCGACTACGGCCGCGGCATCCCGCTGGAGAAGGTCATCGACTGCGTGTCGAAGATGAATACGGGCGGCAAGTACGATTCCGAAGCCTTCCAGAAGTCGGTAGGCATGAACGGCGTGGGTACCAAGGCGGTGAACGCGCTCTCTACAAAGTTTATCGTACAAAGTTTCCGCGACGGCAAGGTAAAGCGCGCCGAATTCAGCAAGGGCATTCTGGTGAAGGACTTCAAGATTACCTCCACCACCGAGAAAAACGGCACCGAAATCTACTTCGAGCCCGATAACGACCTGTTCAAGAACTTCAGGTTCCTCCCCGCCTACATGGAAGAGAAAATCTGGAACTACGCCTACCTGAACAACGGGCTCACGCTGGTGATGAACGGGAAGGATTACAACAGCCCGAACGGGCTCTTGGACCTGCTCCACAGCCGTACCGATGACACCATCCGCTACCCGGTCATCCACTGCAAGGGCAAGGACATCGAGTTCGCCATCACCCACTCGAACCAGGAAGGCGAGCACTACTTCAGCTTCGTGAACGGCCAGCACACCACCCAGGGCGGAACCCACCAGGCGGCATTCCGCGAGGGCTTGGTGAAGGGCGTGCGCGACCACTTCAAGAAGGAATACGACGCATCCGACGTGCGCAACTGCATCGTGGGTGCCGTTTCCGTGCGCATCCAGGAACCAGTTTTCGAATCCCAGACCAAGACGAAGCTCGGTTCCACCACCACGGCCCCCAACGGCCCTGCACTCCGTACCTGGATTGTGGACTTTGTGGCCCGCGAACTGGACAATTACCTCCACAAGAACGAGGATACGGCCAAGAAGCTCCTGGAACGCATCAACCAGAACGAAAAGTTGCGCAAGGAACTGGCCGGCGTCAAGAAACTCGCCAACGAGCGCGCCAAGAAGGCGAACCTCAACAACAAGAAGCTCCGTGACTGCAGCGTGCACCTCACCGATGCCAAAAACCCGCTCAAGAGCGAGACCATGATTTTTATTACCGAGGGTAATTCCGCCTCCGGTACCATCACCACGGCCCGCAACCCCAAGACCCAAGCGGTGTTTAGCCTGCGCGGCAAGCCGAAGAACAGCTACGGCCTCTCCAAGAAAATCGTGTACGAGAACGAGGAATGGAACCTGCTCCAGGCCGCCCTCAACATCGAAAACGGGCTCGAGGACCTGCGCTACGACAAGGTGATTATCGCGACCGATGCCGACGTGGACGGCATGCACATCCGCCTTCTGGTGATGACGTTCTTCTTGCAGTACTTCCCGGAACTCGTGCAGGAGAAGCACCTCTATATATTGCAGGCACCGCTTTTCCGCGTGCGCAACCGCAAGGACAAGAAGAAGACCTTCTACTGCTACGACGAAGAGGAACGCGACAAGGCTGCAAAGGAAATCAACAAGAAGGATTTGGAAATCACGCGCTTCAAAGGTCTCGGTGAAATGGACTCCGAGGACTTCAAGCTGCTTATCGGCGAAAACATGCACCTGGAGACCGTCACCATGCCAAGCGACGCTTCGCTCGGCAAACTGCTGGAATACTACATGGGCAAGAACACCCAGGCCCGCCAGGACTACATCGTCGAAAACCTGCGCACCGAAGCGGTAGAGGAACTCTAATTTAGACGAGAGGACGGGCCAAGGCCCTACAGACGAGAGACGAGAGATATTTTTGAGCCAATCTGGACATCGAACCTAACACCTATAACCTAATACCTAAAACCTAGTCATGGACGAAGAACAGAAAACTTTAGGACTTTCGAACGTAAACCACCTGGAAAAGCTGTACAACGGCTGGTTCCTGGACTACGCGAGCTATACGATTCTCGACCGCGCCGTGCCCTACTTCGAGGACGGTTTAAAGCCGGTGCAGCGCCGCATTCTCCACACCATGTACGAGATGAACGATGGCAGCTTCCACAAGGTGGCGGGCATCGTGGGCGACACCATGCACTACCACCCCCACGGCGACGCCTCCATCTACACGGCCCTCGTGAACATGGGCCAGAAAAACCTGCTTATCGAGCCGCAGGGTAACTGGGGCAACCCGCTTACGGGCGACGAGGCTGCCGCCCCGCGTTACATCGAAGGCAAGCTCAGCGACTTCGCGCTGGACGTGATGTTCAACCCCGAGACTACGGAATGGATTCCGAACTACGACGGGCGTTCCAAGGAACCGGTGACGCTCCCTGCGAAGTTCCCGATTCTCCTAGCCCAGGGCGTGGACGGCATCGCGGTGGGCCTTTCCACCACCATCCTCCCCCACAACTTCAAGGAACTGTGCCAGGCGAGTATCGACTACCTGCGAGGCCGCAAGTTCACGCTGTACCCGGACTTCTACACGGGCGGCATCATCGACGTGAGCGAATACAACGACGGCCAGCGCGGCGGACGCCTCAAGGTCCGTGCGAAAATCGAGAAACTCGACAACAAGACGCTGGTCATCCGCGAAATTCCCTTCGGCACCACCACCGATAGCCTCATCGACTCCATCGTGGCGGCCAACGACAAGGGAAAAATCAAGATTAAGCAGATTGTGGACCACACCACCGAAAACGTGGAAATCCAGATCCACCTGCAGGCAGGTTCCGACCCGCAGGTCGTCATTGACGCGCTCTACGCGTTTACCGACTGCCAGACGACTTTGGCCGCCAACAGCTGCGTGATTATCGACAAGAAACCGAAATTCAGCAGCACCACGGAACTTTTGAAGCTCAGCACCGACCACACGGTGCACCTGCTGGACTGGGAACTGGACAACGAGCTCAAGCACCTGCAAGACCAGTGGCACATGACGAGCCTCGAGAAAATTTTCATCGAGAAGGAAGTCTACGAGGTCATCAAGAAGGCAAAGACCCACGACGAGATGGTGCAGCTCATCGACGAAGGCCTGAAACCCTTCGTAAAAAAACTCCGCCGCGAAGTGACCCGCGAAGAAATCCTGAAGCTGGCCGAAATTCCGGTCCGCCGCATCAGCCGTTTCGACCGCAAAAAAGCCGACGAGTTCCTGGAAGAACTGGACAAGAAGATTGAAGAGGTGAACTACAACAAGGAACACCTCACCGACTACGCCGTGAACTACTTCAAGAACATCCTCAAGAAGTACGGCGAAGGTCGCGACCGCAAAACAGAAATTGGCGAATTCGGCCAGGTGAGCGCCGTACATGTGGCCCTCGCAAACCAGAAGCTCTACGTGAACCGCAAGGAAGGCTTCCTGGGCACCGGCATGAAGAAGGAAGAATACCTCTTCGACGTGTCCGAATACGACGACCTCATCGTGTTCAAGGCCGACGGCAGCTTCAAGGTGGTGAAGGTCTCCGACAAGGATTTCGTGGGCAAGAACATTGTACTCGTGGAAAAATTCAACAAGGACGACGAGCGCCACATCTACAACGTCATCCACCAGGACGGCAAGGACGGTACCGCCTACATCAAGCGTTTCAACGTGGGCGGCGTGACCCGCGACAAGGATTACTACATGGGCAAGAACAAGCCCGGTAGCCGACTCCTGTACATGTCCAGCAACCTGAACGGCGAAGCCGAAGTGGTAGAAGTGACCCTGAAGCCCCGCCCGCGCACCAAGCTGAACTTCGAAGTGGACTTCAGCTCCATCGAGGTGAAGGGCCGCGGCGCCATGGGCAACATCGTCACCAAGTACCCGGTCAAGACCGTCAAGCGAATCCGTAAGGGTGTCAGCACTCTGGGGGCTCGCGTACTGTACTTTGACGCCCTCTCCGGACTCATCAGCACCCAGAGAAGAGGCGACCGCATCGGCGAATTCGGCGAAAAGGACAAGATCCTTATCGTGAAGGAGAACGGTACGGCCCGCGTGCACGACATGGCCGACCCGATTCTCGTGGGGACAGGCATCAAGTACATCCACAAATATGACCCAACCCAGGTCTTTACCATCCTCTACTTCGAGGGCGGAAACTTCAACTACATGGTGAAGCGTTTCAACTTGGAAGGCTGTCCCATGACAACGGAATTCAATCTCATCAGTGATCACAAGGATTCCCAGATGATTGAATTCTTCGCCACAGACGACGCCCGCCAACTGATGGAATACCAGGTAGGCCGTGAAGTCCAGAAAGAAGAGCTGGACCTGACGGAAGTGGCCGATGTCAAGAGCTACAAGGCTCTTGGCAGCAAGTTCACCGCCAAGAAGGTCAAACGCACCAGCCGAATCAGCCCGGCCGACACCTTCGACGACGGCACGGACGATTCTGCCACTGGCACAGAGGTTTCTGTCAAAGACGAAGACGACAACGACCTGTTTAAATAGGTTGGGCTGCGCCCTCCTCCCCTAAAATCTCCTTATAAATAAGAAAGGCCCCCCTCGCGGGGGACCTTTCCTAAGAAGGAGAAAATATTGAGAAATTAAAAGAACTTAGAACTCATCAGGAGGGGAGCAATGATATAAATTGTCCTAAGATTTACCCATTAATATCCCAACGCTCATAATATACCAATTCTTTGGGGCTTTGGAACTTTTGTTTTTCTTATTTAAATTTCTATTTCTTTCTTACAAAGAGTTCTACTCTTCTCTAAATATAATCTTGCACTTAGGCACAAACCTGAATCCGCCACGACGGTGACGTTCAATTTCAAAGTACTTCTTGACGCCTTCCGTGACATTGCCGTCCTTGTCGTCGGTGCCGTTAATATGAGCAATGACGCGGTTCAGGCGGCTTTCGAAGTTCGGGCGGAGCGGATCCATACAGATAGCCGGATCCCTCTTGAATTCGCGGTTTTCGTATTCTTCACGGCCTGTAGCGGTGTATTCGCGAAGCAGGTTCCTAAGGATTCGAGCAGGCACGTTGCGCATCAGGTGCTTGCTGTTCACCGAAATGGAATCATCGCTCTTATAGTAAATGACCGTCACGGAGTCGTTTAAGCCTTCCAAAAGCTGCTCCTGAGCCTTCTGGATGGGCTTCCAGGAATCAAATTCCTGCTTGACCACGGCACTCATCAGCTTATTGAAGGGCTCCGGAGCCACCACATCGGCCTTGTAATCAAAAAATACGATTGCGGCAGGGGCACCATAGTAACAGCCCTTATGGATAAGGACTGCGCCAACCTTCTCATCCACCACGTCTTCGAGGGCCTTGACGCAGGTCATTTTCTTTTCGGCGTCAAATTCCCATTCTAGGCCATTTTCTTCGAGGCAGTCCCCGAAGGTCATATTCTTACCCACGGCACGGCCGTTCACATAAACAAAGCCGTCATCCCGCATTTCAGCGGTAGCCCTGTTTTCCAAGGCTTCAATGAAAGAGGTCTGGGCAGCCTTAAATTCCATGTGTTCGTAGGGCGGAGTATCCAAAAGGATAGGGCCAATTTGTACTAAACCGTTGAACCACCGCATGGGGTTCGTCACCAACATGCCCGGAGAATCGAAGCGGAACGAGAAATATTCCTTTCGGTTTCCGTCCACCACCTCACGACGGAGGAACTTGGGATCGGTAAGCAGGGGGTAACGCTTGGGGATAATATCCAGGCAGAGCTGACGCACATCCTTGGTGGCATAGAACTGAGACACATAAGGAAGGTAAGAGCGCAGCACACTACGGGCAGGAACCCCTTCAAAAGCGGCGCAGCGGTCAATAATACGCTGCACAAAGGCATCGGGATTTTCGCCCCGCTCATAAAGCCAGTTCACCACCGTATTCATAATCAGACGGTGAACGCTCTCATCAACGAAGGAATCTTCAAAGTAAATGTCATTTAGAGTCTTTACCGTAAAGCGAGGGTCTTTTTTTACCAAAGTCAAGAGGTCCTTGACAGGGTAAGAAATCAGCAGCTCAATATGTGTAAACTGTAAAAACAGATTCGATAACACGATAACCTCACTCCGACAAGCCGCCTAGGATTGGCGTTAGTCTCTTGTAGCAATATAGTAAAAAAAATATAAAAAACAAAAAATGGCTATATTTTGGCCGTGGAATCCGCCAAAATACACATTTTGCCCGATGAAATCATCAATAAAATCGCCGCAGGCGAGGTAATTGAGCGACCTGCATCGGCAGTCAAGGAACTTTTGGAGAACGCCATAGACGCTGGCGCAACCCGTATCCAGGTGCAAATCGAGCAGGGCGGCAAGCAAAAAATCGTAGTGTCCGACAACGGCAAGGGCATGGGACAGGCAGACCTGGACCTGTGCTACCTGCGGCACACCACCTCTAAGTTGAGCAGTGCCGACGACCTGTTCCACCTGCACACCAACGGGTTCCGCGGCGAAGCGGTAGCCTCAATCGCCGCCGTGTCTAAAATGACAATCACCAGCGCCACGGACCAGGGCGAAAGCAACCGCATTGTGCTTCATGGCGGAAACGTCATCGAAAGAGAAGGTGTGGCCGCCAGCCGAGGTACAACTTTCCTTATCGAAGACCTTTTTTACAACACCCCTGTCCGGAGGACATTTCTCGGAAGCGAGGTGGCGGAATCCTCCAAGATTCTAGACGTCGTCTTGAAAATTGCGCTGGCCCACCCCGAAATCCGTATCGACTACAAGGTAGGCGAAAAGTCCGTATTTATCGGAGTCCCCGGAGAGCTCCGGACCCGCATCGCCGAAGCCATCGGGTCGGGCATTGCCAAAAAGATGCTCCCGGTGGACTACACCGAAGCTGGCGTCCACGTGACCGGCTTTATTTCGCCTACTACGGAACAAAACGGCAAACGGTATCACCAGTACCTATACCTGCGGAACAGGCCCATCGAGAACAAGGCCATCGCCAAGGCCATCAGCCAGGCTTATGAGCCCTACGGCGTCAACTGCAAGCCTGTGACGGTCCTGTTCCTGGACATGCCGGACATGGAGTTCGACGTCAACGTGCACCCCGCCAAAAGGGAAGTCCGTTTTGCGAACCAGAACCTGGTATTCCTGGTAGTGGCCCACGCTATCCGAGAAACCTTCCGAGAAGATCTAGAAAAGAACTCCCCCCTTATCGATTTAAGTTCAGAAATAGCAGACGGGGTCAGAACAGAAGTTCCGACCAGTAACCAAGCCCCCATTGCAACTCCGAAATTTCAGGAATTCAACGCCTCGGCTCCGCGGTTCAAGGACAGCGGAACCAGCCGTTACACTCCCGACAAAGACGAAGTCCAGGACCTGTTTTCACAGCCCGAAGCGGGCAAGCTTATTTCTCTGGAAGATTCCCTGCAGGACCCCCTCTGGAACAAGGAAGCCCCCGAACCCGAAAACACCCCCTGGGCTCCCCCGGCGGTATTCCAGACGGCAAACACCTATATTGTAAGCGAAGATTCCGAAGGGCTTTTGGTCATTGACCAACATGCCGCCCATAGCCGAATTCTATACGAACAGGCTCTGAAGATTCTGAAGAACGGAGGCTCCATCGACAGTCAAGAGCTGTTGTTTCCGGAGCTCACCGAATTTTCCAGAATGGAACGAGAAATTTTCGACTTTGTAAAAGATTCCCTGAAAACCCTGGGATTTTATGTAGAGCCTTTCGGTGGTTCGGAATTCCAGATCAGGTCCATCCCCTGTAACCTGCCTATTTCCAGAGCAGCAAAGTCGGTCCACGAGTTCTTGGAAGACTGTATCGAGAATGGAGGGAAAGCAGACCTCGCCAAAGTTCAGGAGTCCATGGCCAAAGCCTGGGCCAAAACTAACGCCTTCCAAGCAGGCGACAAGCTGAAACCCGAAGAAATGTCCAGGCTAGTGAGCCAGCTGATGGCTACCGAAGACCCGTTAAAATCTCCCTACGGCACTCCGACCCTTATGCGGATTTCTCTGGACGAACTGGCCAAGAAATTCAGCCGTTAAATAATTTATCCACAAAACAATCCGGAACAAAACCTTTGCCGAGGCGCTCCGTCAAGGACACGGCCAACTGCCTTGATTTAGCGATGTCTTGGTTGTGCAATGCCGCTAAAATCTGGGGAGCCATTTTTGTTGTGCTTCTACCTATAAATTCAGGAATCAACATTTTTTTCATTAAAATGTTGGGCATGGCGAAAGTTCTTGTTTTCACAAGCAAAGAGCCCAGAATGTAGGTTAAGAAATCGGGCTTTGTGGCAACCACCAGAGGGGCTCCCGAAAGGGCAAGTTCAAGTGTTACCGTTCCCGGAGTGGCAAGGGCCATAGACGCCGACCCGAACAGCATGCGGCGCTCTTCGGAATCTTCGGGCGCCACCTGAACAGAAAACTGTTGGCGTTCCACCTCCCCTATTTTTTGGAAATAACTTTCCAAGGGCGGTATCAGGGATTCACGAGGGACAATCAGTTTGACTTTTTTACTTGTAGCGGCCTGCGGTGAAGGCATTTTTAGCCACGCCGCCGCCACTCTCAGGAACAAGTCCATGTTTCGTTTTGCCTGAGAAAGCCTGCTCCCCGGAAAAAGGAGCAAAGTTTCTTCACTGGAATTCAACTGTTCCGAATAGGGCAAAGTATGGTACAGGTTTTCGTGCAACAGAAACGGATGGAGCAAAACGTCGGCATTGACGCCCTTTTGCGCATAGGCCTCTTTTTCAAACTGGAAAAGTACGGCAAGATTCACACCGTCCAGTTTTTGGGCGCGACCCGGTTTCCAGGCCCAAATCTGGGGTGGCGCTACATAAAGTACCGGCTTCCCCATCTTTTTTGCGACCTGGCAAAGTTTTACGTTAAAGCCAGGATAGTCGATAGCGATAAAGGCCTTGCATTCCTCAGAACATAGCAGGTCTTTGAGCTTTCGACAAACTTTTTGGAGCTTAGCCGTCCGAGGCAAAACGTCCAGAAATCCAGAAACGGGAAGCTCGTTAAATTCTGCAATAGGAACAAGTCCCGCATTCTGCATGCGGCTGCCGCCCGTACCCACCGGGAGCATTCCCCGCTGGACTATGGACTGTACAAAGGCCTCCCCCAGAACATCTCCGGAATCTTCCCCTGCACAGAAAAGGACAAATGGTTCTTGCACAGAAACTACCTGCGGGGTTTCCCGGAGACCCAGACCTTAGAGGCGCCCATGTCTTGCTTGAGCCAATTCAGTACATCTTGAGAATAGGACAGTTTGTATTTGTGAAGTGTCAGCCCATGTTCGTAACTTGATTCCGTCTCTATGTGCAGGACCAATTCACTGCCAGGTTCACCTTCGAACGCCTCGAACTGTTGCATTCCCATTTCCAGCTTCTGCAAGAATTCTTCTGAAAGCATAGAAGAATAGATGTTGGCGTGGATGTATTTGACCATACGCTCACGGACATAGTCCAGCTGGTAGGCTTCTTCTACCACCACCTGCATCTGCTCGGTAATATTCTTCTCTCTATCCCGCTGGTATTCCAGCGTTCCCTTCACCAAAATGCGGTCGTCTTCGGAAATCTTGTCCCGGAAACTTTCCCAGGTGTCTTTCTTGAAGAACAGTCCCACTTCGCCCTGGAAATCCTGCATTTCGCCAAAGCCGATGGTAGCCCCGCGCTTTGTTTCTATAGAACGCATCCGCGTGACGATTCCACCGACGGCCACCACGCAGCCCTCTTTACGGGCCAATTCTTCTTGGCTCAGGCTGCAGGTGGTAAAACCGATCAATTCGGGGCGGAATTCGTCTAGCGGGTGCCCAGAAAGGCAGAGCCCAAGAACTTCACGCTCCTTGTTGAGCATTTCTACGCTGCCCCACTCCTCGGCGTCTTCCAAGACTTCGGCAATGTTAGAAATAGAGGAATCAGCCCCGCCCATATCAAAGAGAGACATCTGTCCTTTGGACTTGTCTTCTTGGTAGCGGGCAGCCACTTCTAGCGCCCTATCCACCGTGGCCATCAGCACGGCCCTGCTCCCAGGCAGACCATCAAGAGCGCCGGCCATAATCAGGCATTCCAAAGTCTTTTTGCTGAGGGGCGGGCGTTTTTCTTTCAGGGAACCCTGGTATTCCGCAACCCGCTTACAGAAATCAAAGATAGACTTGAAAGGACCTCCCTTTTCACGGGCTGCCACCACGTCTTCTACCACGCCGATTCCCACGTTGCGGATTCCCGCAAGACCAAAGAGAATCTGGTGCTTGGTATTGGCGGTAAAAATCCCTTGAGACGAATTGATATCCGGCGAGAGCACGGGGATACCCAAGCGCTTGCATTCCTGGATGATGGTGACGATATCTTCGGTCTTGCCCATCTTCGACGTCATGGAAGCTGCCATGTATTCTGGGCCATAATGGGCTTTTAGATAAGCGGTCTGGTAAGCCACATAGGCGTAGGCGGCAGCATGGCTCTTGTTGAAGGCGTAACCGCAGAACGGAAGCACCGCGTCCCACACTTTTTGGATCAACGCGTGATCATAACCATTGGCTTCACATTTCTTGAAAAACTCCGGCTCCAGTTTTTCCATCTTCTCAGGCATTTTCTTTGCCATGATACGACGGATATTGTCTGCACCACCCAGGGTGTAACCGCCCAGAATTTGGGCCAGTTTCATCACCTGTTCCTGATAAACAATCACACCGTAGGTTTCGCCAAGCACCTGTTCCAAGTCAGGGTGGTAACAGTCAATTTCTTCTTTACCCTGCTTACGGGCAATAAAGTGGGGAATCTGTTCCAACGGCCCCGGACGGTACAGGGCGTTCATAGCGATAAGGTCGAAAATTCGGGTGGGCTTCAGTTCTCGCAGGTACTTTTGCATACCCGGCGATTCAAACTGGAACACCGTCGTGGTCATGCCCTTGCCCAGTAGGTCAAAGGTTTCCTTGTCGTCCAGCGGGATATGGCCCATATCCAGCTCTATGCCGCGGTTTTTCTTGACCATGTTCACTGTGTCTTGAATGATGGACAAGTTGATAAGACCCAAGAAGTCCATCTTCAAAAGCCCGATATCTTCGGCGTAATGCTTGTCGTACATCACCACCGGCGTATCTTCGGGAGCGGCACGGTACAAAGGCGCAAGGTTATAAATCGGAGTCGGCGTAATCACCACGCCACAGGCGTGCACGCCTGTCTGGCGGGGCAAATCTTCCAGTTTTTTGGCAATATCCCACAGGTTCTGATAGCTGGCACGGCTGTTAATCATGGCCTGCAGGGGTTCCGGGCTATAACCATCTTCCAGGTTATTCCCCTTCTTGTCTTTACCCGTCCATGCCTGCTTCAAGCTAAAATTCAGGGTGCGCTGCGGGAACAGTTTGGTAATCGCCTTCGCTTCGGCAGGAGGGATTCCCAAAACGCGGGCCACGTCGGTAATCACCGCCTTGGACTTGAGCATACCGTAGGTAATAATCTGGCCCACGCACTCCTTGCCGTATTTTTCGGTCACATAGTCAATCACGCGACCGCGATCCCTATCCGAAAAGTCCGTATCGATATCGGGCATGGACACGCGTTCCGGATTCAGGAATCGTTCAAAAAGCAAGTCAAAGGTCAGCGGGTCAATGTCGGTAATGCCGATAATGTAGGTGACAAGAGAACCTGCGGCAGATCCACGGCCAGGCCCCACGGGAATTCCGTGTTCCCTGGACCAGTTGATAAAGTCCCACACAATCAAGAGGTAGCCCGCCACGTTCATGTTGCGGATACAATTCAGTTCCTTGTACATGCGGGCTGCCACTTCGGTATCGTGGGCAGGGAACTTAAAATCTTCGTTGGGAAAACGCCATTTAAGACGCTGGTTACAAAGGTGGGTAATGTAAATATCCGCATCACCACCCGGTTTGCACCAGCGACGAACGTTTTTCTCCCAAGCATTGTTGTCGTCGTCGTCAAAAAATTCAGGCTGGGACAGGCGCTCAATTTCTGCCTTGTCATCGTCGGTCAGGGCGTCTTCGGCAATTCCCTTGTCGGCACAATAAGATGCCGTCACCTTTTTCTTTTTATCCTTGATGACTCCATTGAGTTCCCTTTCGCGAACAACAGGGTACTCCGCATCGTATTCCGCCTTCATGATGGCCTTGATACTCTGGTATTCCTCAGAGGCCAAAAAATCTTCGGGAATCTTGAATCGGGGCCAATATTCATCGCCAATACCGGTTTTTACCGTAAAATTACAGCGTTCTGCAATCTTTACCGTGTTTTCAATGGCGCCCGGAATGTGGCCGAACAGTGCCTGCATTTCTTGTTCAGTTCTGAAATAGAACAGGTCCGTAGGGAAACGCTTATCCGTAAAATCGTTCAGGGTTTCTTTAAGAGAAATGCAGCGCAAAACCTTGTGGGCTTGGGCATCTTCTTGCTTAATATAATGGACATCGGCTACGGCCACCACTTCGCGGCCTAACTCCCCAGCCAACTGCACATTGTAGTCATTCAGCAATTTCTGCTGGGGAATTCCGTTATCGCAAACCGAAAGGTAAAGATGGTCCCGGTCAAAAATTTTGTCCAGGGATTCTATGTATTCCCGGGCAACACTGTTACGGCCGGCAGCCACATTCTGACCGTAGCGGCTAAAGAAATCCCCTGCAATGGCGATAATGCCTTCTTTGTGTTCATTTACCACCGACAGCGGGACCGACGGGATTTCGGCCCAGCGGTCTCCATCTTCGTAGCGGAAACTCACTATGCGAAGCAGATTGTAATACCCCACCTCGTTTTCTACCAGAAGGGTTAGTCGTTCATAAGTTGTCGGGTCTTTCTGGTTTGCGCTTGGCGAATCCACATAGACATGACAGCCGTAGATGGTCTTGACTGGCGGGAGTCCCTGTTCCTTGCGTTTCTTGTTCAGGTCTTTTCCGCGGGTCTGGATTTCCAGGATGCCAAACATGGCGCCGTGGTCGGTAAGGGCTACCGCAGGAGCATTTTCTGCAGCGGCAGCTTCCAATATGCCGTCGAGACGGGCCGATGATTTTAAAACGGAAAACTCGGAATGAACTTGCAGGTGAACAAAAGCCATAGCTGCAATTTAGTAAATTCATAATTATTTATATTTACTCACATGAAACGCGCACTTATTACTGGTATTACAGGTCAGGACGGTTCGTACCTGGCAGAATTCCTTCTTGAAAAGGATTACGAAGTTTACGGGCTTGTCCGCCGCAAAAGTAAGCTTGACTTTAACAACGCAGAGCACCTCAAAGGAAAAGTCACATTCATCTTTGGCGACATGACTGATTCCGCATCGCTTTTGCGTGCCATGGAAATTGCGAAGCCCGACGAGATTTACAACCTCGCCGCACAGTCTTTTGTGACCACCTCTTGGGAAACACCGCTTTCTACGGCAGACATCAACGCCATCGGCGTTACCAAGCTTTTAGAAGCCGTCCGTCTGTGCAAACCCGATACCCGCGTATACCAGGCTTCCACCAGCGAAATGTTCGGCAAGGTTCAAGCGGTTCCGCAAAACGAAACGACGCCGTTCTACCCGCGCAGCCCTTACGGAGTTTCCAAACTCTACGGGCACTGGATTATCAAGAACTACCGCGAAAGCTATGGTATGTTCGCCTGCTCGGGCATTTTATTTAACCACGAATCTGAACGCCGCGGCGCCGAATTCGTGACCCGCAAAATCACTATCGCTGTTGCAAAAATCAAGGCCGGCAAGCAAGACTTGCTTGAACTCGGCAACATGGATGCCAGCCGTGACTGGGGCCATAGCGCCGACTATGTACGGGCCATGTGGCTCATGCTTCAGCAAAAAGAAGCCGATGACTACGTGGTGGCCACAGGCGTCACTCACAAGGTTCGCGAATTTGTACAGCTCGCCTTCAAGGCCGCCGGCATGGAAATCGAGTTCCACGGCACAGGCGTTGACGAATACGCCACTCTCAAGGGAACCGACAAGGTGGTGGTGAAGGTGAACCCGCAGTTCTTCCGCCCCGCCGAAGTGGACCTGCTCATCGGAGACGCCAGCAAGGCCAAGAAGGTTCTCGGCTGGAAGCCCGAAATCAGCTACGAACAGCTGGTAAAGCGCATGGTGGAAAGCGATATCAAACTCCTTGCCGAAGGGAAGATTTGATGAAAGTCGTCATCGTCGGGGCATCTGGATTCGTAGGGGGGTATTTAATCCGCGAACTTGAAACCGCAGGGCATTCCGTCGTTCAGGCGGACCTTCCCGAATTGGACTTGCTGAACGCAGCCCAAGTGGATTTGCTTATCGCAAACAACAAGCCCGACGCCGTTGTGAATCTCGCCGCCATCAGTTCTGTTGGAGCCTCATGGAAAAGCCCAGCCGACACCATCAGCGTGAACGTAAACGGAACGCTGAATCTGCTAGAAGCTGTCCGCAAGCATGCACCGCAGGCAAAGACGCTTTTAATCGGGAGCGCCGAAGAATACGCCGTTCCCGAAGGCAAAACAAAGCTTAAGGAAACAGACCCACTAGAGGCCAGCAACCCTTACGGCATCTCGAAAATCGCACAGGAAAACTTTGCACAACTATACCGCAAGAAATACGGTATGAAAATTGTGTGCACCCGCTCTTTCAACCACACAGGCGTCGGGCAGACCACCGCTTTTGCGCTTCCGAGCTTTGTAAAGCAGGTCGCCGAAATTGACAAGTCGGGCAAGCCCGGCAAGATTCTTGTAGGAAACCTGAGTGCCCGGCGGGATTTTTCGGATGTAGAAGACGTGGTCCATGTCTACCGTATGCTACTTGAGAACAAAAACGAATTCGACATCTACAATGTAGGTTCCGGCATTGCGCACAAGATTGAAGACCTGCTGAAAGAAGTAATCTTGAAATTAACGCCTGTCGACATAGAAATCGTAGTAGACCCCGAAAAGGTACGCCCTGTCGAAACGCCCTACCTCTGCGCCGACAATAGCCGTATTCAAAAATACTGGAACGGCACCGACATTCGAAAAACACTCAAGAAAATGTTTGACCATTACAGGTCTGAGGTCTAGGAGCCACGATGGGTGATTTCCCAAAAATCGCCATAGACGCCCGCATGGTGAACCGCTCCGGAATCGGCACCTGTATCCAGCATTGGTTGCGTGATGTAGGCTACAGCGTAGCCCTCGGTGATCAGAAAGAACTGGAAGCGTTCAAAGAAGTTCCGACGCATATACCCTTCAAGTGCGGCATCTACGGCTACAAGGAACAGCTCAAGTTCCCCTACTGCAAGTTGCGCAAGCAAAAAGCCGACATTTTGCACATTCCGCATTGCAATGTGCCGCTCTTTTACCGCGGGAAGATGATAGTGACGGTCCACGACCTCACCCACTTGGTGTATCCCGAATTCTTACCCATGAAGTTGGTGCACCTGTACTTCAAATTCATCTTCTGGTTTATCTGCAAACGTGCCGACCGGATTCTCACAGACTCTGAAAGCACCAAACGAGACCTTCTCCGCTTTTACAAGGCAGATGCATCTAAAATGACGGTGGTTCCCCTCGGCGTCGGAAGCGAGTTCGTTCGAAAACCTCAAAGCGAAATTGAATACTTATACGCAAAGTTCAATCTTCCCCGCGACAAGAAGATTATACTCTACGTGGGGAACCTACTCCCCCACAAAAACCTGAACGGGTTCCTTGAAGGATTCGCCCAGATGAAAAGCAAAGAGAATTGCAGGCTTGTTCTTGTGGGCAAGGCTTTTGATGGACGCACCCGCGACACGCGAGAAAAGGAACTGGGCTTAGAAGGACTCACTATTCATGCCGGTATGGTAAGCCAAGAAGACTTGGTAAATTTCTACAACCTTGCCGACCTGTTTGTACTTCCGTCCCTCTACGAAGGTTTCGGCCTCCCTGTACTCGAGGCTTTTGCCTGCGGTACGCCTGTCGCCTGTTCCAATGTTTCATCGCTCCCCGAAGTCGGCGGCAACGTGGCAAAATACTTTGACCCGAAAGACCCGGCAAGTATCGCCCGTATACTGGAAAGCTCCATTGAAGACAAGGGTAAGTACGACAAAGAAATTGACGCTTGGGTAAAAAATTTCACTTGGGAAAACAGCGCCAGGCAAATCCGAGAGATTGCAACTGAAATTGCAGCAAAATAAGGTACAGCGTGGAACAAGGCAAGATAAAGAAGATTCTTCTAAATGTTCTGAAATTCGTCGTGAGTTTCGGTGGCCTTGCCTACATTTTCTGGAAAGTTCCCTTTGTTGAAGTATGCGGTCACTGGACAGCAACCGCCCTCCCATGGATAGGCCTGATTCTCGCCTGTACCGTGTTCAGCATGGCCATACAGGCCAACCGTTGGCGCGGGCTACTGCTTGACGAAGGAAAGAAAATCAAGTTCCGCACCTTCTACGCCTACATCGCCCTCGGGTATTTCTTTAACAATTTGCTTCCAAGCGGTTTTGGAGGCGATGCGGTAAAGACCATTGCCTTCGGGCGACGTTTTGGAAATATGGCCAATTCTGTCGCTGCCGTGGCCATTTCCCGAGTGATGGGACTCTTGGCCATGTTCCTCTGTTTTTTTGCAACACTTCCCTTCGTAATTTCTCGCTACCAGATTCCAGCCCTGTACACGGGGGCAGTCTGTGGCGTTGCCATTCTCTCTGTACTTATTATCGTCGGCGGACTTTTTTCAGATAAAATAAAGCTACCCGGAACAATCACGAGCAAGGTTCCATTCCTGCTCAAGCTACAGGACGCCTTTTCAATTTACCGCGGGTACAAAAAAGCGTTTGCTCTTTCGGGACTGGATTCCATTTGGCTACAGCTCTCTTCTATCACCATACACTACGCCTATTTCCAGGCAGTAGGTGTCCCTGTTGATATAGCTACCATTACCGTATTCATGACCATCACCATCACGGTATCGATGCTCCCGATTTCCATCAACGGCATCGGCATTCGCGAAGGCGTAAATGTGAGCCTCTTTACCGGGTTACTTGGAATACCTGCCGACACTGTGCTTGCGGCAGCATTATTGGGCTACATACCCATGGTGTTCCAGGCTTTACAAGGTGCCGTGGTACTAGTCGGAAGTAAGAAGGATTAGCCCCAGACTTCTTCCTTGAGTTCGCGACCCCACATGTCCTTGATGACATCGTCCACCTTCTTGCCTTCGAAAAGGAGGGCATGGACGGAATT
Source organism: Fibrobacter sp. UBA4223 (assembly GCA_002382975.1). Lineage (GTDB taxonomy): Bacteria > Fibrobacterota > Fibrobacteria > Fibrobacterales > Fibrobacteraceae > Fibrobacter. The sequence continues at coordinate 143,610 of DFTB01000006.1, forward strand.
CACGATAGGCATTTCTACACCCAGCTTGTCGGCAAGGGCCTTGGTGCTCTTGCAGGTGGGCACGCCTTCGGCCACCATTTTCATGCCGGCAAGCACCTGCTCGATGGTTTCGCCCTTACCAATGTGTTCCCCCACATAGCGGTTACGGCTGTGCTGGGAAAGGCAGGTCACAATCAAGTCGCCCATACCGGCGAGGCCAGCAAAGGTTTCGGACTTTGCTCCGAGGGCCTTGCCCAGGCGGCACATTTCTGCCTGACCGCGAGTCAAGAGGGCTGCACGGGTGTTGTCTCCAATCTTGTACTTGCCGCTGGCTTCAAGACCGTAAAGCACGCCAGAGGCAATGGCGATAACGTTTTTCACAGAACCACATAGTTCAATACCCACGATATCCGTAGAGCTGTACACGCGCAGGTAGCTGCAGCTCATAACCTTCTGCACAAACTTTGCGGATTCTTCGTTTACACAGGCGGCCACAATGGCCGTAAGGATATGGCGGCTAACCTCTTCGGCATGGGAAGGCCCGCTAAAGGCCACCATTTTGTCTTCGGTAAGCCAGGGAACGTTTTCCAAAAGGACTTCGCTCATGAGCTGGTTCGTGCCTTCGAGAATGCCCTTGGTAGCACACACCACCACGGGTTCTTTACCTTTGGCCGGTGTCCACTTACCGAGATTCTTGGCCACGCCACCCATAAACTGAGAGGGCACCACAATAAGCACCATGTCGCAACCATCGAGGGCGGCGTTCATGTCGGTAGTGTATTTAAAATCTGCCGGGAAAATCACACCGGGCAACTTATCCTTGTACTGGTGTTCTGTGGAAAGCAAATCCACTTCGGCCTGCGAGTTAGTCCAGAAGGAGACTTCGCACTTATTTTCATAAACCACCTGACCAAGGGTAAGTCCCCAGCCGCCAGTTCCAAGTACAGTTACTTTCATTTTCTAATCCTCATAAAAAAGGCATTAGGTTTTAGGTATTAGGTCTTAGGTAAAAATAGTCATTTGCTACGCAAATCTTTTTATAGCGGCTCCGCCGCGACTATAAACCTAACGCCTACGACCTACAACCTATAACCTATTTTTTCCTTTTAGACCCAAATCCATTCTCCGTGCCGTTCAAAAGCCGCTTGATGTTGGATTTGTGCTTCACAATCACAAAAACCGCCACGATAAGGCAAGTAATCATGAGTCCCAAGTTGATCTCGTCTGGTGGAAACGGCAACTTCAAGTAGCCCATCACGGCAAAAGCCCCGAGGGCAATGCAAGCGCCGATGCTCCCAACCGAAACATACTTGGTAGAAACCGTAAGGACAATCCACACCCCAAAGGCCGCAAGGGCCGTAATTGGGCAAAGGGCCAGAAAGACCCCGAGAGCGGCAAGCACGCCCTTGCCCCCGCGGAATCCGGCAAAGCAGGTAAAGCTATGGCCCAAAATCACCAGAAGGCCTGCCACCAGCGGCACCCAATGAGAGTAGTCCTCACCACCGGCTGCCACCTGAGAGGCACACATCTGTGCGGCAATCCAGGGTCCAAAGAAACCCTTGAGCAAATCCAGGAACACTACCGGAAGTGCCGGTTGCCAGCCCAGCACGCGGAACGTGTTGGTGAGACCTGCATTCTTGGAACCGTAGTCCCGAATGTCAAAGTCCTTACCTTTCGCGATTTTTGCGATCCAAATCGCGCTGGGGATCGACCCCAACAAGTACGCTATCGGAAGACTCAGCAAACTGTTCAAGTTCTTCGTCCTTTCTGAGGGTTAACTTCTGGTCAAAATTCAAGCGGAGGGGCGCACCCTGTAGCTGGAATTCTTCGTAAAACTTTTTAAGCAGGTAACGCTTGTAAGATTCGTCCACCAATTCCGGTGTGCGGGTCTCAATGGCAATCACGGGAGGCTCCACCAGAATCTGGCAGGCTCGGGTCAAAGCAACCACACGGGCGTTGTGGCTAGGAGGCGCCTTTTCTTGCAAGAAATTCGCAAAGCTTTCGGCCACACGGTCACGGCCCAGCACGCGGCGGCAGTTGGCATATACCGTCTGGATAGACTGGATAACCCGGTTTACGCGAAGGCCTTCCTTGGCGCTGATAGAAAGAATGGGAACGTACTCCAGCATGGGTTCCCGTTCCAGCATTTCCTTGACCATGCGGTCAAAGGATTTTTCGGTCTTGTCGGGCAGAATATCCCACTTGTTCAGCACAAGAACCAGGCCCTTCCCCGCCTTGCGGATTTCGGTAATGATTCTAAAGTCCTGAACCTGGAGCCCTCGGGTGCAGTCCACCAGAAGCACCGACAGGTCCGACCTGCGGATGCTTTCCATGGTGCGCATATTGCTGAAAATTTCCACCTCGTCTTCTACCTTCGCCTTTTTGCGAAGGCCTGCCGTATCGGTCACCACGAACTTGACTCCGTTTGCGGTAAAGGTGCAATCGATGGAGTCGCGGGTGGTACCCGGAATGTCCGAAACTACGGCCCGTTCCTCGCCCATCAGGCGGTTCAGCAAGGTGCTCTTGCCTGCATTGGGGCGACCAAGGATGGCGAAACGGATGGGCCGTTCCTCTTTCCGTTCCCCACGCACAGGGGTCGGAAGCACAGCGACAATTTCATCCATCAAAGAAAGGCAGGCATAACCCGTCAAGGCACTGATGGTACGGGGCTGTCCAAAGCCCAGCTTCAAGAACTCGTAACTTTCCTGACGGTCGCCCAGGTTTTCGCTCTTGTTGGCCACCAGAATCACCTGCTTATCCAACTTGCGGATAAGCCTTGCAAACTGCTGGTCCAGCTTGGTAATGCCCACACGGACATCCACCATAAAAAGGACCAGGTCCGATTCTTCGACGGCGTTAAAAATCTGGGTACGGACACTATCGGCCAGGACATCGATGGTATCGTCCGGCAAAAAACCGCCGGTATCTACCACCGTAAATTCGTGGCCCTTATAATTTGCGTTCTGGTAATGCCTATCGCGAGTCACACCGTCACGGTCAGAAACCACGGCAGCCCTGCGGCCTAAAATCCGATTAAAAAGAGAGGACTTCCCGACATTGGGCCGTCCGATAATACACACCACAGGTAATTTCATCGCATACAAATATAGAAAAGAGATTTATTTTCGGGATTATGAAGCTTACGCCTTGACAAGATTATCCAACAGGTGTATATTTGTGCAGTATGGAAGATAAACGCGTCATTTCTCCCGGAAAAAACTCCTTGGACGAGTCCGAAATGGAGCAGACCCTCCGGCCGCTCAGTCTGGAGCAGTTTACGGGCCAGGCCTCCATCAAGGAGAGCCTTTCTATCGCCATAGAGGCGGCCAAGCACCGGGGAGACGCCCTGGACCATTGCCTTTTTGCGGGGCCCCCTGGCCTCGGCAAGACGACGCTGGCGGGTATCATCGCCAAGGAGATGGGCGTGAACATCCACATCACCAGCGGGCCCGTGCTGGAAAAAGCCAGCGACCTGGCGGGGCTCCTTACGGGGCTTCAAGAAAACGACGTGCTGTTTATCGACGAGATCCACCGGCTGAACCGCACCGTCGAGGAATACCTCTACCCCGCCATGGAAGATTTCAGGCTGGACATCATGCTGGATTCCGGTCCTGCCGCCCGAAGCGTGAACCTGCCCCTCAAGCATTTTACCCTGGTGGGCGCCACCACACGCACAGGCCTGCTTACCGGCCCCCTGCGCGACCGCTTCGGGTTGTCCTACCGGCTGGAACTCTACGACGAAAAGGACCTGATGCAAATCCTGATGAGGAGCTCCAAGATTCTCGGGATTGAACTGACCCAAGACGCCGCCCAGATTCTGGGCGGGCGCTGCCGCGGCACCCCCCGTATCGCGAACCGCATCTTGCGCCGGTGCCGTGACGTGGCACAGGTCCGCGGTTCAGGCGTTATCGACCTGGAGGCGGCGGAACGCACACTGCAGATGTTGGGCATCGACAGCGAAGGCCTGGACCCCATGGACCGGAAAATCCTCTCCATGATGATTGACAAGTTCGACGGGGGCCCAGTAGGCCTGGGTACCATCGGGGCGGCCCTGGGCGAAGAGACCGACACCCTGGAAGAAGTTTACGAACCCTACCTGATCCAGAAGGGGCTGCTTTCCCGCACAAAGCAGGGGCGCGTTGCTACCAGCAACGCCTACAGGCTACTCCACAAGAGCATGCCCAGCCACAAAGCCTCCGAGCAGATGGAACTGCCGCTGTAAAAACACCTGACAAGAGCAACACAGCCCTTCGTCATTCTGAAAGAAGCGTCAAAGATGCGCAATGAAGAATCCAGGACGAAGGGACCGGCTAGAAACAAAGGACTCCCGAAGCGATTGCTGCGGGAGTCCTTATTTACTATTCGTTTTAGCTAAAGGGTTCTAGATTCGTCCCGAGGATCTTTCAACACCGGCACCAATCTCACAACTTTTGTCAACCTCTTTGAAGATAACAGCATATGTTGCACCATCAAGAGAACTACGTGTATATATACAAGTCGAATTAGCAGAAGAACAGTTTTTCGTAAAGCCTTCTAACCCAGAGGCCACAGACTTAAATCCAGTCAATTCCGAACATGGATAAGTAGTAGCTGCTTTACTCATTATCGTCACTTTTCTCCCGTCAAGAGTTTCTATATAAGCATTCCATTTCACATAGGAATCCAAGAAGTCGTAATTGCTGAGACGTCCCCAAGCTGTTCCGAACACCTTTATGTTAGTTGTCACGCCATTTGGCACAACGGCTCCGGAACCATAGTCAACCGATGTTAAGGTGACAACCACGGGCTTGGTTTCTTTGTCACTGTTATTATTTGAAAAAATCCAGGCACAATTATTGTTAAAGCTGCTCATTCGTCGCACCGAGGAACCATTCGTCCAAGAAATATCGCAGTCAAGAGCATCCTCTACAGACAGTGACGTTTTCGTCGAGTCACCATCAACATATATCTGAGATCTAGAAACGGTAAATTTAATGTTTTTGACAACGCCATTCAAGCAATACTGGGTTTCTGGATCGTAGGCCGTGTCACCGCAAGGTTCGCCATCTTCAACGCTAGAGCTGGACTCTTCGACGCTGGTCGAAGATTCCACAACTTCGCTGGAGCTGGATTCCTCGACGCTGGCCGAAGATTCCACAGCTTCGCTGGAGCTGCTGTCGTCGCCTTCGCTTGCGCTGGATCCTTCATCGGTGGATCCGCTCATCTCCGCACTTGCTGCATAAAATTTTGAAGATGCTGCTTCTGTTTTCAAAAGAGTTAAAGCATAGACGGTTTCAGAAAAAATCCCTTCGCAAACAAAATCACCAACCTTCACCTCGACGTCAAAAACCATAGACAGGGACTCATAAAGATCTTCGGCTTCACCAGTCAAAGATGTCACAGCAAAACATTGATAACGAGTATCATGTTGCAGATTATTTTTTAAGGCAGTCGCATCATCTTTAGCATCACCGACACATTTTTTCATCAAAGATTTCTTTCCGTGAAGGAGCCTGTTTCCCTCGCTAGAACTTGTCCATGTAACATAGTCTTCGAGAGTCTTAAACCCATTTTCAACACATTTAACCTCTTCGCTAGTGCTTCCGCCTGTCGAACTCGAACTTTTCCCCGAGCCACTTTCGCTGCCAGAGCCACTTTCGCTACCAGAACCACTATCATCGCCCTTGCAATGGCGACCGGTGCATTCTTCCTCTTCGCTATCAGAACTTTCAGGTTCTTCGCTGTCACTAGATTCCACGTCTTCGTCCGTTTCCTCGCTGCTGGAGGACTTGGGTTTTGCAGGAGTTGCAGGAGTGTCAGCTTTCAGAAGTTCTTCCAACTCTTCCAGCTTGGCCTTGACTTCTTCTTCGTCCAGACCTTCCTTGAGCTGTTCCACGATAGCGCTATCCTTAACCTCTACCCACTTGTTCTCGAAACAGGCAAAGTAGGCCGTGTCCACCTTGGCCACTTCCATGGAGCAGGAATCGGGGAGCGCGGCTTCGTTCCTGTAAGTGGGGATTTCGAAGGATGTGCTGCTGGAACTGTCACCGCAAGCGAACATGCAGACCCCAGCCACTAGACCGGCACCTGCCCAAAGAATCTTTTTCATAGTGTTATTCTCCTTGTCTTGTTTACAAGTACAATGTAAGAAAAAAGAAAGCAGTTCTCCCGTTTCTTTTTGAATTTTTCCCTGCTAAAAAACCGTTTTTTTGTAAAAAAGGCCTTCGTTTCGTTATAATAAGGGCCAATAAAACAAAAAAGGAATTTACGAGAACTTGATTCTCGGGTCCACCAGCGTGTAGAGGATGTCGCTGAAGAGGCGGCCCACCATGGCCATGAGGCTGCTGAGGAAGATGATGCCCATGACCACGTTGTAGTCCCGGTTCACCATGGAGTTGTAGTATAGCAGGCCCATGCCGTCGATATCAAAGACCTTCTCGATAAGGAGCGCCCCCGCAAACATGAGGGTGCAGATTTCGGAGAGGCGGGTGGCAATGGGAATGAGCGCGTTGCGCAGCGCATGGCGCACCAGGGCCTGCTTGAAACTCATGCCTTTTGCAAGGGCCGTGCGCATGTAGTCCTTGCCCAGTTCCTCCAGAGCGGAATTTTTCATGAGGAAGGTGAGGAACGCGAACTCGCTAATCATGTAGCAGAAAATAGGCAGCACCAGGTGGTGCCCCAGGTCCACAACCTTCCCGAAGAAGGAGAAATCCTCGAAATCGTCGCTGGTAAGGCCCCCTAGCGGGAAGATGTCCAAGTAAGAGCCCCCTGCGAGGAAGATAATCAGGAGAATACCCAAGGCATAACCCGGCATCACGTAGCCCGAAAATATCAGGCCCGAGCTGAGGGAGTCCAGCTTGCTGCCGTGATGTACCGCCTTCCAGAGGCCGAGAGGAATGCAGATCAGGTAGCTCAAGAAAAACGAGGTGATTCCGAAGAAAAGCGAGATGGGAAAACGGCTCACGATGACATCCCACACGGGAAGGCCGTAGGTGTAGCTCGAGCCCAAATCCAGATGCAGCACGTTCCAGAGCCAGGTCAGGTAGCGCTTCCAGGCGGGCTGGTCAAACCCGAAGTAGGCCTGGATTTGGGCTATCTGGTCTGGCGACAGGGCCTTGGACGCATCTACCCCGCCCTTCATGGCGGCGGCCTGCTGGGCCCTGGAAATCATCTCCTCCACAGGACCGCCCGGCAACAGCTGGATGAGTATAAAGCACACCAACGAAATCCCGATGAGGGTCGGGATCATGAGTAGCAGGCGTCGGAGGATGTAGGACCGCATGGTTTAGGTTTTAGGTTATAGGTTACAGGTTGTAGGTTTAGTTTCACACGCTTCGCGTGTCTTATTAGGGCGGCAAAAGCCGCGATTATTCCACCTAATACCTAACACCTACAACCTAATACCTTTCTTAACGCATTTTTCCAGAACGCAAAACGTCCATCATGTTGAAGGGTTTTGCGGTTCCGTTTGCAAGGTGGCATGCAAGGAAGTTCACCGCATCTACGGTGCCTTCGGCGTAAATCTTGCGGCCACAGACGTTGTGCTGGAACTCGAAATGCACGGTGCCGTCAGCGCTGTCCAGGCTATAGGTGTGGAAAGCGTGTCCGCCCAGGTATTCTTCGGGCACGTGCATCCGTTCCACCTGTTCCTTTTCGTTACGGACCTTCTCGATGTCGTCTACAGAGAAGTCGAATCCCATCTTCTGGAAGTCCCCTACCACAGCCTTGGCCGTGCCGCTGGTGTCCGCCTTGGTCTTCTGGTGGCTTTCGACAACGGAAAGTTTGTATCCGCTGAATGCCGTAGGGAATTCCTTGGCCAAGAACTCAATCATCATCTGGAAAGCCACAATCTGCTTGGCCATGTTGGGAGCAATGACGCTGGGGTGGTTGGCGTCGGCCACAAGCTTTGCAAGGGCTTCGCGGTCGCCACCGGTAGTGCCCATCACAAAGGGAATCTTGTGCTTCACGTAAAAGGCGGCGTTATCGTTTACCGCCGTGGGGTGGGTATAGTCGATGCAAATCATTTTCGGGTACTTGGCCAGCACCTCGCCAATGCGTTCTTCGCGGTTGCTGGGCTTAAGGAGCTGGACGGTCTTGCCGGCCACCTCGGCCTCGTTTTCCACGATGATTTCGCCCGTCAAGGAATACGGGACCAGTTCCAAGCCACGGGCCACGCAGGTTTCGGCCACGATACGGCCCATGTTGCCCGGAATTCCATTTACCATTACTTGTACAGACATTGTTACTCCTGTTTTTTACTTCTAAACTTTTCGTTTCTGGTTGACGCTGACCCCGGCATCCCAGAACAAATCCGGGCAGGCTCGGAGCCTCCTGTAACCAGCAGCCCTAAAACCTAAAACCTACAACCTAACACCTACAACCTAACACCTACAACCTAACACCTACTACCTACTTCCCATAGTTTTCCTTCAGTTCCGTGAGGCGTTGCAGGGCCTGCAGGGGGGTCATCTCTTCGGGACGCAGGCGGCAGATTTCCTGTTTCAAAAGCGTCAGGGACTCGTCGGGGGCGGCGAACAGGTCCATCTGGGGCTTTTCCTTATTCTTCTTGTGAATTGCCTCGTCACTGGGGTCAATCTTCTGCTTTTCCAGACGGAGCAAAATCTTGCGTGCCCGGCGCACCACCGTAGAGGGGAGTCCCGCCATTTCCGCCACGTGAATACCGTAGCTGGAATCGCAAGCCCCGGCAAGAATCTTGTGCAAGAAGATGAGCTTGTCGCCTTTCTCCTGAACCGCCACCTGATAGTTCCCCGCATGTTCCAGAGAATCCACAAGGCCGGTGAGTTCGTGATAATGGGTGGCAAACAGCGTCAGCGCCATGCGGGAAGGCTCGCTGTGCAACGTCTCCACGATGGACCAGGCGATGGAAAGTCCGTCGAAAGTGCTGGTACCGCGGCCGATTTCGTCCAGCAGCACCAAGCTGTGGGGCGTGGCATTCCGCAGAATGTTGGCGGTCTCGATCATCTCCACCATGAAGGTAGAAAGCCCGCGGCTCAGGCGGTCGCTGGCCCCCACGCGGGTGAAAATCCGGTCCACCACGCCTATGCGGGCCGATTCCGCCGGCACAAAACAGCCCATCTGGGCCATCAGCACAATCAGTCCCGTCTGCCTCAGGTAAGTAGATTTACCCGCCATGTTGGGGCCCGTAATGAGCATCAGGCGGGTGGCATCGGGAGAAAGTTCCACGTCGTTGGGAATAAAGTCCAAATCCGGATTCACCGCCACGATGACGGGGTGGAAACCGCCCCGAATCTCGATACCCGTGCCGGTATAGACCTCCGGACACACGTAGTTGTACTTGCGGGCGGCTCGGGCAAAACTGTAGAGCGTATCCACACGGGCGATGGCGTCGGCGATTTCCTGGAGTTCGCTACGCCAACTGTTCACCCGGTCCCTGAGTTCACAGAAAATGCGGTATTCCAGCTCGTGGATGTTCACCTCGGCGTTGCTGATGACGGACTCGCACTCCTTCATTTCGGGAGTGATGTAGCGCTCGGCGTTGACGGTAGTCTGCTTGCGGATGTATTCGTCAGGAATGGGCTTGGTGGCCTTGGCCATCTGGGCCCTTGTAATCTCGATGTAGTAGCCGAACACCCTGTTGTAGCCCACCTTGAGGCTGGGTATTTCCAGGCGTTCCCGCTCGCGACTTTCCAGGGAGGCAATCCACTGGCGCTTATCCTTGATGTCGGCGTTCATGGCGTCCAACTCCACGTTGGCGCCTTCCCGAATCATGCCGCCTTCGCGAACCGTCAGGGGCAAGTCGTCGTTGAAATTCTGCAGGAGTTCCTCTCCCCTGCCTTTGGCCAGTTCCAGCACCTGACGGAACTGTTCGAACAGAGGGGAATGCAGTTCCGAAAGCACACGGGCAACTTTTGAGGCCTGGCACAGGGAGCGACCCATACCGGCCAGGTCACGGGCGTTGGCGCGACCGCTCCCCACCCGCCCCATCAGGCGTTCCATGTCCAGGATGGAGGTGAGGGATTCCTTCAGTTCGTCCAGGGCCATGGGGTTCCCTACCAGCTCGGTCACGGCGGCCTGCCGCTCCCGAATCCTCTCCACCGAAATCAGCGGGTGGCTCACCCAGTCCTTCAGCACGCGGCCACCCATGGCGGTAACGGTAAAGTCCAGAACGGAACACAACGTGCTGGAATAATCGTCGGCGTTCAGCGGGCGGACCAGCTCCAGATTGCGCAAGGTGCTGGGGTCCAGGGTCATGTAGTCGTCCAGATTCAAAATCTCGAGACCCGTAAAGTGGGAAAGCTCAGACTTTTTCTGGTCCATCAAATACTGCAAAAGAGCACCCGTCACCGCCGTTTCACGGTCGCGACCGTCCAGGCCTAGGCCTACCAGGGATTCCACCTTGAAGTGGGAAAACAGCACATCCCGCCCGTGTTCCGCCCCGAACAAAAAGGCGGGAATCTCCGTAATCAAGATGTTTTCGGAGCGGATAATGTCCATGACGCCCGAAGGGATTTCACAACCTTCGGCCACCACCACTTCCTTGGGCATGCGGCGACAGAACTCACACTCAAAAGCCTGCACCGAGCTCCTGCTTACCGCAAGGTAGCCCGTGGTCACGTCGGCAAAGGCGAACACCGACTCGTCTCCCGATTCCGCCGGCATATAGGCGCAAAGGTAGTTGGCCTCCTTGGCATTCAGGTTGGTCTCGTCCATGGCGGTTCCGGCGCTGATGATTTCCACCACGTCCCGCTTCACGATTCCCTTGGCAAGCTTGGGGTCTTCTACCTGTTCGCAAATGGCTATACGATAGCCTGCGGCCACCATCTTGGGCACGTAGCGGTCCGCCGCATGGTGCGGAAACCCGCAAAGGGGTGTCTCCCCCGCCGCCCCGTTGTTTCGGCTGGTGAGGGTAAGCCCCAAAATTTTGGAAGCAACAACGGCATCTTCTTCGAACAGTTCGAAGAAATCCCCCATTCTAAAGAAAAGTATGCAGCCCGGATTCTGTTTCTTGATTTCGTAGTACTGCTGCATCAAGGGCGTAGCGGCCATCAGGTCTCTCCCATGGACAGCTCAATCTGGTCCGGAACTTCCTCGGGGGGCTTGGGCTCCTCCGGAGAACTTTCGGGAATCGAATACTGGGGCACCAGATTGCCCGCCTCCAGAAGCTCGCTGAATTCCCGCAAGCGGGGCAGGTCTTCGGGAATACGGTTAATCCCGAAATACTTCATGAATTCCTGGGTGGTCACGTAGGTGTAGGGGTTCCCCACGGTCTCCGCACGGGCTCCCAGAGAAATAAATCCCTTGTCCAGCAGGTTACGGATTGGCCCATCGACAGAGGCCACGCCCCTGACCTGTTCAATGGCGGCCTTGGTGATGGGTTGCTGGTATGCAATTACGGCCAATGTTTCCAGGGCCGCCTGGGAAAGCCTGCGGGCGTTGGCTTCCGGGAACAGCTTGCGCACCCAGGGGTAATACTTGGCACGGGTCCTGAAGCGGTAACCGCCGGCCTGTTCCACAATTTCGAAAGGAGACTGTATCTTGTTCAGGGAATCGTTGGCGGCAATCAAGGCCTCGGCCACGGTACGGGCATCCAGGAAATCCCCCAGGATTTCCCGCAACTTTTTCAGGGTCACGATATCCGGAGAAGCAAAGACCAGGGCCTGGATAATGCGCATCAGGTCTTCGCGGCTTTCCACTTTCGGAAGTTCCGCCGATTCCTCGGCGGCATCTTCTGCATTCGGTACATTCTCACTCATGTTTTCGAAAATAGAAATTTAACAGGAGAATCAAGGCGCAGTCCGCCAAAACAAAGCTCAAGAGCCAGGTAAACGTGCCGTTCTGGAAGCCGTAACTGTGAAGTCCCACGCCCAGAAGGTTGATTCCGAACCAACAGAGGAAGGTGACCACCACATTGAAGGCGTTGAACAGCACAAAGCCACGGCCTGTCACCAGACGCCCGGCTCGCAGGTGCAAACCCAGCATGGCCCAGAGGATTACAAAGAGGGCACCGCATTCCTTGGGGTCGAACCCCCAGAAACGCCCCCAAGCAAAGTCTGCCCACACGCCTCCCAAAAGAGTGCCCACTATGGTCAGGACCGAACCGAAAACCAGGGTGCCGTAGAGCAGGGACATGAGGGGCTCATCTCGGGGGACTTCCTTGCCACGGAAACGGAACAGGGCCACATGGGCCACGATTCCCGAAAGAATCATGCCCGCAAATCCCATGGCGATGGTAAACACGTGGAGGGTAAGGAACACCGAAGAATTCAAGATGGCGGGCAGCGCCCGGAAGGCATCGCCGGTTTCCAGCACGAACCGCGCAAAGAACAGCAGCAGGGCCGCCACGAAGGCGATAGGCACCATCAGGGAGAACTGGCGACGGCGGCAACGGAAAAACGCTACCACCTCGAAGGACTCCAACAGCAGGGCCACCCACAAGATGATTTCGTACAAATTCGCCATAGGCGGGTGACCCGTCACCGCAAAGCGCAACGCAAGGGTCAAGACCAGAATTACCGTGGCCATAAGGCCCGCCCCGTTGGCGGCTCGGTCCAGAGCCGTCTTCTTGAAATTCAGGTTCAAGAGGGAAAGCAAGAACCCGACAAATGCCGCCACGAAGGCCCACAGCACAGGGTCCACAAAATAGTAGGCCAGTTCCAGATTGACCCGCCGAACCGTGGGGCCGCTTTCTGCCTGGGCGGGGTCTGCCAGGGTGAAAAGTTCCTTCACCCGGGCGCTATCCCCCAGGGTCTCGAACAGCTGGACATTCCCGTAGAGCCGTTTCATCTCTAGCGTAGCGGCATGGTCATCTTCCCTGCTGGCATAAAGCTCCAGCAAGTCCCTGGACTTGGAAAGCTCCCCATAACTCACATACCGGCTGTCCTTCGGAAGGGACAAAGCCTCCGACACATCGCTGCGCAAAACCTTGAAAAGCTTCCAGTCACGAGCCTTGGGCTTTCCACCCATAATTTCCGTAACCACTTCGGTAGCCTGCATCTTACGGGGACAGCGGTCAGCCTCTCCTTCGCCGCAGCGGTAAGCCGTTTTTCCCGAAAAACCGTCCAGCACATCACGGGCAAAAGAACCGAAAGGCCGCACCTCCCCCTGATAGACAATCGCCGTCTCAGAGCCCCGCAGTTCCGTCCGAGGAATCGGACGTTCCGACGCCCACGCCATCGTCACGACGGCGAGCAGAAGAAGCACAAATATTTTCGGGAACGGCAATCGGGTCATATTTTTTTGCGGTTCCCTATCATAACGCCAACGTAGAAGTAGGCAATACTCACAAGCAACAAAAGCGCAAACAGGTACGGTACAAAACGGAAGGGATCGTAAGTTACCGTAAAGAGGTCGATAGAGGCCTCTGGCGACATGGGAAAGCGGCCCCGGTATTCCACATGGTAGGCCCAGCCTGCATCATCCAAAGGCAACTGCCGGGCATAAGTCCCCAGGCTATCTCCTGCGGGGAACATGGTCAACATACCAGAGGTTTCCGGAGCGGATTCTGGTGTCACATTCTTGTAGCCATTGTACCGCATCTGTACACCACTCCCCACAAGGCTTCCTACCAAAAGCAAAAGCAGGGCCACATGAATTCCGTAAAGCCCTACATAACGCCTGCCACGAGGCATCCTGAAAAACATGGAAAGAACCAAGTGGATAGAGGCCAGCACCGAGAGGCCCTTCATGGCGGGCACGGGAATCACATCAAGAATCCAGACAAAAAAGCTCCCGAAAAAACGTTCCGTGCCCACGTCCATGCCCATGGAAACCTGGCCCAGAACGCCCCAAAAGACCACAAGAAGGAACGCCACCAGCAAGAACACGGTCACCTTAAGAGAGCCGCAGAATCTCGCTACTTGCAACATCAAGTTCCCTCCACCCACACGAACTTGCGGGCATCCAACTCCTGCTCCCCATCGAAGCGGTAGGCCACCATACGGCCATGCCCAAGGAAACTTCCGATGCTGTAATCCAGGCAGCAGACGTTTTTACGAATAAGCGCCGGCTCACCTTTAAGCCAGTAATGTCCGAAAAATACTGGCCGTTCGTTTTCGCCGTAGAACTTTCGAGACCGAATAGATTCAGGAACGGGTTCGTCGGAAAAGTCTACGCCGGGCTGGAGCGCAATGTCCTGAAGGGAGGCGTCCTTCGGGTCAATCCACCAGCGAAGCCGCATCTTCTTGCGCACCACGCCTTCGCCGTCCCGGAAGGTCCCGCCTGCAGGCAGCTCCATCTCGGGGCCCTTCAGCAAGATATCCAGAGGGTGGAACAGGGAATCTTCAAATTCATTGTGGCTGTCGCAGGCACGGGCAATCAGTTCGTCAAAGTTCCCGTCGGCAAAGCTTGTAATGCCCGCCTCACGCAGGGTCTGTACGCATTCGGCGTCATAGCAGGCGTGTTGCGCCCGGAACAAGTCCGTTTCCATATAGAACGGCAAGGTTTTCAGAAAGTCCAGCATTTCCTGGAATTCCTGCTGCCGCCCGCGGTAAGATTCCACCGTCCGTGCAAGAATCGCAACCTTGTTGAAGGAATGGTCCCGCAGGTAGCCACCTGTAATAGTCTTCAGGAAATGCCCACCGCCAGCACCGTTCTGCTGCCAAAAACAGAGGGTATTGAATTCGTGGTTTCCCATGAGGGCGGTAGCAGCTCCGGCGTCACGCATGGCGCGGACCAGGTCGATAGTCTCCCGGGATTCAGAGCCCCGGTCGATGTAGTCCCCGAGAAACACCACCTTACGGGCATTTCCCGGATAGGCGAAAACACCGCCACGTTCCACATAGCCCAGCTTCTTTAGCAGGGCCCGCAGTTCGGTAGCGTGACCGTGAATGTCGCCGATAAAGTCTATCATAATTCGTTGTTGAATATAATAAAATCCTATATTTTTATCGTCGCGGATGGTCGCGACATCAACCCCGCAATCGCGGACACTTGAACGGAAAGGCAATTATGGAAATCGGCAAATACAATCGCGCCCGGGTCGAAAGCATCATGCCCCAGGGGTATTACCTGGAGCTGGAAACCGGCGGAAGGGTACTGCTCCCCGGAAACCGGGAGGAATTTTCCCTGGAAGAAGGCGAAATCCTGGACGTGTTCGTGTATATGGACAGCGAAGACCGACCCATCGCCACCCTGCAGAAACCTTACGCCCAGGCCGGAGAATTCGCCGTGCTGGAAGTCAAGGACGTAAACCGCGTGGGAGCGTTCCTGGACTGGGGGCTGAACAAGGACCTGTTCTTGCCCTACAAGCAACAGCTGGGAGAACTCCAGCGGGGCGACCGCTGCGTGGTCTATATTCTGCTGGACGACAAGAGCAACCGTCTGGTGGCTACCGAAAAAATCAAGAGCTTCATCGACACCGACACCTCTGAACTCCACGTGGGAGAGCGGGTGGAACTGGCCGCCTACGAAGTCACGCCGGACTACGTGGACTTTCTGGTGAACTACCGCTATACGGGGCGCCTCATGGTCACGCCCGGCACAAAACGCATCTACATCGGCGACACCATGCCGGGCTACATCCAGCGGTTCACAAACGACGGTAAAATCACCCTGAACCTTTCGCCCGTAGGCTACAAGGGGCTCATGAAAAGCGACAGCCCGAACGCAGTGCTCCGGAAACTCTCCGAAGCGGGCGGGTTCCTGCCCTACGGCGACCACACCGACCCGGAAACCATCCAGAAGGAATTCGGCATGTCCAAAAAGACCTTCAAGAAGATTCTCGGGACCCTCTACCGCGAAGGAAAAATCCTGATCCAGGACGACGGCATCCGCCTTCCCTAAGACTCGTTTTTTTCAGAAAGCAATGCAATTATAAACTTGATTGCACATATTCTAAGCACTACGTCATGGCGGACTTGATCCGCCATCTAGTTTCCCACCTAAAGGTGGCCATGCGCACTAGGCAATAAATTGCCAAGTGCTGTCCGCCGGGTCAAGCCCGGAATGACGTTTCAGGTGAAAAAAACTTATTACTTCAGGCGGGCCTTCAGGTCCGCTATTTCTTTTTTGGACAGTCCCAACTTTTCCAGGTACTGTTCCGTGGCCTTGGCCAGGTCAACATTTTCGAAGTCATCAATATTCACGCCCGCATCGGAGTAGGCCATTTTCATATTGCGGACAATCAGGGCCTGGAACCAGTCCAGCTGCGACTCCGTAAGGCGCTGCTGCTTGCCGTGCACCACGTTATAGTAGTTATCGTAGGTTTTCACGTAGTCCTTCTCTACTTCTTCGGCAGAAGCACCCATCAAGGCTTCCAGCACAGCACTCACGAAGCCCGCACGGTCCTTGCCCATCTGGCAGTGCACCAGATAAGGGGCCTCGTTTTCGAGCATGAACCGTAGGCCCTTTACCAAGCCTTCCTTGAAGAGGTTGGTAGTGAACGACGCCGGCAAAGAGAGATATACCACTTTCTGCGTAGCGTAGTAGGACTTGTCAAAACCCTCGTAGGCCTTGGCACCCTTGTCCGTATCCGTCAGGTTGATGAAGGTGGCCACCTTGGCCGCCTTGGCCAGGGAATCTGCGTATGTATTGCGGCCATCCACCGGGTCGATAGGGCTAGAAGAACGGTAGAGCACGCCCTTCCCCATTCCCGTGGTGGCAATTTCCCTGAAGTTGGCAAAATCTGCTACAGACAATTCCGGATAGTTATCCATGACCAGCCCGTAGTTCTGGTATTCCAGCATTTCAAGGTTTTCCTTGAAGCCGCCCTTGTCCTTCAGGGCAACGTTCACCTCGATTGGCAACTCGACATCTTTCAGCCGGTAGGGGTATTCCGAACCCGCAGGAGCGTTTTCTGCAATGCCAAGGGCAACGGCAAGCTGCCCAAAGTTGATGCCCAGAGTCACGTGGGGCTTACCCGACACCACACGCAGCAAAAGCTCCCCGGGAGAAACGGCATCGTAGTCCGGCACAACGGGGACTTCCAGGGTGTCGTAACCGTCCACCATCACCGTTACAATGTCCCCCAGTTCAAATACCGCAAGGAACGAATCCGCCGCCACGTCCAGATTCAGGCTACCAAAGCTCAGCATGTCGATACCGTCTTTCTTGACAGTGGTGCTGAGCAGCACCTGGTCTTCGTCACTAGAAGAACTGGAGGAATCGCCGCAAGCTCCAAGGAACAGGGCTACAGCGAAAGAAAGAAGAATTTTCAGTTTCTGGTCCATAGCATGCTCCTCTGATTGGCGACACCCGCCAAAATTTACACCTTTGGCATCCTTACCGTCTTGTTGAATTCCTCGGGAGTGGTGAAGGTGGGTACAATGTGATGCAAGGCAGAAATGGCGGTCTTGTCGTCATTTTCCTGAGCAGCATTCTTCAATGTCCACAGTTCATTGATAAAGGTATCGGCATCAATCTCAATCTGCTTTCCGATATAGATGAGCTTGTTCTTGGTCTTCTGTAGGCCCTCTTCGTTCATCAGCAATTCCTCGAGCAGTTTTTCGCCAGGTCGCAATCCCGTGAACTTGATTTCCACATCCTTGTAAGGCACCTTGCCATACATACGGATCAGGTTTTCGGCCAAGGTCACAATCTTCACGGGCTGCCCCATATCCAGAACAAAAATTTCGCCGCCATGGGCAAAGCTTGCCGCCGTAAGCACCAGGTTCACCGCCTCCGGAATGGTCATAAAGTAGCGGATAATGTCGGGGTGTGTCACCGTCACGGGCTTGCCCTGCTCTATCTGGCGCTTGAACAGCGGAATCACGGAGCCGTTGCTCCCCAGCACATTTCCAAAGCGAGTGGTCACGAATTCGGTCTTGCAGTCCTTTTGTTGCGCAAAGAACTGCACGATCATCTCGCAACAGCGTTTTGAAGCCCCCATCACGTTGGTTGGGTTCACCGCCTTGTCGGTGCTAATCATCACGAACTTTTTCACGTTGTGCAGCAGCGAAAGCGTGGCCATGTTGAACGTGCCCACCACGTTGTTCTTGATGGCTTCCATAGGATTATTTTCCATCAGGGGCACGTGCTTGTGGGCCGCCGCGTGGAACACCACCTGGGGTTCGTACTTCTTGAAAATCTGGTTCATGCGGAAATAGTCGCGAACACTTGCAATCAGAGTCACCAGGTTCAGGCGGTCGCCATACTCCATCACCAGTTCCTGCTGGATTTCGTAGGCATTGTTCTCGTAGATATCCACGATAATCACCTGCTTGGGCTTATACTTTGCAATCTGGCGCACCAGTTCGCTACCGATGCTGCCACCACCGCCGGTGACCATGCAGACTTTACCCTCGATGAACTCGCGAATTTCAGAATTGTTGAACCGTATGGGTTCGCGTCCCAACAAATCCTCCACCTTGATGTCACGAATCTGGCTTACAAAACTGGTCGAACCCGTACCCACCGCAGAGGTATCCAAAAGGCTTCCAATAAAGGGCAACACCTTCACCGGAAGGCCCGTCTTTCCGCAAATATCCAAGATAGCCTGTCTATCCTTAGGCGGACAACTAGGGATAGCAAAGATAATCTGCTCAATCCGCAATTCCTTTACCACTTTCGGGATATCCGATGTAGTTCCCGCCACCAGCACCCCGTTAAAGGGCTTGCCAATTTTATAGCGGTCGTCATCTATCAAACACACGGGATTGATATTCTTTGCAGAACCCGTGTTTTCCCCATGGTTTGCATCGTTTTGGTTGTTGCGAATTTCATTCAACAACAGCATAGCCGCATTTCCGGCACCGATAATCATGGTGCGCTTACGTTCGGCCTCATGCATTCCCGTAAAAACCAATGACACAAAGGTCCTACGGAACAGGTAACGGAACAGGGAGACGCCCACTACGGCAACAACAGCATGGAGCAAGGCAAATTTCCAAAACAAATCCTTATGGAACAGGTACACCAGGCCATAAGCCACAGCAATACCTACGACAATTCCCTTGACGCAGCTCAAGTAATCCCGCTTGCTGAAATAGCGCCACAACTTGTTGTAGGCTCCAAAGAACAGAAGGCTTCCAAAACAGCAGATGATGCTGGTGACAATGATGACAAACAGGTCCGGGCGACCAATGCGGTCGGCGAAAAGGGGCAGAGGGTAGTTGGCGATCAAAGCCGACACCGCCACCACAAAGGCATCGGCCAGGGCCAGCACCCGCTTACGCAAACGGAAACTGTTCATCAGCGCCTTGAAATGCACGTTTCCCTTAATTCTCTCTTTAATGTTCGCCATATGCTACCACATGAATGAAACTCTAATGTCTGCCGCCTTGGAGTCCCCCAAGGTCAACTCTCCCGAAAAGCCTACAAACCGTCCGTTGTACCCGATGGCTGGAGCCACGGTATAAACAAGAGGCGCCCCATGGGCAAAACGCTTGCGCACCGTCTTGTAAGGGTCTTCGATGTTACTCCCGGCATCGGTGCCCTTCCACAGCCATTTCTGGTGTACGCCCGCAAACAACTGTCCAAGGGACCCAAGGGCCGCCTGGGCATATACCGTCCAGTCCACCGACAAGCTGTTGGGGCCGTTGGGGTTCCCGAGAGGAGCCCCCAGGTTCGCGAGCTGCGCATGGGCGGTATCGTAATGACAATAGGTGTAGGGCTCCACACGGGCGATTTCGGCAATGGTACCCGCACTGAGTCGCTTTTGCCCCACGTAAAAGTCGTGCCCCGCCTGCAAACCCAGCATGCCCGCCCAGCGGTTGTTGCTGTACTTGTTCTCGTAAACCGCATTGGGAGATTCCAAATCGTCCAAGAAGAATTCACCATAAAGCCTGACCGCACTGAACAGGCGGTAGTTCAAGTCCAGGGCCAGAGCCCCGTTGTTTACCCGCTCGGTGTAGTTGCCCTTTTCAATAAAAAGCGGAGCGATGGGCACGAACAGCCAGGGTTTGTTCTCGTTGTACAGCACCTGGATTTCACTCATGCCGATAGTCAGGTTTCCAAGGGCCAGTTCATAGCGGTGGGCATACAGGTTCCGGTCGTTCAGGTTGTTCCTGCTATAACTCCAGCTGTCCACCCGAAGGTCTGCATACACGCTGAACACTCGCAGGGGTCCAAAGGTCAGGTCCAGGGAGAGCATGTTGTAGGGCAAGGCAAACTGGTTCAGGGATAGATTGTTGTAGTAGCCCGGCCCCCAGTGGAGCACGTCACGGGCCAGCTGCAACCTTGCCCAGGCGTAGTTCAAGGCCATGTGTGCCCTGTAGCGGGAATAGCTCACGTAGTCGGCACCGGCATTGCCTTCCTTGGTCTGCACGTCAAAAACCTCGCCGTCAAAACTCTTGGGCTTTTTGGCGGAATGTTCGCCGGCATACATGCGGGCATCCAGATCGAAATCCAGGGAGTCGGCGTAACCCCGCAGGTAAATGCCCCCGTCAAAGGAGGGCCACAGGGTATCGCCCAGGGATTCACTACCGCGGTATTCCGCCCCGAACACCGGAGAGGCCGCCACACCAAAGCTGTGGTTCCTGCCAAAGAACTCCCCGGTAGTATCGGCCATGAACATCATGGCTCCGGACTCCGTGCGGGTAAAGTTCCGGATAAATCCGTAATCACGCCTGGGGTAGGTAAAGAACTGGCGGTCCTCCCCCACGGTCTGCCTGTGGTACTCCATAAGCATGGGGGAATGTTCCAGGCCCTGCAAATTCCGGGTACGTTCGGAACCCACCACAGGGGCAGCCCCCGAGGTTCCGCACATAACCCAAAAAACGCTCCAGAAGAGCAATATCCGGAGTTTCATTTGCATTTGACAGAAATATAAAAAACATTAACTCAAGACGTCATTCTGAGGGCGCGTAGCGACTGAAGAATCCAGACCCGCGGTACCTACCGTATTCCCCCAAAACTAGTTCAGGGTCAGGATGACAACTGGGGTGGGGCTAGAATTTGATGGGATACAACAAGAACCAGTGGAATTCAGGATAAACTTGCACAGCCGGTGCCGGCAGTTTGAAATAGTTCAGGCTCTTTATCAGGGTGCGTGCCATGCGGCTCTGGGGGCGGAACGCCTCTAGGTCGTAGTCCAGGGCGATATACACTTCCCTGTGGGGGGTAATCTCCTTGTTATGCAAAAAGACACCATCGTCAATGCTTAAACCGGCCGCAATGGCAAGCCAGCTGGGGTAATAGCTGCGGACAGCTGCCGGCAACATGCGATAAATCTTGAAAGACGCCCAGAATGTTTGATTCACATAATCGTCGGTAAAGACACAGGTGTGGTTCTTTCCATCTATCTTGCCCTGGTCGTAATAGGCCCTGCTGTTAATCCAGTAGCTCCACTTGAGGTCCACGTACTTGAACAAGGGCACGTAGCGCTCCGCCATAGGCAAGAAACCGCCCAACGTCCCGGAGAGCACGTCAAAAATGCTAAAGCCCCACTCCGGAGAATAGGCGTCTTTCACGTCGATGGCGATGTGGGTCATCATGGCGGAAAGCCCAGCAAACAAGTAGGACTGGAACTCCGTAGCACCGGCCCAGCGATACCCCTCGTAAAAGAGTTCGCCCATGGCCACCCCCGAGGCGAAATGCCCGAACTTGTCCAGGTTCAGGGCGTAGTCAAAGTCGTTCTCGAAATGGAAATGGTTGCCCTGCTCGTCCCACCAGCCCTTGTCAAAAACAAGCCAGTAGGCAGCCCCGTAGGCAATGAGCGTCAGAGAGGCAACACCCCCAACCTTGAGCCAGGATACTTCTCCTGCCAGGTCCGTAGAATCTTCGCTGCGGTAGTCCCAGGTGGAATCGCGCCAGGTGGGCGGATCGTAAGGAGCCGACAGCGAAGGCTGCACAAGGCACACCAGCGCAAGCACTAACACAGCGAGAATTTTTCGCATTGCAAAATTCACGCCAGCAAAGATAGAAAAATCTCAATTCAGAGTTCGGATTTCAGAATTCGGAATTATTTCTAGGCAATAAATTCCGAAATCCGAAATCCTAATTCCTAATTAAGATTAGTCGCGGGCAAGCAAAAGCACGCTGTTCTGGCCGCCAAAGCCGAAGCCGTCGGACAGGGCGTACTTGAAGTCGTGACTGGTGTTCTTGTTGGCGCACACATCCAGGTGGATGCGTTCGTCCTGGTTGAACACGTTCCTCGTGGCATGAACCATCTGGTTCTGCAGGGACTTCACGGTAATAATAGCCTCGAGAGCGCCGGCGGCACCCAGGGCATGCCCGATCATGCACTTGGAGGAGTTCACCTTCAGGCTGTCGCGGGCGCCGAACACCTTTTCCAGGGCGGAACATTCGGCCACGTCGCCAAGAGGAGTAGAAGTGCCGTGGGTGTTCACGTAGCCCACGTCGTTCGGAGAAATTCCTGCATCGCGGAGCGCCATCTCGATAGCGAGACGCACGCCTTCGCCGTCTTCGCGGGGAGCGGACATGTGGTGGGCATCAGCGCTCATGCCAACGCCTGCGATACGGGCCAGAATGTTGGCGCCGCGCTTCTTGGCGTGAGAGAGGCTTTCAAGCACCAGAATGCCGGAACCTTCGCCCATCACAAAGCCGTCGCGGTCCTTGTCGAAGGGGCGAGATGCTGTGGACGGGTCGTCGTTACGCTTGCTCAGGGCATGCATGTTGGTAAAGCCAGCCAAGGCCAGCGGGTTCACCGTCTCGTCGGTACCGCCAGCCAGCATGATGTCGGCACGACCCAGACGGATGGCGTCGTAGGCGGCGGCGATGGAGTGGTTGGAGGTGGCACAGGCAGAAACAACTGCAAAGCAGGGGCCCATCCAACCGGTACGGTTAGAAACTTCGCCGGCGGGCATGTTCACGATGGCCATGGGGATAAAGAAGGGGGACACACGGCTAGGACCGCGGTTGGCTAGCGTCACGGCGCTATCCGAATACATGTTCATGCCGCCCACACCGGCACCGATAATCACGCCGGAGCGGCTGGGGTCTTCGGCCTTGGGGTCAATTCCTGCGTTGGCCAGGGCCTTGTAGGCGGAATAGACGGCATACTGGATGCACTTGGAAAAACGGGACTGGTCGCGATTGCTGAAATATTCGGAACCGTCGAATTCCTTCACGGCGGCGGCAATCTTGATGGGGCATGCGCTTACGTCAAAGCGGTCAATAGTGGCAATGCCGGACTTTCCCTGCAAAAGATTATCCCAAAGTACATCGGGGCTGTTGCCAAGGGCCGAAACGCAGCCCATACCAGTGATTACGACTTCTTCCATAATTGCTCCTATTGGTGTAACAAATTAACGCGGGCCAATATAGAAAATAAAAAACTTACATTAAATAGTTTTATTTATCATTTGGCGAAAGTTGGCGACAAAAAGACACCACCGGTGAAAAACGGACAGAAAAATGCGATGAAAAGATAACATTGGCACAGACTCATCTCTCAACTTTTTGAAAAAAACTAGATTTAGCACCGTTATGGCAAAGATTAAAAGCGCACCGAACCTGGTGTGGATGGACCTGGAAATGTCGGGGCTCTTCCCCGAAAAAGACGTAATCCTCGAAGTGGCCACCATCGTGACCGACCCGAACCTGAACATTCTCGCCGAAGGCCCGGTGCTCGCCATCTACCAGACCGAAAACATCTTCAACGGCATGGACGAGTGGAACTCCAAGCACCACAAGCAGAGCGGGCTTATCGACCGTTGCCGCAAATCCCGCTTTTCCATTGCCGACGCCGACCAGATGACCCTGGACTTTATCAAGCCCTTCACCCAGGAGAAACTGAACGTGCTCTGCGGAAACTCCATCACGCAGGACCGCAGGTTCATGTACAAGTACATGCCCAAGGTAACGGGCTGGCTGAACTACAGGAACATCGACGTCAGTTCCATCAAGGAACTCACCTTCCGCTGGTACCCGAACCTGCCCGAATTCAAGAAGCAAGAGAAGCACCAGGCCCTGGACGACATCCGGGAAAGCATCGCCGAACTGGCCTACTACCGCAAGACCATCTTCAAGGAATCCCTTTAACAGATGCCCATTCAACCCCTGCCCTACGCCCAACGGCTCCGCAACCGCATTATCGCCCTAGGGATATTCGCGACCCTCTGTTTCATGATAGGCTCCTGCATTTTCGGAGGCGGCAAAAAAGAAGAAGTCGCAAAGCTCCCCGAAGCGCCGGAAGCACCCCTCGTTGCCGCCGACTCCGCAGGCAACACCGCCAGTAATCCAGTCAACGACAGCGCCGCAAGCGATTCCGGAGCAAGAGACATTGAAACCGCCATGGCCGAAGGTTCGCCCCTGACCCCCGCCGAGCAGAAGGCCGAAGACATGGCTAATGCCCAGGCCGCCATCACCGCGGCGGTCACGCCCGAGGTTCCCCCCGAAATCGAGGTCATCGACTCCACCCACATCAAGGCCCAGAAAAACGTGTTCCTGGCCGAAAAAATCGACAATATGCTCCGCCGTTTCAAGCCCATGTACGGCGTCATCTTGGTGGTGGACGTGCAGACCAACGAGATTATCGCCTGGGGCGAACGCAAAAACGAAAAGGTCCAGAGTACGCCGGACTTTTTCGTGAAGAATACCTTCCCCGCAGCCTCCCTGGCAAAGACCATCACCATCGCCGCCGCCATGGACAGCAAGCGCTACTCCCTGAACACCCCCATCCCCATGATCGGCTCCTACCACACGCTGTACAAGAACCAGTTACGGGTCAAGGAGAACTACACGGGCCCCACCATCGAGCTGCAAGACGCCTACGCCATGTCCGCAAACCCGCCCCTCGCCCTCATAGGCCTGAACGTTGGCGCAGGCAAGCTGAAAGAAGCCGCCAAGAAACTGGGCTACAACACCAACTTCCCAAGCGGCATCCCGGGGCGTTCCAGCTACACGCCACCCGACAGCGGCTACGGACTTGCCGAGGTAAGCTGCGGCTTTACGGAATCCACCACCCTCACCCCGCTTTTGGCGGCGGCACAAGTCCGGGCGATTCTCGCCAAGAAGCCCCTTGAAATTCCCTGGGCCGAAAACCTGGCCCCCTACGCTCCCAAGAACCGCATCGCCCTGAACGCAGGTTCCTTCAGCGAGAACACCTACTACGGGCTTAGGCAGGCCATGATCCGCTCCATCACCAACGGAACGGCCCGCAAGCAAATTTCCACCCGGAACATGGCCCGCAAGAACTACAACGCCCTGGACATCGGCGGAAAGACCGGCTCCCTGGACGGGCACGACCCCTACGGACGCTACGAATGGTTCAAGGGATTCGCCCAGTCCAAGGAAGACCCCAAAAAAGCCATCGTGGTGGTCATCTTGCAGATTCACGACCTGCAGAAGGTCCGCAGCCAGCCAGCCACCCAAGTGGCCGCCATGATCATGAACTACTGGGCGCACCAGAATTTGAACACCAAGAAAGGAAAGTAACATGGATTTGTCCTGGTGGAACCTGATTCCCACGTATTTTGACGGAACCGCATTCACGCTGGGGAGTTTCCCCGTGCGCTGGTACGGCATCATGTACATTTTCGCCTTCGTCACGGGCTACCTGACCCTGACCCACATCAACAAGAAAGAAAACCTGGGCTACACCAAGGAACAGTTCGACAGCCTTTTCACCTGGATTATCGCGGGCATCATCATCGGGGCGCGCCTTGGCTACGTGTTCTTCTACAAGGCGGACTACTACCTCGCTAACCCCACCGAAATCCTTATTCCCATGAGCAACGGGCATTTCGTGGGCATTTCGGGCATGAGCTACCACGGGGGGCTAATCCTTGGCACCGTGTTCACCATCATCGGCATCAAGCGCAACAAGATGGACCTGTGGAAAACCCTGAACCTCTGCTTTCTGCTGGCGCCCCTCGCCTACACCTGGGGACGCTGGGGAAACTTCATCAACGGGGAGCTCTTTGGCGAAGTGACCACCAGCCCCATCGGCATGTGGTTCCCGCTGGCAAAAGACAGCCTGGTGAGCCCGCCGGTGCTCCATCACCCGAGCCAGCTCTACGAAATGCTCTTCGAAGGCGTTCTTTTGTTCGTAGCGCTCTACAACCTGCGCCGCATTCCAGTCCTCCACGACAAGATGCCCTGCCTGTACTTGATAGGCTACGGCACCGCACGGTTCTTCATCGAGTTTTTCCGCATGCCCGACGCCCACATTGGACGCGTGGACCTGTTCGGCATGAGCCGCGGCCAGACGCTCTGCAGCCTCATGATTCTCACCGGACTTATTTGGCTCATCGTGCTGATTGTAAAGCAGAAGAAAGCCGCAAAGACTACCTAACACTTGTCATTGCGCAAGCGCAGTGAAGCAATCTCTATCCCTAATGTGGGGGAAGCCTCCCCCTCGTCAAAGCCTTGCTCCGTGTCATTCTGAGCGAAACGAAGTGGAGTCGAAGAATCTAGGGCAAGTCTTTGCCTACCCCCTCTCCTAGGGGCTTCGCCCCTAAAACCCCATCGCTCTTTCATTGTCATCCTCGCCCATTCGACCTTGCTCAGGGCAGGCTCCGGCGAGGATCCGCTATCATTATGGTGGGTATGTCCTTTAACAAATCTCTCCCTCGATGTGAGCCTTCCCTCGTTCACAGGGACTCACTTTGTTCGACTGTTCACTCGAGAAACTCACATCTCGGTCGAAAAACACAAGAACGGCTCTGGTTCACAAGTGCTTTGCGGTCAAGACCTTTTGGGGCTAAACCGTTTCTGCAGACGGAAACTCTTGTGACTGTTAGTCCCTGCGAGTTTCCTCCAAGAAGTCCCCCCCTGCTGTCATGCCGGACCTCCCCTCTTGTCATGCCCCGCTTGACGGGGTATCCCCCTTTCACTCCATCGTAAAAATTTCCTTTACAAGGCTTTTTTCGGCCTACATCTCCGTCTTATATACAGATAAGCACACCAAAAACGGAGGCAACACGCAAAATGAGACAAAATACACACAAAAGCACTTGTATTTCAAGTGTATTTTATGTAATTTTAATGGATAAAACACTTAAAAACCACACAAACGAGGTAAAAATGGCCAACCTGACAATCACACTGGACGACGAAGACAAAAAGGGCATTGCCGATTTCTGCGAAAAAGTCGGGATGACCATTTCCGGACTCTACAACGTGTTCACCAAGCAAGTTCTGCGCGAAGGAAAAATCCCCTTCGAAATAGGCATTGACCGCCCAAACAGCGAAACCATCAAGGCCATGAAAGAAGGCGACAAGCTCATCGAGAAATACAGGAAAAACCCGTCAAAAGTTAAAACCTACACCCTCAATGAAGCCATTCAGGAGATGAAACTGTGGTAGAAAAGAATCAACCATATAAGATTCAGTGGACATCTCAATACAAGAAGGACCTCAAACGTGCGAAAAAAAGAAACTACGATATGGCGGAATTATACTCCGTTGTTTCAAAACTCGCCAATGACGAACCGCTAGAAGAGCGTCTACACGATCATGCCCTCAATGGGAAATGGGCAGGGCATCGCAAGCTGCATATACGCCCCGATTGGTTGTTAATTTATCAGAAGAAAGAGAATTTGCTTATTCTTGAATTAACCCGCACAGGCACACACGCAGATTTGTTTGATTTGTAATTCCTACCGGTGTTCGTTGGTGGCTTTTGTGAGAACGCGGAAAAAGGCGAGGCCGTCAGGATGGCACATCTTGTAACAAGCGGCCCTAAGACCTACAACCTATAACCTAAGACCTAATCCATTAGACAACGAACAGAAAACCCGTCGTCCTTGCCGTAGCTGCCGTACAGGCCCGCATCGTCGCCGTTGCAGTACAAACTCATGTAGTACGCGCTGAAGCCGTTGCCCTCGGTAGAACTCCAGAAGTACGCGATGTCGCCCTCGTAGTAGTAATCCCCATTGTCGTTCCTGTAGCCGGCAGGAAGCGCCGAGAACCCGAAGGCATCCTCGTTGGTGATGCCGCTGTACGCCGTCCAGCCAGTCTGGGACTTCAGCTTGGAACCCGCCGTAGAAGAGCCTCCCACCGCCGTGAACAGGGCTTCCCATTCATCATGGCTTGGCAGGTGCCAGCCCTTGGGGCATGCACCACGAATATCTCCCGAGCCTAGGCCACATCTGTATCCGTAGCCACACTCGTCCTCATCCTTGCCCACTGCCGCAGCCCAGGTGTACAGGCGACCGTACTTAGTGCAGTTGGCAGGGTCGTCGCCATAGCACCAGCTGCTTTCCGCCTCGTAATTCAAGTTCTCCGCCATCCATATTTGAGAGCCGATTTTCACGGTCCTGTAGGTCTGTCCGTCGCGGGAATCGGTAAGCATGCCGGTGACCACGTCGTAGGTGCTGGCGTCGCTGCTGCCGCCGGGAACACATGCAGAAGAGCTTTCTACGCCTTCGGAGCCGCTGGATTCCGGCTCTTCGGAAGCGCTAGACGAATTGCCTTCGCCACTGCCGGAACTTTCGCCACCTTCGGAATCGCTAGACTCAGCACCATCCATTTCACTGGAACTTGACAATTCATCTAAACTGTCAGCACTCGAACCGCTGTCACCACCGCAGGCGGACAGCAGCGCGGTGCACAGGGCCGCAAATGTGGCGTCAAGGAAAAGCTTTTTCATGTCCAATCCTTTTGAGAAGGTTGTTTGTATGCAATCTATATAAAATTCTCGGGAATATCAAATGAAGAAAGTGTGAAATGCGGGGAAAGAGGGGAGATCCCCGACCAAGTCGGGGATGACAAGTAGGAGGGACCGGGGTGACAATGGGAAGGGCAAGGAGATCCCCGACCAAGTCGGGGATGACATCTCGGGGGAAACTCGCAGGGACTAACAGTCACAAGAGTTTCCGCCTGTTGTAACTGCCCGGACCTATAGTAAATATCCTTACCCGAAAAAGCACTTGTATGCCAGAGCCAACGCTTGTTTTTTGACCGAGATGTGTGCTTCCCGAGAGAGCAGTCGAACGAAGTGAATCTGCTCTCGAGGGAAGATACACATCGAGGGAAAGATTTGTTAAAAACAGGCCCGGGGTGACAATGGGAAGGGCAAGGAGATCCCCGACCGAGATGATAGCAGATCCCCGCCTGCGCGGGGATGACAAGAGGGATCGCGAGGATGACAAGGAAGGATGCGGGGATGACAAATTCGTGTAGCCCGCTATCGGTGTTCGTTGGTGGCTTTCGTGAGGCTGCGGAAAAAGGCAAGCTCTTCAAAGTCATCCTTCAGCAGGTCAATGACCTCCCCTATCATGTAGAGGGAGCCTGTAACAAGCGTAGGTTGAGCACCCTGCGAGCCAGTTACTTTATCCAAAACATCTTTTGACAAAGGCCCCGTGGTGGCCACTTTCTGACCAAGCCTCTCAAGAATAGCCGCAATTTCCGACGGTTCGCGGAAACGCTCGTAAGGAGTCCGGACCAGGTGCCACTCCGAAACGTAGGGCACAAGGAACCTGAGCATTTTCTCTACGTCCTTGTCCTTGAGGGCACCAAAGACGCAGGGGAACTTTTGGCCCGGATAGTAGCGGTCCAGAGTTTCGGCCAGGCGTCTTGCCGCATGGGAATTGTGGGTGCCGTCCAGAATAAAGCGGAGCGATCCTTTGGCGTCAAAAAGCTGCTGCATACGGCCGGGCCAGGAGCGGGTCTTTAAGGTATCCAGGGCAAGGCCGTCGCTGTAGGGCATTGCATTCGGAAAGTCCCCACTCGCCTGCCGCAAGAACAGTTCCGCCGCCGCTAGGGAGAGGCTTGCGTTTTCCACATAATGCCGTCCCAAGTTTGGCAGTTCAATGTCTTCGCGGATTTCGGGAACCAGAATTTCCGCCTCGACCGCGGCGGCGAAGTCTTTTGCCTCCTGCAGCAGTTCCAGAGAAAGGCCGCCCACGATGAAGGTCTTGACCGGCGCAGTCCCATCAGGCCCTTGTGCCGTCCCTTGCGGCATCACCCCCATTTTCTCCTGCAGAATGGCGCTTTCGGTTGCGCCCAGGACTTCGGTATGTTCCAGCCCAATGCTGGTGACAACGGCAATGTTCCCGCGGGCGACGGCGGTAGAATCCAGACGGCCGCCCATGCCCGCTTCCAAAACCGCCACCTGCACGCCCTGCTCCCTGTAGTAGAGGAAGGCGGCCACGGTAACTACCTCGAAGAATGTAGGCTCAACACGGGCGATTTCGGCGGCGGCTTTAACCTGCAAAAAGAGGCGGTCCAGGTCTGCATCAGAGACGGGCACATCGTTCACTCGAATCCGTTCCCGCAGGCTTATGAGATGCGGGCTGGTGTAGAGCCCCGTCTTGAGCCCGTGGGTCTGCAACACCCCAGCCAGATAATAACTGCAGGAGCCCTTGCCGTTGGTCCCTACCACATGGATAGTGCGGAAAGATTTTTGCGGGTTACCCAAGGCCTCGCAAATCTTGAAGGTGGATTCCAGACCGGGAACCATCCCGAACATCAGTCTTGACTCCAGATATTCCATACCTTTCGAAATCATGGGCCTTAATTTAGCTTTTTTACCATCGCTAGAACAGGTTTCTAATTCCGAATTCCGAAATCTAAACTCCGAATATACTATCTTTGACCCACTATGTTTTCACAGCTGACCGACTCTCTAGAATCTACCCTCAAGAACCTGCGCGGGCAGGGCAAGCTCACCGAAGAAAATATCGCCGAATCGCTGCGCGAAGTGCGCCGAGCATTCCTCGAAGCCGACGTAAACTTCAACGTGACCCGCGACTTCGTAAAGGCCGTCAAGGAAAAGGCCATGGGCTCCGAAGTGCTGAACTCGGTGACCCCCGGTCAGCAGATCGTGAAAATCATCCATGACGAGCTAGTGGCCGTGATGGGTGGCGAGACCAAGGAAATCAATCTCTCCGGTCCCGCTCCGGTGGGAATCATGATGGTCGGTCTCCAAGGTTCCGGTAAGACCACCTTCGCCGGCAAAATCGCTCTCTGGATGCGCAGCAAAAAGAAGAGGAAGCCGCTCCTGGTGGCCGCCGACGTGTACCGCCCCGCCGCTATCAAGCAGTTGCAGGTGCTGGGCAAGTCTATCGGCATTCCCGTTTACGACGAAGGCCAGGGCAATCCGGTCGAAATCATCAAGCACGGTTACCAGTACGCCAAGGACAACGGCTTTGACTTAGTGATTTACGATACCGCAGGCCGCCTGCAGATCGACGAAGAGTTGATGCAGGAACTGGAAAAGGCCCGCGACGCCGTTCACCCGGATGAAATTTTATTCGTGGCCGACGCCATGATCGGTCAGGAAGCGGTGAACGTGGCAGAGACCTTCTGGAACCGCCTAAACTTTACGGGCGTTTGCCTTTCGAAGATGGACGGTGACACCCGCGGCGGTGCAGCACTCAGCATCAAGAAGATGACGGGCGTGCCTATCTGCTTTATCGGTGTCGGCGAAAAGCTCCCCGAAATTGAACTGTTCCACCCCGACCGTATGGCCAGCCGAATCCTCGGCATGGGCGACGTGGTGAGCCTCGTGGAAAAAGCCCAGCAGGTCATCGACGAAAAAGACGCCAAGGACCTGAAGAAGAAGATTCTCAACAACACCTTCGACCTGAACGATTTCTTGAACCAGCTGCGCACCATCAAGAAGCTGGGCCGCATCAAGGACATTCTGAGCCTGATTCCGGGCCTGAACAAGCTCCCCATCGACCAGATTGACGAAAAGGAACTG
Organism: Fibrobacter sp. UBA4223; assembly: GCA_002382975.1. Taxonomy (GTDB): domain Bacteria; phylum Fibrobacterota; class Fibrobacteria; order Fibrobacterales; family Fibrobacteraceae; genus Fibrobacter. Next base: position 175,036 of record DFTB01000006.1, read on the forward strand.
GTTTACGTGGAAGCCGTGCTCAGCTCCATGACGCCCAAGGAACGCAAGAAACCGCAGATTCTGGACGGCAGCCGCAAGGCACGCGTAGCCAAGGGTTCCGGCACCGAAATCGGTCGCGTGAACGCGGTGCTCAAGCAGTACGAGACCATGAAGGAAATGTTCAAGAAGGTCGGCGACTTCGCCCGCAAGCAGAACAACGGCGGACAAGTGGGGAGCAACTATACCCCGCCCAAGCAAAAGAAAAAGAAAAAAAGATGATAATGACTAGGGAGGGCACAGCCCTCATCCACAAAAAAAAATGTAAAAAGACCCCTAACGGGTCTTTTTTTTATGGCTGAAACGGGCATTTTTTGGCAAAATTACAAAATCTGTAATTTTTCGTTACTCGATGATACTTTTTGCAAAATAAAATGATAAATTAGGAAAATCAACAACAAAACTATTTACAATTTTTGAATAAAACCAACAAAAAGGAAAATCAATGGCTACAATCGACATGTCCGCAAACGCCCTCGTCACGGCCCTCAAGAAACCCCGTGACAAATTCACCAAGGAAGACATCAAGAAGTTCATCCGTGCAAACGACATCCGTCACGTGAACTTTATGTACGCCGGCGGTGACGGCCGCCTCAAGACCCTCAACTTCGTGGTGAACGACGCCGACTACCTGGACGAAATCCTCAGCTGCGGCGAACGCGTTGATGGTTCTTCGCTGTTCAGCTACATCGAAGCCTCCTCCTCCGACCTGTACGTAGTGCCCCGCTTCTCCACGGCATTCATGGACCCGTTTGCCACCCTCCCCACCCTCTGCCTGCTCTGCAGCTTCTTCAACAAGGACGGGCAGCCGCTGGAATCTTCTCCGGAATACACCCTCCACAAGGCCTGCGAGGCCTTCAAGAAGGAGACCGGCATGGAATTCCAGGCCATGGGTGAACTGGAATACTACGTAATTGCCGACGACACGGGCGAGTTCCCTGCCGTTGACCAGAAGGGCTACCACGAATCCGCCCCGTTTGCTAAGTTCAACGAATTTCGCCAGAAGTGCATGCTCTACATCGCCCAGGCCGGCGGCCAGATCAAGTACGGCCACAGCGAAGTAGGCAACTTCACCCAAGACGGCAAGCTCTACGAGCAGAACGAAATCGAGTTCCTCCCCTGCCCCGCCGAAGACGCAGCCAACCAGCTCACCATCGCCAAGTGGATGATCCGCAACCTGGGCGCAGAATTCGGTCTCGACGTAACGTTCGCCCCGAAGATCACCGTAGGCAAGGCCGGTTCGGGCCTGCATATCCACATGCGCATCATGAAGGACGGCAACAACCAGATGCTCAAGAACGGAGTCATCAGCGATACCGCCCGCCGCGCCATCGCCGGCATGATGAAGCTCGCCCCCTCCATCACCGCATTTGGCAACCAGAACCCCACCTCTTACCTGCGCCTGGTGCCCCACCAGGAAGCCCCCACCAACGTGTGCTGGGGCGACCGCAACCGTTCCGTGCTGGTACGCGTACCGCTGGGCTGGGCTTCGAAGACCGACCTCTGCAAGATCGCAAACCCGAACGAAAAGGGCACGAGCTACGACACCCACCAGAAGCAGACCGTGGAAATGCGTTCTCCGGATGCCAGCGCCAACGTGTACCTGCTCATGGCCGGCCTCTGCGTCGCCTGCCGCCACGGCCTTAGCCTCAAGGACGGCCTGAAGGTGGCCGAACAGACCTACGTGAACGTGAACATCCACAAGAAGGAAAACGCGAAGCTGTTGAGCAAGCTCGACACGCTGCCCGACAGTTGCTGGGCCAGCGCCGACTGCCTTGCCAAGCAACGCAAGGTCTACGAGGAATTCGGCGTGTTCAGCCCCGCCATGATCGACGGTATCATCGACCAGCTGAAGGCCTTCAAGGACAAGACGCTCCGCGCCCAGGTCACCAAGTCCAAGACCGCCATGCAGAAGCTGGTGAAGACCTACTTCTACTGCGGGTAAGGGCAAAAACCGGCATTTTTGCCTGAAGATTCACTAAATTATATATCAAGGCTCCGGTTTTTCCGGAGTCTTTTTTACATTTTGCCGCAGAGGTTCCTATGGCCGAAGAAATTGTAAAGCAAGACAAGAAAGAGACCCTGAAAAAGATATCGGAAAAGGCATCCACCCTCCTTTTCGAGCTGATTACGGATATTCCCGGTTCCCTTTATACCCCCATCCAGAACCCCGACGACAAGGCCAGGCTGTTGGCCCAGCGGGCCGCCTGGAAATCGGCTACAGTCAGCACCTCCCTTTCTATACCTGCAGGCATCACGGGTATCCTTACCGCCATCCCGGACATTGCCGCCATCTGGAAAATACAGGCCCAGCTGGTAGCGGACATTGCCGCAAGCTATGGCAAGCTGGCCCTGCTCAGCCGGGAAGCTATGATCTGGTGCCTGTTCCGGCACAGTGCCGCCCAGCTTTTGCGGGACATTGCCGTCCGCACGGGCAGCAGGATTATCGTGCAGAAGCTTTCCGCCACAGCCATCAAGGCCATTCTTGCAAAAATCGGGGCCAGCATCTCCTCTAAGCTGCTGGGCAAGACTCTTTTGCGGGCAATTCCTGCCATCGGGGCTCTCGGCAACGGGGCCTACGCCTTCTATGACACCTTAGAAGTAGGAAAGACGGCCGCCGCCTATTTCAGGGCTCTTTCTGACCAGAATGGGAAAAACAGCGACGAGCAGCATTCCGACGAACCTACCGCATAAAAGCCTTTCTTTTCCGAATTTTCGGGGTGGTGAGCAACGAAGTGCGAGCCAGGGGGCTAGGGCCGGAGTTCATTACCTACAATAGCCCCCTTATAAAGACCGCAAACGTCCCAGTTTAATAACTGGGGCTTTTTTGCTCACTATAGGCACCTGTGGATGACAAGCCCTTGAGAACGGGGGCTTTTTTTTCTACATTTGGGCGCAACTCAAACAAACATCAACTCCATTTGTGGAATAAAAAATGAAAAACATCGAAAAACACAGAAACATCGGTATTTCTGCCCACATCGACTCGGGTAAGACTACCCTTACCGAACGCATCCTCTACTTCACAAAGCGTATCCACGCTATCCACGAAGTTCGTGGTAAAGACGGCGTCGGCGCCACGATGGACTCCATGGAACTTGAACGCGAACGCGGCATCACCATTCAGTCCGCCGCCACGTTTGCTAACTGGACCCACACCAAGAGCGGTGAACAGGACTCCATCAACATCATCGATACCCCGGGGCACGTGGACTTCACTATCGAAGTGGAACGCTCCCTCCGTGTGCTGGACGGCGCCATTCTGGTGCTCACCGGCGTGGAAGGCGTGCAGTCCCAGTCTATTACCGTTGACCGCCAGATGAAGCGCTACCATGTGCCGCGCGTGGTGTTCGTGAACAAGTGCGACCGCTCCGGTGCAAACCCGCTCCGCGTGTCCGAAATGCTCCGCGAAAAGCTGAACCACAAGCCCTGCGTGATGCAGATTCCTATCGGTCTCGAAGACCAACTGAAGGGCGTGGTTGACCTGGTGGAAATGAAGGCCTACTACTTCGAAGGCGCCAACGGCGACGACATGATCGAAAAGGAAATCCCGGCCGAACTGGTGGACCAGGCCAACGAATACCGCACCAAGCTCATCGACTGCTGCGCTGACTACAGCGACGAAATTATGGAAAAGGCCATGGAAGGCCAGTACGGTGTGGACGAAATCGACAAGGCCCTCATCAAGAAGACCATCCGTGAAGCCACCATCCGTCTGGACATCACTCCCGTGTTCATGGGTTCTGCCCACAAGAACATCGGCGTTCAGAAGCTCCTCGATGGCGTTATCGACTACCTCCCCTGCCCGACCGACGTGGAAAACAAGGCCCTCGACCTGGACAACAACGAAGCCGAAGTTGTCCTGAAGTCCGAAGACAACGCTCCTCTCGTCTGCTACGCGTTCAAGCTGGTGAACGACCGCTATGGCCAGCTCACCTACATCCGCGTGTACCAGGGCACCCTTAAGAAGGGCGACATGATTACCAACATGGCCACCGGAAAGAAGGTGTCCGTGGGCCGTCTCGTGCGTATGCACGCCGACGAAATGGTGGATATCACCGAAGCCGGCGCCGGCGACATCGTGGCCCTGTTCGGTATCGACTGCGCCTCCGGTACGACCTTTACCGACGGCAAGAACCACTACAACATGACTTCTATGCACGTGCCGAACCCCGTGATCGAGCTCGTGATCGAAGCCAAGAACCGTGACGACCTGGACAACATGTCCAAGGCCCTGAACCGCTTCACCAAGGAAGACCCCACTTTCCAGGTGGAAGTGAACAAGGAATCCGGCGAAACCATCATCAAGGGTATGGGCGAACTTCACCTGGACGTGTACATCGAACGTATGCGCCGTGAATACAAGGTGGACGTGCAGACCGGTGCCCCGCAGGTGGCCTACCGCGAAACCATCACCCGCGAAGCCAAGTTCGAATACACCCACAAGAAGCAGACCGGTGGTTCGGGTCAGTTCGCTAAGATGTCCGGCGTGATGCGCCCGATGCCCGTGGAAGGCGACTCCGACAAGGTCTACAACTTCGTGAACTCCGTCGTGGGCGGCCGTATTCCTAAGGAATACATCCCGTCTTGCGACAAGGGTTTCCAGAGCTGCATGGAAGCCGGTTCCCTCATCGGGTTCCCGGTGGTGGGTATCGAAATGGAAGTCCAGGACGGCGCGTTCCACCCGGTGGACTCCTCTGACATGGCGTTCCAGATTTGCGCCCGCATGGCTTTCCGCGAAGCTTTCGCCAAGGCCGGCGCCCAGATTCTCGAACCTATCATGAAGGTCGAAATCGCCACTCCGACGGAATTCCAGGGTAACGTCGTGGGTAACGTGTCCCAGCGCCGCGGTTCCATCACCGGAACCAGCGAAGAAATGGGCACCACCACCATTACCGCCGAAGTCCCGCTTTCCGAAATGTTCGGTTATGCCACCGACCTGCGTTCCATGACCCAGGGTAAGGCCGAATTCACCATGGAATTCGCCAAGTACTCTCCGGTGCCGAAGAACATCCAGGAAGAACTGATCAAGAAGTACGGCGACAAAGCCAAGGCTAGAGCATAACAATAACGACCGCTCGGCTCTTTTGCGGGTAACAAACCTACGAATGAGCCTCGCTCTCGCAACCGCCCCAGTTTAATAACTGGGGCTTTGTTGCTCACGGACGACCGAAACGGCTAGACTCGGGTAAGTTACTTACTACGCAGCCGTTTCTCTCGCAACCACGCCTCGTTAATACGAGGCGTTTGTTGCTCACGGCACTCGCCTAGAAGCGCTCAGTTTCAAGATAACATAAAACGCAGGCCCATGAGGCCTGCGTTTTTGTCTTGCCTTGCGGCAAGTCTCACCCTACATTCATAAAAACTCAAAAAAGAGAGTGCTTCCGGTAGGTCCTACCCCGCGGTTCGATCCGGCATCCCTTCTCCAGAACCAGGACTTACTGGAAGCACATCCATAATATAACCCCAAAATAAAAGCCCGGACAAAAAAATCTGTCCGGACCATAATCCACATTGGAATGTTCTTGTTTAGGTGGTAGGGGTTAGGTATTAGGGCTGCAGGGGACAAGATGTGTCGCGCGGGTTACAGGATACACCAACCTCAACCTCACGGCCAAAGATGGCATTGCTGAAAACTGACAACTCACAACTCATCACTGACAACTGCCTTTGCCTGTTTCCACATCTGCTGCAGGCCTTCCAGGCCCACCTCGGGCATTTCCTTGCCCATCTCCTTGCACATGGCCTCCACCTTGCGGAAACGCTTCTCGAACTTGCTGTTTGCCCGCTGGAGCGCTATGGAGGCATTGAACCCGCAGTGGCGCGCCACGTTCACCAGGCTGAACATGATATCGCCGAATTCGTCTTCCAGACGGTCGATATTTGCATTTTTTTCAGAAATTCCTTGCATTTCGGCGCGAAATTCTGTAAATTCTTCTTGGGCCTTTTCAAATACAGGTTCCCGGGCGTCCCAGTCGAACCCCGCCCTAGCGGCTCGACGGATGATGTCCTGGGCCCGGGCGAGCGGCGGCATGCTTTTGCTTACTTTGTCCATAACGGACCCGCCAGCTGTTTTCAGATTGTTCTTTTCGGAGGACTTGATTTTGTCCCACTGCCGCGAGACTCCGGCGGCGTTCTCCACATGGGCATCCCCGAACACGTGAGGGTGCCTGCGGACCATCTTTTCGCAGATTCCCTGCACCACGTCATCGACGGTAAAGTCCCCGGACTCCTTCATGACCTGGGCGTGGAACACCACCTGCAAAAGCACGTCCCCAAGCTCTTCGCACATGTGGGAAGCGTCCCCCTCTTGGGCGGCATCGATAAACTCAAAACTCTCTTCTACCAAGTAAGGGAGCAGGGAATGGGTGGTCTGTTCCTTGTCCCAGGGGCATCCGTTTGCAGAACGGAGGCGCTCCATAATTTTCACCAAGTCGTCAAAGGAATATTTCATACCATGAAAGATAGAAACACCATCGCCTGCATCACTGCGCATTTTCCCCTTTTGCTGGATTCTTCCATTTACCGTCCGAACAGGCTGTTCATCAAGGGGAACATCCCCGAAGGAATCGGGGTGGCCATGGTGGGCACCCGCAGGCCTTCTAACAGCGGGCGGGAACTCTGCCGCCACCTGGTCAGGTCTCTCCAGGGGACCCGTGCCGTGGTGGTGTCGGGACTTGCCCAGGGCATAGACTTTTACTGTCACGAGGCGGCCCTAGATTTCGGAATCCCGACCATTGCAGTTCTTGCCCAGGGGCTGGAGGCCGCCATACAGGGGTCACGAAAATTCCTGGCCGACCAGATTCTAGAAGAGGGCGGGGCCCTGGTCAGCGAATACGAAGGAATCACCACCAGCTTCAAGGGAAACTTTGTCGCCCGAAACAAGATTATCAGCGGGCTTTCCAAGTGCACCGTCATTGTCCAGAGCAAGGTCAAGGGTGGCGCTCTCCTGACCGGCGAATTCACCAAGAAAGAAGGCAAGGCGCTCTACGCCTGTCCCGGAAATTTTGACTGCGAGGTAGCCGGCGGCACCAACCAGCTACTGGACCAAGGCCTTGCCTCCCCCGTCTTTATTCCCGAAAATCTGTACAAAGTAATAGGGCTCCCTCGCACCCAAGGGCAGCAGATTGCCGAACTCGAACGATTGGGCTGCAACCTGACCCAAGGCGCCAAGGAACTGTTCTTCAAGTTCAAGGGATTCCGGAAAACATTTTCGGAGATTCAATCCGAGTTGACCCTAGCAACTCCCAAACTTTTAGCTATATTAACAGAGCTGGAAATCGCAGGCCTTGCCGAGAGCAAGGACAATTTTCAGTTCTATTTCAACGGAGAGCCCTGATGCACAAGAAGAAATACATCGCTATCATTGCCGTGCTGTTTCTGCTCTCCATCGTCGTGGCCGAACTGGCCTTTGGCAAGAACAGTTTTCCGAGACAAAACCAGGTCAAGCAAGAAATTGCCATGTACCAGGCCAAGGTGGATTCCCTCAACGCCCTCATCGAGCAGTACAAAAAAGAAATCGAACTGCTCGAAAACGACTCTCTCTACAAAGAAGGAGTCCTCCGCAGCCGCTACGGCATGAGCCGCAAGGGCGAAAAAGTCTTTCAGTTGGTGGAATAAAGGCTAGGCCATTGTGAGCCACAAAGCCACAGTTATTAAACTGTGGCGGTGGCGATAGTGAGCGCCAGCCCTGTACCTGTTGGGTTGACTCTAGCGCGAACGGCTAGGCCATCTTACTTGCGTCACTGGTAGAAACTTCTACCTTGCCCGCAAAGAAACTGTAAGCGGCAGGCACAATAAAGAGGGTCATGAAGGTTGCGAAGGTAAGGCCGCCTGCGATAGCGATACCCATGGCGATGCGGCTCGGGGTGCCGGTGAGTATCAGCGGCACCGCGCCCAATACGGTGGAAAGGCTAGTCATGAGGATTGGGCGGAAGCGGCGTTCCGCCGCTTGCCGAGCCGCCTCCAGCTTAGAACATCCGGTATTCGCCGCAATCTGGTTTGCAAATTCCACAATCAAGATACCGTTCTTGGTCACAAGGGCAATCAAAAGAATCAGGGCGATTTCGCTAAAGATGTTCAGGGTCTGCCCCGTAATGAACAGGCAGGCAAGTGCCCCCGCCAAGGCCAGCGGCACCGTAAAGAAAATCACGAAGGGAGCGCGGAAACTTTCGAACTGACCCGCCAACACCAGGAACACCAGCGCCAAGGCCAGCAAGAACACGATGTAGAGCCCGCTGGAACTTTCCTCGAATTCCTTGGAAGACCCGCTCAGGGCGGTACTCACGCTGGGGTATTCCTTAAGAACCTCTTTTGCAATCCGGCGCATTTCTTCGACGCCGTCGCCAATGGTCTTGCCGGGAACGAGGCCCGCCTGAATGGTGGCGGCGCTGAAACGGTTATACCGCGGAAGCGACGGCGACGCCGACTGTTCGCTGTAGGTGACAAAATTCTCGACGCTGACCAGCTCGCCCTTGCCGTTCTTGACCGTCAGCAAGGAAAGCCTTTCGGGAGTGCTGCGGTACTGGTAGCCCACCGCCCCGATAATGTCGTACTGGCGTCCGTCCTTGTAATATTCCCCATAGGTTTGGTCGCTTATCGCCAGCTGAACCGCCTGAGCAATGTCGTTTACGCTGACCCCTTCTTCGTTGGCCTTGTCACGCAAAATCTCGATATGGAGTTCCGGCTTGGTAAATCGCAAATTCGTGTTCACCACGCTAAATACGGGACTCCTGCCCGCCGCCTCTTCGAACTTGGGCACCAGCGTACGCAAGACCTCGATGTTCGGCGCCTGGAGCACGAACTGTACCGGAAGCCCGCCGCGCTGGGTACTGATACTCTGGGGTTCAAACACCATCACCCGCAAATCCGGGTATTCACTACCCAAAATCTGGATAGACCGGGCAATTTCGCTCTGGGGGCGACGGGCCTTCTTGTCATTGTTCAAGAAGATGCGCATTCTAGAGTTACCCGCATTCCAGGCGCCCGCCTGGATTTCGGTATATTCGTTGCTGTCCATCAGGGCAATCACCTCTTCGGCAAAGGCATCGGCCATACGCTTGGTACGGTCCAGGCTCACACCTTCGGGCATGTTCATGTTCACCATGACCGCGTTGGAATCCTCTGTTGGAGCCATTTCACTACTCATGTTGGTGTAGCAGAAATAGGCTGCCACCAAAAGCCCGAGCACCACGGGGAAAAGCAAGAAACGCAACTTAAGGAAAACGCCCAGAAGTTTTGAGTAAATTTGGTTCAGCCCGTCAAAGAAAGGCTCCGTCACCCGGAAGAACCATCCCTGTTTTTGCTGCCGCAAGAACTTGGAGCAGAGCATGGGCGAAAGCGTCAGGGCACAGAAGGTAGAGAGGAACACCGTGCCGATCATCACCGCCACGAACTCCCGGAACAAAAGCCCCGTAGTTCCGCCCAAGGCAAGCACCGGCACGAACACCGCCATAAGCACTACGGAAGTGGCGATTACCGCAAAGAAAATTTCGTTGGTCCCTGCCACGGCCGCCTGCTTGGAATTCATGCCCTGCTCAATCTTGTGGTAGATGTTTTCCACAATCACTATAGCGTCGTCCACCACAAGGCCAATGGCAAGGACCATGGCAAGAAGGGTCAGCACGTTGATGGAAAATCCGCACAGGTATAGCACAAAGAAACTCCCCACCACGGAAACGGGAACAACCACCATGGGGATAAGGGTGGTGCGGGCTTCCCGCAAAAAGGCGAAGATAATGGCAATCACCAGCAAGAAGGCGATAAAGATGGTCTCCACCACTTCCTTGATGCTGGCGCGGATATTGATGGAAGTGTCCCGACCGTAAAGCACCTGCACCCCTTCGGGAATTTCCCTGCGGATATCCTCTACCCGCTTGTAGAACTCGTTGGCAATTTCCACATGGTTGGAGCCTGGCTGCGCCATCAGGGCGAGGGTAATGGAGTTCTTGCCGTTACGGCGGAATCCCGTGCGGGTATCCTTGGGTTCGTAATGCACATCCGCCACATCCGAAATGCGGATCACGGTTCCGTCGGCAGCGGTCTTTATCGCAATGTTTTCAAAAGCCTTTGGGTCCAGGATTCGTCCCAAAGTGCGGATAGAAAGGGTGGTCTCGCTACCTTCGATAGTTCCCGAAGGCAATTCCAGGTTGCCCTTCTTGAGGGCCGCCGACATCTCCGCTCCAGAAACGCCCAGGGCCTGCAAGCGCACGGGATCGATCCACAGGCGCACTGTCGGCCGCTTTTCGCCCCAGATGGCTACTTCCGATACACCAGAGATAGTCTGCAGGCGTTCCTTCACCTGGTTGTTCGCGATTTCCGAAACCTCCATGGGGTCCAGCTTGTCGCTCACCAAGCTCAGCATCAGAATCGGGTCGTTGTCGCTATCGGACTTATAGACCGTCGGTTCGTCTACATCGTCGGGCAAGCGACGGCGCACGCGGCTCACGCGGTCGCGGACTTCGTTGGCCGCCGCCTCCAAGTCCATGCCGGTCTCGAACTCGATGTTGATGAAGGAAAAACCGTCGCGGCTGGTAGAGGTAAGGGCCTTGATGCCCGAGGCGCTGTTGATGGAAGCTTCCAGAATTTCAGTGACTTCGGCTTCTACCACGGCGGCATTTGCGCCAGGGTAAGAGGTTCTCACCTGGATCAGCGGGTAATCCACGTTGGGGTATTCACGCACGCCCAGGTTGGACGCTCCGAAAAAACCCAACAGCAGAATCACCAGGGCAACAACGCTCATCAGTACAGGGCGGCGGACCGAGAGCTGGCTTATGCTCATCAATCCACCTCGTAATTCATGGCGTGTCTGATTTCCTTGATATTGACATCCACCCCTTCCCTGAGGCTGATAATCCCAGAAACAATTACCGTATCGCCCTTAGAAAGCCCCGACGTTATTTCTACAGAAAAGGGAGTACGAAGCCCTGTCTTCACATGCTTGATATGGGCCTTGCCACCCTTGGCCACAAATACGTAGGCGCCTTCCCTGTCGAGAATCAACGCCTCGGCAGGAATAGTGGTACTCTTGTTTTTTCCGGCCTTCATCTGGATGGTGGCGCTCACGTAACCGCCTGCAATAAGTTTGCCGCTGGAATTATCGACAGAAACCACCACCTGCCGGGTACGGCTGCTTTCCGAAATGGTGGCGTCCAGGGCAGAAACCTTCCCCTTCTTCTCTACGTTCCGTTCCTGGTCCTTCAGGGTGACCCGGTCCCCCACCTTCACGCTAGAGGCATAACGCTGAGGCACGGCAAAGCGGGCCTTCAATTTTTTCACGTCGCTCAGTTCGACAACGGGGGCGCCCGCGTTCAGCCACTGGCCTACCGAAATGTTCACCAGGCCAAGTTTGCCAGCAAAGGGCGCCCGGACTTCGGTCTTTTCGATTTGGGCCTTGATGTATTCTACGCTGGCTTCCGCCGACTGCAGATTCGCCACCGCCGCTTCCAAATCTTCTTGAGTGGCGCCCCCCTGCTGGTACAAAGTGCGGGTGCGCTGTTCCCGCTGGGCGGCAAGTGAAAGGCTGGATTCCGCCTGCTTCAGCTGGGCCCTGAGTTCGGAATCGTCCAGCTTGGCAAGGAGAAGCCCCGCAGGCACGCTGGCACCGTCCTTGGCGTGGAGTTCCACCAGACGGCCAGAAACGGCGGCACTCAAGGAGACGCTGTTGTTCGCCTCCAGGGTAGCCATGGTCTGGAATTCCTGTTTCTGGTTCGAGAACTCCGCGATGTAACCCTCTACGTTCAGGCTGCGACCACCCTTCGCAGGCTTTCCGCCTGCACCCTGGGGAGCGTCCTTGGCGGAACAGGCGACAAGCATCGCAACAGTCAAAAGTAGCAGGAACAGGTTTCTCATAAAAATTTTCAGGTTTTCAAAAATCACTTATTTAGATGATCATCAAATTCATATGGTTGCAAAAACATCTAATTCCGAGTTCTGAATTTCGAATTCTGAATTTCCTCAAAATTTCACGTTTACCAATAGCCCACCGCCATCTTCGCCAAACTCCGGCGCGAACTGCATCCGCTCTCCGAAGGACTTGGATGATGTCTTGCGGTAAATGCGCATGGCGTCCAGCATGGAGACCACACGGTTCAGCACCAGCGCCCCTACCGACACCTGAAAGACAATCCGGCTGATGCGGTAGTTCCGCAGGCGGTTCTTGTATTCGTCGATATGTTCCGAAGTCTCGGGATTGTCACTACTCCCCCAGTCCCACTGGATGTCGTCAGAAAATTCCTCGTTTGTCGCTTTGCCGGCGCGAATCATGGACTGGTTGTAGTCCTCGTCGTTATCCGGAGATGAATTCTGACCAGCCACGCCGCTACGGCTACGGTAGTCCCCTACCGTATTCAAAAGCGAAACTTTCTTGCTGGAGGTGTTGAGCCCCGCGTGGCGCACCGCATAATCGTGGGCCGAAGAAATGTAACGCTCCCCTACGTAGTAAGACCCCACCGCCGCCATCCAGAGGGCAATGTCAGTCCACATGAAGGGGCGGACCATCTCCCGTTCGTCCAGGTAAAGTTCACCCATGCCAGGCAAAAGAGCAGAAGCACCCAGCGCCACGGCAAGGCTCTTCTCGCTGTTCTTGCTCACGCTTTCGTCAACAGAAATCACCACCTGGGAAAAAGCACAGGCCGCACAAAACAGGATGGCGAGAAAGATGCGCATTAGAATCCCCAGCTGGCCTGGACCCCAACATCAAACCCATCGAAGAAACTCATGTAACTTTCGAAGTGGAGCCTGTCGTACCAGGAGACATCTTCGGAGTAGAGTTCCTTGTTGTGGGCGTTGGCCGCAAAGGCCGCATCCACGGCAGAAACCAGATGGTTCAGGATAATACCCCCGAAGAACCAAACCTGCAGGTCGGCATAGTCGTTGGCCTTGCTACGCATATCGCGGTACTTGGACTGGTTCTTGGACTTGCCAAGAGGAACAATTTCATCAACAACGGCCTCTTCCAGAAGCAGGTTCTGACCCAGGGCTACGGAATCCACATCATCCCAGCCGAGAACATAGGACCTTTCGCTCACCAATTGGTAAACACTGGAGTTGTCGTAGAAGTTCTTCTGGCTTGCAATTTCTTGACCTAGAGATTGCGGGTTCGTCACAGAAAAACGATCCGTATGGGCCTTGTCATTGGTAAAGAGTTTGCCCTTGGTGTAACAGCCCGAAGCGTTTGCGTCACCGTAAATGGCCTTGCAGAAATCTTCCCGGCTGGTCATGTAGCGGGTCTCGAACCTTGATTCTTCCGTTTCATCTGAAAGCTGATTCAAGTAGATGTCGCGCATCTGGGATTCATAGCGGCCAATGGAGAAATGATTCTTGGCAAACTTCTTGTACTTGTGCACCTGCTTGTCGTACTTGTAAACGGTGTAATAATACCAACCACCCCAGAGGGCCGCTTCAAGAGCGAGGTAGGCCGCACCGCGGGCGTAGTTGAAGGTAGAACTACCTACATAAAGCTGGCCAGAGCCGGGAACCACCAACGACATGAACAGGGCCTTGCGAGGACTCCGGTACTTGCCTTTCATTTCGTCAATACTGTGGACCTTCGAGACCTTCACCGGGCCAAGCAGGTCGCGACGGCTGATGCTGCTGGACGACGGGACGACCGCAACCTCGACAGAACTGGAAGACTCGACCGAGCTGGAGGATATGGCCGAGCTAGACGACACCTCAGAACTAGAAGACAAGCTATCCTGGGGAACTTCGCTGGACGAGGACAGTTGCAGAGAATCCGCCACAACGCTGCTGGAAGACTGCTGAAGGGTATCTGCCACGGCGATACTCGAACTAGACTGTACAGAGCTAGACAACGCTTCGGAACTGGAGGATTCCTGAGCAGCGACACTGGAGCTGGAAACGACACTACTAGAAGAGACTGCTGCGGAACTAGACAAGACTTCCGAGCTTGAACTCTGAGCCGTCACCGCCGCCTCGCTGGACTGGGCGGCCTCTGTTTCCGCCTCGAATTCCGCAAACAGGTCGCGGGGCTGGGCAAACGCCGATACCGCCAAAAGGCTCGCCACGCAGGCGATAAAAGAAAACTTGCGCATACGGAAATAAAATAGAAAATTAGGTAAAGCGAGTTACGCCCTGCGGGCTAGTTACTAGTTACTAGCTACGCCCTACGGGATAGTTTACAGACAAAAAGCCGTCCCTTTTCAGGAGCGGCTTTTTAAGATTTCTAGCAGTCCGAGAGAATTAAGCCTTCTCAGCGACTACCCAAACCTTGACCTGAGCTTCAACATCGCTGAACACCTTGATAGCGACGGTGTAAACACCGAGCTGCTTGATGGGTTCGTCGAGCTGAACCTGGGCGCGGCTGATCTTCACACCGGCCTTGGTGATAGCTTCGGCAATGTCGCCTGCAGTGACGGAACCGTAGAGGCGTTCGCCTTCCACAACCTTGCGTTCCAGGTTGACGGAAATCTGAGCGAGCTTGGCGGCAACGTCGCCGGCAGCAGCGAGTTCCTTCTGGAACTGGGCTTCGAGGGCGGCACGGTTGGTTTCAATCTGGAGCTTCGCTTCCTTGGTGGCACGCACGGCGAGCTTGCGAGGGAACAGGTAGTTACGGGCGTAACCGTCCTTAACCTTCACGACGTCGAGCATCTTGCCCAGGTGAGGAACATTGGCCTTAAGAATAATTTCCATAGTCTAGTTCCTCCTATTAGCGAACGCTGTCCGATACAAAGGGGAGAATCGCCATCTGGCGGGCACGCTTGATAGCCTCGTTCAGCATACGCTGGTACTTGGCAGAGGTGCCGGAGATGCGGCGAGGAATGATCTTGCCGCGTTCGGAGATGAAGCGACGGAGAGTCTTCTCGTCCTTGTAGTCGATAAACTTGACATTGTTTTCCGTGAACCAGCAAGTCTTCTTGCGGCGGATACGGGGTGCCTGTTTCTTATCTTCAAAAGCCATTATTCAGCCTCCCCTTCTTCTGCGTCAACCGGAATGATTTCTTCGGTGGACTGAGCCATATCCTGGTTGTAAACGATTTCGCTCATGGGATAGTCCACGAGGGTCATCCAGCGGAGAGCGTTTTCGTTGAGCTTGAGAGCGGCTTCCATGTTTGCCACTACGGCGGCTTCGGCCTTGTAGTAGAAAATCACGTAGTAGCCGTGCTGGCGCTTCTTGATGGTATAGGCGAGCTTGCGCTTGCCCCAATCGTCGCGGCGGAGAATTTCGCCACCGCCGTTGGTGATCATGGAGGCGATGTTCTCGACTTCGGCATTGATAGCGTCGTCGGAGATCATGGCATCGATAATCACCATGGTTTCGTACTGTCTCATAATGAGTCCCTTTGGTCTTTCGCCCAGGTCCACCATTGGCCCTGGGAGGGTTCCGGTTTTAAAAACCGGTGGACCAAATATAGAAAAAAGGGGTCTTTTGTCAAACCTCGGGGCTACATTCCCAGGATAAACCCGAAAATCAGGGCCCTGTTCCAGTCCGAGACCCCCCTGTGGAAATACCTCTGGAAGCCCCCTTCCACGGTAAACCACAGGGAATAGGTGTTCTTTTGGGCCCAATCCCAGACACTCCGCAAATTGAAGCCCAAACCGGGGGTCATGGTCAGGAGCTGGGAATTGTTGAAATTGTGCTCGTAATGGACTGCCCCGAAAACCCCAAGGTATTTGGGGAACGCATACCCCATGCCAAACTCCAGCCCCGCCGAAAAGCCGTCCAGGGAGAACATCTTTTCGCAGTTGGTCGCCTTTATCGCAGAATCCGCCACCGAGGCGATTTCGTCATCATCGTCGATATCATCAATGTCGTCCCCATCCTTGGAGCGGTTCTTCCACTGCTCCCGAAGCTCCGAAATGTCCGTAGTTTCTAGCCCCACCAGAGGAGAAAGGTACATGGAAAAGTTTGAAAAAGACAGGTGGAACTTGCCGGACAGGCGGTACCGCTGGTACAGAACCGAAGTCCTGGAGTCCATCTCACCGCCGAAAAAACGGACTTCCACCCCTCCCGAAAACCAAGGCGTATAGAAGTAGTCCGCCTGACCCTGCCAGATTCCCACACAGTCGCATTTCTCGCTGGCGTCAAACAAGCCCATGCCGATACCCACCGTAAAGCCCTTGCCCGTATAGGCAGACTGTTTCGGGAGTGGGATGTCGGAAACGCTGTCCGCAGATTCGGCGGCAAACGCAAAGGAAACCCCTGCCAAAAGCAGGATTATGGCATAACGCACAAACACAGGTAAAATGTACAAAAATTGCACAAAATTCGTCTCTTTTTCGTTTTGCCGTGCTTTTCCAATGGAAATTTCGTATTTTAGGGGTCATACTAGGAGTTTTATCGCCAATGCTCAAACGCTTTTTCGCTCTCGTGACCCTGACTGCCGGACTTAGTTTTGCACAACTTGCCGCCGAACCCAAGGTGGCAGACATCCAGCTCATGCAAGATTCTACAACCCATGCCCCCATGAAGATGGACTTTTCCAAGCCCCTGGTGGGCATCAACGATCCTGGCATCCTGTTCAGCCATTTCAGCAACCGTCCGCTGCTCATCTACTACTTCAGCCCCAAGTGCCCCCACTGCCAGCGGCATTTTCCCGAAATCCAGGACCTAATGAAGGAGTATGAATCCGCAGGCCTTACGGGCATTGCCATCGGTCTTGGCGGCGGCATCAAGAAGAACGACATCCGCATGTTCATCGACCAATTCCACGCCGTGATTCCCGTGTTCCAGGACGCAAACAGCAAGTTCGGTCCGGCTTACGGCACGGGCTACATCCCGGTGCTCTACTTTGTCCAGAGTGACGGTACATTTTACCGCTATGAGACTTTGGACGAAGCCAACATGAACCACCTGAAGGCTACGCTGAACAAGGTGTTGAAGAAATAATTCGGATTTTTGAATTCGGAGTTCGGAGTTTATAGCTTAAGATAATCAAGCTCTCTTCCTCCAGGGGTTACAGAACTTCGCTCGCAAAAAAAATTTAAGCAGCAGAAAACCCGGGCCTTGCGGTCCGGGTTTCTGTTTTAAGGAGAAAATGATTGTTCTCTTGACCGGCGACGATTACATCATGCCGCCCATGCCACCCATGGAGGGATCCATGGCCGGAGCAGCCGGCTTGGGTTCCTTCTTCTCGGTGATCACGCAGTCAGTCGTGAGGATCATCGAGGCAATGGAGGAGGCATTCTTGAGGGCCGTGCGGGTCACCTTGGCCGGGTCGATGACGCCAGCCTTGATGAGGTCTTCGTAGGTGTCGGTCTTCGCGTTGTAACCGAAGGCGTCCTTGCCTTCCTTGACCTTGTTCACCACCACAGAGCCTTCGAGGCCAGCGTTCTGCACGATCTGGCGGAGCGGTTCTTCGATGGCGCGGCGGATGATGGCAGCACCGGTCTTCTGGTCGTCGTTATCGAACTTGAGGGCGTCAATAGCCTTCTCGGCACGGATGAGGGCAACGCCACCACCCGGAACGATACCTTCTTCGACGGCAGCGCGGGTTGCGTGCATGGCGTCGTCGACGCGATCCTTCTTTTCCTTCATTTCAACTTCGGTAGCGGCACCGACCTTGATCACGGCAACGCCGCCGGCAAGCTTGGCCAGGCGTTCCTGGAGCTTTTCGCGGTCGTAGTCGCTGGTGGTGGTTTCAATCTGCTTCTTGATCTGACCGATACGGCCCTTGATGGAGGCTGCATCACCGGCACCTTCCACAATCGTGGTGTTGTCCTTGGTGATGGTGATGGACTTGGCCTGGCCAAGAACGGTGACCGGAGCATCTTCGAGCTTTGCGCCCGTGTCTTCGGAAACCAGCATACCGCCAGTGAGGATAGCGATGTCTTCGAGCATGGCCTTGCGACGGTCACCGAAGCCCGGGGCCTTGACGGCGGCGACCTTCAGGGTGCCACGCATCTTGTTCACGACGAGCGTCGCGAGAGCTTCGCCATCCACGTCTTCGGCGATGATGAGGAGAGACTTGCCCTGCTTTGCCACGTGTTCGAGCATGGGGAGCAAATCCTTCATGGTAGAAATCTTCTTGTCGTACAACAGGATGTACGGATTCTCGAGGGAGACTTCCATGCTGTCGGTGTTGGTGACAAAGTAAGGAGAGAGGTAGCCGCGGTCGAACTGCATACCTTCCACGACGTCAAGAACCGTGTCGGCGGTCTTGGATTCTTCGATGGTGATGACACCGTCGTTGCCGACCTTTTCCATGGCGTTGGCGAGCAAGTCACCGATTTCGGGGTCGTTGTTCGCGGAGATGGTAGCGACCTGGGCAATGTGTTCCTTGCCGTTGATCTTCACGGCCATCTTGCCGATTTCCTTGATGACGGCGTCAACCGCAGCGTCCATACCGCGCTTGATGTCCATCGGGTTTGCACCGGCGGCCACGTTCTTGAGGCCTTCGCGGGTGATGGCCTGGGCGAGCACCGTAGCGGTGGTGGTACCGTCACCGGCAGCGTCAGAAGTCTTGTTCGCGACTTCCTTGGCCATCTGGGCGCCGAGATTTTCGTAGGCGTCTTCCAGTTCCACTTCCTTAGCGACAGTCACGCCGTCCTTCGTCACGTTGGGTGCACCGAAGGAGCGGGCGATCATCACGTTACGGCCCTTGGGACCGAGAGTTACCTTGACAGCGTTGGCGAGCTTGTCCACGCCCCTCATGAGGGATTCGCGAGCCGCCACATCAAACTTGAGTTGCTTTGCCATTTTGTTTTTTCCTTGTTTAATTTTAAAAGGTTTTAGGTCTTAGGTTGTAGGGGTTAGGTGATCTGTCGCGGCTTCGCCGCCCTCTTTTAACTGCGCCTATGGCGCCATTCGTTTCCTATTACCTAAACCCTAATACCTATTACCTACTAAAGAGTAGCGATGACGTCCGGTTCCTTCACGATGAGGTAGTTTTCGCCGTCAACGGTGACTTCAGTGCCGCTGTACTTGCCGTAGAGCACCACGTCGCCCACCTTGACTTCCATCGGGACGATTTCGCCCTTGTCGTTCTTGCGACCCGGGCCCACGGCCACGACCTTGCCCTGCATGGGCTTTTCCTTGGCGTTATCCGGAATGAAGAGACCCGAGGAGGTCTTCTGTTCGGCTTCTGCCGGCTTGACAACGATTCGATCTGCTAAAGGCTTGATCATTTTACTTTTCCTTTTTTGCGGACGGCCGCTTTCGCGGGGCCCTTTGTTTAAACACTGCCCAGAAGGGCGTTTTTGTTTTCGCCATCAAATCAGCAATTTCCGTGCCAAAACTTGCAAGTTCCATATCAAGGGGCGAAAACCGCGTTATGCTCCCCGATAACGACAAACGAGCTTCCGATTTATGGTGTTTTCTGGCCAAATTCCCGATTTTTGGCAAAAAATTTGCTACTTAGGAAACAAGCCCACCTAAAATCCCATTTTACTTAGATTTTTGACGTTTAATTTTGAAACGTATTTTCACAGCGTTTCAAATTTAATCACTTTGGGCCCTAGCCCCGGAGTTGTTTTATGTATTCCGCACTGCGGACCTTGTCGGCCGCCAGCAGGACCTCCTTCCTGGAAAGCCTCCTCAGCTTTTCTTCCATGCTACGATACTCCCTTTCGTAGATGGAACGAAATTTCTCCGTCATTTCTACCGGAGAAATACCCAAACCCCGAGCCAGAAGGCAAAAACTTTCGAATGAGGGAATGCGTTTGCCGCTTTCCATCATGGAAATGAATTGCCTCGTCAAACCTGATTCCATGGACAGCTGTTTCTGAGATATAAATGACTCCTTTCTCGTCCGCAGCACCAGTTTTTGGAACGCTATGCAAAAGATATCGTGATTGTGAGTCATGGCGCCAATTTTATCAAATCATGACGGGGAATCGTGCAAACAATTGTTACCAAATTACTACGATTTTGATAAAATCTTATTTACATTAAGCAAATAGGGAGGGTGAATCACCCTCCCTAAAACCCTCCCTGCGCTCGAAACCAGTTTCTTCGCGGCCACCTTCGGTGGCTATGCGAATAGGGAAGGGGTGCCCAAACGTCGATATAAAAAAAAGAAAGGGCCGACCGAATGGTCGACCCTTCCTTTTTATGCGGGTGCCAGGACTCGAACCTGGAGCAGGGTGACGACCGGACTAGCCCAAATTCTCGTATAAAAGGCCGGATTGGCTAGTCCTCTCGCAACCGCCCCAGTTCAATAACTGGGGCTTTGTTGCTCACGGTAATGACCGCATCGGCTAAAAGCTAAGACTCTTCTACGGCCAGCCGATGCTCTCGCAACCGCCCCAGTTCAATAACTGGGGCTTTGTTGCTCACAAAGGCCCCAGGTTCTCGCCCAAACGTCGGTATAAAAAAAAGACCCCTCTCTTACCGAGAGGGGCCTTTTTTATGCGGGTGCCAGGACTCGAACCTGGAGCCTTTTGGTTCGTAGCCAAACGCTCTATCCAGTTGGGCTACATCCGCATTGGTGCCCCAAATATAGCATTATCGGCCTATATGTCAAGGGATTTTCTTTAAATTTCTTGAAAGAATTACTAAATTTGGGCAAAAGAATCAAGTTCCGCGCAGAAACATAAAATGGTCAAGAACATTATTTTCAAGATACTGAACGCTCTCAAGTCCGCCTTCCTGAAAAAGAAAGTCATCCTGTGGCTGCTCATTTTGTTTCTGCCGGTCCTGCTTGTGGCGGCCGCCGTCGTGGTCACCTACAACCACTTCTTGCCGGAACTTCCTTCTCTCTCCCAGCTGGAACAGATCAACCCCAAACTGGTCACCAACATCTACGACATGAACGGGAAAATCGCCCACGAATACTACGTGGAGCGTCGTGAATGGGTCAGCTTCGACTCCATCCCCGAAAACGCCATCCGTGCGGTGATGGCCACCGAAGACCGTGAATTCTACAACCACTGGGGCATGAACGTTTGGGCCATTCCCTCCGCCATCATGGAAAGCGTCTCCAGCGGCAAGAAACTCCGCGGAGCTTCCACCCTCACCCAGCAGCTCACCAAGCTTTTGTTCCTTACTCCGGAGCGTTCCATTTCCCGTAAGATCAAGGAGGCCATGACGGCCATCCGTATCGAGCAGACCTACACCAAACAAGAGATTCTCGAATTCTACATGAACGAGGTTTACCTGTCTGCCGGTAACTACGGTTTCCAGGCCGCGGGCAAATATTATTTTGGCCGCCCCCTAGATAGCCTTACCATTCCGGAGTTGGCCGTGCTGGCAGGCATGCTCCAGCGCCCGGAGGCCTACCGCCCCGACAGGCACCCCAAGGCATCTCTAGAACGCCGCAATACCGTGCTCTTTGCCATGATGGATGCGGGCTACATCAGCAAGGAAGATTACCGCAAGTACGTGGACACCCCCATCACCTTGGCCGAAAAAGAAGAGGAAAAAGGCGCAGGCCTCTACTTCTACGAAGAAATCCGCAAGTACATGGAAAAGAAGTACGGCGAAAATTCCCTCTATGCCGACGGTGTTTCCATCTATAGCACCATCGACCCCGATATCCAGGCCTACGCCGACAGCGTGGCACAGGTCCAGGTAGAAAAAGTCCGCCGCCGCATCAAGTACCGCGCCACACGCCGTCTGTTCCTCGCGAACAAGTACGATATGCCCGAAGACAGCGTTGTCGCCCACTTCGACAGCATCTATACCCTGTTCAAGAAAGACTACCTGGCCAACGACACCAACCCGGATCCCAAGAAAAGACGTTTCCCTGACAGTATCCTGTACCACCACGCCGAAGTGGCCGCCATCTTGATTGAAAACGAGACCGGAGCCATCCGCGCCATGGTGGGCGGAAGCGACTGGAACAGCTCCCGCTGGAATCGCGCGGTGCAGTCCCTGCGCCAGCCGGGCTCCAGCTTTAAGCCTATTGTGTATGCTACCGCCATGGACAATGGAGCCAGCCCCTGCGACTCGGTGAACGACCAGCCCGTCACCATCCCCGACCCCGACGACAAGGACAAGAACAAGGTCTGGCGTCCGGCAAACTTCGGTCACGACTTTGAAGGAATGATGACGCTCCGCAAGGCCCTCTACAAGTCCAAGAACCTGCCCGCTATTCTCACCGGCATGAAATACGGGCTCAGCAACGTGGTGAATTACGCCCGCAAGTTCGGCATCGTGAAAGCTCCGCTCCTTGCAGTCCCGAGCCTTGCCCTGGGTTCCGTGGGCGCCACCCTGATGGAAATGACTTCGGCCTATACCGTGTTCCCCAACGGCGGTAACCGTATCGAGCCTTACATGATCGAATCCATCGTCGATAAGAACGGTGAGACCATCGAAAAGAACATGAAGGTGGAGCACGAAGTGCTCCGAGCCCCCAGCGCCTACCTGATGGTGGACATGCTGAAAGACGTGAACGTCCGCGGAACAGCCGCACGCGTTTGGGCCAGCGGCTTTACCCACCCCAGCGGCGGAAAGACGGGCACCACCAACGACTATACCGACGCCTGGTACATCGGATTCACCAAGCAGTACACCATGGGCGTGTGGATTGGTTCCGACAGCCCGGGCACTATGGGTGCGGGCCACACCGGCACCGAAGACGCCCTGCCTGTTTGGCTTGCTGTCATGACCGAACTCCACAAGGACCTTCCGAGACTTCCCTTCCCCGTGCCTGCAGGCGTTTCCAGCAGGGGCATCTGCAACTACACCGGCAAGGTGGCCGGAGAGTTCTGCTCTGAAAAGACCTACTGCCTCTACACCGCAGGTTACGCCCCTACCGAAGTCTGCGACGGCAACCATTTCGAAGTCAAGACGAAGTCCGCCGACGACGCCACCCTCTTCAGCAACAAGGGTGCAGCGGAGACCTCTACCGGGCCTAAAAAGACCCGAAAAATGTTCTAGGAATCTGTCCTGAATTTCGGCAAGAAAACGCCTGAAATCCGCTAGATATCAAGGGTTTGAGCATACTCAACCCTTAACAAAATCTTATATTTTTTCTATCTTTGCGGTGCTATGGATTGGCCGCACAACATAAAGACCCTTACAGGCGACGAGCTCAAGGCTTGGCTTCGCGAACAAGACGAGAAGCCCTTCCGTGCCGACCAAATCCAGAAATGGCTTTTTTGCCAGCAGGTCAAAACCTACGACGAGATGGTGAACATCTCCCCCGCCCTCCGCGAAAAACTGGCCGCCAAGTTCAGCCTCCGGGCCCTTACCGAAGAGACCCGCATGAAATCCGCCGATGGCACCGTCAAGTGGCTTTTCAGGACCCACGACAACCACCACATCGAGACGGTGATGATTCCCTCCAACGGACGCTTTTCCGTTTGCGTCTCCACCCAGGTGGGCTGCGCCATGAACTGCGCCTTCTGCCGTACCGCCAAGATGGGCTTCACCCGCAACCTGGAAGCGGGCGAAATCCTAGAAGAAATCATCAACGTGAACTGGTTCCTGAAAGATTCCGGCACTCTCGATGCCGACGGGAAAATCGCCCAGGTCACCAACATCATCTTCATGGGCATGGGCGAACCGCTGAACAATCTTGAAAACGTGCACCGGGTCTGCTGCACGCTGCACAACCAGAGTCTGTTCAACATGGGCTCCAAGCGCATGACGGTAAGCACCAGCGGCGTAGTGCCCAAGATCAAGGAACTGGTGGACCGGAACACCCCCTGCTGCCTTGCGGTAAGCCTGAACAGCACCAACAACGAATACCGCTCCTCCGTGATGCCGGTCAACAAGACCTGGCCCATCGAAAAGCTTTTGGAAGCGGTGGACGAATACATCCGCCGCACCGACAACTACGTAACTTTCGAATTCGTCCTCATCAAGGACATCACCTGCACCCCCAAGGCCGCCAAGGAACTTATCCGCATTTGCGCCCCCCGCCGGGTGAAGGTGAACGCCATCGTGCTTAACGACGGCGACGACCCCACACTGCACGCGCCCAGCCCCGAAGAAGTGGAAGACTTCCTTGCCAAGGTGCGTGCCGCCGAAATTCAAATAACGATCCGCAATCCGAGGGGCCGGGACATCTTGGCCGCCTGCGGACAACTCGCGTACAAAAAGGATGGTAAAACATGTTAACGCAGAACCTCCCCGAATTCTGGGACAACCTCTACATGGACGGAAAGGACTACTGGAATTTCAAGAAGGCGACACCCGCCCTCCTGGAATTCTTCAAGAACCCTTCCTGCCCCGCTACCGGCTCGGTCCTGATTCCTGGAGCGGGTTTCGGCTACGATGCCGAAGCCTGGGCAAATAAAGGTCACGACGTGCTGGCTGTAGATTTCGCACCTACCGCCGTAGATGAACTGGACCACCTAAGCCGCAAGTACAAGAACCTCCGCTCTTTGGACCTGGACCTGTTCACCCTCTCTCCCAAAGACCCCAAGCGTGGCGGCCAGCTGTTCGACATCGTCTATGACTACGGCACCTTCTCGGCAATCCACCCGGGCCGCCGCGACGAATTTTTTGAAGTCTGCTACAAGATGCTCAAGGACGACGGCCTGTTCATCTGCCTCATGTACCCCCTCATGAACGGAAAGACACTGCAGGGGCCTCCCCACTGCACCAGCGAGGGCGAACTCATGGCCCGCTTGGACGGCGTTTTCGACATCGTGGAACGCATCAAGCCCGTAAACAGCATTCCTGGCCGCGAAGGCAAGGAAGAATTCTGGCTCATGAAAAAGGTCGTGTAATTTTAGACGAAAGGACGGGCCTACGGCCCTACAGACGAAAGACGATAGAATTATATTTTTTGATTAAAAAACAAACACAAGGATTATATTATGGCACAAGATTTATGCCCCTGCGGATCTGGCAAAGAATACTCTGAATGCTGTGAACCCATCATCAAGGGAACAGCCCTCGCCCAGAGCCCCGAAGCCCTGATGCGTTCCCGCTACACCGCCTACGCCAAGCACGAAATCAAGTGGCTCAAGGACTCCCTGGAAGCCACCCAGCGCAGCGACTTCGACGAACCCAGCGTAGAAGCCTGGAGCCGCGACTCCGAATGGCTCGGCATCGAAATCAAGCAGACCAAGACCGAAGAAGAAAAGAACATCGGCTGGGTGGAATTCATTGCCCGCTTCAAGCAAGGAAACATCACCCGCAACCACCACGAACTGGGCGAGTTCCACAAGGTAGGCGGAGCCTGGTTCTTCTACGATGGCCGTGCCGTCAAGCAAGAAACCGTCCACAAGGAAGGCCCGGACGTTGGCCGCAACGACCCCTGCCCCTGCGGTTCCGGCAAGAAGTACAAGAAGTGCTGCGGAGCGGGGAAATAGACGAAAGACGAAAGACGATAGATGAGAGAAAAGGGGAAAGCCTTCCCCTGGCTCGCACTCCGAAGACTCCGTCGCTCGCCACCCCTTCGCCTAGGGGCTCCGCCCCTAAAACCCAGATTAGCACACCTAAAACCTACAACCTAAAACCTAATACCTAGCACATGTTCAAAGTTTTCGTAGATGGTGAAGCAGGAACCACAGGCCTGCAGATTTATGAGAGACTCGCGAAGCGTAGCGACGTCGAAGTGCTGCGCATTTCTCCCGAACTCCGCAAGGACATCGCCGAACGCAAGAGGCTCATCAACGAGTCCGACGTGACGTTCCTGTGTCTGCCCGACGCTGCCGCCATCGAAAGCGCCGCCCTCTGCGAAAACCCGAACACTTGCGTCATAGACGCCTCTACGGCCCACCGCGTGAACCCGGCCTGGACCTACGGCATGCCGGAACTCAGCCCCGCCCAGCGCGAAGCCATCGCGAAGGCCAAGCGTATCGCGAACCCTGGCTGTCACGCCTCCGGATTCATTCTCGGCGTGCACCCGCTGGTCGCCGCAGGGATCCTCCCGAAGAGTGCGAACCTCGCCGCCTACAGCATTACCGGTTACTCCGGCGGCGGCAAGAAGCTCATCGCCGAATACGAGGACGCAGCAGCCCTTTCGCACGCTGCCGGCGAATCGAAGGCCATCATGGCTCCGGCCCCGTACGCGCTTGCGCTCGCACACAAGCACCTCCCCGAGATGAAAAAATACTGCGAACTTGAAAACGTTCCGTTTTTCAATCCGGTGCTTGGGCCATACTACAAGGGTATGGCCGTGACCGTCGCCATTTTCGCGAACGAACTCACCAAGAAGGTGGGCCCGGTCGGCCTTACCGAAATCCTCATGAAGCATTACGAAGGCAGCCGCTTTGTGAAGGTGATGCCCTACGAAGCCGCCCCCGTGCTTTTCAACGGCCGCCTTGACGCCACCGTCTGTAACGATACCAACAACGCTCGCATCCAGGTTTTCGGCAACGAGAACATGATGCAGGTGACCACGATTATCGACAACCTGGGCAAGGGCGCCAGCGGTGCCGCCATTCAGAACATGAACATCGCCCTTGGGTTGGACGAAGGGCTCAGCTTGGTTTAGACTTTCTCAATACAAGAAAATTAAAGAATCTACCGAGAAGAACTCGGTAGATTTTTACAAATAAAATTTTAAACTTTTCGCCAATTTTTACCAACCAAAACTATTTAGAGCGTCTTGCACAATAAAAAGCATCGATCCAGGTTCCGTTTGCCACATAACACGAGAGCCATCGGATGTTATATCAACAGGAACTTTGTAATCTTTTCCTTTATATATAACGGTCGCCATTCCCTTATAGGAGTTGCCAGCATTATTCACCACAAGCACTTCTTTCACTTTCAAGTTATATCCCTTGAAATTTGCATCCGTATTAAATGTTTCCTGCATCGATGATTTTACAGTTTCTTCAATACTACTGGTATCGCATCCAATCAAGGCAAAGGATAGAAGCAATCCCGCAATAATTCGTTTCATCTTAACCTCCTGTGTATCAAATACATTGGAAATAAATATAAATAAAAAGCGGTATCAGAGTCTATTTTTTTATTTTTTCGATATTTTTCTACATTTGTTGCATGTTCCTAGACGAAAAATCCATAGAAGTACGCTCCGGCAAGGGCGGTGACGGCATCGTAAGCTTCCACCGTGAAAAGTTCGTGCCCCTGGGAGGCCCTGACGGCGGCGACGGCGGTCGCGGCGGTCACGTAATACTCCGAGTGAACGAGCAGTATTCCACCCTCCTGGACATGGGGAACGCCCGCCTGTACAAGGCGAAAAACGGTCAGCCCGGTGGCGCCAAACGCTGCACCGGAGCTTCTGCCGAAGACCTGATTGTGGACGTACCCCGCGGAACCATCGTCAAGGACGCCGAAGGGCGAATCCTGGCAGACCTCACCGAAGCAGGCCAGAAATGGATTGCGGCCCGTGGCGGCAAGGGCGGCATGGGCAACCAGCATTTCGCCACCCCGAAGGTCCAGGCACCCCGCAAGTGCACCCCCGGCGAAAAGGGCGAAAAGCGGGAACTTTTCTTGGAACTGAAACTCATGGCCGACGTGGGCCTGGTAGGGTTCCCAAACGCGGGCAAGTCCAGCCTGGTGAACAGGATTTCTAGCGGCCGCCCAAAAGTCGGAGACTATCCGTTTACCACGCTGGAGCCGGTACTCGGCATTGTGCAGATGAATGGTCACAGCTTTGTGGTGGCTGACATTCCGGGGCTTCTGGAAGGAGCCAGCGAAGGCAAGGGACTAGGCCACCAGTTCCTGAAGCACATCGAACGCACGCACACGCTGCTGTTCGTCATCGACGGCTTTGCCGAAAACGCCTATGAGCAGTTTACCGTGCTCAAGAGCGAACTGAAGGCATTCCACCCGAAGCTCGCCCAAAAGTCCTACGTAATTGCCCTGAACAAGAGCGACCTTGGAATCGAAGAGTCCATCAAGGAATTCAAGAAGCACAGGGAAAAAGTCATCGTGACCTCAGCCATTACAGGAGACGGCTGCAAGGAACTGCAGCAGGCCCTGGACGATGCCGTGCCCCATGTGCAAAAGAAAAAAGTGGGCTGGGAAAGCAAGAGCAGTTCCGGCAGCGACAGCAAAAAGGGCGGCTGGAAAAAGAAGGCCTAACCTATGGCTAAAAAGGAACAGAGTACACCTGTTATCGTGAACCGCAAGGCGCAGCACCTCTACTTCGTGGACGAGACCTTCGAAGTGGGTATCATGCTTATCGGTTCAGAGGTCAAGTCCATTCGCGACGGCAAGTGCACCCTGGGCGAAGCCTGGATCGACATCGACGAGAAAAAGAACGAGCTCTGGTTGGTGGGCGCCCATATCGACGAATACGTTTTCGCAAACCGTTTCAACCATTTCCCGGCAAGGCGCCGCAAGCTTTTGGCCCATGTCCATGAAATCGCCAAGATGCGCAAGGCCAAGGAGCAGAAGGGCTGTACGCTGATCCCCCTGAAGCTCTATTTCAAGAACCGCCGCGCCAAGCTGGAGATGGGAATCTGCCGCGGCAAGGACCAGCGGGACAAGCGGCAAGATATTATCAACCGCGACGCCAAACTGGAAATGGCCCGGGCGGCAAAGGTGCACCTGCGATGAAAAAACTGGTTGCCGCCATATTCGCCTGTTTTGTCTGTGCCACCTTCGCATGGGGGGCTTCCAATGCGGCATCGGTAAATTTTCTGGATGCAGAGATTCTTTCCAAGGACGCCGGGGCATCCTTCCATTGGTTCCCCATCCAAAAGACATTCATCTTGGTTACCGCCAAGGATACGGCCAAGTTTGCCGTCGGGATTCCCTTCGTTTCCCACAACAGCAACGTGATGGAGCTTGCGGCAAGTCCCAAGCTTGAAAACGACCACCTCTGGATTTCAAGAGACGACGCCTACAAGCTTTTCCCAAACGCAAAACCCAGCAGTTCAAGCGCCGCACCGGCATCTAGCTCCGTGACGCAGTCCAGCTCCAGCGCAACGCTTACGTCTAGCTCAAGCGCCGCTCCCGCTCCAAGCACGACAGCTCCTGCGGCGGTGGCCACACCGGCAAGCACAATTCCCGCCGCCACGCCTGTCGCTCCCCCGAAAAACGAAACCGCCGGCACCCGCGAAGTCAAGACCATCGTCATCGACCCCGGTCACGGTGGAAAGGATACCGGCGCCCAGGGTAAAAAGTCCAACGAAAAGGACATCGTGCTCGCCATCGGAAAGCTCCTGAAAAAAGAACTGGAAAAAGAAGGTTTCAATGTCAAGATGACCCGCGACAAGGACGTGTTCATTGAGCTGGGCCAGCGGGCGAATCTCGCGAACCAGTGGGACGGCGACCTGTTCATCAGCCTGCACTGCAACGCCATCGACGCTACCGCCGAGCGCAAAAAGCAAGTCAAGGGCTACCATGTTTACGTGCTGCGCGCCCCCGAAAGCGAAGAAGACAAGGCCATCGCCCGTCGTGAAAACAAGGTGGCCACGCTCTACGGCGAAAAGAACGCCAAAGAAGAACTGTCCCCCATCGAATGGTTCAAGCTGGAAGCCCGCCTAGAAAAGTATAAGCAGAACAGTTACATGTTCACCGAAGAGATGCTCAAGGCCATGGACGGCGGAAAAATCCGCAGGCAGGCAGGCGGCGTGGGCGGTGCCGGATTCATGGTGCTGGTGGGTGCGCTGATGCCAGCGGTCCTCTTTGAAATCGGGTTCATCAGCAACCCCGAAGACGAAGCCTACATGATAACCGACAAGGGCCAAAAGGACATCGCCGAGCGCATTTCCAAGGCCGTCAGCACCTACAAGGCCGCAGTCCACAGCTACAGAGAGACGCTAGGGCGGTAGCGTCTGCGGCATCATTAGCAGCTATTAAATTATTTTAGACTGTTTACTTTATCATTTATCAGATCACGGCATTCCTGCAGAATCTGGGCGTATTTTTCTTGATAGAGCGCCGTCATTTTCGATGTTCCGTCAGCACATGTTTCGGTCCTAGCTATATAACCATTAAACCAATTTTTTGTCAAAAAATTCAGTTCTATTTCTTCTACAGGATAATCTTCCATCGTCCATAAATAAGGAGTAAAAGTTCCTTTTAGCTTCTTATTTGCCCTATCTAAAAGTTGCTCTAAAAAAACTTTTCTTTTTTCAGAAATGTTTTCTGCATCCTCTAACTTTTTCTCTATTCTCTCATACAATTGTTTCTGCACATCGGCAAGAATATCCGCAAACAAAGCAAAATCCCCCTGCGGGCAGGATTCAACAAAGCTCTCGGGTTTTAATCCAATTGCATCGTAATATTCTTTCCAACTTGTATAAATAAGATTTTCATCTACACTATAATCAACATATGTTTCATCGTTAGAACATCTCATCTTGAAAACATACCTTGGGGTAATGTCAAGACCAGAAGAAACTGATGGAACCCCATAAGCAGCCGTAACATCATCAATGGCTCCACACGACATTAAATCATCTTCCCATGATTTTAATGCGCTCTTATATACAGCAGTGTCCCTTGACAACAATTCCTGCAATTCCGAGCATGAATATTTGGGAGGATAAAGCATCTCTCCAACAGAGTCTTTTTCACAAGTTACAGAAGAATCCCTAGCCAAGACATATTTCATTGTGCTAGATGAACTAGACAAGGGTTTCAAAAACTCTTTACTAGATGAACTTAGCAAAGGCTTCAAATGCTCATTAGTAGAACTACTAGCAATGTCTGCCGAAGGATCTATAAAATCCTCCGAAGCCGGAGGACTTGTACTGGAAGCATTACTACAATCAGTCCAAAAAAAAGCGGTCAGGGACAAGTAACACAAACGCCAAACATTACGAATGTTCATACAAAACTTCATTCTCTTTAATATACTTTTTTCATCAGACAAAAAAACCGACTGCTTTTGGCAATCGGCTTTTAACTTTACTCAAAGGGAGCCTGCGACCGAGCTCACACCCCAAAGGGCGTAGCCCGACCTCAAGCCTCTACTCAGCGTCCATGTCCGCTTCGTCGATTTCGGCGTTGTGGTACACATCCTGAACGTCGTCGTGGTCTTCGAACTTGTCGATGAGCTTCAAAAGCTTCTGGGCGTCGTCATGACCGAGTTTTACAGGGTCGTTGGCAACGTAGCTGAGTTCGGCACTCATCATTTCGATCCCTGCAGCTTCAAGAGCCTTGGAAACAGCGTCGAAGGCTTCGGGGCTGGTGGAGATTTCGTGCACGCCGTCTTCGGTGGACATGTCTTCGGCACCGGCTTCCAACACCAGGTCCATCACCTTTTCTTCGGGGTACTTTTCGGCATCGACGATAATCACGCCCTTGTAGGTAAAGGCCCAAGAAACGGAACCGGATTCGCCCATGGAACCGCCGTTCTTGTTGAAGATGTTACGGACTTCGGCAACGGTACGGACCTTGTTGTCGGTCAGGCACTGCACCATGATGGCAACACCGGCCGGGCCGCGTCCTTCGTACAGCGGCTCCGTCATTTCGGTACCGGAGTTGGCACCCGTACCCTTGGCGATGGCGCTTTCAATGTTCTTGGTGGGCAAGCTCTGGCTCTTGGACTTAAGGATAGCTGCACGCAGACGGGGGTTTGCGTCGGGGTTTCCACCGCCGAGCTTGGCGGCAATGGAGATTTCCTTAATCAGCTTGTTCCACGCCTTGGCGCGGGCGACGTCAGTCTTAGCTTTCTTGCGTTTGGTGGTGGCCCATTTGGAGTGACCAGACATAAATACCTCTATCGGGGTTTAAAGTTGATGTTTTGTTAAACTCTTCAGGAATACTATTCCTCTTCCTCGTCATCTTCGTAGACGACTTTTTTCTTTTTCTTCTTTTTCTTCTTCTTTACGACAGGTTCCTCTTCATCTTCGTCGTAAGATTTTTTCTTCTTTTTCTTCTTCACGACAGGAGCCTCTTCCTCATCTTCGTCGTAGGAGCGCTTCTTCTTTTTCTTCTTCACGACAGGAGCTTCTTCCTCGTCTTCGTCATAGGAGCGCTTCTTCTTTTTCTTCTTCACAACGGGTTCTTCCTCTTCTTCGGCCTCTTCTGCCGCAGCTTCGCGCTTTTTCTGCAGCATAGCACGGCGGCGCTTTTCCTTGACCGTCAGGTTAGAACCATCTTCATCTTCTTCGTCTTCGTCATAGGAGCGTTTCTTTTTCTTCTTTGCAACAGGAGCCGGTTCAGGTTCGGCAACGGGAGTCGGTTCAGGACGTTCCTTCTTCTTCAGGTTTGCCTGAAGTTGCTTCTTGTCCAAAGGAACAGCGGATGCTTTGGTAATCTCTTCTTCGTATGCTCCGCCCCAAACAGAACCCAGGGCCGTACCGGAGGCAATAGCGTCCTTAAAAATACCCATGGCCCACTCGTCATTTGCCGGCGGTAAAAGACGGAACTTCACGTTACGCACCTGGGTGGGTTCGTCTTCCAAGAAGAGCATCATGTCGAACACGCCCACCTGATATTCCTTACCGTCGGTCCCAGCAGCAGGGGCCGGAATATAGGCGACTATAGAATAGAGGGTACCGTCATAAAGAGCGGAATTCAGAAGTTCCGGGTCACCAGCCACCACATGGACTTCACCGATAGCCTGGAATGCCCAAGGAGCCACTTCAACCTTGAGAGAGAACTTCTGCCATCCACCCTCGGCAGGTTTCAGTTTCAGAAGCGAACTCGAAAAAGCCTGGAACTCAGGCTTCGTATTCCCCTGTGCAAAGCTCAGCACAGCGAGAGCCATAAAAAGCACGCATAGCAGTTTTTTCATCGTCCTATCCTTTTTTGTTTAATCTCAAACATACCCTAGTTTTTGAAGAACAGAGCCTTCGCAGCCTCGAACATCGGGTCCTTTTCATCCGGGTTGCGGCATTCCGTATAAATGCGCACCTTCGGCTCGGTACCGGACGGACGGACCAGCATCCAGGAGTCGTCGTCGAAGATGACCTTCACACCGTCGAGGGTGAGGAGCTGTTTCACAGTCTTTTCGTTATTGCCGACCATGACCTTTGCACCGGGCTTTGCGATATCGGCGATAGCGTTCACCTTGGCCTTCAAAGGTTCGCCCACCAGGGACTTGTCTACTTCGAAACCGGAGCGGGTCGGGTAGAAACGGCCGTATTCCTCGTAAAGGGCATCCAGGTATTCACCCAGGTTCTTGCCCGTGGTAGCCATAATTTCAAGAGCGATGAGAAGACCGAACTGGGCATCCTTCTCTAGTGTGTTGTTGAGGCCAGAGATACCGTCAGATTCTTCGAAAGCCACGAGAGCCTTCTGCTTCGCGTTGCGGGAAAGCCACGGGCGGAAGTTCTTGAAGCCCACCGGAGTTTCCATCACGGGCACGCCCAGCTTTTCGGCGATGATGTTCACAAAGTTAGAAGTAGCGACGGACTTAGCAACACAGCCCTGTTCCTTGCGCCAGGTAGCCATGTAGTGGAAAGCAATAGCACCGAACTGGTTCATGTCGATTTCGCGGGTGCCGTCATAGAAACGGATACGGTCTCCATCCGGGTCAAAGATGGCGCCCAGGCGGAACCAGGACTTGCTTTCGTCCAGCACCTTGCGGACCTTTTCGAGGTTCTTGCTGGACGGTTCGGGGGCGATACCGCCGAACAGGGAATCGTCTTCGTTGCGGAGCGTGATGAGGCATTCCGGATTGTCGAGGAGAGCGGCCGGACGGCGACGGGTAGAACCGTGCACATGATCGCAAACGAGGGTCAGGCGGCCCTTCTTGATGAAGTCCTTGATGCGGTCGAACTTGATGGTGCCCTGCTTGACCAGGAATTCCTTGTAAATCTTGAGGGAGTCGATGATTTCCCAGTCAACCTTGCCCACCGGTTCAAACTTCCAGGTGGCCATCATTTCGTTGCTGAGCTTGGTAATGACGTTCGTGATTTCCGGACCAGCAGGACCGCCGTCGGCCGGGTTGAACTTGATACCGTTGTAGTGGCTCGGGTTGTGACTCGGGGTCATGTTGATGGAGCAGGCAGCACCGAGCATTTCGATGCAGGCGCTGAATTCCGGTGTGGGCATTTCGCCACCATAATAGACCTTCACGCCGGCCTTCGCAAACTGGTCGGCAACGGCTTCGCAGAATTCGTGACCGAGCAGGCGGTTGTCGTGACCTACGACCACGCCACGTTTCTGGAGTTCGGCAAAATCCTTCACACCGAGAGCTTCAAAAAGTTCAGGAGTCGCTTCCTTATAGAGGCGGACGATTGCCGCACCCACCACCTGCAGATTGCGGAGCGTAAATTCGGAACCGATTTCTCCGCGCCAGCCGGAGGTACCGAAGCTCACCTTGGCGGGCTCCTGGGAGGTCAGAGCGACCTGTTTCACCTGTTCGACCAGACCCATGTCTGTGGCAGGATTGAACTCGGGGGACTGAATTTTCTTCCAAATCTGGGTAATATTATCCATAACGGTTCCTTTTAAGTTTAGCAAGGAAAATTTAGTAAAAACACGTCACCCAACCACTAAATACCAACCACCAAATAGCTATATTCCCCCCCATGGTTTACGTTCTATTGATTCTCGCCAGCTTAATCGGCATCGCCATATCTGTTTTTTACCTGCGTAAGAATATTGTACGCATTCGCGAAAAAAACAAGAACGAGCCCAAGGCCTATAAGCGCGGGCTCAACTATGTCATGACCTACCTGTGGTACGGCTACCTGCTGGTATTTTTTGCAGGGCTTACAATCAACAACCTTGGGAACTGGTAGCCTGTTTCCATCGTTCGTAAAGGAACAGCGCTATTAAGTTCTTTCCGTCGATAAACTGACGGGCGGCCTCTTCGTACGGAAGCACCACGGTCTTAATCCACTCTATTTCTTCGGTGTACTGCTGGTCCTTGCCGTCCATGGCAGCAAGTTGTTCTGGAGTCACATCCCGCTCAATGGCATACAAACGAATGCGTTCATCTAGAAGCCCACAACTGGCGGCAAAGCCTTCGCTCTTACCGTGGTACCAAAAATCCATCAAGTCAATGAGTTCAGAATCATCGGCCTTGATCTGAGCCTCTTCTTCCAGCTCCGAAAGGGCCACCTTGCGGTAGTCCCCCGTCCAATCCAGAATCCCTGCCGGAATTTCCAACGAGGCCTGCTCGCTGATGGCAAACCTGGGTTGCTTCACCAGCAACAGGTATTTTTTTCCTTCGCAACGAAGCACCACCAAAATTCCGACAGCATTTCCGCGAACAAGGACAATACCGTGAACCGGGCGACCGTCAGGAAGCGTGGCCGTGGCGTTCAGCTTTATAAAGAGCGGTTGGCGGCCATTGCGCAAGAAATCCACCGAGGTAAAATGGATCTTGGTAATATTGAATTTTGCACTAGTCGCTGCAAGCCAGTCCTTGAAAATACGACTTTCCAAAATCAAAGGATAGTCGGACTCGGCAATTTCAGAAGCAAAAGAGTATTCCATAGTTAGTTCTCAGTTACTACTCAAAACTCACAACCCACAACCCACAACTACTTCCGCTTATTCGGATTCACACTTGTCGCCACCGTTGCCTTTTCCCAAACCCCACGCAGGGAGTCCATGCTGATGGTGTCAGGAACCATACGGTTGTAATTCAAGTCAAACCAGAACATGTCCTTTTGCGTAGAAGGACCGCAGAATGATTCTGCAGCATCGGGAGTGTACAGTTCACGTACCGCAATCATTTCACGCTTTGTTCCATAAGCCGAGATGGAAAACCTATTGGGAACCACATTGACAGCACCACACTCGGGAATCTTTTCCACATAGTACAAGTGGGTATGCCACAGGGTATCCAAGCGCTCTTGCACATCTCCCAAAGCATTGGAATCATTTTCCCACCCGGCAGATTTACAATAAAACAAGGTGGAATCGGCACATTTCTGACGCAACGGGACTAAGGCCGTATCGGTCAAGTTCCAGCTTCTAGGAAAAAGTGTATCGGGAACCATCTTGTCGCATTTATCCATGGTAAACTTGCAAACCGATTTCATAGGACGCCAATAATAGACCCTTGGAGTCAAGGAGTCCAAGACCTTCAGAAATGAAGGAGACCCCTTTGTCCGCAAGGGCAATGTCTTTATGGAATCAAAAAGGGAATCTATATAAACTTTAAAAGTATCCAGGCTAAAAGAGCCATGGCGAACAAGAATCGTATCTAGCAGGGAATCAACATCGTTATAAATCTCTATTTGGGATATTCCCTTCAACGAATTCCTATCGAAAAGCACTTTTAGAACAGTGTCCGGCCGAAACATGGGAGACGCGCAGTCTTCTTTCTTGGTCTGGTACTGAATGATGGGTTCCAATTCTAAGGCGGTATCTCGCCACGCCGTATCAATCGTTATGGATTTCAAGGCACAATTGGAAAAAGACCAGATACTGTCCAAATGGATGTACAGGGTATCATCTGCCAGGTGAATCAGGCTTCCTGAATCCAGTTCCGCACTCAAGAAAAATCCTTCGCCACCAAAGACATCCGAAGCACTGTAAATATCAATGGGGCCGTCATCATCCTGGGTACAGGCAACAACCAGCAGCAGCCCAAAGACAAAGAACAACGGCACTTTCTTGATAAAATTCACAACGACTCCAGGCCCAGTTACAAGCCAATCTGTTCCTTGAATTTAGAAATTTTAGCAGAATCTACCGGATGGCTTTCGGCAAAGAAATCGTTCCAGCGGACAAAATGTCCATTGCGACGAATCGTCAAGTAAATAGCGGAACTGTCCCTTGGTGCAATACGCCCAACCAGGGTTTGCAAGTCCACCCAGGAACCCGGCTCAAAGGAAACAGAATCCTTATCGTAGCGGAAAAGTCCAGACATCTTGGAGGTTACGTTATAACCATGATCTAGTTCAACATAATAGCCCAAGGAATCCTTGCCGGTTGCCAGAACCTTTCCCGAAAGGATTGGCCTAACGGGAGCCTCCCCTATGCCGCGCAACTTATCCATAGCGAGCAAGGCCTCTTGGCCACTAAAGTCAAAGTCATCCGAAATGGACAACGACGACCATCCCAAGGGCTGTTTTGGGCAAAGCCCCGGAAAACGACAACCCGTAGAAGCGTCAATCCATATCATTGAAGAATCCGCCGCTGGAATATGCAAGTAAGCACTGGATATGGAGTCCTCGTGAAGGACAAAAAGGGCCTTGGAAAAATCCCCTATTGGAGCAACCCAATGGATAGATGACGCAGCCCCCTTGCGAAGCGAAGCCACATAGCGCAAGAAACTATTGGGCAATTCTGCCATAGAGTCCCGAACAATCCAAGAGCACTGGCCAAGACTGCCGTCTAGCTCAAAGGCTTTCCCTGAATATTTTTCGCAGGCGACTTTCCAAGAAGGTTTATCGTTCATCTCTGCCGAACCAGGCAAGGGCAGCAGATCCACCACCATAGAGAAAAAGCCCAAACGGTAAGCCAACAAAAAGGCAAGTCCCAAAAGGATTAGCCGAAACAAAGGAAACTTGTGGGATCCCGATTTGTACTTACGTTTACAGCGGTATTCCGAAAATTCGACGGGCATTCATTACATCAAGATGAACACCGCCAATGCGGCAAAAATCAAAAGGACGACTGCTATCACAGGTGCAACCTTGTGAGTCGTGGGAGGTTCCTCGAATGGATCCTTAATCCCTTGATTTTCCAGGTTGTCCTTTTTCTTGATAATCGCGTTGAAACTCTTGGTAAAGCGCCTGTTGAGGCCTGTCTTTCTTTCGGTCCGCTTTGCAGGGGCCGCACCGCCACCGATGTTCTGGGAAGCAACTGCTGCGACAACAGCGGGTTCCTCGGGAGCACTGGCAGAACTTTCCTGTTCGGGAGACTGGCTGTGCAAGGAGAAAGACATCATCTCCGCTTCAAAGGAAAAAACCTTCAACTTGGAGGCGAGGCCCGCCTTCATAAGACCGTCGGCAATGGTCTTGCTGTTGGAAAGCAAGGCCAGCATTCCGCCTTTGGAAGACAGCTCTTGCTGGAATTGAATAAAAGCGTTATAAGCGTCACTATAGACGAAATCGAGCCCCATCAAATCTACGGCCACGAACTTGTCGTCGGGGTTGGCGTCGATCAAGGCGCGAACATCTTTCTTGAATTGCTCCGCATCGAAAGCCCCAATCGGGTTAAGGGGGGCAGACAAAAGGTCAAATATTCCGACTTCGCGATAGTTCTTCAAAGAATTCATGGTCTAAATATAACCAAAAATTAACGAAATTAAAGGTTTTTACTCTTTTTTCTTGATAAAACGCCAATTATTCTTCCCAATAGACGCCACCAGCAGGTGCATTGTAGAGGACTTCATCTGAAGATTCCTTTGATTCGTCGGCACCTTCTTCAGGTTGGACTGGATTTTCGTCGGGAACGGTTCCCTCAGAGGCTGCCGTTTCCGGAGCCGGGTTGGACTTTTCTTCGGCCTCAACAGAAACATCCTGCTCCACAGTCTCCCCTGCCGGATCGACCCGATGTTCTACCGAGGCTGGCTTTTCTGGATGGGAGAACAGGTACGGGCTAATGCTGACGCTCACCCGATGGACCGGAGAGAGCACCGGGTGAGATTCAAAGGCGTAGTCCACCCGCAAAAACTTAGCGATGACAAGACCCGCACCTGCGGTTACGCTTTGAAGGGTCGTAAAACTGCTGAGGCCGGCCCTGAGAGACAGTCCGAAATCAAAGGTGAATTCCACACCGCCGCGACCGCCGGAAAGCCAATCCACCGGATCGTCCCAGAGGCGGCCGCCGCTATCCTCGTCGGTATCAAAATCCAGACTGCGGGCTTCGTGATGGAACAGTCCCGCGCTCTGCCAGTACAGTCCCAGTGTTCCATAGAGGTACGAAACCGGAAGGGAGTAACTTGCCGCTAGGTAAAATTCCGGCGACGAGTATTCCACCTCCCCCGACTCCCAGGTTGTGGCAGAAGAGGTCCAACCCTTCAACAAACCCGACAGGTAGAACTGGTCCAGCACCCTATACCGAAGGCCCGCATCGCCCCGGAATCCCCAACCGGTCTGGTCCATCTCGCGGTACAGACCATGAAACCCGACACCGATATCAAGTCGCGGCAAGATACGGCGGCCAAAAGTGACCGAAAACATCCAGTCCGCATAGGACAAGGTATTGTAATCGCTCCCTTCGGGAATGGGTTCTCCTTCACGAATATAGGGGATGTCGTCAGCACCGAATCGAGCAAAGGAAATCCCCAGGCCCTGACCCTCGCCCAAAGGTAATGCCGCCGAAGCAAAATCGTACTGGGTATCTTCGAAATAAGCCGTATGGGAAAAACTCGCCCAACCATAGCGGATATTGGAAAGCTGGTACGGATTGGAGACAAGTCCCAAATAATCCCCATCCACAGCCATAGTGGCAGAACCGAGAGCCGCGGAACGGGCACCGGGTTCTGTGTCCAAGGTCGCATTCGCTCCTGACACGCGATCCATGGCGAACGCCTGAACCCCCATCCCGAACAACAGGAGGGTGCTCCATAACCGCAAACAGAAAGATTTGCATTTTCTTTTCAATGCCATTGACATTTTTACGGAATCAAAATAGATTTTTTCATGTCTGCAGATGTAATGACATGAGCCTTCAAAACCACATATCCAATTTTTTGACCTACCTGGAAACCCGACGCCGGTTTTCTCCTAGAACAATTGACACCTACCGCAAGAGCCTGGACAAATTCCTAGCACTTGTAGGTGAAGAAGCTCTCCTGGAGTCTTTTTCGGAAATGCAGGTCAAAAGTTTCGTGTGGAATTTGAAAATGCGGCAAAAGCTTTCCCCCACAAGCATCTGCGAACACCTGGCCGCTCTAAAAAGTTTCGGCAAGTATCTGGTCCGGTCCTCTATTTTGGGAACCAACCCGACAGAGAACATCCCCATGCCCAAACGGCCAAAACGCCTGGTGGCGTTCCTCGGACAAAAGGATCTTGCCGAAGAAAAATTTCCCGAAATTGAAAACCCGACTCTTCCGCAGGTCCGAGCCCGAGTATTGCTGGAGCTCATCTACGGCTCCGGCCTCCGCATTTCGGAATGCCAAAGTCTCACCTGGGACCGTCTGCGGGAAAAAGAAAGGTTGGTTCGTGTGCTGGGCAAGGGCAACAAGGAGCGGATTGTGCCCATTACGGACTCCCTTGTGGAACGCCTCGGGCTTTTCAAGGCCAAGCTGACCGAAGCAGGGCACCTAGTTTCAGCCACAGGATTCGTCTTTGTCAGCGAAGACGGTAAACCTTACAGCATCCGGACGCTCCGAAACGATATACAAAGCCTGCTCCGGGACATCGGCTGGGAAGGCAAGGCCAGCCCACACGTGCTGCGGCACAGCTTTGCCACCCACCTGCTGGAAAACGGAGCCGAAATCATGAGCGTCAAGGAGATGCTCGGGCATTCCAGCATTTCCACCACACAAATTTACACCCACGTGAACGCGGAACGGCTGAAGCAGGCCTTCAAGAAGACCCACCCGAGAGCGTGAGAAATCGAGTTGTGAGTTATGAGTAGTGAGTGGTGAGTAGCGTCTTCCGTTACTCAATTACTATATCCAAACTTCAAAATTCTTTTTATCTATTGAAGCTCACAACTCGTAACCGACAACTGAAAACTAATTCCCTACTACATTTTCTATATTCTTAATAGAAAAAAGGAGTTTATATGGTCGCCGAAGGTGAACACAATAAGTGGATTGCTCTGCTTCTCTGCATATTCCTAGGATACCTGGGAATCCATCGTTTCTATGAAGGTAAAATCTGGACAGGCATTCTCTGGCTCTGCACGGCAGGCCTCTGTGGAGTTGGCGTTGTCGTAGATGCAATCCTCATCGTGATGAAGCCGGAGAAGTACTGAGTGAGTTATGAGTTATGAGTTGTGAGTGGTGAGTTGTGTGGTATGAGATATGAGGCACGAACCTCAAAGGGAGCCTTTGGCACCTCAAGCGGATCCTCGCCGGAGCCTGCCCTGAGCTTGTCGAATGGGCGAGGATGACGTTCCTCAAAGCGAAGCGACCTCAAACCCTTAGCCCCTAGATCCTATCCCCTAAATCCTATGAAACACCTATTCGTCATCGCTACCGGAAGTGCCGGAAAAATTAGAGATTTCGCCCACATCCTGGGAACCGACCACTACGAATTCCAGACCCTGAAAGACATCGGGTTTGACGGCGACATCGTAGAAGACGGCAAGACCTTTGCCGAAAACGCCATCATCAAGTCAAACACCACCGCCCGCTGGCTTATGGAACGGAGCATTGAAGCCACCGTGCTTGCCGACGATTCCGGATTGGAAGTTTTTGCCCTGAACGGGGAACCGGGAATCTACAGTGCCCGCTACAGTGGAGGCCATGGAAACGACACCAGCAACAACGAACTGCTCCTGAAAAAGCTGGAAAATATCGAAGACCGCAGGGCCCGTTACTTCTGCGCCCTTTCGTACCAGACCGTTTCGCAAGTCGACGGCAAGTTCAGCATCAGCGAGCCCCGTATTTTCGAAGGGGAGTGCCGCGGGTCCATCAACCACACTCCCGTAGGCGACATGGGTTTCGGTTACGACCCGCTCTTTGTACCCGACGGCGAAACCCGCACCTTCGCCCAGATGGAATTGGAAGAGAAAAAGGCCATCAGCCACCGGGGAAACGCCATCCGCGCCCTGAAAGCGGCACTTGTAAAATAGTGCGA
The DNA here is from genome assembly GCA_002382975.1 of Fibrobacter sp. UBA4223. Lineage (GTDB taxonomy): Bacteria > Fibrobacterota > Fibrobacteria > Fibrobacterales > Fibrobacteraceae > Fibrobacter. Next base: position 216,409 of record DFTB01000006.1, read on the forward strand.
GCGGTCTTATTCTAGCGCGAACGGTCTTACGTGAGCCGAAACAGTCGATATTAATCGGCTGTGAAGGCGAGAGTGAGCGCAAACCGGAGAGACTGTCCCTGATTTTAGCGCGAACGGTCTTACGTGAGCCGGAACAGTCGATATTAATCGGCTGTGAAGGCGAGAGTGAGCGCAAACCGGAGAGACTGTCCCTGATTTTAGCGCGAACGGTCTTTTACAGCGGAAAAAGCGAATAGTTTTCCTTGGTGTAGGCCCGAGTGTAGGCGTTAAAATGCCACCACTCGCTACTTAGAGGAACCCAACCCGCTCGAAGCATAATAGAACGCAAAATCTTGCGATTGTTTACCTGTTGTTCGGTAAGGCGACCGCTTTGCAGGGCATCCGCCTCCCCTACCTCGCCTGCGCACCGCTCAAAGGAATCAAAGTCCGTTCCCATGTCCAGCAGGTTCCCTTCGGCATCGGTGATGCTCAGGTCCAATGCAAGCCCATAATTGTGGAGTCCGCCGGTAACGCCAGATGACACATAGTTGGAATAGGGCGTGCCCGCCACGGTGCGTTTCAAGGCAGATTGGGCATACAGGGGGCGAGCCGCATCGAAAATCACCAGCACAGAGCCCGGCATTTCCTTCTCCATAATCTTGATGGCCCGCTTGAGTTTTGGCAGGGCGTCTTTATGGACAAAGGCCCGCTGCACTCCGCAATACAAATCGTGTCCCGTCACGTTGTTGAAAGTGCCATACCGCAAGTCCATGCGGAGGCCTTTCAGGCGCGTGATTTCCACCATGTTGGAATCCGTAGTGGCAAATTCAATCCACTTCTTGACCGAAGAACAGAAACGCAGAGGCTTTTCGGGCTTGGACGGCACGAACAGGGAATCCGTTTCGTGAGCAAAAGCTACAGCACACAGAAAAAACACGGACAAAAATATCCAAAAGAAACATTTAGAAAAGCCGTCGTTTTTCATAGTTCTTCAAGCCTGGATCCTTCGCACTTATGTGCTCAGGATGACGTTTCGCGAAGCTTCGCTCGCCATGACAATCTTTCGTCTCTCGTCTTTCGTCTCTCGTCTAACTAGATTCCCAGCTGCACTTCTACGCCGAACTGCAAGTAAAGTCCCATGCCTTTCGCCATAAAGGGAACCAGGTCGTAACCATCGTTGGAATCGCCGTCGGCATCTCGGGTCACCCAAGAACGCTCACGAGCGTTCTCGCTGCCCAAGAACTTAAGAGCGGGCACATCCAGCTTGGCAAAGATGTTGTCCACTTCCAGGTAGAACCGGGCACTCCTGAAGAAATACTTCGAAGTCATCAGGTCCAGATTCAGGCGCAAGTCGGTGCGGAACAAGTCCGTAAATTCATTCAGGTCCTTGAGCCTGCGTTTGCCGTTGGTGCCATCGGCACTGGAAGGTTCAATCTGGTAATAGTACAAGGGCCTGTGCCACAGGGCATGGTGGGTCAATATGACCGAAACCAGGGAATCCTTGCGAGGGTAATAGCGGAAATGGGAAACCACGTCCAGGCGGGAGTTCGCCTCCCACGGGAGGGAATTGCCAGAGCCTTCCAGTTCGTATTCGCCATAGACGGAGCTGATATTGGTGGACATGGAGAAATGGTGGGATGTTTTCCACTCCATCTTGGCACCGCCGCCAAAGACCCAGGCGAAATCCACGTCGGTCACGTCTTCGTACTGAGCGTAGGCCTTAGGCATGGGCAGCAGCGGATCCGGATAGTAACGACCAAAACCAGAAGCCTGCACATCCAGGTACTTGGAACGGTAACCGAGACCCAACTTGGCAGAGGTTCCCGATTCTAGACGGCCCGTCAGGTCGCCCTTGTCGTAGTAGGGTTTCCAGTCGCTGCGGTAGGCGGCGTTTCCGAACAGGCGCCAGTAGGCGGTATCCGCTCCCGACAAGTTCCGTTCCATGTCCAGCGAGGCCGTAGGAGCGGCCTTGTGGTCCATGGCGTCGGCCACGGCTCCCGCAGAAAGAATGTACTGGTAGTAATCCCGCTTCCAGTCCAAACGACCCGTTCCGGAGACAACCCCCGTCTGGTAGTCGTCGGAATGTTCACCGTAATTCAGGTAGTTCCTTTCCAAAATGTGCTGCTCATATAGGAGGGCGCCGCTGAGTTTGGAGCCCAGAATGTTCCCCTTGAAATTCTTGTCCAGCCCGCCCGAAATGGTAGTGTGGGTATAGTCGTAACCGTCAATGAAGGATCGTTGAGCCTGGTCCATATTGACATCCTCGGCAGGAGTCTTGAACCCGGTGGTATCACGCAGGGTATCGCTCAGGTATTCCCGGACAAAACCCGCGTGGGCGCTGGTTCCAAAGCGGGAAGCGTATTCCGCCCCCAACACCAGGTAATTCTGCTCACCCGCGATAATATCGATGGAATTCACCTCGTCGTAGGCCGTAGAAGTATCTTGCCGGATTTTGTATTCGTCGGAACTGTACAGGGTGCGGATAGCCCAGGTGTTGCCCATGGAATCGGAACCGTTCAGCTGGGCGTATATGTCAAAGGCAGTCAGGTCGAAGGGGTCCGAAGACTTGACCCGGCAATCGTTTACACAGTCGCCGTCGCGCTTGCGGAATTCCGTAAAGAACTTTTCGCCCAGATTCTTGAGCATCTCGCCGTCCAGCCTACGGAAAGCGAAACGGAAACTATCCCAGAAAAGCCAGGGAGCATCCACCACCACTTCTTGCACCGTAAGGCCAACGGCCCCCTTAAGCCCCCACTCTCCCTTGGTCTGTTCGGGCAGGTACTGGATAGAAGTGGCAAGGCCCTGGCCGATTGGGCCCGAACCGTAATGGTCGTGGACTTCAATCCCGCTCAAGATGTGGGGGTTGATTACCGAAAGGTTTCCGGGAAATCCCACATCCAGGTGACGCATGTTAGGAATCCGGAGCCTGCCCAAGTGGTAAGCCACGTCCCCCGCACGGGAACCGTCGTAGTAAAGAGCACTGCTAAAATCTTTCTGGCCCGAAATACCCGGCATCTGGCTCAGGTGTTCCGTCACGTCGAAACGCATGCCCGCCGCATCTTCCAGCTTGTCCACCGAAATAGTACGGACGGGTTCCCACTTCTCAGGTTCTCCGCCGCCGACGATGGTGCTTGCCCCCAGGTCCCGCAGGTTCGAAGAAAGACTCACCACCATGTCCAGCACATCGGCAAAATCCTGCAGTTCCACAAAGACGCTGTCGTAACCGGGTTTCTTGAACACCAGGGCCGCGTTACGGGAATCAACCGTAAACTCGAAACGGCCATCGGAATTAGTGGTCCCCAGTTTCTTGCCGGACCGGTAAGTCACCTCCACATCGGTAATAGGCAGTTCCGACTCCGAATCCACCACCACACCCACAATGGGCGTTGGCGTCGCGGCAAAAGCGTATGCCGCAAGCAGGGCCAAAATCCAGAGCCATCTAAAGTTCATAAGACACAATGTAGAAAAAATGCCTTGCTATTTGACCAAAATTTGCCGAACCTTTGTCACATTCCCAACAGAAACACGGACAAGGTACAATCCAGAAGGGATGGACTCAAAACTCACAGAATGATTAAGAGATCTCTTTTTCAAGTTACCCATCATGTCAAAGACAAGAATACTGACATCGGAACCTTGTGAATTTACCACCAACATGTTATCCGAAACAACAATTTCAAAGCCTTCGGCAGGCATGGGGTACAATGTCTGCGTCTCTCGACTTCCCGAACTAGACCCTGCGCCTTTTTCAGAGGAACTAGAAATTACACTTTCCGAATAACTCGACTCAATGTTTTGTGAAGAACTAGATTCTGCTATTTCCGAAGAACTTGACTCGATATTTTGCGAAGAACTGGATTCTGCTATTTCCGAAGAACTTGACTCAATATTTTGCGAAGAACTGGATTCTGCTATTTCCGAAGAACTTGACTCAATATTTTGCGAAGAACTGGACGCATCATCCATAGAACTTGAACTTTCACCATGCAAGCGTTGAACAAGGTGGAGGGTCGACTCTTTCCCTATATTGTAATCTGCCAAAGTATGACCATCTTCCAGTTGTTTCCCAGCAAAGATTAGTCGTTGTTCCTCCGGAGGAATGTTCTCCTTTTCCTGAATTTTCACCTTGACCGCATCTATGGAATCACTAGGTTCCACCTCCAACGTCAAAATTTTTCCCGTCAGCATCTTTACAAAAATTTGCATCGCACAAACATTCGTTGCCACTACGAGAATCAACAATGCTGCAATTCTTTTGTAAAACAACCCTTTCATTTTTGCACTCCCAACATTTCATTACCCGAAATGTATGCCAAATATAAAAAAACGCCTCTTGCTTAACCCCATACCTCTGCATCCTATTCCTACAGTCTAGCCCCTAGATTCTAGCCCCTAAATCCTATCCCCTACCCCCTATTTACTACATTTCTGCCATGCGCGTTTATCTCGTACAGATGGAATCCGTTCCGGGAGAAAAAGAAAAGAACTTGGAAAAGGCCAGGCGTATAGTACTCGAAGCCAAGCCCATACGCGAAAGCCTGATTCTTTTCCCCGAAATGTTTGCCACGGGGTACATTCCTGAACGCGCAGAGGAACTTGCCGAAGATTTACAAACGGGCAGCGGTCCAACAGCGCAAATGCTGAGCGGGCTCGCAAAAGAAACAAACTGTTTTATCTTGGGTGGCGGCATGCACCGCGCAGACAACGGCTTTACCAACCGCATTTGTCTTTACGGCCCAGCAAAAGCAACAGACAAACAGCTTTACTACGACAAGGTTCACCCCTTCTTTCCGGAGCAAAAAGAATTCACCGCCGGCAAAGGAGTTACTTTGTTTAAAATTCAAGACCTTGCCCTGGCAACAGCTATCTGCTACGACCTGCGATTCCCCGAAGAGTTCCGAAAAGCTAGAGCCAACGGCGCTCAAGCCTTTACCGTACAAGCCTCCTGGCCTGCCGTGCGCAACGAACACTGGGAAACACTGCTGCGTGCACGGGCCATCGAAAATCAGGCTTATGTTCTTGCGGTGAACAACGTCTCTGCCGACGGCACCTACATCGGAAATTCCCAGGTCATCGCTCCCGACGGAGACATTATCGTAAAGGCAGAAACAAAAAAAGAACAGGTGGTTTCTGCAGAAATTTCAGCATCTGTTATCGAAAAAATCCGTAAAGAATTTCCCATCTTTTAGCATTTACATTTTTCGTAAGTGATTTATATCACAGGCATATTCCTATATGGAGTATTCCTGTTTGAAAAAACAAAAATTTTATCTTCATAGCATTCAAGAAGTTACGATTTTAATGCCGCTAAAATCGATTTTTATTTCGACGATAAGAAAAAAATAACTTGGGGAATTGTCATACTTTTGTCATAAAAATTATTTAAATTAGAGAACAAATGGGAAAGCGAGGTGCCTTATGACAAACCTGGACTTGAACAAAATGAACTACGCAAGAGCCCTGATCAGGGCTGGAGTCGCTAGGGATTTGATACTCAAGATCACCTCCATTTCCAATTACCAATACGCCCAAATCCAGCGGGAACTGCTGGCCGCCTAGCGTGCAACTGGTATTGGAAATCGAAGCGCAACCGGCCACTAACGGAGTGGCAAGGCAAGGGGCATTGGCCTCGTGCCGCAGGGACGGCTCCCTCTTCATTGAATCCAGAGACGGCCTTAAGCCCGCCCAATTTTCATTGTCCCCCGCCGACAAATTTCCCTGGGACCAGTTCCTGCCCAAGCTTCTTGCCGCCTGGCAAATGGGCGACATGGAAGATGTTCCCGCAGCATTCCGTCCACAGAAGAGAATCCCCGAATTCGTGCTGGAAGGCTTTTCCAGAGAACCTCTGGAAAACCAGCTGAAAATTCTTTCTACCTTGCGCAAGCAAGGATTCTTTCCAAAGCTTCCAACCAAATGACAAACCTGCAGGACATCATCGGCAAGCGCTGGTACATGGGCAAGGGCCGCACACCCACCCATGTTGAACAAATTGACGAACTCACTATCGGCAGCGCCTCCATATCCCTTGTATCCCTGCGATTTCGGGAAGGGGAACCTGACCTTTACCTGCTCACCGAAAATGACAATTTTATTGGGCCCTTATTATACCGTGCCCTCGGGAAAACCGTAGGTTCCAAGAGCTTCAGAAGCAAGAAAGGAATCTTTTCGTTTGTAACCTACAGCAAATTTGGACGGGATGACCTTGAATCGCTGAAACCCATTTCTGCCGAACAGAGCAATTCTTCTTTTGTTGCTCCAGGAAAAATTTTCTTCAAGATTTTCAGGCGCTTGCAGGCAGGAGCCCATCCCGAAGAAGAAGTTTTGCGTTTCCTGAACGAACAGGGCTATCAGGGAAGCCCCGAACTGCTTGCATCTTGCCGCTACACCAGTGACAGCGGCAAGACCTTCGTTCTCGGGATTCTGGAAAAGCACCTCCCCGACGCCCAAAACGCCTGGGATGTTTTCACCCGGGAACCAACCGTCGAAAAGGCCTATGAACTGGGGTGCGAGACCGCCCGCATGCACAATGCCCTGCATGAAATGGACGGGTGCGAAGCTCCTTCGGAAATGCCACCCATTGAACGGTTGAGAGAACTTTTAAAACAAGGCGCAGCCAGATTCCGGGTCGGGGCCCGGAATGACGAGTCTGGAGACGCAAAGGGGTTTCCGGACGCTGCCGGAAATGACGAGTTTATTGCCATACAGTCCATCCTCCCCCGCCTACAAAAAATCTGGACCGAAACAGCCCCGAACATAAGCGCCATTTTCAAGCCACAACGGATTCACGGGGACTTTCACCTAGGGCAGGTCCTGATGACGCCCGACGCGCATTTCAAGATTATCGACTTCGAAGGAGAGCCCACCAGAAGTCTGGAATTCCGTCGTGGACTCCGGAGCCCCGCCGTAGATGTGGCTGGAATGATCCGCAGCTTCGCCTACGCCGAAGCCGTCAGCAAAAAAAACATGGACAATGTCCGTCAGGCATTTATCCAGGGCTATGCAAAAACAGCAAATGTTCCTGAAGACGCCCTGCAGCAAGAACTAAAGCCCTACATTATGGCAAAGGCCATCTACGAGGCGTGTTATGAATTGGAATTCAGGCCGGACTGGTTCTGGATTCCGGCAAGGGCGTTAATCCAGCTCGCCAATCCAGGGGAATAGATTATCCTGTTTTTCCAGCTTTTCTAGAATGCTTTCGCCGGAGCGCTTGCGGCCAAGCATCAGCGCAGACGTAGCCGCCGCATAAAGGGCGCAGACGTTCTTGTAGTGGGTATTCTGGCGGAACTTGGCGTAATCAGCGGCAGAGTTGTTGTGGATCATGAACGCCCAGTCCGAAGCCTGGAAAAGCACCAGTTCGCGAGCCACCTGGTCGTAACAGCGTTTCAAGAAACTGGCCAAAGCCTTGGGAGCCTTGTTCTGCCTGATTTTCAGGTCATTCATCATGCCCCGCATCTTGAAAAACAGCGGGTAGGCCCAGCTCACCTCGTCGTTCATCCAGACTTCGCCAAAGCCGCCCTCGCCCCAAGATGAAAAGATGGGGTCATGAATATCTGGATCTGGAGAGCTTTGCATGGTGTCTTCTAGAGAGGCCATTTCCACTACGCGGGAACTGGCGGCCCGCTCGAACAGTTTTTCGATGAACAGGGGGCCTTCAAACCACCAGTGTCCAAAAAGCTCGGCGTCGTAAGGGCACAAGATGGAGACCTTGTTGCCGTCCATCTGGGGCAAGAGTTCGGTAACGGTCGCTTCACGGTTCGCCACAAATAGGCGGGCGTGATCCTCTACCAGACGGAGCGCATTCCAAGGGCGGTAAATCTGCTTGTCTTCGCTGCCGGTAATGCGGTAATACTTCAGGCCAGTCTCTATGGGAGTCTTGCCCGCCATAAAGTAATCGCCCAGGTATTCGGGACTGCGTTCCTGGGAAATATCCTTGAAGAATTCCCTATATTCGGGGTGCCCTGGGTAACCTGTCTTACGGCTCCAGACTTCCATAGAGCTGCTCTGTTCACGACCCATGCAATAAAGCCCCGCAGGGGTCTTTATTGGCGCAAATACTCCGTATTTGGGCGCGGGCTTTGCCAAAAGCACGCCATGGGTCTCCAAGAAGAAATACTTGAAGCCGAATTCGGCCAGAATGGAATCCAGCCCCTGGAAATAGCCGCACTCCGGCAACCAGAGCCCGCTGGGCTTGCGACCAAAAGCCTCTTCGAAGGCGCGGACGGTAATGCCCAGCTGCAGGCGGATAGCCTCTACATCCGACTGGTAGGCGGGCAAGAAGGGGTGGGTCCCCACGCAGGTAATGAGCGTCAGCTTGCCCCGTTCTTCCAGTTCCTTAAGCACCGGAACAACCTCCATGTCGCAAGGGCCTTCCCAGGTGCTGATCAGAGCCAGCTGCCGACGGTAATAAAAATCTACCACCTCCGACAAGGCTTCGTCACCACGGGCGCGAACGCGTTCCTTTTCCAGAAGGTCCAGTTGCTTGTGCAGGTGCCGGGTGAACTTTTCCAACAAGAGCTTGTCGGTAAGCATGGCAAGCAGGGCCGAAGACACGCTCAGGTTCAGGGTGCCGGGCACGCCCTTCTCTTGCAGGCGCCAGAGCATCTGGATTAGGGGCAGGTAGGTTTCCGCCATAGCCTCGAAAAACCAGTTCTCTTCTAAGAACCGGTCAAATTCGGGCTCACGCACAAAAGGAAGGTGCGCGTGGAGCAGCAAGTGTATCTTGCCGGGAGCGGACATAGACGCCGGACCTTGGAGAGACCCTCGCGGGAACTACTCCGTACGCTTCACCACGATAGGAACAATCGTCGTCGGGAAATCGCCGTCCTTGTCGGTAGCGAACACCGGGATAATCTTCGTAGAATCGGGCAGGTCCTCTTCGAAGCTAAATGTTCCGTCCGGATTCAGGGGGAACGGTTCGCCACGCACCTGCAGGTGAGCGTCAGGACGGGTTCCGCCATAGACGATCAGGCGGGTCTTGACCCACAGGAAAAAGTCCTTGCCGTAGTTCACGGAATCCTTGGGGAGTTCCAGCTTGTTGCTCTTGAGGGCCGCGCTGGAAAGAGCGCCCGAGAACATGGAGCCCGAAGAGCTGGAGAGGCTTTCAAGCCAGTTCTTGGCAGACATGCTGGAAAGGCCCGAACTGCCAAACCCGCCGAGGGCGGCACCGCCCAAAGAGGCCCGGACAAAGGCGTCGTTCAGGTTCACTTCGGAACCATCCGTAGAGTAGGCCTGCACAGGAGCGGATTCCACGAGAGGCATAAAGTTCTTGCCGGCAGCAAAGCCCAGCACGGCCACCGTCTTTTCGGAAGCCTTGTTCTCTACATACCAGCTGCGGGCATCGGCCGGAACCTCGATGTCGTGGAACTTGCGCTTCTTGTTGCGCTTGACCGTCAGGTCGCCAGAGATGTTGAACAGGCGGAGCACCAGCTTGCCCTTACCCTTGCGGGCGCGCTTGATACGGTCTTCGGAAACATCCCAGAAAGCCTGCATCCAGTTGGGGTCCTTCTGCATGAGCACCAGGTATTCGGCGTCATAGGACTGGGCCAAAGAAGCCGTCTTTGTCACGGGCTTTGCAGAAGCCTTGACCGTGGAAACCTTTTCGGTTGCCTTCGCAGTCACTTTTGCTGCCGCTTTCGTAGCTTTCTTGGCCGTAATGTTCTTGGACACGTCGGTCTGTTCAGAAGCCTTAGGAGCTGACTTTGCCACCTTGGCAAGGGCCTTTGCCGTCGCCTTCACGGCTTCGGCCACCTTCTTGATAGACTTGGACCTGTCCAGAGTCTTCTTGGCGGATTCCACCTTCTTCGTTGCCGTTTCCACAGCGGCCTTAGCCTTGGTCGCCGCAGTCTTTACGGTCTTTTCGACCTTCTTTTCTACAGCTTTTGCCGTAGTCTTGGCAGATGCCTTCGGGGCAGCCTTCTTTGCTACAGCAGTTGTTTTCTTGACAGCCATTTTCAGCCTCCTTTAATAAAACTTTTAGCGGGTCTGACCCCAGTTGCCGACACCCATCAAGCCTATGCGGAACCCTAAAAAGATTTCATCCCACCCACGGCCAGAATCGGCAAAACGCTTTCCTCCCTGGAAAGACAAGTCCAACGTTGTCCCCTTACGGCCCAGAGGGAATCCAGCACCCAAAGAACCGCCCAGTTCATAAACATTCTTCACATACCAGGTCTTGTACCAACCACCCAAGCGGTAGGTGATGCGATCCAGGTACGGGTCATAGAACATGGGGCTTCCATCGCGCTGGAACCCCAAGGCCAGCAACATGTCCTTCTGGGTTTCCGTGACAGTTTCCATGTTGAAACTGCCTCCGATATTTTCAATATCCTTGTCCCATCCGCGGGTAGCAATGTCAAACATCACATTGTTCCGTTTCATAAAGCGGAAATTCATGCCCGCGGCAAGCATTGCAGGGACATCGATTTCCCTGGATTTCTTGGTAGGAGCCAAAGTATCCAGCTCGCTCATGCGGAAATTATAGTCCAACTCATTCAAAAGGGTATGGGGCGTAGTATAAGAGAAATAGAACGAAGACTGGCGACCGCGATACTGCAAAGCTGCCGTATAATACGCCGGATGATTCTTGATTTCCCAAGTACCATCTACATAGTCAGAAATCTCAGTTTTGCTTACCGCCCAAGTATCTTCAGAAGAAAGACCTTCCGTATTCGGGCCCATAGAAACTTTACGCATAGAGTTGCCCATCACTACATGAGCAGACGCACCTACAGAGAAATTGCGAATGACCGGCAGGCGGAACGTATAGCTCGGCACAATCTCATATACGCTACTCTGGTATTCAATAGTGGTTTCTACCGAATTTTTGCCTTCGCTCACTTCTTCGTTCAAATTAGACGCATAGCTCTGCCACAGGGAAAGGCCCATGGCACCAAAGCCGCCCATAGGGAACGACAGGTTGAAAGAGGGCATGGTGATGTTGTTCAGCCCGAAATTATCCCCGTGATTTTCCAGGGATACCATTTCTATCAAGAAATTGACGTTGAAAACCACCTTGGTATCAAAAGCATTACGAGCTGGGTTCAGCACAGAAAGGCCTTCGGCATCACCCGTCTTTGCACCGCCGGCATACCCGCGGCCCGCCGTAGACGCCATGCCGCCGGCCACCTGCTCCTCGCCAAGAGCGTCAAGACCGATGACAGAGGCGAAACCGCTAACGGCGAAGGCAAAAAGAACAAGGATAACCTTTTTCATTACTTATCCCCCCTCTTGTTTGCAAGCCAGAGTTTCAAGGTTGACGGTTGCTTCATGGCAGAACTGAAATCGTAGCGGGCATGATCAAAATGAGAGAAGAATACGTAAGACGTATCTTTCTTAGAGGTCACGTGGTCAGAATACGAGGAATCCTTCGGCTGCAAGACCGGGTAGCCCAGACGCATCATCATCTTGAAGGTGCGACCATCGCGAGCACGGTTGATAAAGTCCCGAAGGCCGTAAGTCACCTGCAGAGTGAGAGAGTCCCCGTCGTAGAACACCATATTGGGGTGACCTTTGGACGCAATCAAAGACTTGTTCAGCTTGTAGGCTTCCATCTGACGTACGCTACTGCCAGCGCTGTCCGTATAAGACCCCACCACAACCTGGATGGGCAGTCCCAGCTCGCCTGAGCCCTGGCTATCGTCCCTTGCATAAGTCATCTGGGCAAGAATCACCGTCTGACGGACATCATCGCCGTTTCCTTCCGTATAGGGGAACTCGTCTCCGTAAAAGTCCGACAGGGCCTTCATAATAGGAGCGCTTTCATATTCCACAACTAAGGAATCATAGATACCACCGTGCAACACAAGGCAGTCAGTGCAAGATTCTTCATTAGAAACAATATGAGCCGTGCGGAACGGGTTAAATTCGACAAAACTTTTGTCTTTGGTAAACGAGGCCCAAATCTTGGGATAACTAGCCGTTTCGACCCCATAAAAACGATAAGCCCTGGACGCTTCTGGAGCGGACACCCTCAACTGTAGACGACACGCCTTGGAAAGGGCCTTCATCGCAGCCAGCAGTTCCGCAGGAAGACCAATCTTCAATACAGTATCTTTTGCGGAAACGGCAATAGTCACCGTCGTGTCTGCCGAACTGTCCGCTTTCCACTTGTTCAAATCAGAAAGCCAAGTGTCGGTTTTTATTTCCCAAACGCTGTCCACGAAGGATTTGGAAGATCCCTTTTCCAATTTCCAGCTGATGTTCAATTTAACGTCTTCTTTTAGAGGAAGGGAGTCCGCAGGAAACTGTTTGGACAGATAAAAAGGCTTCAGAATATGAAGGGCCAAAAATGTTTCAACCGAATCCGTTTTTTTGATATCCGCAAAGAAAACAGAATCGTAGAAAGCCACGTCAAAAACAAGATCATGGGAAACATTCGCCGTTTTTCCCAGAACCACCCTGTCATTTGCAAGCTTAGGCGCTGAATCCAAGAACACTTCCGATGAAAGAGGCGTCAAATCTCCAATACTCAGGGTTTGCACTTGATAACCGCTGGGGATTCCCTGATCGGAAAGCCAATCGGTCATGACCGTCTCTTCGGAATCAAAAATACACGCCGACAGAAATAGCGCAAACAGAGCTAAAAACACAACAAAAAACTTTTTCACCCAGATCTCCAGGTCAAATCCTTAAATTCTGGGTAAAATATAGAAAAATAGGATGCTTGAGGCACCCTAAGGATTGTTATCCTGGGATTCACTCTGGAGTTTTTCGAGCCGGCGTTCCAACATAGCCTGAACTTCGGGAATCAGTTTGTCCTTGATTCGCTCCAAATAGAGGCACTGGAGCTGTATCATGCGGTTACGGTGCCTGCAAGCGTGTTCCTGAATCCAGTGGCTCACCGCCTCTTGGCGGTTCTGCACCTGGGTCTGCAGACTCTGCTGGATGTAAGTCCTCTGGACTTCCATATAGCGCTGCATGTTGAAAGGCAAACGGTAAGTCCGGATAAACTGTTTGAGCTTGACCAACAGGGAAAGGTTTTCGCCCTTGTGCTCCTGTAGAAATTTCTGCAATTCGTCAAGATGGGCCTTAAAAAAGGGCACAATAGCTTTATCGTCTATCTGATAGAGCTCTAGCGCATCTTGTTTCTTTGTAGCTTCGTCTACAGCCATGGCAACAATTTATGTATTTGTACCGGAATTTGGGCACGTCCGCTTAACAAAAAAGCCAAATTTTACATTTTTCAGAGAAAAGTCCCCACTATCTTGTATAAAGACCCTTCCTTCTGTGCCGGGATTCAGCCGGTCGGCGTCTTCGCCCCTGAAATTCTTCAACGATGAAATTTTACAAAGGGACATCCCTTCGGGAGTCATAAACTCCAAGGAATCATCCATAGAGAATTGATTCTTCACATTCACGCGGAAAGAACGGCTCTGGGCATCGTAATCCAAAATCTGGGCACAGACGCAACCCGATGGGGCTTCCACATGGGTGGACTCGTAGTTCTGGGGCAAAGGTCCTTTCAAAAATCCCGGCATGAACCCGCGACCATCCACAAAATCCAGTGCATGGCGGGCATCCTTCAAATCTGCAGGCAAAGAATCGCCCGATTCCAGAGCATCGACAGATGCATCGATGGCCATGCGGTAGGCGCGAACCACCTGGCTCAAATAATAGACCGAACGGGTGCGGCCCTCAATCTTGAAGGAATCCAGCCCGGCACGGACCAGCTCGGGCACAACGTCCAAGGCGCACAGGTCCCGACTGCTCATGAAGTAGGTCCCCCAGGTGTCTTCGTCCAGGGCCACCGGCTGGAGTTCCGGCCGATCGGTCCGCTGTAAGAAAAATTCTCCCTCGTGTTCCTTGTAGCCTTCGCACTGCGGGCCTTCGTTGGCGTACAGGCGATAAGGCATGCGGCAGCTGTTGTCACAAGCGCCCTGGTTGGCATCACGCCTAGTCACCCAGTTCGAAAGCATGCAACGGCCCGACATGGCCATGCATACCGCCCCGTGGACAAAGACTTCCAGTTCCAGGTCAGGAACCCGTTCCTTGATTTCAAGGATTTCGGACAACCTAAGTTCACGACTCAAGATAATGCGGCGAACCCCCAGGTCTTTCCAGAATGAGGCGGTCAAATAGTTGGTGGTGTTGGCCTGCACAGACAAATGAACTTCGGTCTGAGGAGAAACTTTCCGAAGCCAGCCTACGAAACCGGGATCTGCCACAATCAAAGCGTCCGGTTTCAATTCTAGGGCGGCAAGCAGAGCCTTCTGGAATGGCTCCACCTTGGTGTTCCGGGGAATCACGTTACTGGTCAAGTAGAACTTTTTTCCCTGGCCGTGAACGTAGGCAACCCCCTCTGCCAGGTCGTCCAGATTCTTGAAACCGTTCTCCCGGGCCCGCAAAGAAAAAGCGGGCTGGCCTGCATATACAGCATCGGCCCCGTAGGCCAAGGCGTATTTCATGCGGGTCAAATCCCCCGCCGGTGCAAGCAATTCAGGCTTCTTTACAGACATCTTGTAACCAGAAATCCTAGTAACTAGTAACTACCAACTATTAACTGCGGCGAAGCCGCCTACCACTTGAACCCGGCCCTCAGGTAAACCTTCTTGTCGTCGAACAAGGTCACTTCGCCAAGGAAGCTCACGAACTGTCCTTCGTAGCTCAGGGCAGGCGTCAGGGAGTAAAGCATTTCCGCACCGTCCAGATACTTCTTGTGGATCTTCATGTGGTTGTGAAGAGGAGTAGTATCGTTTATGGCGCTGCCGTAGTCCGTGCCCTTCCAGAACCAGGTGTTCCGGATTCCTGCAAAGATGTGGTTATCCAAGCGGGCAAAGACGCTCCAATCTACCGTGCGGCTGTTGGGGCCGGCCTGGTTCCCGAGAGGGTAACCCAGGTGGGCCATCTGGGCCGTATTCTTTTCGAAGTGTCCATACACATAGGGCTCTATGCGGGCGTATTCCGCAATGGTTCCCAATTCAAGCTTATGGCCCTTGAAATAAAAGTCGTGACCCGCCTGCAAGCCAGCCATCCAGGCCCACTTGGCCTCGATGTTATCATTTTTGACCAGGCTCACCGGGCTTTCCATGTCATCCAGGAAAAATTCCGTATAGACACGCATGAACTGGAACAGGCGGTAGTTCAAGTCAAAAGCCAGAGCGCCGTTGTTGCTGTTTTCGGAATAGTTTCCCTTTTCCATAAACAAGGGCGCCGTCGGCACAAAGAGCCAAGGCTTCATGTTGTCGTAAAGCACCGTCAGTTCGCTGATGCCGATGGTGGCATCCCCTACGGCCAGTTCGTAACGATGGCCGAACAGGTTTCGCGTGTCGTCCTTGTTTTTCATGCTCATGCTGTTGTTGTAAACACGCAAGTCCGCATAAAAGCTGATAACGCGCAAGGGGCCAAACCGCATGTCCATGGCAAGCATGTTGTACGGGAGAGCAAACTGGTTCAGGGTCAGGTTGTTATAATAACCGGGTCCCCAGTGCATCACGTCGCGTCCCAGATCAATGCGCAGCCAATCGTAATTGAATCCGAAATGAGTGCGGTAGCGGGCGTAGCTCGCATACTCCACGCCCGAATTATTTTCTTCTTTCTGGACCTCTACAAACTCCCGGTCAAAAGACTTTGGCGTCGCCGCCGTGTGGGACTCGTCATAGATGCGGGCGTCCAGCACAAAGTCCACGGAGTCCGCATATCCACGCATGTAGATGCCGCCGTCAATTCCAGGCCAAATAGTATCGCCAAGGGATTCTCCCCCACGATAGTCGATACCGCCCACCACGCTGGTGGCTAGCGCTATACGGGGGGCACGAGCACGACAAGAATCCAAGTACGCCGCAGAATCAGTACCCAAATGTCCAGAAATCATCGCACCGCAAGCATTATCGTAATACAGCAGGGCGTTGCGTTCCGTCTTCACGAAGTTCTTCTGGAATGTCGTATCCCGGCGGGGGTACGCAAAAGACTGGGGCATGTCCCCCGTGGTCAAGCGGTGGTACTCGAAAAGGAGCGGTGCCGTTTCCAGCATCTTCAAGTTGCTGTGGCGGTCGGACCCGAGCACGGGAGATGCAGCCCACGCTACCCCGGCGGTTGCCGTCAACAACGCAACCCCAATAAAAGACCGCTTAATGTTTTTCAAGAACATCAACTATCGAGTCTTATTCTTCGTAAATAGGTACTTCCCACGCCTTAGGCATTGCAGGAGAGCACTTGTCCGAATGATTGTAGGTAAAGCCCTTTTCAGAGACGCCTGTCACATTTCCCTTAATGGCGCTAGCGCACTTGCGTTCGTCGGCCTTAAGCATCTTTTCAACCTTCAAGAGCAGCACGTCACCATAAACATCCCAGGCTCCAGACTTGTTCTCGTTCATGCCGGCATTAGCAACCAGGGTGTACTGCATAGGGGCCTTCAAGTTGAATTCCCAATCCGTGTTGGTAGACTTGTCCAAGGTAGCCCAGTCACCCTTCAAAGAGGCCACGTCCACGTCGGAGTACTTGAAATCGGACTTGACGCACTTGGAATTACCACGGATCGAATCCATGGACGTCGTAACCTGGCGAGTCATCATGGCCAGGTCTGCACCGGTGGCAAACTTGGACACAAAGAAGGTGTAGCCCCTGTAGGTATCCACATAACCGGCATTCCAGGACACCGTATCCTTGCCTACGACACGTTCCATAATGTAACGGCCCTTGTAGAAGCTATAGACCTGAGTCGTATCGTTGCCAGCAACTGTGCAAGCCAGGCGCTTTTTCTCAAAGTTTGCGGCATCGGTGACCAAAGACTGGTCAGCCTTCAACTGTTCCACCTCAGCCTCGGCAAAATCACCCTTATCCACACGATACATCAGCTTGTCGCCGTTCACGATAAACGACAGTTCCATATCCTTCGAGGACTTCATGATATCCTTCAGGATCTTGTTGGTGGCGATTTTTTCGTCCAAGACCAGGGGATCCATGGTGTTGGAAGAATTCATCTTGATAATGCCATCCTTGAAATCAGACATAATCAACAACAGAGCCAGGTGCGGATTGCCGTTGGACTCATCGATTCCCCAGAGGGAGAACATACCGTTCTTGGAGCCGGTGCCCAAGTGGAATGTTTCACCCTTGATTTTTACGAGGTAGTACTTTTTAAGGTCATCCAGGGTTGCTGCCCTCGCCCCTTCGGGCCAGGTGGGATCCTTGTATTCCGCCGAAGAAGAAGACACATCCGTAGAATCTTCTACGCTAGAAGAGGATTCATCCGTCTCCTGGTCCACATTATTACCGGAACTGCTATCATCGCCGCAGGCAGCGAAGAAAAGGGCCAAGGCAAAGCCGCCAGCCAACAAAAAAGACTTCTTCATAAAAACCTCGCTTTTTGCATAAAGATAAACACTAAACAAAAAAGGGAGGGCGAAGCTCCCTTAAAACAAGCCGAAAAAAAGGCCAAAATCGGCAAAAATCAGCTTTCCAGCAGGTAACGGATGTCCTCGACGCGACGTTTGAGGCCTGCATCCTTGGAGAGCTGTTCCACGATGGAATTGATGGACGAAATCACCGTAGAATAATCCCTGTGGAAAGCCTCACCGATGTTCTTGAGGGATTCCGTCGTAAGTTCCCGGCACAGGTACATGGCCACCTTCCGCGGGATAGACGCTCCTGCGTCTTGCCGCTTGGAGCAGAGCACCCGAGGCTCGACGGAAAACTCGGCGGCAACGGACTCCAGGATGTTATCCACCGTAAGGACGGTGTTCGCACCGGACTTGGGCGCCGAATGCATCCGCTTCACGTTGGCAAGGTTCAGTTCCACGTTATTGAGCACATGCATGGCCCGAAGCCAGTTCATGAGACCTTCGATAATGCGAACGTTCGCCCTGGGCTGGATTGCCAGGTAACGACAGATTTCTTCGCGGTCGGATTCCACAAAGGGGATTCCTTCGGACATCTTGCGGATAAGGGCCATACGGGTGTTGAAGTCCGGCTCTGCAAGCCCTACGCCCACACAGTTTTCCAGCGGGTTCAGCAGGTCTGCCGTCAGTTCGTGGGACAGGGAATTCTTCTCGGGCTTTTCGCCTGCCGAAAGCTTCTTGAACTTGGAAGGATGGCAGTCGCAGCTGAGCACCACCTGACGGCCCATGCGGCTCATGTACTTGATGAGCATGGACAGGCGTTCCTGACTCTTGAGGCCGTTCTTCAAAAGCTGGATGTCATCAAGCAAGAGGACATCGCAATGCTCGTAAATGTCCGAAAATTTTTGCTTGAGCTCGTTTACTTTTCCCCAATCCTTAATCTTGGCGGCATCGCCTATGGCCGAATAATCCCGCAAAAAATCATAAGCTTGACGGTAAAGGATTCTAAGTTCCGGACGAGTCTTCTGAAGGCTTGCCGCAATGGACTGGAGCAGGTGGGTCTTGCCAAGGCCCGGAGCCCCATAAACCAGAAGCAAATTCATGGCCGCATCGCCCGGATGCTCCACGATGGTCTGGCAGGCCTTGAGGGCCGTAAAGTTGCATTCCCCTTCGATAAAATTATCGAAGGTGTACTTTTCGTACAAATTAAGATTTTCTTTCGGTTTCTTAGCAGACTGGGGAGCAGATGCCCGAGCCTTGGAAGCGAGAATACGGCGCTCCACCTCTTTGGATATCTGGACCGCCGTGGCCGAGGGGGCAGCATCGGCAGGGGTTTCATTCAACACGCGGACCTTGTAATCCACAAAGTCACTGCCATATACAGAGGCAAAAGTCTTGCGGAGCAAGGCGCCATAATGGCTGTTGAGCCAAGTCTCCCTGAAGCTGTCGGGAACCGTCAAACAGACATAACCTTCACAAAATCCATCAAAACCAACGGCATCAAAAAAAGCGGCGCCAAACTCGGAGCATTCCTCGCGGACAAGGGCCATGGCCCGCGCCCAGGGGGAGCTGTTTTCATCTAATAAATAAGCAATGTTATCCACAGTTTTCCAAACACAAAAAGAGGGTCAAACAAAATCGTTCACCAAAATTAAATAAAACATACGAAAAAGAGATTTTTCGCTGAAATTTTTTCAAAAACCGCCGTTTTCCGCTTAAAAAGGGCAATTTTTTGTTATGCCCCGTCTATGTCCGTTTCTCTCCGAAAAACACCCTTTTTACACCCTTGATAATCAAAACCACATCCCTATGGTTTTCACAAGTTATCAACATATTTTTTTTCAGAGATGTCTTGACAAAAAAAAATAGAGATTAGGATCTAGGATCTAGAGATTAGAGTAAAAAATCAATCACTGGTCTCTAAATAGTTCTTCTAGGGAATCAGAACTTTCGCAGGCGAGCGCCTGAGACTTCCACGCAGGATTGAGCAGCAACTTCGCTACACCCGCAATGGCAACCGTATGGGCTGTAGCCGATTCCGCCGGGGACAAGAGTAGGCACAGGAACTGTGCCGTTTCTCCGCGGGGAGTAGAAACGCCCTGAATTTCGGGAGCGACGGCAAATGCCATCAGGGGCGATTCAAGCCCAGAAATTCTCGTATGGGGCAACAGAAGGCCAGACCCCATGTAGATTCCCTCCCCTATCCGCTTTTCGACGGCCTTCCAGGCGGACAGGGCATCAAAGGGAACGCCCGCATTCACAAGGCCCTCAAAGGCAAAACCCAGCGCCTTCTGGAAAGCAACCGGTTCCTTATAGACTTGCGTATAAGCGGGGATCAGGGAACTCAAAGGAGAACGCGCTCCATAAAGGAGAACACCTGGGAATCCGTGGCCTTGGCGATGTTTCGGAATTCCGAGAAAACAGAACGCAGCTGTTTCTTGCCAGGCTCAATATACTGCTCGAACTTCTGGATACCCTTGGTCTTGGATAGGAAGCAATAGGCACCCAGGGCTTGCATCACGCGCTGGAGGCTTGCATGGATAAAGCTTTCCCAGGCATCTTCCTTGGTGTAGATCTTTGCGCCCTTGTACTGGAACCGCCAGTACTCAAAGAAGTCCTTCACCATGTCTAACGGCAGACCCACGTAGGGGTCCCAAAGGAGGGACGCAATGTCGTAGAACATGGAACCGCGGCGCGCCCCCTGGTAATCCACGAACACGATTTCGGAGTTGGGGCGGATCATGATGTTCTGGCTCTGGAAATCCCGGTGCATCAGCACCTTGGTCTGAGCATCTACGGAAACCGCCAGGAGGGAATAGAAATTACGGACGTAGTCGGGAATGTCGTCGATTCCGCAGTGGGCCTTCAGGTAATTATCGGTGAAGTAATCCGTTTCCCACTTGAGGGCGGCAAAGTCAAAGCGGCGAAGCCACAGGTCCGTGTGGGAACTGAACAGGGACTGGGAGGCATTCTGCCAGCGAATCAGTGCCTCGATAACTTCGGGGTAGAGAATGCGGACACTGCCGGACTGGGGCTTGTCGGGAGACACGTCGTCCAGAAGGCGGCGATTTCCCAGATCCTCTTGCAAAATCTGGGCGGAATTTTCGTCGACGCTGAACAACTTCGGTACCGGAAGGCCTTCTGCCTTGAACACCTGGGAATATTCCACGAACTTCTTGAAATCGTCGTTTACTTCGGCGGACACCTGCAGCACGGAGGAACGCTCGCCAGAAGAAATCCGGTAGTAGCGGCGGCCCGAGCCCGCCCCAGCGATGGATTCTACAGAAAAATCATCGGCATAGCCATGGGAGCCGAGATAGCCCTTAATCTTTTCGGAAATTTTCAATTCTTCACCATTCATGGTATAGAATATACTTTATCCCGAGGAAAAAAGCCAATAATTATTATGAAAAAAGGTTCTTTTCCCTAGCCCCTAGATCCTAACCCCTAGACCCTAACCCCAATCTCTTCGTCCGTCAGGTAGCAAGCAGGGTCTTCGGCCCAGAAGTCGCCGGTCACGGCCTCGGCGCGGGTGCGGAAGTTGCCGTTGCACAGGTTCAGATAGGCGCACTTGGGGCAGCGGCCCTTCAGAAGGGGTTTGCGGTCCTTGAGGCCCGCCATAATGGGGTTGCTCAGGTCGGTCCAGATTTCACCGAAGGGGCGTTCCCGCACGTTCCCCAGGGAGATGTACTGGGTGAACTGGTCGGGGTGGACATTCCCTACACTGTCGATGTTTCCGAAGGCCATGCCGCTACGGTTCCCGCCGTTGCTCTGGATGAGTTTCAGCACGCGTTCCCCGAGGACGGGGTCTTTTTCCTTCATCTTGAGGTATAGGTAGACGGCGTCGGCGTGGTTATCCACCGTGAGGATTTCCTTGTTGATGCCCCGGGCCTTGAAATCCAGGGTGCGTCTGATAATCAGGTCCATGACCTGGCGGCTCTCTTCGTGGCTCAGGTCCCGCTCCACCATAGCAGAGCCACGACCGCTGTAGACCAAGTGGTAGAAGCACACCCGATCAATATTTTCCTGTTCCAGCAAATCGAAGATGGAATCCAGGTCCTGGAAATTGTCACGGGTGATGGTAAAGCGAAGCCCCACCTTTTGCCCAGTGGCCACGCAGTTGCGGATGCCCCGGAGCGCCATCTGGTATGCTCCCGGCTTACCGCGGAACTTGTCGTGAGTGGCTTCGCAACCGTCCAGGCTGATGCCCACGTACCCTACGCCCATGTCCTTCAGGCGTTTTGCGGTGTCTTCGTCGATGCGGGTGCCGTTGGTGCTGATGGTTGGGCGGATTCCCTTGCCGGCGGCATAATTCGCCAGTTCAAAGAAGTCCGGCCGCAACAGAGGTTCGCCACCGCTGAACAAGATGACGGGAACGTTGAAATCGGCAAGCTGGTCGATGAGGGCAAGGCCTTCTTCGTGGGTCAGTTCGTTCTGATACTTGATGGCCTCGGAACGGGCGTAACAGTGGACGCAGTTCAGGTTGCAAGTCTTGGTGCAGTTCCAGACCACCACAGGTCCACGACCTTCGCTCACCCCGTTCCGGGACTTGTGGGCGTGAGGCGTATAGCGGAGCGTGTCGCCGAAATTCGGCACATCCATCAACAGCTTGGTAATGCTAATCATGGGGCGAAATGTAGAAAACTAATCTTTAAGGCAACGGACGGATAGCGCGAAGTCCTTGCCGTCGTCCTCCAGGAATGCACACTCGTAGCTGTAGTTCAGATACATGCTGTACACGTTGCTACCGATTTCAGTGGAGCTCCAGAAGGTGACATTGTTGCCCAAATTGCGGAAGCCGCTATCGATGTTGCGGGCGCCCGCAGGGAAAGCGGAAAAACCATAAGCATCCGTACCGTCGCCATTACTATTCCAGCCGGATGTAGACTTGAGCATGGCACCCGCTACTTCTTGTCCGCCGACAGCCTCAAACAGTGTTTCAAATTCGTCCCAGTTGCTTGGCAGGTGCCAGCCCTGGGGGCATACGCCCCGCACATTTCCGCTGGGAGAACATTCCGAATTATAGCCGCAGCCGTTGGCCGTATTCCCCTCGATGATTCCCGCACTGTCCATGGCCGCACTCCACAGGTACAGGCGACCATACGTTTCGCAGTTGGCAGGGTCGTCATCGTAGCAGAAACTGGAAGAATCTAAGTCATCGGTGGGTCCAAGGTATCGATAGTTCAGGTTCTCTGCCATCCAAGTCTGGTTCCCAATCTTGACCGTTCTGTAGGTTTGCCCGTCACGGGGGTCGGTAAATGTACCGGTAACCACGTCGTTCACGTCATTCTCACTGGAACTTGACAATTCGTCCAAGTCGTTAGCAATCGAACTATTGTCGTCACCACAGGCAACAAGCAC
Source organism: Fibrobacter sp. UBA4223 (assembly GCA_002382975.1). GTDB lineage: Bacteria > Fibrobacterota > Fibrobacteria > Fibrobacterales > Fibrobacteraceae > Fibrobacter. The sequence goes on from DFTB01000006.1 coordinate 239,022, forward strand.
CGCCATAGCGGCAAAAGAAAGTCCAAGACTCAGTTTTCGCATATACACCCCTTATTAAGTCATTAATTTATAAAAATCCTTCAGAAATGCAAATGCAAGGACTATACAATATCTCGAAGGAAACTCGCAGGGACTAACAGTCACAAGAGTTTCCACCTGCGGTAACGTATCTTACCTGTAGTAAATGATCTTGCCAGAGAATACGTTTGACACCTAAACCCATCGCCAATTTTTTGACCGAGATGTGTGCTTCCCGAGAGAGCAGTCGAATGAAATGAATCTGCGAGCGAGGGAATGTTCACATCGAGGGAAAGATTTGTAACAAAAACACCTCCCGCGAACGGGAGGCGCTATAAGTTTTTTACAACTTACTACTTTGCTTCGGCAGCAGGTGCGGCGGCAGCGGCTGCGGGAGCAGCAGCTTCAGCGGCAGGTGCGGCAGCGTCGGCAGCATCCTTCTTCTTGGACTTAGAAGAGATGGAGAAGATTACCGTACGAGGAACGGAAGCCAGAGTAACGCCTTCGGGGAGCTTGAAGTCCTTGGCGTAGAAGGTTACGTTGGTCTCGAAGTCGGAGATATCCAGTTCCAGAACGGTAGGAATGGAAGCCGGCTTGGCAGAAAGCATCAGGTAATGAGTTTCCTGAGCCAGCAAGCCGCCCTGGGTCTTGACGCCCACCGGAAGGCCGGAGAGCTTGACAGGAACGCGAACCTTCACCGGAGTGGCTTCGTCGATCTTGAGAAAGTCAATGTGGACGAATTTCTGGGAAATGGCGTCTTTCTGGTAGTTGTAGATGACGGCGGGATTACCGGCCTTGCCATCGATTTCCAGGTCCAGAAGGGTGTAACGCTTACCGGGTGCGAGAACCTTACGAATATCAATTTCACTGACGCTGATATTCACAGTCTCTGTACCCTTACCATAATAGACGGCCGGAATCTGACCAGCCTTACGCAAACGCTTGTTTTCGCGGTTTGCACCTAGCACTCTCGAGGTAGCCTTGAGCGTTGTGAGTTCCATTGTATTTCTCCAATTTTGGAATGGTTAAAAAATTCATTGGGGTAGCTGGATTCGAACCAACGAATAACGGAATCAAAATCCGTTGTCTTACCACTTGACGATACCCCAATGGTGGCGCAAATATAGAAAATACGCCCCAAATTCAAAGGGATTCGCCTAAAAACCCTGGAAAAAACGGGTCACGGCGAGGTATCTGGAAATGGGTTTCAGGGATTCCAGGGCAGATTCCGCCTGGCTCCGGGTCCCAAAAACGCCAAAGACGGAGGCTCCCGACCCCGACATGAGGACAGAAGTCGCCCCCAGGCGGATCATCTGTTGCTTCAGCTGTTCTACCAAGGGGTGCTTGGGGAATACCGAAATCTCGAAACTGTTGAAGACGTTTTCCAGGGCGAAATCCATAGCGGAACTCGAATTTTCTGCAGGACTAGAACCGGTCGCAGCCCTGAAACCCGACTTGTACGCTTCCCAGCGGTCAGGGCCCGACTTGGGGACTCCGGCGTAGGCGTCCTTGGTGGGAACGGCGTCCAGCGGGGTCGCTACGAGCAGGTGCTGACCGTCTTTCAGCTGGAGCGGTTCGATGGGCGTAAGCTTTTCGCCGATGCCCTCGGCAAAAGCCGAGCCGCCTCTGACCAGAAAGGGAACGTCGGCCCCGAGACTTGCGCCCAGTTCTTCCAGGGCCTCCATAGACAGGTCCAACTTCCAGAGGCGGTTCAGCAACCTGAGGGTTGCTGCAGCATCGGCAGAACCTCCGCCAAGGCCAGCGCCCAAGGGCATCACCTTTTCCAGATACAGGTCAACGCCCTTCGGCACACGGTAGGCCTCTTGCATCAGGGCTGCCGCCTTGAACACCAGGTCCGATTCCTTGGGGTATTCCTGAGGAACGTTGTATTCCAGGGTAATCTTGTCGTCGTCTCGAAGGGTGGCCGAAACCGTGTCGCCCACGTCGATAGTCTGGAAAAGGGTTCCCAGATCGTGGTAACCGTCTTCGCGCTTGCGGATGACGTCGAGGAAGAGATTGATTTTAGCAGGAGCGAATTCGTGCATAGTGATTAGTGGCTAGTGGTTAGGTAGTAGGGGCATAGGAGACAGAACGTTACTCGCAACTGACGACTCGCAACTCATTACTCAAAACCCATAACTCGTTTACCTGAACGTTCCGGAGCGTTCCAGTTGCATGAGCTGGTCCATGTCGATAAGCATGGCGCGGGGCTTGGAATTGCCTGTACTGCGGGCGCACAGGCCGAGACCGAACAGCTGGTCCACAATCTTGCCTGCGCGGCTGTAGCCTACGCTAAAGTGGCGCTGCACCGCAGAGGTAGAAAGGCCGTTGCCGCATTCGATAGCCCACTTGGCCACCTCAAACAACAGCTTGTCCTTCTTCTCGCTCATGGCGGCGTTTTCTTCGCCGTCCTCCCCTTCCCCGCCTTCTTCGGCAACCTCGAAGGTTTCCAGCTGCGGGTAGCACACGTTCTGGTTGGAGCAGGCGTCGGCCAATTTTTCCGCCTCTTCGTCGCTGAGGAAGGCCCCATGCAAACGTACCGGGTCGGGAGCGTTCACCGCCTTGTAAAGCATGTCGCCACGGCCCAAGAGTTTTTCGGCGCCGGCGTGGTCCATCACCGTACGGGCATCCACGTTAGAGGCCACCTTGAAGCTGATACGTGTAGGCAGGTTTGCCTTGATGTTACCGGTAATCACCTTCACCGACGGACGCTGGGTGGCAAGCACCAGGTGAATGCCAACAGCACGGGCCTTGGCGGCCAGGCGGCTCACGTTCTTCTCGATTTCTTTTCCGGCCACCATCATCAAGTCGGCCATCTCGTCGATAATCACCACGATAAAGGCCATGCGGTGTCCGCGATCCTCTTCGGGAACCTCTTCCGGGAGTTCACCCGCCTCGAACTTGGCATTGAAACCGCCAATGTTTCGGACCTTCGCCGAGGCAAGGACTTCGGTACGGCGATCCATCTCGTAGCAGAGCCACTGGAGTGCCTGGATAGCCACCTCCGGCTTGGTAATCACAGGCGCCAGCAGGTGCGGGATGTTCTCGTACATCTTCAGTTCCACCGCCTTCGGGTCCACAAGGATCATGCGGAGTTCGTCGGGAGTCTTGCTGAAGAGCATGCTGGCCATGAGGGCATTAATGCACACGGACTTACCGGAACCCGTCTGGCCCGCAATCATCAGGTGGGGAGCCTTCGCCAGATCCATGGCAAAAGGCTCGCCTGAAATGTCCTTGCCAAGAGCCATGACAATCTTTTCGGGAGAAGGCTTGAAGGCATCGCTCTCGAAAATATCGCGACCAAAAATAGTCTGCATCTTGCGGTTCGGGATTTCGATACCAACCGCTCCCTTTCCGGGAATCGGGGCGAGGATTCGTATGGACACCGCCTTCAGGGCCATGGCCAAATCGTCTTGCAGGGCGCTGAACTGGGATACCTTTACGCCCGGACCTGGTTCCACTTCGAAGCGGGTAATGACAGGCCCCGTCTCGCAACCCACCACCTTGCCTTTCACCTTGAAGTTTTCCAGCTTTTCTTCAAGCATCTTGCCGATGGCGTTCAACTCGTCCACCGTATAGTCCGCCGGCTGGGGCTCGTGGGTGTCAAGGATTTCATCTACGGAAGGCACCTTGTATTCGTCGTAATGGACCGTCGGGTCGGGCTGCGGAATTCCCGTAACGCCAGAGCCGGTGACGGTCGTGCCGCCAGAAGAGGTGCCGATATTGCCGGGCGGCACATAACTCGGGTCCTGGTCCACCTCGTCCGAAGAGACCACCTGGGGAATAAAGTCCTCTTCATCTTCATCGGGTTCTGCCGGCGGTTCTGCATCGCCCACTTGCGTCGGCTCCACATTGTCGGCCATCGTTTTCGCGACGGTTGCCGCCTGGGTTTCTTCGACAGAACCCGCCACAACGGCAGCCTCTTCGGGTGCCGCTCCTGCCACGACAGTAGCCTCGTCCGTAGTTTCGCTTTCGCCTCCGCGAACAGCGCCCTTCACCACCAGGTTCCCCTGGCGTTCGTTTTCCCAGTTGATTTCTTCACGGGCCCGGCGTATTTCGGCAATCTTGTTCCGGATTTCGCGAATTTCTAGGGCACTCATGTGAGTTCCATTCTCGCGAAGTTCCTTTTCCAAACGTAAAATTTCGGGGTCTTCGCCCAAAGGTTTCGGAGCAGGCTTTTCAGCAACCGTTCCAAAGGAACCCTCTACAAGGGTTCCTTCCACCACCCTATCTACCATGGGCGTTTCCGCAGCGGTTGTATCCACCGCCTCCATCCAGTTCTTGCGGGCACTGAAAGGCTTCAGCACGCCCTTGTGCTTGGTCCTGTAGGCATCGGGCACCTGGAAAATGGTGGTATCGCCATCCATGGTGATACCCTTGCGAACCGTGGTCGTCTCGTCGGAGTCTTCCCCGTCGCTTTCGCCATCGCCTTCCCCTGCAGGGGTTTTCTCTTTCACACCACGAATCCTGCGGAACAGGGCAGCAAAGTGACTGAAACGAAGGCCAAAGCAGAAGAACAGCACCGCCACCAGAACAAGGGACAGAACAATCACCGGAATAAACAGCACGTCACCGCAAAGGGGGCCCACGATGTTGGAATCCAGAAAGCGTCCCACGATTCCGCCCCGCATGATGAATACATCTTCGGAAACGCCCGCCTTGCCATGAACAGGAATGGACATCAGAACGCACAGGTCCAGGCCCACGATAGAAAGGCCGAGAGCCACGCGGAACAGTTTCTTGCGCAAGCCCTGGAAAGTGATGAACAAGCCCCACAGCATCACGGACAGGATAATGAAAATCACGGGCAACTTGCCGAAGGCAAAATTCAAGAAGTCCCCGAACCGGGTCATGATTCCCTTTTCGGAACCTACATAGACCACGCTAATGCAAGACAACAGGGCTATAGCGGAAAGGGCGATGAGCCCGTAGCCCACCACCATGGCCCCCAGGGAACGGTCCCCTGAATTATCAACCTGTTCCGTTTTTGCAGGTGTTGTTTTACGACCGGTTTTCTTTTTTTGAGTTGCCAAATTAAAGCTCCTTCGCCATTGCATTGGAAATATAACTAAAACCCATTTATTATTATTGACAATATGCAGATAAAACTGTCAAAAAAAATAAAGAAGCTCCTGATTGGTTTTGGACTCACTTCTGTCCTTGTCTTTCTCATTTTGTTCTTGGGCAACGTGCAGAACCCACAGCTAGATGGAGTCCGCAACGGTGCAGAATCCCTAGAATACCTGTTCTACGACATGTTCTTCAAGGTCAAGACAGGCAAGACCCACAACCTTGAAGAAACTGGCGACAAGAACGCCCTGAACAGCCATTACGACCCAAACATCTTTATCGTGGATATTGACGAGCCCTCCCTGGCAAAACTGGGAAACTACAACACCTGGGACCGTTCCATCCACGCCGACGTGGTCAAGAACCTGAGCAACGGAGGGGCATCGGCCATCGGCTTCGATATTCTGTTCAAGAATGCCGATTTTGGCGAACAGAAAACCCAGCAGGTCACCACCATGCTGAACAGGCTGAGTCCGGACACGCCTTGGGATTCCCTGGGGGGCGACATCCGCACCTTCTACAACTACGACTCCATGCTGGTGAGCGCCGTCAAGGAAAGCGGGAACACTATCGTCTGCAACATTTTTGATAGCTACCAGTCCTACAAGCACGAATCTCAATGGAGGCCCCTCAGCACCGCCGAACGGGCCGACGAAATCGGCTACAGTTCCACTTTCGAACTTTCGCAAGTAGACTCCGCCCAGAACATTGAGCCCAAGGACCTGCTAGACAACATCTTCCCGGAACTGGCCCAAGCAGGGGCCCAGATGGGTTCGGTAAACGCCTACCCCGATGACGACGGCGTGGTCCGCCGCGTGTCGCTCCTGTACCGGTTCCCCAGTCCGGAACTATACTCCGGGACCGAAAGCAAGATTTACTCCACCATGCCCTTGATGACGCTTTTGCACCTTTTCCACCAGAAACCGGAAAACGTGAAAATCAAGATGGGACAGTACATCGACCTGGGCAAGCCCTTCGGTATCTACAAAGATTCCTCGGGATTTTATCACACCACCTTCCCCCAGTTCAGTTACCCTATGTTCCTTGCCCTCCACAAGAAAATCAGGGAGGCGGCCAAGAAGCCCGAAGAAAACACCCAGTTTATAGACATTTCTTCCAAGATTATCGCCACCAAGAACAGCGAAGGCTCTGTCACCTTCGAAATCTTTGAAGGCCAGATGTTGAGCGAGACCCTTTCCGACGCCCTTTTCCAGATTGATGTTTCTATGTTGGATTCCTTGGGCGAAGACGAAGAAAAAGAGGTGGCCGAAAACATCACCGTCAAGCGGGACGAAGAAGGCGCAGGCCGTTTTGTGCTTACCGACAGCGAAGAAGACGAAGAGGCGGTCATCACTCCCTATATCGTGAATACCGTCAAGTATTTTGCGGACTCCCTACAGAAGCTCCCGCCGAACAAACCCACCCATATTTCCATGGACATGGACATCCATTACGACATCGCCAAGAAAAAGTGGGTATCCAACCTGGTCATCCTGAACAACGACGTGCTGACAGACATCATCAACACCTCCGAAGAACGCATCAACAACCTGGGCGAAGGCAAAGAAATTCGATTCGGCAAGGTGAAACAGATTCCCATCGACCGCTGGGGACATTACCAAATCAATTACAAGGGTCGCTACAACACGGCTGAAACGGAAAGGGTTTTCCAGCACCTGTCCTATTACGACATCACCAAGAACCGTGTAGATCCAGGACTTTTCCAGGGCAAGATTTTCATTCTGGGTTCGGCGGCCCCGGCCCTGTTCGACTTTGTGACTGCGCCCCACGAAGAAAACTACCCCGGCGTGCTGACCCACGCCACCATCCTCCAAAATATCTTGAACGACGATTTCCTTGTCACCCTGCAGGAACGCTACCAGCAGATTATCGTGGTGTTGCTCGCCCTGGTTTGCCTGCTGGTGGGCCTTTACGTAAAGAGCTACATCTCTATCGCGCTTTCCTTTGTGTTGATGGGCGGCTACCTGGGCATCGCCTACCATTACTTTGAACAGGGGCTCTACCTTGGAGCTTCCAAGCAGATTTTCGTCATCTTGTTCACCAACATTATCGCCCTGATTATCCAGTTCTATTTCGAGACCAAGGAAAAGCGCTTCCTGGGAAATGCCTTCAAGCAATACATCTCTCCTGAACTGATCGACGAGATGGTGAACAACGAAATCATGCCTACCCTGGGCGGTTCCAAGTCTAACATCACCGCCTACTTTACCGACATCGCGAGCTTCTCCACCTTCTCCGAAAAAATCGGGGACCCCAGCAAGCTGGTGGAACTTCTGAACGAATACCTCACCGCCATGACGGACACCCTGCTAGAGAACAAGGGAACATTGGACAAGTACGAAGGAGACGCCATCATCGCCTTCTTCGGAGCCCCCATGCCGCTTCCCAACCACGCCCAGAACGCCTGCGACAGCGCCGTGGACATGCAGACCAAGCTCATGGCCCTCCGCAAGAAATGGGCGGGCGAAGGAAACAAGTGGCCCAAGGTAGTCCATGACATGCACATGAGAATCGGTATCAACTCCGGCGACATCGTGACCGGAAACATGGGTTCCACCATGCGCAAGAACTACACCATGATGGGCGACGCCGTGAACCTGGCCGCCCGCCTGGAAAGCGCCGCCAAACAGTACGGAGCCTACATCCAGATAAGCGAAGACACCCAGAAACACCTGGACGAAGGCCGGTTCATCTACCGCTCCCTGGACACCATCCGCGTGATAGGCAAGAGCCAGCCCGTAAAAACATTCGAGTTGCTGGCAAAGCCCGGCTGCGAAAACGAAGCGCAGTTATACAAGCTGGTGGAAATCTGGGAACAGGCACGCACCGCCTACCTAGCGATGGACTGGGACCGCGCCAAGGAACTGTTCACGGAATGCCTGGATTACGAGCCCCACCATCCCGACCGGGATCCGGGTTCCAAGACCACGCCTTCACACGTGTACATCAAGCGCTGCGAAGCTTATAAGGTAAACCCGCCCGTAGCCCAAGGCGAAACCTGGGACGGCGTGTTTACGGCTACGGAAAAGTAATTTTTGTAAACATTCATTATACAAACGGCATTTTTATACTAAAATGCCGTTTTTGTCTGTTGACAACTTGTCCAAGGAAACTTTATTCACATAGGTCTTTTTTGGGGTATGGAAAAATATCTTTGTACCATAGATGGGATTGTTTATGGTTACAAGAATATTTTCTTCCGTTTCTAGGTGTGCCCTCATTTTAGCTGGGGCTGCCTTGGCCGCAACACAGGCCACATTCTACGTTTCGCCATCCGGCAGCGATTCTAACAAGGGTACCGAAAGTGCCCCCTTCAAGACGATTACCCAGGCGCAAAAGGCCGTGCGGACAATCAACAGCTCCATGACCGGCGACATCGAAGTCATCTTGCGGGAAGGAACCTACGCCCTCCCCTCCACTGTCAACTTTGACGAACGGGACGGAGGCAAAAATGGCCACTATGTGCGTTACAAGGCTTACAAAGGCGAACACCCCCTGATTACGGGTGGCATGGGCGTTACCGGCTGGAAAATCCACGACGAAAAGAACAACATCTGGAAAGTCGAAGGCGTTGACACCCGTTTCCGCCAAATTTACGTGAACAACAAGAAGGGAATCCGTGCCCGCTTCCCGAACCTAAAGGATAACGGCGACCACAACTTCTTCCGCTTGAACAAGGTGGATTCTACCGGTTCCGCATTCCTCCTGAACAACAGCGATATTGGCGAAGCGAGCTGGAAAAATCTAGATAAGGTGGAAATCCACCTGATGATCGCCTGGTCCGAAAACATCTTGCGGGCCTCCAAAATCACAAACCAGGGAAACGTTTCCAAATTTGAGCCCCAAGATCCCGAAAGGACAAGGCTGTTCCGGCGCAAGTACCCGATGCTCGGCACAGCCTTTATGAGCAACCCGCCTAAACAACAGGTCTATTACCTCGAAAACGCCTACGAATTTATCGATGCCCCCGGGGAATGGTATCTTGACGAAAAAGCCAAGACTCTGTATTACAAAGCCCGGGAAGGTGAAAACATGCAGACCGCAAACGTGGTCGTTCCCCGCATCAACACCCTCTTCAGCGTGCTCGGCAAGGATACCAAGAACAAGGTGGGCTACATGAGCTTTGAAGGCCTGACATTTGCCCACAGCAACTACCTGCGACCCAGCGATGAAGGATTCCTGGACTTGCAGGCAGGCATGTTCAATATTGATGTAAAAGATAGGGGGCTGCTAGAAAGTAATGAATTTTGGCTATGGCGCCCAGACGCCGGTTTCCGTGTCGAGAATGCCCACCATTTTAAGATTAGCGGTTGTGTGTTCACCCAGATGGCTGCCACAGGACTGGATTTCGTATCGGGAACCAATGACGATGTCATCGAAGGGAACGTATTCTACGAGCTGGGCGCTGCCGGCATCATGATAGGCAAGTTCTCTCAGGACTCCACCACCGAAATCCACATTCCGTACAACCCGACAGACAAAGACGAAATTAGCACCCGCGACACCATCAGATACAACCTGGTAACCAACGTGACCAACGAGCACCAGGGAGCCGTGGGCATCGGCGCAGGCTACCCGAGATACATTGTTATCGAGAACAACGAAGTTTCCTACACCAACTACTCAGGCATCTCGGTGGGATTTGGCTGGACCAAGAACGAAACCGCCATGACAAACAACAAGATTAACAAAAACAATATCCACCATATTTCTCGCCTGCTCTGTGATTCCGGCCCAATTTACACCTTGTCTAACCAAGGCGAGGGCAGTGAAATCAAGGAAAACTACCTCCATGATTACGCTGCTTCCAAATGGTCCGACTACTGGGTATTGCCCATCTATCTTGACGAAGGATCTAGCGGTTTTGCCGTTGAAAACAACTCCTACAAAAATTCTCCTAGCGGCGTAGGCAAAAACGCACCCGGCTACTTTACCGAAAAGAACAACAGTGGCTACATATCTTCTGTTGCCGAGGCGGCGGGCCTTCAGGGTGAATTTAAGGATCTTGCAGACCGTATCAGTTCCATACCCCTTGCCGATTTCAGCGCCAAGATGGAACAGGCTCCCTACAACAAGGCCTTCGTCATCCCAGGCATCGTCGAAGCCGAAGATTACGACGAGGGCGGCCAAGGCGTTTCGTACAGCGATAAGGATTACGTGAACGAAGGCGACGCCTACCGTGCCGACGGCGTGGATATTGTCTCTCTTGAAGGAACCGCTTGCGGCACAACCCCGTGCAATGGCTACGCCATCGGCTATACCCAGGCCGACGAGTGGCTGGAATACACATTGGACGTCAAGAAGACCTTGAACTACGACATGGCCGTAAACTACGCTACGGCTTTTGAAACCTCGTCCATGCAGCTTTTTATTGATGGCGAAGCCATTACCGACACCATCGTCTTTGAAAAGGCGGACACCACATGGAATGTATATAAAACAACTTCTATCGGTTCTGTCATTCTTGATTCCGGAAAGCACGTTCTCAAGATTCTGATTACAGGGGCATACCTGAACATAGACTGGATCACGTTTACAAATCTTGATTATGTCGTTCCCGGCGGTGACTCCGATGAAGGCTCCAAGGACAAGCCCTCCGGAAAAGATTCCAAGGGAGACAAATCTGCCATCCGTAACCTGGAAATCCTGCGTCTGAATTATGGCGAAAGAGCCTATGACGTGTTCAAAACAGACGGCACCTACATTTGCCGCATTGAAGGGGCTTCGGCAAGAGGCGGATTTAGGGAAGCCCTTGTTTCAAGAGGCGTAAAACCGGGAATGTATATCGTTCGCGGGCTCGAAAGTCGTAGAACTGTCAAATTAAACATCGTGAAATAAAATTTTAACCGCTGAAAACTTATTTATACTGATTTAAGAAGGGATTGTTATGAAGAATTACTTCAAGGTGGTATCACTTTCGGCCATTTGCGCCTTTGCCTTTCTCCCGTTGCATGCAGGGGCCCAGCCTAACGACGAATGGAACGGGAAACCCCGTATCTTTGGCGTAAATACGCTGACCCCTCACGTCACCTCCATGCCCTACTCCACGGTCAAGGAGGCTGTCAAAGGTGACCGTCACGCATCGGAATGGTACAAGACCCTTTCGGGCACCTGGAAGTTCTTCCATGTAGAAAAGCCCTCTCAGCGGAACAACGATTTCTATAAGGACAACTACGATGTTTCCGGTTGGAACGACATTCCTGTTCCTAGTTCCTGGCAGCTGTTGGGCTACGACCACCCGATTTATACCAACGTGATCTATCCTTGGTCACAGAACAACAAGGTCTCTGCCCCTTATGCACCGACAGACTTTAACCCGGTGGGCCATTACCGGCGCACCTTTACCGTTCCCGACAACTGGAATGGCAAGCGCATCCGCCTGCATTTTGAAGGGGTAGAATCCGCCTACTATGTTTGGGTGAACGGCAACTACGTTGGCTATGCCGAAGACAGCTTTACTGACCATGAATTCGACATCAACAAGTACCTGCGCAAGGGCGAGAACAACATTTCTGTACAGGTGTTCCGCTGGTGTGACGGTAGCTGGCTCGAAGACCAGGACTTTATCCGTCTCTCGGGCATTTTCCGCGATGTCTATATCTACGCCGTGCCCACTGTGCATATTCAGGATTTCCAGATTGACGCCACCCTGACCAACGGCTACAAGGATGGCCTCCTCAAGACCACCGCCTGGATCTACAATTCCACCGGCACCGCCTCTGGAGAATACTCCGTAGAACTGTCCCTCTACAACGACGGCGGTACCGAAGTGATTTCACCGTCTGTGCAGAAGGTCTCGGGAATCAGTCCTAACGGAGGCGAAAAGAGCGTCCACTTTGAAATTTTCTACAGTGCCCCCAAACGTTGGTCGGCTGAAACCCCGAACCTCTATACCGCAGTGCTTGCCATCAAGGATGCCAGCGGAAAGATACTCCAGGTCGAAAGTAACAAGATCGGTTTCCGCAAGGTGGAAATCAAGAAGGACAACGGTGCTCCCCGACTGTTTGTAAACGGCATGCCGGTCAAATTCCACGGTGTAAACCGCCACGAGTTGGACCCGGACAACGGACGTGCCGTGACCTACGAGCGCATGGAAAAAGACGTCATCTTGATGAAACAGTTCAACATCAATGCACTCCGCATGTCCCACTACCCGAACAATCCGTACATGTACGAACTGTGCGACAAGTACGGCATCTATGTGATTGACGAAGCCAACGTGGAAAGCCACGGTGCAAACAACGAACTTCCTAAAAGCAGTGACGATTGGCGCGCTCCGGCGGTAGACCGTCTGAACAGCATGGTACAGCGCGACAAGAATCACCCGAGTATCATCCTCTGGTCGCTAGGTAACGAAGCCGGAAACGGCAACGTCTTTGCCTCTGAACGGGATCGTGCCCACCAAATCGACTCCACCCGCGTCGTACATTACGAAGGTGACAACTACAATGCCGATGTGACTAGCCAGATGTACTACGGTTACGATTACATCAACGGCTATAAAGACGGAAACAAGCCCGTAATGCTTTGCGAATACGAACATGCCATGGGCAACTCCGTAGGCGACCTTCAAGAATACATGGACGCCTTCTACGGCAACCCCCGCTCTTTCGGTGGATTCATCTGGGACTTCATTGACCAGGGCCTACACCACAAAGGCACTCCCTACTGGGAATTCGGCGGTATGTGGGGCGACTGGCAGAACGACGACAACTTCTGCGCCAATGGTCTCGTGTTCCCCGACCGCAAAATCCAGCCTGAAATTTGGGAAGTCAAGTACCAGTATAGCCAGGTTCACGCCAAGGACATCGATGCCTCCAAGGGCAAGGTTTCCATTGAAAGCCGCTTCCTGTTCGTAAACTTGGGAGAATACCTTGACGGGTACTGGGAAATCAAGGAAGACGGCAAGTCTCTCGTAAACGGAAAGATCGACGGAACCGCCATGAACGTTGCCCCGAATTCCAAGAAAGAAATCGAAATCAAGCTCCCGAAGGTCGAATTCAAGAACGGTTCCGAGTACTACCTCGACCTGGATTTCCGGCTGAAAAAAGACCAGCTTTGGGCAAAGGCGGGCCACAGCGTTGGCCACGAGCAGTTCCGCATTAGCGTAGGCGAAGCCAAGTCACCGAAAATCGATATCAGTTCCCTTTCGGGCCACAAGGTTACCCGCGGCTCCGACGAATTTACCATTGAAGGCACCGATTTTAAGGTTCGCATTGACCAAAAGAACGCCACCATCGCAAGCTACGTTCTTGACGGAGACACTCTAATCAAAGAAGGCGGCGTTCCCAACTTCTGGCGTGCCCCCACCGACAACGACAAGGGCTACAACATGGAGAAGGGCCATGGTGATTGGCGCTACGCCGGAGCCCAACGATCTATCAAGAGCGCCACGGTGACCGAAGTTTCCGCCCAAGAAACCCAAGTCTACTTTGAAATCGATTTCCCCAAGGCCGGTTCTTCCAAAATGGGCCTCACCTACACCATCTACGGCAGCGGCGACATCATTGTGGACTACACCTTCTATCCGGACGGCTCCAAGAGCTACATTCCCAATGTGGGCATGCTCTTTACGGTTGCCCCGGGCTTCGAGAAGGTCCGCTGGTTTGGTCGCGGTCCTGACGAAAACTACATCGGGCGTAATCGCGGGTCCTTCATGGGCATGTACGCCACCCTCGCCGACTCCATGACCGTTCCCTATATGGAAATCGGCGAAACAGGCCAGCGTACCGATGTAAAATGGGCAGCTCTCACCAACACCAAGGGCAAGGGCCTCTTGGTCGTCGGCTCACCCCGTATGGAATTCAGCGCACAGCACTACACTCCCGAACAGCTCACCAACGTGAAGCTCCCGTGGGAACTCAAGCGCGACAAGGATATCACCCTCCGCGTAGACCTGCGCCAGATGGGCCTCGGTGGAATCAACAGCTGGGGTGCGGAACCTCTTGACGCCTACAGGTTGACCACCATGCAAGAATACAAGCACAAGTTCCGTCTATCCCCCATCCGCAAGCAACTGAACGACCCGACACCGCTGGCCAATCTGGGTTTCAAGAACCTGGAAACAAGCCTCGTAGACGCAAAGTACCCGGGTGACGACATCTACAAAAACGACCTGGACTACGACCCCACAGATATCAAGCCTGCTGACACGAAAGATTCCGTCGCAAACGACTCGACGAAAAAGGCTCCTGCCGACAGCACCTCCAAGAAAACCGACAAAAAGACGGACAAGAAGACCGACGCCCTGTTACCGGGTGCCACACCCTCTTTCGCAGAGGACCGCAACTACGGAGTGTTTGACATGCAAGGGCGTCTCGTTGCCCGGTTCATGACCCACGGCATCGAAGACCTACAGGCCAAAACCTTTGACGCCGTAAAGCGTTCTGGACTGTACATCGTAAAGTCGAATGCCGGTGGGCAATCGTTCAGAATAAGAGTTAACAAGTAAAAAGATCTAGTTAAGTTCGATATTGTCGATCAGGCGGGTCTTGCCGAAGAAGGCGGCCACGAGGATGACCACCTTGTCGCCATCGCGGAGGACGCCGTTGAACTTCTGCAAGTTCTTCTGGTTCACCACTTCCACGTACTGGACCTGGCCGCGATTAGCCAGCACGGACTTCAGCACGATATCCCTGAGACGCACCACACCGCGCTCGCCGCCTTCGAAAGCCTTCTTGGCCAACTTCAGACCTTCGGAAATGCCTAACGCCTGCTTGCGTTCGTCGGCTGTCAGGTACTCGTTACGGCTAGAAAGGGCAAGACCAGATTCTTCGCGAACGATAGGCACCCGATGGATTTCGATGTTAAAATTCAGGTCCTTCACCATCTTTTCGATGAGGAACACCTGCTGGTAGTCCTTCTCGCCAAAGAAAGCCTTGTTCGCCCCGGATATCAGGAACAGTTTGGCCACTACGGTCAAGACACCGCGGAAATGACCCGGGCGGTAAGCACCGCAGTACATGCTTTCAAGGGTTTCGTCCCGCACCAGGGTCAGCGGGTCGCCATCGGGATACATTTCGGCAACGCTGGGCGCAAAGACATAGTCCGCTCCCAAGGATTCCGCCAATTTGGCATCTGCCTCCAGACGCTTTGGGTACTTGTCCA
Organism: Fibrobacter sp. UBA4223; assembly: GCA_002382975.1. Classification (GTDB taxonomy): domain Bacteria; phylum Fibrobacterota; class Fibrobacteria; order Fibrobacterales; family Fibrobacteraceae; genus Fibrobacter. Next base: position 254,238 of record DFTB01000006.1, read on the forward strand.
GGTCTTCGTTACGGCCGAACTGGATCGGGTTCAAGAAAACGCTCACCACCGTCACTTCGCAGTTCTTTACGGACTCCTTGATCAACGCCCCGTGACCGTCGTGGAGAGCACCCATGGTGGGCACAAGTCCAATGACCTTGTCCTTCTTGATAAGGGGTTTCAGGGTTTCACGTAATTCCGCTATAGTCTTGATGATCTGCATATTGCCTTCTTAGTTACCATCGGGAACAAAGTAGGTGGTCTGCCGCGGGCACTCCGCAATAGCATCCAGAATTTGTTTCAGGTGATTTTCGTTGTGTACAAAGTCGATATTGTCCGTGTTGATAATCAGCACGGGGGCACTGGGGTAGTGCCAGAAAAGGTGGTCGTAGCGCTCTTGCAGGTCCTTGAGGTAGTTTCCCTCGATGGCCTTTTCCATCTGGCGGCCACGACCGCGAATGCGGTTCAGAAGTGTCGGGACGCTGGCCTGCAGGTAAACCACCAGGTCGGGTTTCGGCAGGTCCTTGTCCAGAGAGCGGGCCACCTGCTCGTACATGGTGTACTCGCTATCGGAAAGGTTCTGGGCCGCAAAAATCTGGTCTTTGTCAAAGGTGTAGTCGCACACCAACAGGTCGTGGAACAGATCGCTCTGGATTCCCGTGTTCTGCAACTGCTTGTGGCGGTCCAGCAAAAAGAACAGCTGGGTCTGGAAGGCGTAGGCTTCCTTGTTTTCGTAAAATTTTTCCAAGAAGGGGTTTTCTGCAAAGTTTTCCTCGATGCAGAAGGCGTTCCACCGTTCGGCGATAATCCGAGCGAGTGTGGTCTTTCCGACCCCGATGACCCCTTCAATGGCCAAAAAATGCACGCCCTTGTCCGTAAGCATCAGTCTTCCTCCCCTGTGACGGTGCGGAACGGGATTTTCCCCTCGCGGGCTAGCAAATCCGCAAGCAAACTTTTCACGGTACGCCCGTTCAACGGGTCTTCCCAATCGGGGGCGATATCGTTCAGCGGCACAAGCACGAACTGCCGGTGCAGAATCTCCCCGTGGGGAACCTGCGGTCTGCCGGACAGCACCTTGTTGCCGTAATACAAAAGATCTAAATCAATTTCCCTAGAATTCCAGTGCCCCCTGGGCTTGCGGCCCAGTATCAGCTCGGAACCCTTGAGGTAATGGAGCAGCCGCGTAGGCGCACCCGCATACCAGAAACTCACTACCTGGTTGAAATACGGACCCTGGCCTTCGGGGCCCACCGGCGGAGTCTCGTAGATGGGGCTTTCTTTCCAGCCGCCGGCAGAAATTCGGCGCAACATGTCACGCCCCTCAGAGAGGCGCTTGCCCCGAGGAGAAAGATTGCTGCCAAGAGCCACAAAAACTCTTTCTAAGGATTCCACGATCCCTAATATAGTTAAAACAACTTGTCATTTTTTCACTTTTTTTTGACATTTAAGCCGTTTTTTGCTGACAAAAACTTTTTTTTTATTTATCTTATAGGGCGTTGAGGGAGCAAAGCCTTCCCAATTTTATGGAGAGTATTTCTCCATTTTACCATATCCCCCATTCAAGTTCTTTTCCACTTAAAAAAGACCTTACTATATCAAAGGATAATCTAGTGCCTAGATCAAAAAGTAATCCTGATGAAGGATTGAACGAAGTTTCTATGACCCCCGAACAGAATCAAGCCGCAGAGGCAGACAAGCCCAAGCGTCGCGGTCGCCCCCCGAAAAAAGCAAAAGAAGATGGCGATGTCCAGAAGGCCGCCGCCGAATTCATGGAAGCGGAAAAGAAAGCCGAATCGAAAGCCACACCCGTAGCCCCGGCCGAAAAAGCAGCGCCGGCAAGCAATGCCGCTCCCGTAGCCGACGGAGCCCCAGCCGTTGCTGCGGCCGCACCGACCGAAAACAAGGGACAAAACCCGCAACAGGGCAACGCCCAGCAGCAAGGCCAGAATCAGAACGGCCAACAGCAAGGCCAAAACAACCAAGGCCAGGCACAAATCAACCAAAATCAGAACAGAGGCAACCAGGGCCAGCAAAACAACCAGAATAACCAGGGCGGCCAGGGCAACAACAAGTTCAACAACAATAAATTCAACAAGTTTAACAAGTTCAAGAACCGCCACGGCAAGAACCTGCCCCAGGACGATTTTTTGGACGAAAGTATCCAGCTGCCGCCGCCGGACCCCGAGAAGGTGGCCGCCGCGCGGGCCAAGTGGAGAGAACTCCGCGGGCTCCCCATGTTCGAGCTCCAGCGCCAGGCCGACGAACTGGGAATCCCCGACTTCAAGACCATGCGCAAGCAGGCCCTGGTCTATAGCATCTTGAGCGCCACCACCGGCGAAGACTGCCCCATCTATACCGAGGGCGTGCTAGAAATCATTCCCGACGGCGGACACGGATTCTTGCGGAACCCCGACCACAACTACCTGGCGGGCCCCGACGACATCTACATCAGCCGTAACATCATCCGCCGTTATGACCTGAAGATGGGCGACACCATCACCGGCCAGATCCGCCAGCCCAAGGAAGGCGAAAAGTATTTTGCCCTCATGCGCATTGACACGGTGAACTTCGAACCTCCCGAGAAAACCAAGCGCCGTATGGCTTTCGAATACCTGACGCCCATCCACCCCATCGAAAGGCTTAACCTGGAATGGGACCCTCAAGAATACAGCACCCGCATCATGAACCTGTTCACCCCCATCGGAAAGGGCCAGCGCAGCATTATCCTCGCTCCTCCCCGCACGGGTAAGACGGTTCTTCTGCAGAACATCACCAAGGCCCTCACCATCAACCACCCCGAAGTGAAGCTGATGGTGCTCCTGATTGACGAACGCCCCGAAGAAGTGACGGAAATGCGCAAGCTGGTGGACCGCCTCCGCGAAGAAGGTGCAGCCCGGGGCAAGAACATCCAGGCCGAAGTGCTGGCCTCTACTTTCGACGAAGAACCCACCCGCCACATCAAGGTGGCCGACATGGTCATCGAAAAGGCCAAGCGCATGGTGGAACACGGAAACGATGTGGTGATTCTTCTGGACTCCATCACCCGCTTTGCCCGAGCAAACAACGTGGTGATTCCCCACTCCGGAAAGATCCTCTCCGGCGGTGTGGACGCCAATGCCATGCACAGGCCCAAGCGTTTCTTCGGTGCCGCCCGCAAAATCGAGAACGGCGGTTCTTTGACCATCATCGGCACGGCCCTTATCGAGACCGGCAGCCGCATGGATGAAGTGATTTTCGAAGAATTCAAGGGTACCGGCAACAACGAACTGGTGCTGGACCGCCGTATCGCCGAAAAGCGCATCTGGCCGGCCATCGACATCTTCAAGTCCGGAACCCGCAAAGAAGAACAGCTTTTGTCCGACGACGAGCTCCGTCGCGTGTGGGTGCTCCGCCGCTACCTGCAGGACATGACCACCGTGGAAATCATGGAATTCATGCGTGACAAGATGAAGTCCTTCAAGACCAACTACGATTTCTTGAACTCCATGAACGGTTAATTGTTGCTAGATTATTAAGAGATTAAAAGGATTTCTATTATGAACAAGAATATCTTCTTTGCTGGCACTGGCAACATGGGAGGTGCCATCCTCCGCGGACTTTTGAATGCAAAAGTCAGCCCCAAATCCATCTTCTTTTTTGACCCCAACGATACTGCCGCAGCGGCGGTTAGCAAGCTGGGCTGTGTGCGCGTCAAGAACTTCGCAGAAGGCGTCAAAAAAGCAGACATAACCTTCCTTTGCGTGAAGCCCCAAATTTTCAAACTCGTGTCCAACGAGTGGAAAAATGCCGTCAAGGCCATCAAGGGCACAAAGACCTTCGTGAGCATCATGGCCGGCGTCAAGCGGGAATCCCTCATCGCCGCACTCGGGAGCAAGAACCAGGTCCTCCGCGTGATGCCGAACCTGCCGCTTACAGTGGGCAGGGGCACGGTGGCGCTTGCCACCGACGGCGTCTCCGAAGACACCCTGAAGACCGCTGAAGAAATTTTTGGAACCATCGGAGTCACCTGTCGCGTCACCGAAAGCTTGATGGACGCCGTCACCGGACTTTCCGGTAGTGCCCCCGCCTATGTCTTCGAGTTCATCGAAGGCCTTACCCGCGGTGGCGTAAAAGCTGGCCTTACCCGGGACGTGGCGCTGAAACTCACCCTCGGGACCATCGAAGGGGCCGTAGAACTGGTGAAGCAGTCCGGCAAGAGCCCAAGCGACCTTTGCGCCATGGTCTGCTCCCCCGGCGGCACCACCATCGCAGGCGTAGACGCTCTCGAAGAAGGCGCTTTCCGCAGCACCCTCATCAAGGCCGTGGTGGCAGGCACTATAAGAAGTAAGGAATTAGGATAATTTGTCCTCCATCCAGTTATTCTCCAACGAAACCGACACATCCGCCTTTATCCAGGATGTGCTTTCGTCGGTGAACTACGAACTGGAAACCTTCACCGCCTGGACCAAAGCAGAACAGGTCACCTCACCCATCATCGTCTGGGACCTGGATTCCTTTGCCCAGAGCAACGTAGAGGCCCTGACCGCCATCCGCCTTGAAAAACCGGATACCATGATTCTCGTCTATGCCGAGGATCCCGAAAAATTCATCTCCATTCCCAACAACCTCTACGACATCATCTTGTCGGTAGAGTCCCTGAAGCTCCACCTGATGAGCAAGATTCTGAGGCTCAAGGACATCTACAGCGCCAAGATGATTTTCAGGGAACGGATGAGCCACCTGGTAGGGAAAAGCCCCGCCATGGAGTCCCTGCGCAAAACAGTGGAACGGACCATTCTCCACACGGGGCCGGTCCTTATACAGGGCGAATCCGGCGTGGGCAAAGACCTGGTGGCTCGGGCCATCGCCTGCATGTACGAGCGGTTTGTCACCGTGAACTGCAGTGCCATTCCCGACGCCCTTTTTGAAAGTGAACTTTTCGGTCACACCCGCGGAGCCTTTACCGGAGCCCAGAACGAACGCATTGGCCTTTTCGAGGAGGCCAACGGCGGCGCCATCTTCTTGGACGAAATCGGTGACATGCCCCTACACGCCCAGGTGAAACTCCTGCGGGTCATCCAAAACAGGGAAATCCGCCCCATCGGGGCAAACAAGACCCGACATGTGGATGTGCGCATCATCGCCGCCACCAACCGGGACCTGAGCGAAGAAATCCGCAAGGGACGATTCCGCGAAGATCTTTACTACCGCCTGAACGTGATTCCCATCCAGATTCTCCCCCTGCGAAGCCGCAAGGAAGACATCGAAGACCTGGCGAACTATTTCATAAGGCAGTACGCCCCCCAGGGCGAGAATTTCATCTTGTCTCCCGAAGCCCTGAAAAAACTGCAAGCCCACCAGTGGCCGGGAAACATTCGTGAACTGGAAAATGTTATCCAGCGGGCCCTGTGCTTTGCAAACCCGGGATTTTTGAAACCCGAAGACCTGCAAATCGACGAAGGACTGTACCAGGAAAAGGCTCCGTCGGGAATCGCCTACTGCAATAGCTACAACGAATTCAAGGAATACCTGCTGGAGCAGGAACGACAATTCCTGACCGACTCCATCGCCAAAAATGGTGGTTCCGTAAGCCTCACGGCCGAGCGCCTGGGAATGCTCCGCACGGCCCTCTACAACAGGCTGAACCGATTAGGCGTAAAAATTAAAAACTAACGCGTCAATTATCTTAAGCCCCGGCCATAAGCACAGTAACTGTCTTCTTGCATGTAGTCACCATCGTGGTAATAAGCGGCACGGGCCCTGCAACCTCCGCAACGGTCGTTGAACTTGCACTTGCCGCAAGCACCAGAATAGGCCTTGGTGCGAAGTTTTTTGAACACCTCCGCATTGGCCCAGATTTCGTCGAAAGGAGTATCGTGAACATCACCCGCCTCTTCCATCATGTAGGCGCAGGGGCGCACCTTGCCTATAGGGCTTATGATGCAGTAATCAATGCCCGCAAGGCAGCCTCGGCTATAGCGGGTCTTGATATCCAGCTGATCGGCGATACGCAAAAACTGCGGAGCACAAGTAGGTTTCACGGGAATGCCGAGCGTGCGGCTCTTTTCCATAATGCGACGGAGCAGGCTTTCGTATTCGGCTACACGGAGGGCGTGGTCTTCAATTTCTTTTCCGCGACCCACGGGAATGAGGAAGAATATCTGGTGGTTTACCGCCCCGATTTCCTTGACCCAGTCCATAATGTCAAATATTTCGTTCTGGTTCCAGTCCATGATGGTGGTGTGAATCTGGAACGGAAGCCCTGCCGCCTTGCAGTTTTCGATACCTGCCATAGTGAGTTCGAAAGCGTTGGGCAGTCCTCGAAAATCGTTGTGTCGTTTCGGGTCGATGCTGTCGATACTGATACCCATGGCCATGGCACCGGCGGCCTTAAGCTTAAAGGCCAAATCGTGCGTGATGAGGGTACCGTTGGTACCGAACACCGGGCGGAGACCCTTGCTTGAGGCATGAGTCACAAGCTCAACGATATCCGGACGAGTCATGGGTTCGCCACCACTGAAAATCATGATCTTGAACCCTGCCTTAGCAATCTCGTCAATCAGTTTCAAAGCCTCTGACGTCGTGAGTTCGGCCGACTTGTTTTCGCCCGCATCCTGGTAGCAGTGCTTGCAGGTCAGGTTACACTTGTTGGTGGTCATCCAAGATACAATCATCGAACAAATCCTTTTATTCCTAGAAACTCAAGTATAAAAAATAATCTTTCCGGATAACTCTGGTTGAATCCTTAGAACAATGCTTTCAATCCAAATCCGATAATTCCGTCCAAGTAATTTTCTCCGTTTCGTAGTGCATAGTACAGATTCACGCTCCAGTTGCCGCGATACTGGGTAAAGGCGACACCGTAATCCTGTTCACGCTTCCAGCCGTGCTCCGGCGCAAAACCGCGGTACAGCCCAGGCTGGTAAAAGGCCTCGACACTCAAGTTGTAGCCGTCTTGCCAAAGCAGGGACAGTTCCGAAAATCCGTAGGCACGGCTCCGCATAAAGCGGTAGCCCATGCCCTTGAAGCTGTCCATGCCGCCCAGGGCGAAATAGTCTGAACGCTTCAGAACCGCATCTGTGGGGAAAATCCCGCCAGCAGCCCCCGTAAAGCGGGTGATGACATTGCCGAACAGCGGGTAATAAGAAAGAATCTTGCCGTGGCTTTCCAGATAATTGTCCAGGGAATCAGGGCGGTCCATTTTCCAGGTGGCAGAGCCCTGCATCTTGAATCCGCGTCTCGGGAGCACGAACCGGTCCAGAGAAACATAATTCACCTCAAAGGTGGTGTGCTTGTCGTCTTCGCTCATGCCAAAGAAAATCCCGATGTTCCAGTCAAAGCCGATATCCCGGGTCACACCGACTTCGCCCATGGCGATACGCTCTGTCACATCCTTCATCTTTCCGTCCAGGGTGTCAGATTCCACAGAATAAATTTCTTCGTCAAACTGTCCCCGCAAAACTATGTTCCAGGGAGAGCCGAAAATCCAGGGCTCCTTGTACATGAAATCTAGATGGCGGGAATTTTCCCCCGTAAATCCTTCCAGGGTCAAGTCCCTAGCCGTTCCCAGGATGTTGTAGAGTTTCACGTTCACCTGGCCTTCCCACAGATTGTCTTCGCTGGAGTAGCTCAAGAGCCCTTCGGCCTCGGAATTCCGGGCAGCCCTCATGCTGAACGCGGGCACGAGCCTGTTTCTTGCAGGGTCGCGGAACAACCTTGCGGGAGCCGTCTGTTCAAAATACCCGAGACGGGCAAGCTTGCGTTCGGACCTCTCCAAGTCCGTCAAGGACACAGGAGCGCCTTCTTCGATGCCGCTGAGCCGTCGGAACACCTCAGGGTCCGTGCCCGAGGAGTCCAGATTCTCGGGGGCGGCCCAAACATAACCTGCCCCACGTTTCAGCTCCACCATCAAAACTCCCAGAGTATCCTTACCCGAAGCGCCACCCATGCCGTAATGCATCTTTCCAACAACCTGAACAGCCGCAAAGCCACGGTCTTCGTAGTCCCGCGCCAAACGGGAAGCCGCATTGTGCCAAGATTCACAAGGAGAACCTTCTACCAGATTCAAGTGGGCTTCGTCGTAAGCGGAATGTTCCCCGACCCATACCACCTTGTGGATACGGCACAAAGACGCCTCTCCTGCAAAAGCAGAAGATGCCAAAGCAAGAACAAACAGGATTTTACACTTCACATTCCACATCTCACATTCTCAATCGGATCCTCGCCTTGGTTCGACTTCGCTCACCACAGGACGCGAGGATGACAACTCTTGAAACCATCTATCCTAACCACTAATCACTACCTACAACCTAAAACCTAACCCCTAGATCCTATCCCCTAACTTAAAAATACGCCCTCGCTTCCGTTGTCAGCTTCTGGAAAATATTCTCTTCGGCGTCACCGAACCTGAGCACATAACGCAGTCCGCAAGAAATAAAATCGTTTATATCTACAGAAACGGAAGATTCCAGACGGTAGGTGCGGCCATCGCTATAGCCGTCCATCATCTGGTAGGGAATCAGGTCGTCGCCGCTTTCCATCTGGATAACCGAGAACTGCACGAACCCATCTACCATATCCCTGCGGTTGTAGCCCAGTCGCAAGAAACCTTCCCACAGGTAGGCATCAAAAGCGTAATCCTGGTCGTCTTCGCCCTCGCCCGTGCGGTAACGGCCGCCGGGCTGCACAAAGAACCCGTTCCAGAAATCATAGCGGTAACGGCCCGAAATATCGCGGGTATCCCAGTCCAGAACCTGCAGGGCCTTCAGCTCCACGTCTTCCAATAGCAAGGTCGCTCCCACAAAGTGGGCTTCATTTATCCGGAATCCTGCGTCAAGCAGGTGATGGAACCGCGTCTCGAAATAACTGATGGAGCTGAGTTTCTTGTCATAGTCGGCACCGGGCTTGTAAGTAAAGGAGATTCCTCTCGGGTGAGCCCAAGTGCCACGCAGCTCGTAGCTGACCGTTCCCGAAGAAATGTGCCGTAACTGCGAAGGCGTGGCCGGCGGAAAGTAGATTTTCTTGCCGGTGGTATCCTCCCCCACTCCGTCGAATGTTCCACCCAATGAAATGTCCCGCAGAATTCCACGCCGGATACCGAGGGAAATTCCAGGGCTCCAGTCAATATCCATCCGGAACGCCGCATTGGAAGCAAGAATGGCCCCCAGAGAATCGTTTCGGCCCATACCCTCGTAAACAAAATCTCCGTTATCTACCCCTTCGATAAAACTGCCGGTCAGGCTGTCGTACCGCACATCTCCGGTGCCCTTGGCCACCGCCTTGTAAATTGGCGTGTAGGTTTGTTCTTCGGTGAGCCCCAGCTTGTAATCTACACTAGAAACCAGTCCCAGTTCTTCGTGACCGAAGGTCCCGCGGAAATCCCCGACCCAGCTGTTCTCGGAACGGCCTCCGTTTTCGCTACGGCGTTCGTACTGCAAAAAATGGTCCAGTTGTGCGTAACGGCTCTGCCAGGTAGCACTCTGGATCCAGGCCACGGACTGCAAGGTGTCCCGCCAATCCTTGCCGAATGTGTCGCCCTTGCGTTTAGCCGTCTTGGTTTCCGCTCCTTCGCTTATGTTCCAGGAGTCCCCCACCATCTGGATTCCGGTTCCTGTCTTGCCGTAGGCCACCTGGTTTTCACGACCCAGGGAATCGCTTTCCGTATAGCGCAGGTCGAAATTTCCAAAGGGCCGCAAAAATCCTTTCAAGAACTCCACATTTCCCAAGGACTGGTAACGGACCCGCTCCTGATCCTGGAAACTTTCCACACGGAACGCCCCCACATCACTTTTTACCAGGTTGGACTTATGGATCAAAGAAACTCCGCCCCTGGAAGAATTCCAACTTTCCTTTTCACCCTGCCGGTAGCCCCAGATTCCATGAAGGAACCAACCCGTAGCAAGTCTCAGACGCATGCCGAATTCGTCGTGACGCAGGTCGCCATCTACAAGGGCGGCACTGTCCAAGTCCCATTCGTCTAGAAGACTGAAACTGTCCCAGTCCTTGTCGCTGCCTTGAAATTCGCCAATCACGAATTCTTCCTGAATGTAGTTTCCGTAAACGGAAAAAGCCAGCGGAAACTTTTTCATATTTTCCGACGAATCGGAGGTGACATACCAGCGGTAGCCGTAACCTTCGGGTCCGTCCACCTGACGGGAGACCGTATTGGAATCCGTGCGGTTTATGGCCATTTCCAAGTCCGCATAGAAACGCCTGTCTCCCTGAAGCCGAAGCCGTGCGCCAGCGCGGTCCGTCCGTTCGGGCCTGCGAAGCGCCCCCAGAGAATCGTCACGGACAAATTCACTTCCGTCGTCGTGCTTGAGCATCTGGTAGTCTTCGTCGGTCCAGAGGCCACGTTTCATGCGATGGCGGTCATTCTCTAAACGGAATCCCGAAACGTCCAAATACAGGTTCGGGTGCCTGTAGGCACCATGGGCGGCGTACATATTGTAGATGTTCCCGTCGTCGTAGGCATCGTATTCTACACGGATTTCGTCATCAGGACCGGGATTTCGGCGACCCTTGAAATTCAGGAGGCCCCCTGCATAGTTCACCTCGTAATCTACGCCAGATGTCAGCAGGTTCCCGTTCAAATAGACCCGCTCGGAGCCGGGCACCACCGAAAGGTAACTACCGTCGTCACTGATGGAGTAGCCTTCCCGCTGGCCGCTCACGCCGTTCATCACACGGACAATGCGGTTGGTTTCGTCGGTGCCCGCCACGCCACGGACTTCGGTATAGCCTCCCCTGAGCCCAACCATGGCCCCAAGGCTAGCCCTTTCCAACCCGAACAGGCCCATGTTCCTGTCCCGCCAAATCAAATCACCCAGGTGCACCATCCAGTGTCTGGACTCCGCACGAAAGTATATCTGGTCCACTTCCTGCAAGGTAGCGGTGGTCTGGTCACCGGCACGGCGGTCCACATCCGAAAGCAAAGCATCGATATAGACGCTGTCGCCTACAAAGCCCTGTATAGAAAGCCGCAACTCCTGGTCCACCTGGGTACCGCCATCGCCCACCGTCACCTGCATGGTCTTGTAACCGTGGGTGGAAAGTCCCGAAATTGCTGACCCGTCGCGATCCTGCGCACCGCCGTCCAGTTCACGCAAATCGTTATTTCGGACAAGGTAGTCCGGATTCCACACGGGTATAGAATCCATGTTCAAGGCGAAAGCCCGACTCCACAACAATACCCCCAAAAACACCTTTATCCAAGGGCCTTTGCGCATGGGAGCTACCTGCTTGTAGAGTCAATCGCGAACTGTTGGCTATAAAGGAGCTTGCGTCCCGAAACCAAATCCACGCTCCATTCGCCGGGTTTCAGCAAGGCAGGCAGAATTTCAGTAATGCAGGCTTCGGAATCTTTCTTCAAATTGCAGGGCAGCACCTGAACCGTATCCATGCCATGGTACCACACGTGCCAGAGGGTGTCTTCCCTGTCCTTGAGGGCCGAAGAAATGGTTGTGTAAAAGTAAAGCCTGGAGCCTTCCTCGAAAACAGAATCCGCACCGAAAGGAGTCTCCTTGACGATATGCCTGCAAACCGTACCCTGAGCCAGGGAAAGTTCCGTGTTTCCCGCATCCTTGATGGAATCGTCTGTTGAAAGGTAGGCCACCGTGCGGTGCACCAAGAACGCAAGCAAGACTGCGACCAGTATGACCGTCGTCTTTCGGATATTGCGCAGTGGCGGAATTCCTGCCACAAAAGCCTCGACTAGATAAGCTTACTGGTGTTCTGAGTAAAGGCCGGGACGGCATCCACCAGTTTTTCTACCAACAGGCGATTGAAGTCGTCGATGCGGTTCGGGAGCCTGGAGCCCGGGAACACCTGCACCAGGAGCAAAGCTTGGTCCACAGGGGAGATGTAAATGGAGCGGTTTTCGCCAGAATAGGACACCGACTGGAAGTTCTCGCCGCCCAGCATATTGCCCACCTGACGGGCAGAGTCAAAAGAAGCGGTGCTCAGCACGGCAAGAGGAGTGGGGTCGATTCCCAGGGAGCCCACCTCGGCGATAATGGAACCGTCGCGGTGGCAAAGCACAATGTATTCGGCCTTGACGCTTGCCTGGTAAGCTTCCATCAAGCGGCGGACTTTGCCCACGTCATCGGAATAAATCGTAAAATCGCTCATAACACACTCCTTCTACTTCTTCTTAGGAACATAAGGACGCAATTCGATTTCGTCGTCTCCAGATTCCTGAGGTTTTTCCATGGCGCGGCCAAAGGTTGGCATACGGGGAACCGTAGCAGCGGCACGCGGACGACCAAACGGCGAAGAGGTGGCTCCCTTCTGGAACAAGCCCGAACCGGCGTTACCGGACGGAACCGCCCCTGCAGGAGGGCGAGCCGCAAAAGAAGGCATCTTGAAAGGCGAAGAAGGAGCTGCCGCTTCGGGTTGAACCTGGGGCTTTGGTGCGGCCTGCTTCACAGACACGCCTTCCTTGGTCAGGGACACGTCATGAACGCCGGTGTTGTTCACACTTTCAGCGGCCTTGCGCAAAAATCCCTGCTTCACGTTAAACTTTTCGATCACCAGCATGGCGATGGTCTTGAGGGTCGTCACCACACCCTTTCCGTTATGGGCGGTGGCCGGGAAGAAGGGCACATTGCGAGGGTTCAATTCCGCATTCAGTTCTTCCAGGGAGAACACATTCTCCATATCGCGCTTGTTGTACTGGAGCACAAAGGGCATGTCATCCAGATCCATACCGTAATCCTGGAGGTTCTGCCTCAGGTTCTGTAGGCTTTCCAAGTTTTCGGCCTGGCGGGAGCGCTGGGAGTCCGCCACAAACACAATGCCATCAACACCGCGAAGCACCAGCTTACGGGTGCTGTTGTAATAAACCTGACCGGGAACGGTATAAAGCTGGAAACGGGTCTTGAAACCCTTGATATCGCCAAGATTCAGAGGAAGGAAGTCAAAGAACAGGGTACGGTCGCCTTCGGTAGCCAAGGACACCATGTCCGTGCGCTTGTCCTGGGGCATTTTCTGGTGAATCACCTGGAGGTTCGTGGTCTTGCCACTCAAACCAGGTCCGTAGTACACCACCTTACAACTAATCTCTCTTGTAGCAAAATTTATTGATGACATTTCAAATCCCTGACACCCTTCATTTTACAAACATTTCCAATACATATTACAAGTCTATAATCTAGCAAAAAACATTTAACATATTTCAGGGAAAAACAAAAAATAAGGGCAATTACGGTCCCGAGCATATTCCAAGTTGAGTGATATTAACGAATGTTTACATGCCGGTCGCAGATGTGAAGCGCGAGGCTCGGGGCTCGGGGTGCGATAAGCGAAACGACCCGTATTCCCTATATGCGGAAAAGACCGGCACGGGAAACCGTACCGGTTCAAAATTCCTGATAAAGGATCAATTAGGCGAGGCCGTTGATGACCTTGGCGGCCTTGGCCTTGTAGTTAGCGGCGCGATTGGCGCAGAAACCGGCACGACCCTTAGCGGCAGCCTTGTCCAGCATGCTGAACAGGTTGGGCATTTCCTTGAGGGCAGCTTCCTTGGAAGTTGCAGTGCGAATCACCTTGAGGCTGGAACGAATCGCAGAGCGGACGGAACGGTTCATGGCGTTGGCCTTTTCGGCCTGACGCAGACGCTTTTTGCAAGATTTGTGTTGAGGCACCTTTTAATCTCCGGGTAAAACCTACTTAAAATTTGTTGGCTCAAAGATAGTAAAGTTGGAGATAATGTCAACCCCTCAAAAAGCCGTAAAATGCTAAATTTGCCCATTATGATGCCCTTTGTGAACCTCTCGGCCCAACGAGACGCCTACCGGCAGGAGCTGGAAAAAGCCGAAAAAGCAGTACTCGAAAGCGGGTGCTACATTGGCGGACTGGAGGTCCAGGCCCTGGAACAAGAACTGTCCGCCTACTGCGGAGGGGTCCAGACGGTCACCTGCGGGAGCGGCACCCAGGCCATCGAGATAGCCCTCATGGCACTCGGACTTGAACCGGGGGACCAGGTCATCGTTCCGGACTTTACCTTTATCGCCCCGGCGGAATGTGTGGCGAAACTGGGGGGCACCCCCGTTTTTGCCGACATCGACCCGAAAACGCTCCAGATCGACCCCGAAAGCGTCAAGAATCTCGTGGGCCCCAAGACCAAAGGCATTATCGCAGTGAACCTGTTCGGGCAGTGCGCCCCCTATGGGCCCTTGCGGAAAATCGCCGACGAGCACGGACTCTGGATTCTGGAAGACAGCGCCCAGGCCTTCGGAGCAACTTATACCGCTGGTGGCACCGGGTGCGGGACCGCTGCCGGGGGGAACGCTCGCCGGGCCTGCACCTTCGGGGACATTTCCATTACCAGTTTTTACCCCAGTAAGCCCCTGGGCTGCTACGGCGACGGCGGGGCCATCTTTACCGCCAACGCGAAATATGCAGAAAAAGCAAGACTTATCGCAAACCACGGCAGCAGGGAACGCTACCGCCACGTAGAAATCGGCGTGAACGGCAGGCTGGACGCCCTGCAGGCGGCAGTGCTGCGGGTCAAACTGCGCCACCTGGACCAGGAGCTGAAACAGCGGGCGGAGAACGCCAAGGTTTACGATGAGTTTTTTGCGGGTTTGTCAGGATTTGCGCCGCAAGCGATAGTTGCGGGCAACACCAGCACCTACGCCCAGTACACGGTGCTGGCAGAGAACCGGGACGAATTTATCGCAAAGTTGAACGCCGCAGGAATTCCCTACTGCATCCACTACCCCATGCCGCTGCACAGGCAGGCTTGTTTTGATGGACGCGGCAAAGCGAACGACGCTACCTGCCCCGCCACCGAAAAAACCTGTTCGCAGGTAATAAGTTTACCCTTCTGCGCCTTCACCGACGTACAAGCGGTGGTGGACAGGCTAAAATGAATTGCCAAACTCTATGCGTTTTTGTACATTTACGCATAAATAAACTCAACTCTGTTTTTTCAGCGCTTGGGAATGCTCAAAAACGCGACATTCTTTTTGGTGCTGAAAACATTAAGGAGCCTACATGGCACATTATCTCTTTACTTCTGAATCCGTGTCCAAGGGACATCCGGACAAAGTCTGCGACCAGATTTCGGACGCTATCCTCGACGCCTGCCTCGCCCAGGACCCGAACAGCCGCGTGGCTTGCGAAACGCTCGTGAACACGGGCCTCGTCGTGGTTTCCGGCGAAATCACCACCAAGGCTGTGATTGACTACCAGCAGATTGCCCGCAAGACCATCAAGGGTATCGGCTACGTGAATCCGGAACTCGCCTTCGACTACCAGGGCTGCTCCGTGCTCGTGGCTATGGACAAACAGTCCCCCGATATCGCCCAGGGCGTGGACGCCAAGGCCGCCGACGGTAAGGAAGATGACAAGCAGGGCGCCGGTGACCAGGGCATGATGTTCGGTTACGCCGTGAACGAAACTAAGGAACTGATGCCGCTGCCCATCAGCCTCGCCCACAAGCTCATGGAAGAAATCCAGAACCTCCGCGAACAGGGCAAGATCAAGTGGCTGCGCCCGGATGCCAAGTCCCAGGTGACTGTTGAGTACGACGAAAACGACAAGCCCGTACGCGTGGACACCGTGGTTATCTCTACCCAGCACGACGAATTCGTGAAGGGCAAGCCGCTCTCCCACAAGCAGATCGAAAAGGAAATCATCGAGAAACTCATCAAGAAGGTGATCCCCGCCAAGCTTCTGGACAAGAATACCCGCTACCTGGTGAACCCCACAGGCAAGTTCGTGGTGGGTGGCCCCCACGGCGACTGCGGCCTCACCGGTCGTAAGATTATCGTGGACACCTACGGCGGCATGGGCCGTCACGGTGGTGGCGCATTCAGCGGCAAGGACCCGAGTAAGGTGGACCGCAGCGCCGCCTACGCCGCACGCTACGTGGCAAAGAACATCGTCGCAGCAGGCCTTGCCTACCGCTGCGAAGTGCAGCTCGCCTACGCTATCGGTTACTCCAAACCGGTGTCTGTTCTCGTGAACACCTTCGGCACGGGAAAAATCAGCGACCGCGAAATCGAAGCCATTGTCGCGAAGAACTTCGACCTCTCCCCGGCTGGCATCGTGAAGATGCTCGACCTGAAGAAGCCTGGCTACCAGGCAACTGCCGCGCTTGGCCACTTCGGCCGCACGGGTGCTCGCTTCACGTGGGAAAAGACCGACAAGGCCGCAGCGTTGAAGAAAGCCGCTCGGCTCTAACGCCGGCTAAAAACCTCCGGTAAAGCCACTCATATACCGGATCTTAAGACAAATTCAAAACCGCAGCTCAATCGAGCTGCGGTTCTTTTTTTCACCTTCTTACTTGAAAGGCCATCCCGTTCTTTGAGCGGGCCAGGTAAACACCCCGTTCGGGAACAAGCGTTCGAACTTTCACCTGGACTTCCTGGACACTTGACGCATAGACCGTTCCGAAAAAGGCCCCATTCATCGAATACACGCGGAAAGCCTGCATGGGCTGTACACTATAGCGTAAGGCCGAAACGAAACCCGAAGGAGCTTCAGACTTCTTGTCGTCCGTGGGAGTTTTTTCTTTCGGATTGTCGGTGGGCGTCGAGGTTTTCTGTTCCTCCCCCTCTTCGCTATTTTCATCGGTGACGAATTCAATCCAATCTATATCCATCCAATCGCCGGTTACCGTAAAGCGGAGGATGTGTTCGCCCTCGCTCAGGTCCACATTGACTTCCACCTCATTATACTCATCGTAGTTATCTTCACCGGAGGTGGCCTGCGGAACCTTGATTTCTTCGGTAATGTCCTTGCCATCCATGGACAGCTTGAAACTGGAGGTGCTATTGGCCGAAGCTACGGAGGCCTTCATGGTGTAAATCCCTTTTTTGGCGATCGTCACGGAGTATTCCAGCCATTCGCCAGCCTGGTTATAACCTACGATATAGCGGTTTGCCTTCTTATAAATATCTACGCCGGTTCCTTCACGGTAGCTTACACCGCCGTTCGTTTCGGCTCCATGGTCCAAAGCATCTTTTTCGTTGTAACTGATATTGCCCTGACCAATTCCGCTAATGTCGAAATCCTCCATCTCGATTTTACCCGGGATGGCAAAAGGAGCGTTGTTGAACGGCTGGCGAGGAACCGGTTTGATAATCAAGCGGAGCAGCGCCGAACCGTGGGGCGGAAGTTCTACGGATACACGGGAAAGGGAACCAAGGCTTTTCTTTTGCCAGGCATCGCGGACTTCCACTTCGCCCTCTACGCCAATGTCAGCAAAGTTACATTCAACCGTTTGGGTAGATCCGTTATTGTTGAGAAGCGCTACGGCGACATCTCCATTACGCAAGGGCTTGGTCCAAACCTGTTTGCCATTTACATTAGAAATGCGGTGACCTTGAACACCCAGGGAATCTTGGTTAATGGCAATCATGTCCTTGTTCAGGTAGAGTTCCTTGGTTTCGTTACTCATATTACGGACATCGGAACTAATCATGATAGGAGCGGCCATAATAGACCACATGGTCATCTGTGATTTTTGTTCGTCGTAAGAAAGACCTTTGTTTCCTACCTCCAGCATATCCGGGTCGTTCCAGCTACCAGGCTGTGCAATTTCCCAGTATTTGTCGTTGGCATCGATGATATCATAAACGCCACGATACCACGAAGTAGAAATCCATTCAGGACCAATATCGAAGGTGGTACGCCAAAGGTTAGCGATTTTCGGCATCCAATCCTGATAACCCCAAGCACAAATGCTGAACACGATAGGTCGTCCAGAATTAAGGAGCGCTTTGGACATGCGAGTATAGTCTTCTTCCTGGTTTGATTTTTCGGCTGGATCACAGTTGTCGTATTTCCAGTAGTCAACGCCCCATTCAGCCAGCTTTTTTGCGTCCTGTTCTTCGTGCATATAGGAACCGCTTTCGCTTTGCCAATTGCTATTGTAATGATGACAGGTGCGTTTACCGCGGTCACCATAAAGTCCAAACTTGAGCCCCTTTTTATGGACGTAATCGGCCATGGCCTTCATCCCGCTGGGGAATGTCTTTGGGTTGTTCTGGAGATTACCATTGGCATCGCGTTTGGTATCCATCCAGTTGTCATCCAGGTTCAGGTAGATGTAGCCCGCATCCTTCAATCCGGAAGACACCATGGCATCCGCAATTTCCTTAATTTGGTTCTCGTTGATGTTCTCGTGGAACACGTTCCAGCTATTCCACCCCATAGGGGGAGTCTTCACCAAATCATTGACAGGTTGCGCCTGTGCCGAAATTGCGGCAAAAGCAGTCATAGCAAGCATCACGCGGCTCATATTCCTGATTTCAAACATTTTTCCCCTTCAAGGTTTTCACCTTTATTCGTTCACCATAAAGCGGTGAACCATTCCATTCCTAGACTTCACCAAATAAACGCCCTTCGAAGGAGCCATCCCGCGGACCTTCGCCAGAGCCTCGGCAATTCCTGCTGCATTCACCGTTCCCACAAGCATTCCGTTCAAGGAATACACGCGATAGCTCTGGGCGGCCGGCACATTGTAAAGGATATTGCCTGCAATGGCGGCGCTTTCCTTAGAATCGCCCTTCTTGTCACCCGATTCAGACTTTTTGTCTCCCGTCTTGGTAGAATCCAATTTTGTTTCGGAGGAACTTTCACCGCTATCGCCATCAATGCTGAACTCAATCCAGTCTACATTCACGTAGTTTCCGACAATTTCCACCTTGAGCACATGCTCACCTGCAGAGATGCTCTTCGTTTTTGCCGAAACCGCCATATAGGTAGACCAATCCGCACCCTGTTCGGCGATGATATCATCGGTAATGGCTTCACCATCGATATACAGCTTGACGCCTGCGTTTTCAGAAGACGTGGCCATGTTCACCCGAACATCGTACTCTCCAGCCTTATCCGCCTTTACCGTGTACCGCAGCCATTCACCTTCCTGGGTATACCCGATGGCATAACCCTTCGAGAGGTCTTCATCGTCAATAGCCACAATGTCTACACCGTCGGTACGGTACGTCTTACCCTGATTAGCGCCATCCTTGTCGTAATAGGCACGACCGGACTTGCCCACATCGTAATTCTCGATTTCAATCTTACCGGGAAGTTTTGCCACCACGTCCTTATACGGGGTCGGAGGAGTCTCATCCTGATCCAGGTAGATTTCGTCATTCTCGTCGACGCCTATCTTGAACCAGTCAAAATCGGCATAGCCCCCCGCCTGCTTAGTCGCAAAGTTGAAGAGTCCAAAGCGATAACCCACGAACATGTGGAGGCTAAAATTCAAACTGACATTGTTGCCGATCTTGGTCCAAGAACTTC
Organism: Fibrobacter sp. UBA4223; assembly: GCA_002382975.1. GTDB lineage: Bacteria > Fibrobacterota > Fibrobacteria > Fibrobacterales > Fibrobacteraceae > Fibrobacter. Next base: position 273,456 of record DFTB01000006.1, read on the forward strand.
CATCAGTACTATAGTAGAACGAAGCAGTTCCGCGGTCATTCGACAAGTCAAAATCTACCCGCAGATAAACCATTGAACCTGAAATCGGAGCGCTTGCTTTCTGACTATCGCCCTTTTCGTCACCGCTATACATCACCACTTTATAGCTACCGCTTTCCTTGGCCAAGGCCACAAAGCCCTTATCATCCTGCAACGCCACAAGACCCGCAATGTCGCCATCCTTCATGCCGGAACCGTCCACAAGCGTACGTCCCGAGCACTTTGGGCCAAAGGTGCGCATCGTAAGCGTATTCTTTGCATTCTGCACGCGAGTGTCGGTGCGACTCGTGGTAATACGGTAATGTCCCGGATTAGCCGTGAGACTCCAATTCTTGTTGTCAGGATTGTGGTTGAACTGCCATTCTAGAGGAAGGGTTTCAGAATCAAAGTCATCACTAGTAACCATGCCATAGCCGGGAATCGGCGAATTCGGCAAGTCGATTGTAGAGGGTGCCTTGGAACCGCTGGTAGGCACGGGCCAACCATCTTTCCATTCCATCGGGACCAGGTGCGCCAAACGGCCAACCGGACCGGAGTCACGGAACAACAGGGCATACCACTTATTATCGGGCGTATTAAAAATACCACCCTGTGCTACACCGTTGTCGGACAAAAAGTACCTTCCGCTATATCCAGAGAGCAGATTCTTAGAACGGTAAACAATTTCGCTACGACTTTTGCCGGCCGGCCAAGAAATAGTAAACAGGTAATACTCCCCGTTCACCTTTTCCATGTGAGAGCCTTCTTGCTGAACATAGTAATCTCCCTGCGCACCAGACTTTCCGGTCACCTGGTTGACACTCACGCCGCCGAGTTTGCCACTCTTGCCGCCCTGTTTGACGCCGCTGGCATCGTCGTTCAGCTGCACGTAGCTGATCTGGTCTCCGCTGCCGTAAAAAACCCAGGCAGTACCGTCGTCATCGAAAAACAGCGACGGATCGTGGTAAAAAGGAAGATGAACTTCGGTCCACGGGCCATTTTCCACATCGGCAGTCTTGTAAAGGTAGGTCGTCATTGTCGTATAAGACGGAGTCAGTACATAGAAATAGCCATCCCGATAACGGATGCTTGACGCCCAGGAGCCCTTACCGTAGGCATCCTGACCGCCATTCAGGTTCATTTTGTCATTATCAACAAGCGTCTGGTAGGCATAGCCCACCGTGCGCCACTGGGCCAAATCCGTGCTCTTGAAGACGGGCACGCCCGGGGCAAAGTGCATGGTCGTCGTCACCATGTAGTAAGCGTCGTCAACGCGGACAATCGAGGGGTCCGGGCTATCGACGTACATAATCGGATTATTGACGGTCACTGCATAAGCCGCAGAGGCGAACGCCAGAGCTATACCAATCCCATTCAGCCATTTCATATTCTTTTCCCTTCCCTAATCTTCTTTCTATTTTCCGTTCACAATCACCTTCTGCAGCATGGAGCTATTCCTGACCCTAGACCGCACAAAGTAAATTCCATTTGCAAAACCAGCCTGCTTCAGCGCAAAGGACAAATCCCTCGACGAGAATATGACGCCATCGATACGGCCTAGGCGCTTGCCCGTCAAACTGAACACGTCGTAACAGGCAGCCCGCTGCAAAAGTCCAAATTCATCAATAGAAACCAAGCCCTGTTTTTCTTCGGAGGTCTTCTTAGGTTCTTCACCCTTTTTCTCCTGAGCAAGAGAATCTTTCTTATCTTCTGCAACAGGAACATCGGGATTGGTAAACTGGAGCCAGTCCACATTCAGGTATGCTCCCGTAATCAGGAGCTTGAGCACGTGTTCACCCTTCGTGAGTTCCGCGGAACCTATTTCCACTTCCTTGTAGACATTGAATTTCTCTTCGTCGGTTTTCAGGCCCGTAAGCGATGCCGTAATGGGTTCATCATCAATAAACAACTGAAGTCCCGCTGTTTCAAAAGGGGTCGCCACATTCGCTGTGATATCGTACTTGGCATTGGCGGCGACATTCACGGTGTACTCCACCCATTCATCCGCTTGCGTGTAACCGATGGCATAACCCGTGCAGGCCACATCACCGCACTTGGAATCGCTAATGTCGACCACGTCGACTTCGTCTTCGCGGTAGGCCTTGCCCTGGTTTTCGCGATCGTTGTCGTAAAAGGCCTTGTTGTGGCCACCCTCGTCGTAGTTTTCGGCCTCGATCTTGCCCGGAACTGTCGCGACAGTGCCCTTGTAAGGAGTCTGGGCCACAGCAATCTTGTCACTTTCCATGTACCAGTAGTCAAAATCGAAACCGCCCTGCTTTACCACAAAGAACAGGTCATCGACACCGGCAGCGTTTTCTACATCAAAGGAATTTTCTTCCCACTTGGAACCTGCGGGCACATTGATGGAAGCGAGGAGCGCCCCGGTCTCAGAACCGGCATGTACTTCGAGCTTGCCGCCGTTACCCTTGGTGCAAATGATAATGCGGTCAGCACCATCGCCCATATCTACTGAGCGCACCTTGGTGTAGAACCCGCTGTTCATATTGGTGAGGTAAACGGAACCGTTAGAAACTGCCACATGATTGATTATCGTGTAGTTACCGCCATCAGGATCTGCCGGCTTGCTGACCGTCATGCCGCCCACCCAGGCCTTGGTCTCGGCTTCTACACGGGTAAACGGATCCAGGTTCTTGATGGGCTTTTTCACGCCATCGTTGGTGGACTTGATAGTCGGAATAGAACCGTCAGCGTTCCAAGTGAATTCTTCAATCGCAGTAGAGCGACTATAACCTCCACCGCTTATGTTCTTCTGATTATGGTAAAAGAAAAAGCTGCGGCCCTTGAAATCAATAAGCCCGGAGTGATTCGTGAACGCAGTATTGTTCCCCTGGTCCATGATGACTCCTCTCCATGTCCACGGGCCTGTCGGGCTGTCGCTAGTGGAATACGAAATTTTCTCAGGAACGCCGTGGGAGGCGTAAATCATGTAGTAAGTCTTGCCGCGCTTGTGAATCCACGGGCCTTCGGTGTAAGCAGATGCCGAGCAACCATTATTGTCGCAATGTTTCGGTCCAAAACCCGCCTCCGTCATTTCGGTCACATGAACCTGTCCGTCAATCTCTATCATGTTTTCCTTGAGCTTGGCATAATAGAGCTTCGGGTTACCCCAGTAAAGGTAGGCCTGGCCGTCATCATCGATCCAAACGGTAGGGTCAATGTAGTCCCAATTGGGGCCAGCTAGGTGTTTGCCGTTCAAAGCGTCCTTAAACGGGCCTTCGGGCCTGTCGGCCACGGCCACGTTAATAGCGCGCCCGCCTGATGTAGCATCCACCGTCACGTAGTAATAATACTTGCCGTTGCGACGCACAACTTGTGCCGCCCAGTCGCCGTTCTTCTTGGCATTTCCGCCAAAATCTTCGTTAGAAAGGATGAGTGTACCACGGTCGGTCCAGTTTACCATATCGGTGGTGCAGGAAACGCGCCAACCATGCATGGTAAAGAAATGGCCTCCCTCGTCGTTACCAGTGTACACGCACACCGTATCGCCGAACACCACAGGGGCAGGGTCCGGAGAATAGTATGTCTGAATAATGGGATTTTCGGCAAAAACAGCCGAAACAAGGCAGAAACCCACAAAAAAAGGCAATTTTTTGGCGATTTTCGCTACAACCATCAACTCATCCCTTTTTTAGCCGAAAAACGGCTTTTTCACCAAACAAAAAATACCTCTCCCGAAGGGGAAATAGCATGTTCGGAGCAAATGTCCTATGGATAAGTTGTCAACACCCTAAAAATTTACATAGGGTACAAAAATTGGCATTTTGGAGTAATTTACGCGTTTGTAAAGCGACTCAGGAACTGTGCCAGGCGCTCGTTGCCCGATTTGCGGAACACGTGGTCGGGGGTTCCCTGCTCCACGATGACACCGCCGTCCATGAAGATGACCTTGTCGGCCACGTCGCGGGCAAAGGCCATCTCGTGGGTCACGATGACCATGGTCATCTTGTCTTCGGCAAGCTTCTTGATAATCTTGAGCACTTCGCCGGTGAGTTCCGGGTCCAGCGCTGAGGTCGGCTCGTCAAAGAAAAGAATCTTCGGGTTCATCGCGAGGGCGCGGGCAATGGACACGCGCTGCTGCTGGCCACCGCTGAGCTCGCAGGGGTAAGCCTTTTCCTTGCCCTCAAGGCCCATGCGTTTGAGCAAGAATTGACCCTTCGCACGGGCATCTTTGCGTTCGTCTCCCAGCACACGCACCGGAGCGAGGCAAAGGTTCTGGAGCACCGTCAGGTGCGGGAACAAGTTGAAGTTCTGGAACACGAGTCCCGTAGAAAGGCGAATTTCACGAAGCGTTTTAGCCGGAGCATACTTGACTGCCGGGCCCTTCGCCGAAACGCCAGGCACTACCATGTCCTTGCCGTCGACCTGCACCAGGCCGCCGTCAACCGTTTCGAGCTGGGTAAGGCAACGCAAAAGCGTGCTCTTGCCGGAACCGCTGGGCCCGATAATCGAGAGCACCTCGCCTGCCTTCAGATCAAAAGAAATATCCTTGAGCACATGCAAGTCGCCAAAGGACTTCTTGACGTGTTCTACCTTGAGGATCGGCGCAGATTCATTCATATTTTCCATTCCACGCCTCACTTATAGTAATTGAGCTTGCGTTCCACGTAGGCAAAAAGCACGCTCAGCAAAAGGTTCGCCACATAGTAGAATACGCCCGCCACGAACAGCGGGTAAATGCTCGCATAAGCCGCCTGCTGTTTCTTGGCCAGCGCAAAAAGTTCCGTCACCGCAATCACCTGCGCAAGGGAGGTGTCCTTCACCAGGGTGATGACTTCGTTGGCGCTGGCGGGAACCACGCGCTTCACCACCTGCGGGAGAATAATACGGAAGAACGTCTGCGTGCGGGTCATGCCCAGCATGTAGGCCGCCTCGTACTGCCCCTTGGATATGGACTGGATACCGCCGCGGAAAATTTCGGCAAAGTAGGCCGCATAGTTTATCGAAAACGCCACGATTACCGCCGGGAAGCGGTCAAACGAAAAATCCACGCCCGCATATTCGCTCAGGTAGTAGGAGCCAAAGTAAATCGCCACAATCTGGAGCAGCAAAGGGGTGCCGCGCATCACCGAGATGTAGAACGACACCGGGTAACGCACCACGCGCCACTTGCTCATCTTGAGGACTGCGATGAGCAGGCCCAGCGGAATCGAGAACAGGAGCGTAAGCCCGAAAATGGCGAGCGTCGTGCAGAAGCCGCCCCAGAGAATCGGCAAAAGCGTTGACAGTTCCGACATTACTTGCCAAACCACTTGGCAGAGATTTCGTCGAACTTGCCGTCGGCCTTCATGGCAGCCAGGGTAGAATTCACGGCATCACGCAGGGCCTGGTCCTTCTTGCGGAAACCCACGGCGTAGACTTCGTCGGAAAGGCCTTCCTCGAGCACCGTGTAGTCCTTCCCATTCGTCACAATCCAGTACTTGGCCACGATTTCGTCCAGGAACACGGCATCCACACCGCCCTTGTCCAAATCCATGAGCGCTGTCTGGTTGTCGTCAAACGGAACGATTTCCTTGGCGGCCTTGCCCGCTTCGGAAGCATCCAGCAGCTTCTGGGCGGTAGAACCGTTCTGCACGGCAATCTTCTTGCCGGCGAGGGCCGCGAGACTTGCAAGTGCCTTGTCCTTCACCGTGAAAATCATGCGGTTCTTGAGGTACGGGTCGCTCAGGTTCATGGCCTTTGCGCGGGCGCTGTCCACGCTCATGCCGTTCCAGATGCAGTCAATCTTGCCGGTGTTCAGTTCCTGTTCCTTAGCGTCCCAGGAAATCGGCTGCGTCTTGAGCTTCACTCCCAGGCGCGCACAAACTTCGGTAGCGAGGTCGATATCGAAACCCACGATGTTGTTATCCTTGTCGCGGAAGCCCATCGGCGGGAAAGAATCATCGAGGCCGAGGACGAACACGCCAGCCGCCTTGACCTTGTTGAAGGATTCATCGGCAGCAACCTTCGCTTCTGCCTTTTGTTCGTTACAGGCAGAGAATACAGCGGCGCAAGCAACGGCCGCAAGAATTGCAAAAATCTTTTTCATCTTGAAGTCCTCTTTTTGATTTACAAGAGAAATATAGAAAAAGGGCCGCATTTCAATGAATACGGATAATCAAGCAGCCCTTTTATTTAACGCCTGTATGATTCAAGGAGTTCCATGACGTTGGCTGCATCCTGTTCAGCTTCATCCCAGCTCTGGTCGATATAGGGATTTCTTGAATTACCAACTCCTCATTTGGCTCAAGAATTTTTCCTTGGTGTAGGCGCCTTCGACGTTGCGATCCTCATACACTAGGCAGTAGCGATATTCATTGCCGGCCTTTGAAGCCCATAGGTTCCCGAGTTCAATTTTCTTAGCGGCATCCAAATGGTCGCCCTTGGTTTCCAGCAGAACGATTTTTCCTTTTTTCGTCTTGATGATGAAATCAGGATAGTGATTGATGAACCCGTTGATACAGAAATCGGCCCGTTCCTTGTTGCGGGTCCAAAACTCCACGTTATCCAGGTTTGCGAGTTCATTTACAACTTCAGCTTCAAAATTATTGAAACTCTCTTCCGGTTCGTACAGCCCTTTAGCGATGCTCTTGCCCTTTGCTGAGTAGGGTTTCTGTTTTTTGAATGTATAAATCGGCTTTAAAATGATTTTGTCTGAATCGACTTTGCTAAGGAATTCTTTGTGAACATAGGTGTCGGCGTGATTTTGGATGGCTGCCTTGATTTTTGCTGCGTATGGAGTGGAGTTGTTCAGCATGTGGTTGAATGCGGCGTCATCAAATGATTCCAAGACGCGTTCAATGTATATCTTGATTTCTTGGTCAGGAATGGGGTACATTTTCCCGACAAGCCCCACTAACAATTCGGCGCATTTTTTGCGTTTGCATTCGACATCCTTGATACTTAAAATCCATTGCGCGAGGCTTGTTTGCGCTTCCTTACCCACTTTGCAGAAGGTCGGAGTATTGTCCTTGGTACTTTCGTCCAAATCGACCTTGTATATTTCTGCATCTACGTTGTCAAAGTTGATAGATGTGTCGCAGGTACGAAGTGGGAATTTTTTCAGGAGCATGTCCTTTTCAAATTCCATTTCGCGGAGACCGAACAAGTCGTTTTCAATGCCATCCATGTTCATGAAGAATTTAGGCAGGCAAATTCCACTTGCGCTTTCAATAAAGTTTTCTTTGATTTGGGCGTTTTTCACTTGCTTCTCCAGATCTGCAGGTGTCGGAGCGACTCCAGAAGATTTGCACTCCCGGATTTGCATTTCCATCGTTTCGTTTTCTTGTCTTGCCAAGCGTTCTATGTCTTGCACGGCAGGGCTTGCAGGACTAGCACTCGTCCCAGGATTCCAGCTTGTTGCTGGTGGCATGATTCCGCTAAAGCCATTTGCCGAAGGCTCTTGCGTTTCCGGTGAAATCGACGACAACAAATCGACTGGCGACGGTGCGGCAGGTGCACTTGGCAAATTGTTGACCACCTGCGTATCCGCAATTCTGTAGTCCTTGCCGCTGAAGCCTGCGCGGTTCAAACCTTCCACCACATTCTGCACGGTATCCAAGAACTTGTTCGATGCCGTAAGCACATAACTCATGTTCAACATCGGGTTCGGATTTTTGCGGGTATAAGGCAACCGCAGCACTCTCCCGAGAATCTGTTCCACATCCACAGCGGAATTCTTGTCGGCAAGCGATGCAAGGATGTACGCATAAGGGCAATCCCAGCCTTCTTTCAGAGCGTTCACCGTAATGATGTAGCGGACTTCGCAATCCGGCGACATCAAATCCAAACCAGCCAACTCGTTTTTATCGGCGGTTTTTATCTTGATTTCGCTTTTCTTGATTCCCTTTTCGATTAGCATCGCCTTGATTTTATCGAAGGTGGCGTTGTCTTCTTTTGTCTTGGGCTCCGCCTGGAATAGGACGATGGGGCGAATGGGCGCCCCTCCCTGATTTTGAGCGTCAAAAGCGGCTCGTTCCAAGCGGTCGCGAAGTTCCAACGCCGAATTTACGACTTCATCCTTGCACTGGTGGTTATAGACAATCACGGGCAACTTGACCATGCTTTCTTTTTTGAGTTCAAAGGCACTGGTAAAGCTGATGATGTTGCTGTTTTTTCGCGGAGTCGCCGTCAAGTCCAAAATAAAACTCGGATTCAGCTGTTTGAGCATATCGACGCTCAATTCGCTTTCCGCATTGTGACTTTCATCTACAACGATTACAGGGTTCAGCTGCTTGAAAACCGACATCAAGGAGACTTCTTCATCAGCGGATTCCGCAAAAGACAACAGGTTGCCGTTTTCCTTGTAGGCATTGCGGTTATCTTTGTTGCGGCTCCGCAGGCTATCGAAACTGAGAATGCAAAGGGACAAGTTTTCCTTTACGGACGAAGCGTTGAAACCCGCACCCTGTAAAAGAGCAGTCTTGTCATAGACTTCCACGCGATTCCCGAAATCCGCATTCAACTGTTCGCGATATGGATGTTCCGGGTTCGAAAAATTGCGAATGGTCTGTTCAAGGATAGAATTTGACGGAACAAGCCACACCACCGTTTTTGCGTGATCTTGCGGAAATATCGAGAAAATCGGTCGGAGCGCATTGGCGGCAATGAATGTTTTTCCGCCAGCAGTCGGGACCTTCAGGCACACATGAGGAACACCAGCAACATTGTTCTTGTAGGGTTCCACGATTTCGCCGGGGAACGGAGTGAGCGGAGTCCGCGGGTGCAGCCGCCAGAATTCATTGAAGCTCTCCGAAATATTTTTTGTCTTTTGGAGAATTTCCAGATAACGGGTCAAATCTTCGATGATGTCTTTCTGGTATTGCTTGAGAATCATTAGAACCTCCGGATATCACGCGGGATTTTCTTGAAGGTGATGTCGTGGTCAAAAAGGAATTTCTGCGGCATGATGCAGTTGTCCGCATAGATTACATAGCGGTCGGCCTTCTCCGAAATTGACGCAAGAAATGTCGCATCAAGCGTCGTTGTTTCGTCCTTGTTGTAAAGGAAATAATAGGCGACGCCTTCGAAGTTCCCTAGATGCGCCGGATGCCCGTTGTTGCTTTGCGGCAAAGCATGGTTTGTTTCGGTGTAATAGAGGTATTCGCGGATGGTCTGCTCCGGGACATCTTCGTTGATAAAGCCATCCTTCAATAGTTCTGGGCCAAGTTCGTAATAAGCGAATGAACCGCCGGTGCCCTCAGTAACGGTCCCTGAGCCTGTCGAAGGGCCGTATCCTTTTATCACGCGGCGGACGCGCTCGGCAGTGATTGTTTCTGCGTAATCTTCCATTTCAACAAGGATGAACTTGCGGTTGCCGCCATCTTGCTTGTTCAAGTTCAACACCGCGTGGGCCGTGGTGCCGGAACCTGCGAAGGAATCGAGGATGATGGAGGATTTGTCAGAATACAACTCAAAACATCTTTTCAATAAATCAACTGATTTTGGATAATCAAAAACGGCTTTACCATCAAATATTTCTTTTAGTTTTTTTGTTGCATCTTGAGAATGCCCAACCTCTGTATACTTCCAAATAGTCATTGGGGTTATTCCCTGCTTTACTTCTGAAAGAAACTTTTTCACAGCAGGAACACTATTTCCATCAGGTCCAAACCATATACGATTGTCAGCTACCATTTCTGCAAATCTTTCTTTTGTATAAAGCCAACATCTCCCTTTTGATGGTAAAACTCTTCTTTTTGATGGCAACTCAATTTCATACACTTTTTCTTCTACTACAGGGCCGACAGAACAATCCGATGCTTTCCAAGCTCCTCTTGGATCATTGTCTGGATTTGAATATCTATTATTGGCATCTTCAGACCTTGGCAATCCATTACAAACAAGACTCTCTACTTTTTTTGCATAACACAAAATGTAATCATGACTTTCAGAAAAATGTTTTTTCAGATTAACCGGAGCATACGCTCTTTCCCAAATCACTTGAGCTACAAAATTCCCAGCCCCAAATATTTCATCACAAACCAACTTCAGATTAGCCTGCTCGTTGTCGTCGATGCTAATAAAAATCGCCCCGTCATTGCTCAACAATTTCTGCAACAACTTAAGGCGCGGGTACATCATGCAAAGCCACTTGTCGTGACGGGTCAAGTCCTCGGATTCCTTCCCTACAACTTGCCCCAGCCACTTCTTGATTTTCGGGCTGTTCACATTGTCGTTATAGACCCAGTTCTCGTTGCCGGTATTGTACGGTGGATCGATATAGATGCATTTGACGCGACCTTCGTATTCAGGGAGCAGAGATTTGAGCGCTTCCAAATTATCGCCGTGGATAATCTTGTTGCCCGGCTCGCCATCGCCAAAATCGTATTTCTTTTCCAGAACCCGATAAGGGACATCCAGGTGGTGATTCAAAACAGCGTCTTTGCCAATCCAGGTCAGCGAGGGCATGGGGGCCTCATGTACAAAAAGGTTAAAGGTTCAGTTCTAACCCTTACCCTTTTGCAAGTGGATTCTATCGCGCCTCGCGCTCCTGAATGACAGGAGCATACAAAAAAGGCGTGGAATCATCCGACTTGCATGTTTCGAGGCTCCGCTAAAAGCCCTGCATACTACAAGCACGAACGACCCACGCCCCATAGGGACGTGAGCGTTCGTCTTATTCTCGTATGCATTTGAAATTTAGCGGATTTCGAAACTGAGAATAAGAGCAAAAACTCTAAAAACTGGTAGCCCGTTACCCGACCGGCACACAACCGCCGATGCAGCTAAAAAGCCATGCCGTGAATATAGATAATTGCAGGACTTTGAAAGTCCGGCAACAGTAGATTACGGATGTTTTTTCTCGAATTCGCTAGGAATCCGTAAAACCACACCCCCACGCGAGACGTAATCTCCAAAAATGTCCAATGGCGCACGGCCAGAACGGATAAAATGCCCCTAATCGCAACATTAACCAAAAAAGTTAATTTCTTTAACCAAATCTATTGACTTGTAAACCAAAATAATGTATATTACTCGCAAACCCACTCAAGGAGACACAAAATGGTCACATCTTTCGGAAAATTTTTGAGGAACTTAAGGATGGATATAGGAGAACTTCTGCTTAATATGGCCGACAAGTTAAGCGTATCTCCAGCATTCCTTTCTGGAGTCGAGAACGGGAAAAGAAAGATTCCCGAAGGATGGCTTTCCAAGATAGCGACCCTCTATGGCCTATCTGAAGAACAAAACGAAAAGATGATAGCCGCCTATTACGACTCTAATAACGAAATCGAAATAGGATTGCACGACCTGCAGGCCAACCAAAGAGATCTGGCCATTGCTTTTGCCAGAAAATTGGATTCTATACCAGATAGTGATATAAGCAGAATCCTAAGTATTTTAAACAAGGAGAAGAAATAATGGCAAACTTCATTGCCAAGCCAATGTCCACAGAAGACATTCGGCAGCTTGTAAAGATTATCCGAAAACGGTGCGGTTTAATTGAGTGTACTAACGTTCCCGTTTGCCATTTATTCGAGTGGATTCTGGAAAAACTAGTCCAGGAATTCGATTGGGAGATAGTATCCGACGATGAAATGTCCGAAGAGGGAAAGACGTTTACCGGAGCGAACAAGATTGAAATAAGGGAGAGCGTCTATATCGCAGCGAATAACGGAGATGGACGCGCTCGTTTTACAATCATGCATGAAATCGGACATTTTTTCTTACATGGGCCAAACCGTGTAGCACTTTGCCGTTTGGCTCCTGGGGAAAAGCTTAGACCATTCGAAGATCCCGAATGGCAGGCCGACACCTTTGCCGCTGAATTCTTGATGGATTTTGATTTGATTCAAGGAATGAATTACAAGCAGATTTCAGATGAATGCGGCGTCACTTATGGTGCAGCCAAAACGAGAATCGGCAAAATCCAAGGGAGGTGGATTGTGTAAAAGTAGCTATCTATACCCTAAATAAACGGCTGTACAGCGAACATCAGCCATCCAAGCAAACAGCATCAGCAAGTTCTTGTTAACAACTAACGGCTTTGTCTTGATGCACAACATCATCCGCCGAAATTCGGCAAGAGGTTTTATGTCAAGACAATTCTTGCATATATCAATCCGTATTGTATTTTCTGCAAAAGGGGTACAATATGGGAACCAGTAAACCAGGCCGCTACATGAATACGAAAGGTAGCGCCAGAACCATGAGCCAGTTTTCGCTGGTTCATGCATCCGAAGGAAAATTCACAAGACCACAAAGACCAACTGACCCATTAAAACTGGTGAGTGGTGGCCATGGACAAAAAGGGATGAATCTTCTAGATAAATACGGTATTGCGTACAATATTGTGAAAATCTATCCCAATGGTGTTCGTGTAGGAAACATCCCTTTGCATTCGACAAGAGCGAAACGTACGGGGATAAACCAATCTTGGTTTCCTACGTCATGGAGTGAAAAAACTATTAAACGGGCTGGAGAACATGTAGCCCAGTTACACAGGAACCGTAATTTCCCGGATGGAAGGATTATGTACGGGACTTTCAAGGGCGTTCGTGTAGGTGTAATCAAAACAAATGGGCAAATCGGAACTGTGTTCCCTGACAAAATTCAACCATAGGAGTCAAAAAATGATAGACAAGAATGAATTCAACAAAATCATTGTTGAACGCAAAAGAATCGCGGATGAAACGATGGACAACTGGGATTACGGCATTGAACAATGCCACGAAAAAATCCTTGCAATGATTACGGACAACCTGCAGGAAGGACTCTCGTTCCTTGAAAACGAATGCAGTCCTGATGATATCTACTGGATTAGCGAAATGTTTGATGAAATCGCAACTAAAACTCAATCCAAGGAATTCATCGAGGCGATACACAGAATCCATGACAAAATGCCGGAGGATATCAAGAAATCGATTGAGATTGATATTGAATCTGCCGAACAAGCAATGGGTTAAAAAGAAAGGACTCGAACAAGTTGCAGCGAACAATCTTGTCCAAGTCCATTCCCAGATATGCTAAAGCAAATCCTAGTTAACAACTAACGTAGGTATTAATTTAGCATATCTATTCCACAAAAACAAGTAAAATCTTCAAAAGAGGAATAAATATGCGCATAAACGCCTTTGACGACGGATTGCGTCCAGAATTGCTGGAACGCTCTTTTTACGATGGAATCTTTGAAATTCCGCGATTAGAGCCATTGGAACAAATTGTCGAGCCCGCAGGACTTGTACCCTTTTCCAAGCGGCAGAAGGCCAGGGATCGATTCGTACACTTCTATGAACACGAGGCTCATTATCAGGATTTCACCAACCATCCTGAAAAATATATCAAAGATCTTTTAGAGCATCCGGGAATTATATCTCCCGATAATTCTATTCTAGTAGAAGCTCCTCTTTGCGCACAGATTGCAAACCTATTCATATCTCGGCGCAACGCAAGTTTTCTGCAACACAGCGGAGTCTATCAGATTCCGAATGTGCGATGGGGCGACGAAAGGACATTTACAACTGTAGAATTACCGGAAGCAGTAGCTTTTATCGGCATTCCGCATAACTCAATCGTTTCAATCGGGACTTATGGATGTTGTCAAACTCAAGATGAAAAACGACTGATGCATTTGGGCGTTGTAGAAATGCTGAAGGTGTTGCATCCGCAAATTGTAGTCGTTTACGGTTCTATGCCAAAGGATGTATTTTGCGATTTTCCCTATGAACCGCGATTTTTGCGGTTTGACAATTGGGATAAGGAACATCATGCTTAATTTGTGGAAAGGATTTATCAGGCAAAAAGCCAGGGAGACTCCCTCCCCACCATACGCAAAAAGGGCCGCATCGCTGCGGTCCCTTTTTTGATTTGTGTGAAACATTTTATCTAAAAACACAACATTTTGTTTCACACAACCGCACAAATAACGCAAACTTTAGTTAGACAACCTTGAAAATCTTGTGCACAAGTGCAAGATTGACTTGTTTTTCCATCCAGAATATTGTATATTAATACAGGAGTATTATAATCAACTTCAAACGCACTTGTAGATTTCTGCAAAGCAAAGGAGCTATCATGCCAAGTACGCTATTGCAAGTCAGGGTGGACGAAAAGACCCGTTCTGCAGCAGGAAGCATATACGAAAAGCTCGGCATCGACTTGCCGACAGCCGTCCGCATGTTCCTTGCCAGAACCATTCTGGAAAACGGCATACCCTTCAGTATGAAGCTCCGTCCAGCCGCTCCCGCCGATGTTCTCGAAGCCATGAAACAGGCTTCGCAGTCTGCCGCCGATGCAGGAGTTGCAGATATGTCTCTTGATGAAATCAACGACGAAATCGCACAGGTCCGAGCCGGCAAATGAAATGCTATGCAGTCATTGACACGAACGTGTTGGTCTCCGCATTGTTAAAATGGGATTCTATTCCAGGGCAGGTCGTACAACAAACCTACGCCCACGAGATTATTCCCGTTTTCAATGATTCTATCTTACAAGAATACGAAGAAGTGCTCTCTCGTGAAAAATTTCATTTTCCAAAAGAGACTGTCGAATTTTTGCTTTCACGCTTAAAGACAATCGGTGAAAACATGACAACCGTAGAATCGCTTGTTGGCAATTTTCCAGACCCCAAAGACGTCGTATTTTTTGAAGTCACAATGGAAAAGAATAAAACCGATGACGCATTTCTTGTCACGGGAAACCTGAAACACTTTCCAAAGCACCCCAAAGTTGTCACTCCAGCAGAAATGCTGCGTATTTTGGACAACATATAATTCTTTTATTTATACGCAAAAAGGGCCGCATCGCAGCAGTCCTTTTTGAAAGGTGATCCCGGAACGGAGTCCGGGATGACATGTCAGGGATTAATCCTTGCCATAAACCTTTTCGGCGTAGGTCACGGTAGCGCCGAGGTATTCGCGGTTCATCTTGGCGATGTAATCCACGGTGATACCCTTCGGGCAGGCGGCCTGGCATTCGTAAAGGTTCGTGCAGTTGCCGAAGCCTTCCTTGTCCATCTGGGCGACCATGGCCAAGACGCGCTTCTTCGCTTCAACCTTGCCCTGCGGCAAGAAGCTGAGGTGAGCGACCTTAGCAGATACGAACAACATTGCGGATGCGTTCTTACAGGCGGCCACGCAGGCACCGCAACCAATGCAGGCGGCAGCGTCAAAGGCGCGGTCGGCATCAGCCTTGGGAACCGGAATCGTGGATGCTTCAGGAGCGGCACCGGTGTTGACGGAAACGAAACCGCCAGCCTGGATGATGCGGTCGAATGCGGAACGGTCCACGGCGCAGTCACGGATAACCGGGAATGCGGCGGCGCGCCACGGTTCGATCACGATGGTGTCGCCATCCTTGAACTTGCGCATGTGAAGCTGGCAAGTGGTGGTCGCATGGTCAGGACCGTGCGGCATACCGTTGATGACGAGAGAGCACATGCCACAGATACCTTCGCGGCAGTCGTGGTCGAAGGCGAAGCCTTCCTTGCCCTGCTTCATCTGTTCTTCGTTCACGATGTCCAGCATTTCCAGGAAGGACATGTCCGGGGAAACATCGTTGATCTTGACAGTTTCGAACTGTCCCTTGGTCTTGGCATCCTTCTGACGCCAAATCTTCAAAGTCAAATTCAGTCCGCTCATTATTTGTAGCTCCTAGTAGCGAGGTGGACGTTATCAAAGGTAAGAGGTTCCTTGGAAAGTTCCGGTGCGACACCGTCGCCCTTGTATTCCCAGGCACCCACGTAGCAGAAGTTCTCGTCGTCGCGCTTGGCTTCGCCTTCCGGAGTCTGGCTTTCTTCGCGGAAGTGGCCGCCGCAAGATTCCTTGCGGTGCAGGGCGTCGAGAGTGAGGACTTCGGCGAATTCGAGGAAGTCAGCCACGCGGCCGGCGCGTTCGAGGTTCTGGTTGAAGGAACCTTCGGAGCCGAGCACGTTGACGTTTTCCCAGAATTCGGCACGGAGGGCCGGAATCTTCTCGAGGGCGGTCTTGAGGCCGGCTTCGTTACGAGCCATGCCAACGTATTCCCACATGATGTTACCGAGTTCACGATGGATATCGTTGACCGTGCGGTGACCCTTGATGGAGAGGAGCTTGTGGATGCGTTCTTCGGTCTGCTTCTTGCAGTCTTCGAACGCGGCATCGGATTCGGAAACCTTCTCGAGCTTGGTGCCCGCGAAGTAGCCGCCGATGGTGAACGGAATGACGAAGTAACCGTCGGAGAGGCCCTGCATAAGAGCAGAAGCGCCGAGGCGGTTTGCACCGTGGTCGGAGAAGTTGGCTTCACCGAGAACGAAGCAGCCCGGAATCGTGGACATCAGATCGTAGTCCACCCAGAGGCCGCCCATGGTATAGTGGATGGCCGGGAAGATACGCATCGGGACCTTGTACGGGTCTTCGTCGGTAATCTTTTCGTACATCTGGAAGAGGTTGCCGTACTTGGCAGAGACACCGGCAACGCCCATACGCTGGATAGCGTCGGCGAAGTCGAGGTACACGGCCTGCTTGGTGTTACCCACGCCGAGACCTGCGTCGCAGACCTGCTTGGCGTTACGGGAAGCCACGTCACGCGGCACCAGGTTACCGAAGCTCGGGTACTTTTCTTCGAGGTAGTAGTAACGTTCTTCTTCCGGAATCTGGTCCGGGCTGCGAGTGTCGCCCGCCTTGCGCGGAACCCAGATACGGCCATCGTTACGGAGAGATTCACTCATCAAGGTGAGCTTGGACTGCAGGTCGCCGTGGCGAGGAATGCAAGTCGGGTGAATCTGCGTGTAGCAGGGGTTAGCGAACAGGGCGCCGCGCTTGTAGGCACGGAAAGCGGCCGTCACGTTGGAACCCTGGGCGTTGGTAGAAAGGTAGTAGACGTTACCGTAACCGCCGGTGCAGAGGCACACAGCGTCACCCACGTGGCTTTCGAGTTCGCCAGTGATGAGGTTACGGACGATGATACCGCGAGCCTTGCCGTCGATCACGACCAGGTCCATCATTTCGCGGCGGGGGAACATCTTCACCTTACCGGCGGCAACCTGGCGCATGAGAGCCTGGTAGGCACCGAGCAAGAGCTGCTGACCCGTCTGACCGCGAGCGTAGAACGTACGGGAAACCTGCGTACCACCGAAGGAACGGTTGTCGAGGAGGCCACCGTATTCACGACCGAACGGAACACCCTGGGCCACGCACTGGTCGATGATGAGATTAGAGTTTTCGGCCAAGCGGTGCACGTTGGCTTCGCGAGCGCGGAAGTCACCGCCCTTCACGGTATCGTAGAACAGACGGTAAACGGAGTCGCCGTCGTTCTTGTAGTTCTTGGCAGCGTTGATACCACCCTGGGCAGCAATGGAGTGTGCGCGACGGGGGCTATCCTGGATGCAGAAAGACTTGACATTGTAACCAAGTTCGGCAAGGGATGCGGCAGCAGAAGCACCGGCAAGACCGGTACCCACCACAATCACGGTGAACTTACGCTTGTTGGCGGGGTTCACGAGCTTGAGTTCGAACTTGTGCTTGGTCCACTTTTCTTCGATGGAACCACCGGGGATTTTAGAATCAAGAATCATTAGTGGTCTCCTTAAATTTCAGCGTTAAAAGAAACTTCGACGGTGCCGACAGAAGGAATCACGTAAGAAGTCTTGGCGGCTTCCTTTTCCTTCTGCTGCTGTTCGTACTGCGGCTGCAGGGCACGAGACTTTTCGATCAGGGCCTGGGTCTCAGGCTGGTTGGCCAGGTAGAAAGCACCGGCGGCAGTGACGGCAAAGCCAAGAGCCACGACGACACTATAGACGATGCCAGCAAGGTCAATGACCGGAGTCCATTTCTGGTGGGCAATGCCCATAGTCTGGAATGCAGAAGAAATAGCGTGGAACAGGTGCATACCGATGACGAACATGCTAATCACGTAGAAGGCAGCCCAGGCCGGATTACCCAGCATCTGGATAGTGGTGAGCCACATGTCGCGGACGATTTCACCCTTGTCGTTCATATACAGGTAGTGTTCGCCGAACTTGAGCATCATGAGGTGCTGCACGAGGAAGCCGAGAATGAAGAGACCGGACCAGATCATGGTGAAGGTGGCGAAGGTCTTCTTGCCCTTGCGGACGTTGAGTTCGTAGTCGATACCGCCGCGGGCCTTCTTGTTTTCGATCTTCAGCTTGATAGCAAGGAAGATATGGAGGGCGAAGGCAGCCACCAGCACCAGTTCGACGAGGTAAATCATCTTGATGGGGAAGTGGAGCGGATTGAACCCGGTTAGGAACTCGGTGTAGGCGTTGTAGGACGCCTGGGCCGACACCTGGTCAAAGTTCAAGAGCTGGAAGTTGCCACACATGTGGCCGAAGATGAACAGGGCGAGGAACGCGCCTGTGCATCCCATGATCTGCTTCTTACCAATGGAAGAGGTAAGATACTTGATGATCCATTGCATTGAGTTGTGTCTCCTTGAGGGGTTGTTTAAACTTAGAGAACGCAGCAGGCCTTGAGAGAAGGCATTTCGTAAGCGTAGCGTTCGTCTTCCTTGAACCAGAAGTCCAGTTCGCGCTTAGCAGACTCGGGGCTGTCGGAGCTGTGCACCACGTTTTCGGTCATGGAAGGGGCAAAATCGTAGCGGAGGGTACCGGGTTCCGCCTTAGCCGGATTGGTGGCACCGTTGATAGCGCGAACCTTGGCAATGGCATTTTCGCCGCCGAGGGCGAGCATCACGGACGGGCCCTTGGTCATGTAGGCTTCGAGTTCCGGGAAGAACGGCTTTTCCACGTGTTCGGCGTAGAAACCGCGAGCATCAGCAGAAGTCATCTGGTGCATCTTCACGGCGCAGACGGAGAGGCCTGCAGCGATGTAACGGTCGATAATGCGTCCAATGAGGCCAGACTTGACCGCATTGGGCTTGATCATTGCAAATGTCATTTCCATAGTAGGTACCTTTTAGTTTAAGATGTGGGAAATATAGATATAATTCGGATTTCGGAATTCAGATTTCAGAATTATAAACGTCATTGCGGACGTAGCCGAAGTAATTCACTCCGAATTCCGAATTCTGAATTCTGAATTTACTCTTCTGCCTCTATCTTCTTCATCAGGTCTTCGGCCAGTTTTCCGTCACTTTTGATGTTTTCCACTAGCCAATCCACAGATTCCTTCAGTTCGCTCTTGGGGAAACGCTTCTGGAAGTCTTCCAGAACCTCCAGGGCCTGATCATTGCGATTTAAATTTTCGCTCAAAATAAATCCCAAGCTGAACATAGCTTTCTCTGTCTCGGGAGCATCCGGCCACACCTGCAAGAAAGCTTCAAAGCAAGCCGCAGACTTTTTGTACTTCTGCGCATCTGAATACGTTTGAGCCAGGTTGTAAACCGCCGCACGGAAAAGGGTATCCCGATAAGCAAACAAGTCTATCACCTTATTATAGGCAGAAATAGCATCGTCAAATTTCTGGTTCTTGGCTAAAGAATCACCCAAAGCGATGAACCCCTCTGCTATAGTGACCGGGGCAAGGTCCGCCTTAGACTGATCATAAAAAAACACATTCGTCTTATTCCAAATTTCCATATTGGCCAAAAGCTTTTCGTTCATCTTGGCCTTACTTTCCAGACCGCTTACAATCTGCGATTCAACATCTTCAAAAGACTTGTCCTTGTACTTCGATTCCTTATTGTAGAAGTATTCGAACTTCTTAAGATTATCAGCAACCATGTTCTCTACGGGCGCAACCATTTTCAAAGTTCTATCATAACGAGCAGTTATAAAATCCATGCGGGCAACACGCATCAATGCACGAAATTCCCAGGACTGATCGGCCTTTTCCTGTCTAGCTTTTTCACCAACGGCATAAGCCTGAGCCAGCATCTTGACGATATTGTAATGCGTTTCCTTGTTGTAGGGAATCCCCGGTTCTGCTTCAAAGATTTTCATCAAGTCCGTCTTTGTATAAACCATCTTTCCGTTATCAGAAACCAAAACCGTTGCGGAGTCAAGGCTAGCCACATCTTCGGCATACATTTTTTCCAATTGTTTTTCTACACGATCAAACGACTTGGGTTCTGAGGGAATAACAGCCTGCACATAGAAACTATGATAAAGGGAATCCGACATGGACCGAATCGCAGAGGATATATATCCAGTCGTTTTTCCTTCCAGTTCGGACCATAAGGCAGGCATCAACCCGATTCCATAGGGCAATGCATGATCTTTCTTGACCTTGCCCACATAGCCCATGCTGTCAGATGTTTCTTCTTTTTCACTAATGGTCGCTGCCACAGCCTTGAAGGATTCCAAATCCTTGACATTCACCATAGTCTTCGCAAGGACTGCCGAATCCTTCATGGCTACATGATAAACTTCATAACCGGGAGCAGTCATGAACTTTTCCTTGTTATCCTCATAGAATTTATGGGAATCTTTGGGAACAAGCTTTTCAACAACAACCGTTCCCAAATCAGACATCATTTCTTTCACCTTTTGCGACATTGCCTGTTTGTGCAACTTGATAAAGGACTGCTCCAGTCCCTTTATATCGTCTTCTTTAGAGGTATCTGCATTGGAGGAATCTTTCTTTTCAGCCAAAGACTGCTGAATAAATTTTTTCAAAGAATCCTGATTCTGTGACAGATAGTAGCGTCCGGCAACTTCTTCACGAACGGTCATATATGTCGCCGTACTGTCAAATTCACGGCGATGTTCGTCAAAGAATTTTTTCAATTCTTCATCAGAATACCCAAGACGATTCATCAAATGAAAACGAGTATAGACTATCGTGAGCAGACGGTTCTTCACAATAGGTTCATAAGCTTTCCAAGCGGAATCGTAGGACCGAGATTCTCCAGTCGCTTTAGAGATTTTCGCCATCGAGAACATGAGATTCTCCGCAGCCGAATTATACCTCTCCGAGCCGGGTTGTCCGAAATTCTGTAAGACCAAGAAATCTAGGTCTTCTGCATACAGAGACTCATTGCCAATCCTTGCCACAATGGAGTCCTTACTTCCAATACCGTTACAACCTATCAGCAAGGAGCACAATGCAAAAACGACTAGGGGATATATTTTTTTCATAGATAAAACCTCTGTCCCGCAAATATAAGAAAAAAACTATTTTTTCATCGTGAAAAAGCCAGAATTACTGCTCCCCGTAGGAACCCGCGAAATGCTCACCGCCGCCATCAACAACGGCGCCGACGCTGTGTATTTTGGAGTGCCCCACTGGAACGCCCGAGGCCGTACAGAAGATTTTACATTCGAAGATGTAGAAGAAATGGTCCTATATGCCCGTACACGGGGGGTGCGGACATTCCTGGCTATGAACGTACTGGTCTTTGAGCGCGAAATTCGTGACCTTCCCGAATTTCTCGAACGGCTAATTTCACTCAAACCCGACGCCTTCATCATCCAGGACATCGGACTTGCAAGGCTTATCCGAGCCATAGCCCCAAATCAGGAAATTCACGCCAGCACGCAGATGACCCTATCCAGCGCCGAGGGAATCGGTCTTGCAAAATCCCTCGGATTCAACCGGGCTGTACTCGCCCGCGAGCTTTCGCTTAAGGAAATCGCATCCATCAAGGCCGCCACAGATCTGGAACTAGAGGTTTTTATTCACGGTGCCCTCTGCGTCAGTTACTCTGGGCAATGCCTTACTAGCGAAAACTTCGGAGGCCGGAGCGCCAACCGGGGACAATGCGCCCAGAGTTGCAGGCTTCCCTACCGCATATTTGTAGACGGCAAGGAGTACCGGGATACTGATGCCAAATACCTGTTCAGCCCTCACGACCTGTGTGCGCTCCCGAAACTGAAAGAACTCGTAGAAATCGGTGTAGATTCCCTCAAAGTTGAAGGCCGCCTAAAAAGTCCCGAATACGTAGCAGCAGTCTCCAAAGCCTACCGCAAGGCTCTAGACAACCAGCCCCTACAAAACAAAGACAAAGAGCCCTTAGAAGTACTCTTTTCTCGCGGACTCAGAACCGGCTGGCTTGATGGAGACAACCATCAGGATCTTGTAGACGGGACCTTCAGTAACCACCACGGACAATTTCTCGGCCAAGTCGTTAAAGTTAGCGGGAACGGGATAAGGGTAGACCTTCATCCTGAGGCAAACCTTCCGCAGTTGGGCGATGGAATCCTCTTCGAAAACCCAAAGCAAGATATCGGCATAGGGGCACGACTCTTCGGCATAAAGCCCCCCGCAAAGGACGGAACGACTATCCTGACTTTTGGCAGGGACTTCGACACCCGCAAGATTACAGGCGGTATGAAATGTTACCGCAACGACTCCCCTACCCTAGAGCGTGATTTGCGGAAAACATTTACGGAGCGCGAATTTATGAAACGCACTCCCGTCAGTATGGTTCTTTCTGGAAAAATCGGAGGACTCCTCCGATTAGAATTGTATGACGACATGCATAACGTCGCTTTAGCAGAAAGCGAAAATATTCTGGAAGAATCCCGAACCCAAAACGACAACGCAAACAACTTAATTCGGGAGCTAGCCCAAAAGGAACTTTCGGCCCTAAGCGGTACGGCATACAGTCTTGGGAGTCTCAAAGTCGACATCGAGCGCGGAACTTTCGTTCCAGGAAAACTCCTGCGGACGCTCCGTCAGAAGGCGATAGAACTGCTCAACACAAAGCGCTGCGAATGGAAGGAATTGAATCCAAGTGCCAATGCTGGCCAGGCACTCCTCAACAGCGTAAAAGTTGCGAACGTCAAGACAGGAAATGACAAGGAGATCCCCGCCTTCGCGGGGATGACAAATAGGCAAGCGCAACCCATTATCTCTGTACTAGTCCGTAATCCTGAACAGATTACCGCCCTACAAGGGCTTCCTATCCAGAACGTCATTATGGATTTTGACTGGGGTGTCAAATATGACGAGCCTCTTGAACAAATCCGGAAACTCGGATTCAAGGCAGGCATGGCCACGCTCCGCATACACAAGCCTGGAGAAAACCACTACCTCAAAAATATTCTTCGGCTCGCCCCAGACTTCGCCCTGGTACGAAACCTCGGCGCACTTGCCATATTGCGCGAAAGCGGCATCCCGCTGGCAGGCGACTACAGTCTGAACGCCGCCAACAGCCTAAGTTACGACTGGCTGCTGTCTCAAGGCCTACAAACGTTGCACCCATCTTGGGACCTAAACAGCACCCAACTCTTTGACCTTCTAGAAAGCATAGATGCAAGCAAGTTGGAACTGACACTTCACCAGTACATGCCCGCTTTTCACTCAGAATACTGCGCATTTGCGCGTGCACTCACTACTGGCAGGCGTTTCCCCGAATGCAGAAAGATATGCACCCAGCATAAAGTGGAAATTCTAGACCATAAGGGCGAACGTCATTTCTTGCAAAGCGACGCTGAATGCAGAAACACCCTATTTGTCGGAAAACCTCAATCTGCGTTAAAGCTCTTGCCCAATCTCAAAGCTGCGGGAGTCCACCATTTCCGTATAGAGATGCTCCAAGAAAGTGCGGAGATCGTCCGGCAGAAAGTGTCCATCTACACCCAGGCCATCCTCGGAAAAATGTCCATCGAAGATGCCATCCGGCAGGCCGGAGTACAAGAAAAATACGGCCTCTCCGATGGCCAGCTTTTCAACGAGACCATCTGGGAAGACCGGAAAAAGTAACTTGCTTTGCTAACGCTTCGCACTAGCGTCTGCGTTCAGCCATCTCTTTCTTCAAGATGTTCATGACGGCGCCGAGGTCTGCCGGGGCCTTGAACACGGGGTTCGCGAACTTGGAGGCTATGTTCTCGAGTTTCTTTTCATGGTAGCCGACCTTGAATTCGGTGAACTTGAGGCCGTGTGCCGTGCTGATGACGACCACGCTCTCTTCCTTGTCAATCTTACCTGCGGCCACGAGCTTCTCGAGGGCGCCGAGGGCCACACCCGTGTGCGGGCAGCAGTAGAGACCGATGCGGTCACCGCGGTGGGCGGCGTTCGCCAGTTCTTCTTCGGTAACGCTCACGACCATGCCGTTCGTCTTTTGGATGGCGCGGACTGCCTTCGGGTAGCTGACCGGGTTGCCGATCTGGATGGCAGATGCGAGAGTCTTCTTCGCCTGCATGGGGACGAGCTTGTCAAAGCCGCGTTCGTAGGCCTGGTAGAACGGGTTGGCGTTCTCGGCCTGGGCGACGATGATGCGCGGGATACGGTCGATGAGGCCCATAGCCTTGCAGTCTTCGAAACCCTTGGCGAGTGCGCTCACGTTGCCCAGGTTTCCGCCCGGGATAATCACGGTGTCGGGAACCTTCCAGCCCATTTCCTGGCAGATTTCCGGAGAAATCGTCTTCTGGCCTTCCACGCGGAGGCTGTTCATGGAATTCGCGAGGTAGATGCGGTTGTCGGCGGTGACCTGCTGCACAATCTTCATGCAGCCGTCGAAGTCGGTATCTAAGGCAAGCACGATGCTGCCGTTAGAAATCGGCTGGATCAGCTGGGCGACGCTCGTCTTGCCGGCGGGGAGGAACACGATGCTCGGGATGCCGGCCTTCGCGCAGTAGGCGCTCAAGGCTGCGGAGGTGTCGCCGGTAGAGGCGCAGGCCACGGCGTCGATTTCGTGAATACCCTTCTTGATGATGTGGTTCACCTGGCTCACGAGAACCGTCATGCCGAGGTCCTTGAAGCTGCCCGTGTGGGAGTTGCCGCAAAGCTTGACCTTCAGACTCTTGATGCCCATTTCCCTGGCCAGCGGCGCTGCGTCAAAGAGCGGGCTCCAGCCTTCGCGCATCGTGACGATGTCTTCGAGGGGCATGTCGGGAAGCACCATTTCGCGCTTGCTCCAGATGCCGCTCATGTCGGCCGGTTCAAAACTCATGCGACGTTCGGCGAAGAGCTTCTTCCATTCGTCGGGGCTCTTGCTGGCAAGGGCGCCGCGGTCGTGCTCGACTTCGAGCAGGCTTCCGTCCACCTTGCTGCGGTAAATGACGTCGGTCAGCGGGTAGGTATCGTCCCCGTTGATGTTCCTGAAATGCGCGTTGAATTGGGCCATAATGTCCTCTTGTATTTTCGGGCGTAAATATAGAAATTGGTTGGCGGCGCATACAAAAAAGGCTCCGCGATGCGGAGCCTTTCAAAAGAATTCTATAGAATTACTTCTTTACCCTGTGGTAACCGCGAGTAGAGGTTTCCGACGTACGGGTATAAATGAATTCCACTTCGGTAGGTTCACCGGCCTGGATAGCGCAGTACTTACCGTCGATACGGACAACTGTCACCTGGTAGATGTAGGGGCCAGTAGCAAGTTTACGACCGTTCTGGGCCACAGGATACATCTTCATGGCTACAAGCATTGCACCGGCACCATGTATCTCATTGGTTTCAGAGCAGTTATCGTAGGTCGTCCCAGCAGCATCCAGAGCCTTGTTGAATTCATCAACCCCCATCTCCTGGCTGTACTGGCTCACGAAATGACCCATATGGTCAAATACGCGAACGTTCACACGGAACGGCTGCATCACAAGGAAGTTGAAGGTCACGCAAGGATCAATTTCGCCGGCAGCATGAGTACACAGGCCTTCCGGAGAGTTCTTGCCAGCGTAAGTAGCATAGGAACCGAGGCTCGGATCATCCACAAACTTTTTCTGCAAATCAGCACTAATGCTATTGGGGTCAGCGCCGTTCACCATGTCCGGCGTAATGGGAATCATCTTCAATTCGCCCGTAGCATTGTTCGGGAGTCCGTCGCTGCCAGCAAGGCTCGTGAGCTTCTGAGACTGAGCTGTAAAGTCCGGACGGTTGATGGCCTTATCCTGCTGGACAACAGCTTCTTCGTACTTGACCGTCAGCATGACCTTAGCCCATTCGTCGGGGAAGCCTTCCACCTTCTTACCCGAAGCAGACACAATTTCGATAGCATGGGTATTCCAATATTCGTACACCATATTATCGGAGCCTTCAATGCCCATATAGTTGAAAGCCAAACCATCACCATTACGGATGTTACCAACAATGTTACCTTGTTCATCAACTAGCACTCCATCAAACTCGTAAGAAACATCATCACCTTCACCCTGGGTTTCCTTGACTCCAGTAAGAAGCACACCGAAAATCTGTTCCTGTCCATTCACCACGCGGCGAACCAGCATAGAGTAACTTGTCGTAGCAGGGTCAACCTTTCCTCCTACCTGAGCACCGGCATTGGCAGCAGCCTGCTGTTGCAAGGCGGCCATCGTATTGGCGTCAAGCTTCGTGTTCATGGTAACGGTGATTGCAGACTGGCCATTTTCGATTGTGGCGAGAGCTTCGGTAATGGTGGGCTGGCCATACTTAGAAGGAGCCAGTTCAGAAAGGGAGGTACGAATCAGCATGTTGGAACCGTCGGTCTGACGGTCTGCATAGAAGAAGTGCAGATGGTGCCAAGAACCTTCACCCCAACCGGTCGCATCGCTTGCGCCAGTGCAATTTGTATAGTCAGCCAAAGGTTCGCCAGCATGGCAACCGTGATTGTTCTGGGCCAGGGTCTGGATGTTCACAGCACCGGGTGCTGCCAAGTGGTTACCGCCGAGGTCCACCACCAGCACACCATCCACAAAGATCCACATGTCGTCGTCACCCACAAATTCAAAAACTTCGCCACCATTGGCCTGGTTCTGAGCCCTGTACTTGAACTTGGCATAACCCATCATAGTAAAGGCATAGTTACGCAAGAACTGGTTTGCACCTACAGCCTGAGCTGCCGTGGGAGACTTAGGACCACCGTTGGCTTTCCAGGCAGAGCACTCAGCAGCACCCTTCTGGTCCTTTGCGTACTGGTAGTTGTACGGCGGGCAGAAGATGGCCAAAGACTGCGGGCCCCACTGAGCACACGTGGGGTTAATCGGGGTGTTGTTTTCACCCTTGACCTGCACCTGAGGATTGCAAGCAGGGGCACCAGAGTAAATACCGTTAACCACAGAATCCAACGGCGCATAACCACCATTATTGTAGTTGTAATTCACCTGGTAAAGGTTCTTCTGACCTTCTACAGCAGGCAAATCCAGGGTCTTGTTGATACGGAAGTTCACGCCGTCCACATCCTCATACCATTCATTAAATCGGCTATTGTCGCACAAATCAGCAGCTTTCTGGATATGCACCCCATCGTACATGTCGTATTCGCCATTAGACTTTTTAGCATCAAACGTCAGGTAAGACTGGACCATTCCAGGGGTGTAGTAGACCTTGTTTGCCCAAGCACCCTTTGCACAACTTGCAGTCTTGATAGATTCGCGAGTGGAGTTTGCGTTCGTGTAGTTACGGCTCTGACCATCAGCACACAGGCCGTATTCAAGAGTAGGGCCTGTACTAACCACATTAGCCAAATACGGAGGCAGGGCCGGGTTCGGGGCCATAGGATTGCCATCAACACCAATCATTGCGCCGGCTCTAGTGCGTTCATTACCGCAAGACATGTGAAGAGCACCCCTATCAAACCAAGCCTGATCGTAACCTACACAGCCAAGAGTGGGGGCTTCAGCAAGCATTTTGTAGGCGCACTGTCCAGCACAATAACCCGTGGCATCATAAACCGGTTGACCGCTACCATTATTACCGAAGCTAGCATACTCTTCTGAGAAGTTCTCGAAGTCCGGATGATCCACGCTAAAATCGCGGACCACGATGTCCAGTTGGGCGTCTGCAGCAAAAGCGGAACCCGCAAAGCAAGCGCAGGCAGCAATCCAATTCATTGTTTTCATATAACTCAATCTCCACCTATATACAATAGGTACAATATGACCTGTGTAAATATAATCCATAATAAGCCTACATGTTAGTCCTTTTCGCGATTTTTTATCCAAAATGGGCGTATTGCACTTTTTTCGTGACACAAAACAATTGGTTTTTACGGCATTTTGTTAAAAAGTGTTTACATTTTCCTATAATTTTCCATATGAACTGGACCGTAATCGTAACCCTACTCTTCGTACTCCTTTTCATCCGTATTTTCTGGGCACATGTAAAGGCCAACAACGCTCAAACGGAAGCATTCAAGAACCTTCCCCCAAAGGACAAGCTGGCCGTATTGAAGGAGTGTCTCTTGAACAACCCTACAGAAGGAAACCTTCAAAATCTGGCAAACTTTCTCAAAGAAACCGGGTCAGACTTAGACGTCCAGTCCTATAAGCCCATGATGGAGCGGCAACTGGCACTGGCAGACAAAAAGGAGAGCCTCGCTGAATGGGACAAGCTTTATATGGAACAATGCGCCTGGGTAGACCAGATTCGCCCGTTGGAGTTCGTCGAGGCTGAATCCGTCAAAAACTCAGGCGATACAGAAACCTATATCGTCCGCAGCCTGGAGGGCATTTCCAGGCTATATTCCGACCAGGCCATCGAAAGCGCATTGAAGCAACTCGAGCCGGACTACCCTAAGGCGGAAAAACTTCTGTTAAGTTATACACAACTTGTAGAAGCTTGCACTGAAAGCGGAGCCGACGACAAGTCCCTGGAAGCCCTCCGCAAGAAAAGGGACGCCTGGGTCGAGGATTTGCTGACGGTGGAAAAGTAAACCCACGCCAAACAAAAGACCCTCGCCTTCGCGAGGGTGACGAATTAAACCATTTCTTTACTTACCACTAAAACCAACGCCAGGTGATTC
Organism: Fibrobacter sp. UBA4223; assembly: GCA_002382975.1. Taxonomy (GTDB): domain Bacteria; phylum Fibrobacterota; class Fibrobacteria; order Fibrobacterales; family Fibrobacteraceae; genus Fibrobacter. Next base: position 301,968 of record DFTB01000006.1, read on the forward strand.
CGAACAGGACCATGTTCTTGTACTGGACATCCACGTCTTGGTCCTTGTCGTACACCATGTCGTAGCCCACTTGGAGCTCGATAAGCGGGGCGATAGTCACGGCCAGAAGGTTTTCCCACTTGGCATCAATTTCGTCCTTGCCCTTGAAGTTGGTAAAGGTCCACAAGCGAGTCTTGAAGCTCACAATGTCGGAAAGAGCGTACTTGAACTCGGTAATGGTTTCCATACCGGGTTCATCCTTCACCTCTTCGATTTCGTCTTCGGTATCCGGATCGTCGGCATAGCCGTAACCATGAGAAATGGTCATACGGTTAGCAAAAGCCACTCGCTGGCTAAAGTTATCGTTGGGAATAAAGGCGATACCAACCATCTGGGTCAGGTAGGCAGGGTCCATAAAGCAGGAAACGGCCTTCTTAATTTCTTCACCCGTCTCCTCGTCTTCACTATAGTTATAACCCGGCATGAACTGGGTCTCGTAACGGGCGCCGAGATAGGGCTTGAACATCTCGGTCATGTTGAAGTCCAGGGTCGATTCCCAGAAAATCTTGTCTACGGACTTGCGCTTACCCAAACCGTCAGTCCAAGTCTGCCCCAACTGGAGATCAATCAGATTCCGCCAGTTGGCCACAGACCACTTACCCTGCACATCGGCGTAATAGGTCACCAACCAAGTGTACATGGAAGTTCCGTCTTCTTGCCAGTTGCTAAACTGCATACGGGTGTACTTGACTCCGGCCACCACGTCGGCGGTCCAGTTTTCGGGCAGGGCGCCTTCGAACATGCCTCCTTCGGCATGGGCGGTAGTTGCAGAAGCCAAAGCGGCTAGACCAAACAAGATCAAAGATTTCAGTTTCATGGTATTTCCTCTCTATGTATAGAAAGATAGAACTTTTGCACTATTTTGCAACACCTTTACTATTATTAGAGTATGCTTTATGGGAGTTCCATTCGGCGGATTGCATTTACGCTAATCCTACTCGCCGGACTTTCTTTCGGGGACATTTCAACCGAAAATGCCCCCCTGCGCGCTATGGCGGGCGCCTCTATCGGCAGGCAGGCCCCCGTCATGGCAACTCTCGGCCTCGGGTACCAGAGTGCCATTCTATATGTAGAAGGCATGGGAGTCCACAAGGGCGACAATGACTTCTGGTGCGGCCTGCGAGGTACTATCGCCTGGACATTTTTTAGGGATACGCCCTTCAACCTGGACTTGGGCGTTAGCGGTGGCTACGAATACGCACGGGCCCCTAACGGGATGCACCAGGCTTTGAATGAGGCCAATGGAAAAACCTTCGTTTTCCCCTACAATTACAAGGAATCCCTAGACCTTGGCGTAGAAATCCGGGCACACCTCTATGGTTTTTATAGTCAGGTGGGCTACCCACTCTATCATTTCCGCAAACACGACGAACCTACCCTCACCTGGAGGATGGGTTACATGGTAAACTTGTTCTAAGTGAACGAACCGAGCGGTCATCTGTGAGTCACAAACGCTTCGTATTAACGAGGCGTGGTGACGAAAGCGAGGGCCAGCCCTGCACCTGATTACCGGATTCTAACCCGAGCGGTTATTAATATGTGCCAAGCAGGCTTCTGACCTTCTCCATCATAGCCTTAGACTTCACGCGGGCCTTTTCCTTGCCGTATGCGAGAATCTTGTCGATTTCCTCGGTGTGGTTCAGCAGGTAGAAGTACTTTTCGCGGGCTGCACCCAGGTGTTCTTCAAGAACATTCTGGAGTTCCTGCTTCGCATGTCCCCAGCCCATGCCACCGGCGCGGTAGCGGGCAGCGAGAGCCTCGGTCTGTTCCGGAGTTGCGAAGAGTTTGTACAACTTAAACACGTTGCAAGTGTCCGGATCCTTGGGTTCTTCGATTCCCTGGGAGTTCGTTACGATCTTGCCGATTTTCTTCTTGAGAGCCTTACTTTCGAGGAAGATGTCGATGACGTTGTCGTAGGACTTGCTCATCTTGCGGCCGTCAAGACCCGGGATAATTCCTGTGGTTTCCTGGAACACGGGTTCCGGAATCGTGAATACATCTTCGCCAAAATGCTTGTTGAACTTGATGGCGATATCGCGGGCGAATTCCACGTGTTGCTTCTGGTCCTTGCCCACGGGCACGATGTCAGCGCTGAACATCAAAATGTCGGCGTCCATCAAGCACGGGTAGCAGTAGAGGCCCATGTTCACGTTCGCATCCGGATCCTCGCCGGCGGCGTTGTTCGCCTCGACCTTCGCCTTGTAGGCGTGAGCGCGGTTCATAAATCCCTTCGGCGTAAAGCAACTGAGTGCCCAGCTGAGTTCGAAGATTTCGGGAATGTCGCTCTGCTTGTAGAACAGGCCCTCTTCGGGGTTCAGGCCAAGGGCAAGCCAGGTTGCCGCAATCTTGTAGATGTTCGCACGCATCTCGGCACCGTTCTGCACAGTGGTGAGGGCGTGATAGTCAGCGATAAAATAGACCGTATCGTAGGTCTTGGAAAGTTCAAGAGCGGGGCGGATGGCGCCCAGGTAGTTACCCAGGTGCGGAGTGCCGGTGGGCTTGATGCCCGTGAGAGAAATTTTTTTCATGAGCACAAAGATAACAATTCTTTTTTTAGTTACATTTCCCCCTACATGTTGCAAGACGAGAAATACATACTGGTAGATAGCGAAGACAGCCTCGCAAACCTGCTTGCCGACCTGGAACTCTACGACATGGCGGCGGTAGATACCGAAGCCGACTCCATGCACCATTACGAATCAAAACTCTGTCTGATACAGATTACCATCGGCAACCATCACTATATAGTAGACCCCCTCTGCGGACTGGACATTTCCCGTCTTTTTAAGGCTAGGGCCATGCAGACTCTGATTTTTCACGGGGCGGACTACGACCTGCGGCTTTTGTGGCAGACCTTCGGATTTTCGCCCAAGAAAATTTTTGACACCATGCTGGCCTCCAAGTTCCTGGGCGAGGAACACCTAGGACTTGCCGACCTTGTCCGCAAGTACTTTGGCGACGAACTGAAAAAAGAGAACCAGCGGGCGGACTGGTCCATACGGCCGCTCCCCCTGGAAATGTGCGAGTACGCCATCCACGACACCTTTTACCTGCACGAGCTGTGTGCCATCCTGGCCGGAAAACTGCAAGAGACTGGACGCCTGCAATGGCTTATGGAGCAATGCGACGCTCTAATAGAACATTCCAAAGAACAAGGTCACCCTAAAAAGGACCCCTGGAGGATTCCCGGTTCCAACATTTTCCCGCCCCTGGGGCTGAACATTCTGAAGCATGTGTGGGAATGGCGCGAAAAACAGGCCGAAACCATGGACCGTCCTCCATACAAGGTCATGCCCGCCGAACTCATGCTTTCCATTGTCCGGCACGTGATGCGGGATTACCCGGACCTGAAACAAGAACGGCTCCCCAGACTTCCCCGGAATTTCAGGGAAGAACGACTGGATTCCTTCATGGCCATGCTTCAGCAGGCGATTGACACTCCCGAGGGCGAATGGCCCGAAAAGCTCCCCAGGTCGGCTCCCCCTGCGGTCATTCCCCATTCGGAACTGCTGGCCGCCCTGAAGCTCTGGCGAGACGAAAAGGCCGAACAGCTGAACCTGGACACATGCCTGGTGGCCAACAAGAACCAGCTGGTGTGGCTTGCCGTTCCAGGAGACACTCCCTGGGAAACCCGGTACGAAAACGCCCACCTGCTGGGCTGGCAAAAAAAAGTGTGGAACCAGATTCTGCAGGAACACCTGGACAAGGCCGAAAGGATAGGAGAATAACCAATGGCCGCCTCCATCGCTATTGCAATTCTTGTCATTCTCGTGTTCAGTTCCAGCGCCATCGTGGAACTGATCCAAAAGAAACGCCATGAAAAAACGGGAGAATCCATTATCAAGGAGCCTTGGGTAGAAATACACCAGATTCCAGGCTACCGGGACGCCCGAAAAGTGGCGGCCTTCTACCCCCTCAAGGGAGAACCCAATATTTTGCCCATCGTGCAGGAACTGGCCATGGAAGGCAGGCTTCTACTGCCCAAGGTGACGGGCGAAACCACCATGGAATTCTACCCCATCGAGAACCTGAAAAAAGATTTGGTTCAGGGGCACTTCGGCATCATGGAACCCCGTGAAGGAATCGCCCCCTGGGAAGGCCCCATCACCGTATTCCTGGTTCCAGGAACAAAGTTCAACTGGGACGGAAGCCGACAGGGCCATGGCAAAGGCTACTACGACCGGTACCTAGCCAAGTTCCCCAGCGCCTACAAGGCGGGCATTGCCACCCCGGCACAGATTTCCGACACACCCCTAGAGCAGAAACCGACAGACATCCAGATGAATTCCGTTATCGCCTGCAGAGAGAGGTATTGATATGAGTTTCGAAAAAAACGACAAGAAATTCGAACGACGTAGCTTCGGAGAAGAACGGCGTTTTTCTCAGGCAAATACGGCGCGTCCCCGTTTTGACAAGCCCCGCTTTGACCGCCCGCGGCCAGAAAACGTGGTTCGGGCCATCGGCGACAAGGACGCAGCACCTCAAGTAGCCGTAGGCGGCCTTAAAGAGGTAGAAGCCCTACTCGAGAACGAGCCCCTGAAGGTCCATCGGGTGCTATTCATGCACCAGTCCAAAAATCCAAAGCTCTACAGCCTGCAAAAACTGGCCAAAAAGGCCCACGTACATGTGCAGCAGGTGGATTCTAAAATTCTGGACAGTTATGCGCGACCGAATCAGGGCGTGGTGGCCTTGATGAACGAAAAGGAACTGCTGGCCTGGGAAGACGTGCGGGAGGAATTTTTCAACGCCCGTGATACCGGCGAAAGAAAGCTTATTGCCGTAGCCACCAACATCGAAGACCCGCGAAACCTGGGAGCCTGTATCCGTAGCTGCCTCGCCCTGGGCGTGGACCTGTTCATGATTCCCGCAAAAGGCATGTGCGGAATTACGCCAAGCGTAGAGCGTACCTCTGCCGGAGCGCTGCAAAAAATGCGAATTTGCAGGCCTGACAACCTGGAAGGGGCCATCGGAGAACTGAAACTGGCGGGTTACCAGATTCTGGGCCTTGACGCCGACACCGAGACGAACCTGGCCGGTTTCGACTTTGCAGACCATGCAGTCATTGCCGTAGGCGGCGAAGACGTGGGACTTCCGCCCTTCGTGAAAAAACAGTGCGATGCCGTGCTCCGGATCCCCATGATGCCCGAAGCACATTCCTACAACGCCTCCGTGGCCCTATCTTTGGGCCTGTACGAATACGCAAGGCTTCGCATCAAGAATTAATTATTTATTTTGGAAGGGATTGCAACTAAGAAGGACTCAATATGGAAAGCGCAAGAAAAATCGTCAACCAGTTCCTGAAAGGTAAATTCGAGGACAAGGACCTAAAGAGCGAGCTGTACAAGGCCGCCGAAGCCGCCATGGAAGACGGCTGGACCTTTATGGACACCTCCTTCCAGATTGGAGGCCTTGCCCGTGAACGCGGCTTGGGCGACGACGAAGTGGAACAGATTCTGCGCCGAGCCTTCTCCAACGAAAAGCGTTCTTCTGAACGGGAAGAAGCAAAGCCCGAGCCCCACAAGGAATCCTCCCAGGCGGCGGCACCGCCACAGACCACCATCATGCCGGCATTCAACGCCAGCATGATTCCCATGGAACAGATGCTGGCCATGGGTCTTGACACCCAGTCCCTGGAACTGTTGCAGAATTTCAAGATTGACCCCGAAGCCCTGTCTATTCCATGGCCTGCCGCCGACTGGCGTAAGGACCTGGCCAAGCTTCTGGAAGCCACTTTCGAAGAAGACGAAACCATCGACTTCAAGATTTCGGACACTCCTACCGCCACATCGGAGTTGGTGTCCAACATCGTGGGCCAGGACGATGCCATCAAGAAAATCATGAAGAGCTTGGACAGCCCCGAAGGAGCCCTTATCTGCATCAACGCCACCAAGGGTGGCGAAGACGCCTCCGACGAGAGCTGGAAATACCGCTACGTAATGGTGGACAATCCCAAGATGACGCTAGCCAAGCAGCTGGCCTACTTCAAGGCGTTGAACCTTCCCTGCGCAGCCCTCATCAACACCGGCGCAAACTCCGTGCAGGCCTGGGTAAAGATTGGAGCCGACAACCAAGAGGAATACGACGAACGGGTCGATTTCCTGTTCAGCACCCTTGCCTCCCAAGGTTTCCAGGTAGATTCCAGCAACAGGAACCCAAGCATGATGGTCCGCATGCCGGGCGTGCTCCGTGGCGGAAAGCAGCAGTACTTGATCAGCTTGGAACAGGGTGCCAAGAACTTTGCCGAATGGAAACAGTGGGTGGAATACTCCCTAGACGGCAAGCCCCTCATCGAGCTTGCCAGCGACAGCGAAGAGGCCCCGAAAAAAGACGAAGTTTTAATCCAGAACATGCTCCAGGCCGGTGAATTCTTCTTATTCACCGCTCCCCCGAAATGCGGAAAGTCTATGGCCCTGATGGACCTGGGACTTTCGCTTTGCTACGGTGAGGAATGGTTCGGAAACGCCACCACCATGAGCGACGTGCTGTTCATCAACTTCGAACTTACCAAGTCCGTGTTCCTGAACCGCCTGTACCTGCTGGCCAACAAGCGCGGGCTCCCCGCCAGCACCGGAAACTTCGGCTTCTTGAATCTGCGTGGAGTCGCCCTTTCTCCGCTGGAGACGGCACAGCTTATCGCAAAGCGCGTAGAAGGCGCGAAGAAGATGGGAAACCACAATTACCGTACTATCGTCATCGACCCCATTTCGGCGGTGTTCCACAACCCGAAAGCCATGCGCATTACCGGTGCCCCCCACCAGATTCTGATGCAGATGGTGGACACCATCATCGCCCTCACGGGCTGTGCCGTAGTGGCCGCCTGCAACAATGACGAATACCCCTACCTGGAATCCCGTGCCGACAGCGTGCTGAAACTCACGCCGGTAGAAGGCGGCCTGAACCAGTTCCAGATTAACGGTTCCTTCAGGGAATTCCCGAAACTCCTGGCTCGGGACTGCTCCTGGATCTATCCGAGATTCTGGGTTTAGTGGTTAGGGACTAGGATCTAGGGGATAGGGTTGCGAAGGATACAGTCCAAAGAAGTCTACAGACTAGGGTCCTCCGCCATTAGAATAGGAAAGAAATGAATCGTTTTGCAAAAAAAAGTGACGTGAGAAAACGTCTACAACAAGAAGTTCCGAAGGCCGCGCCGAAGCCAATTATCCGCAGGGCGGCTAGTTTCGAAGACATCCAGAAGCAGTTCAGTTCCTGGACCCACGACATGAGGATCCCCGGAAAGGTCCAGGCCTGGTTCACCGCTGAGGCAAAGCCCGAAAATTCCGACTGGAAAATTTACAACAAGCTCATAAACGGTCACGAAAGCCTGCTGTTGGATGCTCCCGCAAAGGGGATGGACACTCCCGAAGTTGTCACGCAGATTTTTGAACAAATCAAGAAAGAACACCTGCGCAATTTCCGCAAGGCCATCCGAACCATTTGGTTCAGGGCCTGCGGCAATGGAAACTTCGCCCTGGTAGTGCAGGCAAACCTCCGCGGCAAAAATTCCGCCCACGAATGCAAGACCTTCGTTGACTTTCTGGAGCGTTCCTGCCCCGAAATCATCAGCTGCCACCAAATCCAGTGTCAGCCCTTTATGCCCTTTGACCCCACCGTACATCAAAGCACCCGCATCGAGTCCAGGTGCAATTTCGGCAAGGACTTTATGCCTCTAGGCGATTCCGGTTTCTGCATGCACGTACTGGACTGGGCCCCCCGCATCAAGGACGCCTGGCTAAAGCTCCCGGAAAAAATTGCAAACGCCATCCACCCTGCAAAAGGCGACAAGTTCTTTGAATTCTACTCGGGTTCGAGTTTTGTGGCCGCCTCCCTTTCCCCGCTGTTTGCTCAGGTAGAAAGCCAGGATTGCCGCGAAACATCCATGGAATCTAGCCGCCAGAACAGCCGCCTCGCCCCGCAAGACAACATGCGGTTCCATAGGGGGTTCTTTGACCCGGGATTTCTCACCAAGTTCTTTTCCAAGTCCGAAAACGACGGGCGGTGGACATTCTATTTCAACCTGCCCGAAGGAGAACCCCTGCCGGCAGGTTCCGTCGAAACCATCGCCGGGGTCAGGCCGGAGCGAATCTTGATCGAAACTGCCGACCTGGAACAGGCCCAAAAGCTTATCAAGCAGTTCAGGAACCAGGGGTATGTCCTTCGCAAATCCATTCCTCTCTACCTGGAACCCGGCCGCGGAAAATTCGAGATTTTGGCCATTTTCGTGCCGGACCGAGTTGGACTTCTTGGCGGAAAAAGGCAAAAACCAGCCCCAAATCCCATAAAACCCGCCCATAAAACACTTTTTGTGCAAAAAACCCCTACTTTTAGGCAAAGAAAAGATTAAATTATTACATAACTTGTTCACGTTCAAAGAGTTACAAGGATTACTATGGGATTTTTGAAAACTGCGACTTTGTGCCTCGGTCTGGGAGTGCTGGTTGCGTCTGCCTATATCGTCAAGGAAGGCGACACCCTCTGGGACCTGAGTGACGAATTCCTGAACGACCCCTTCGCCTGGCCCGACCTGTGGGAAAACAACAGGCATATCCAGGACCCCCACTGGATTTATCCAGGTGACTCCATCTACTTCGGGGACAGCACCCGAGAAGAACCTGTAGCGATCCCCACCACCCAGAACCGCTACCCCTGCGGTGGCGCCATCGCCGACACCAACCTCCCTAAGGGCGTTTCCGCCGTAGGTTGCGACCAAGGCGATGCACGGAACGGCGACTTCGAAAACATGTTGGGTGACCTGCGCAACCGCGACAAGCGCCCCAAAAAGACCAAGAAAGATGACGTTTACTACTACAAGCAGCGTCCGGCACCGAAAATTTTCAATGGTTATTACCAGATTCTCGCCCCAGAGATTTACGATGTTGACGCCCTGAAAAAAGACGAAACATTCTTCTCCATCCGTTCCGGCGAACGGAAGGAACCCATTCTCCACATTCCCGAAATGGAAGTGGTGGTTGGAATCGGCAAAAAGACCGATATCAAGGCAAAGAAGGGAGACCTGATAGAAATCCTAGATGCACGAGCTATCGAAGTCCCCGGCACCCATGGAAAGAGCTTTGACACCTACGCCATGCTTAGACTTTCGGGCATTGCAAAAATTACCGCCGTTGGCGACACCTTGTCCCGTGCACAAATTGTGCAGAGCTTCAGAGAAATCAAGATTAACCAATCCAAAGCCCGTGTCAAAAAAGCTCCGAAAGTCCTGAATGTGAGCGGCTATGGAAAGGAACAAAAAGCAGACATCGAAGAGATGGCAACAATCCGTTATTCTATGGACCCCATGCTGATTATTGGAGCCTACTCTTACGTGCTCATTGACAAAGGCAAAGAGGACAAGTTCCGTACCGGAGATGCCATCGCCATCTGGGAACAGGACAAATCCGACGAAAGCATTCCGCCCCGTCTTCTTGGCCGAGGCATCATTGCCCGAGCCACCGACCACGAAGCCGCAGTGCTAATTCGTGAAATCTACTCCAACAACCGCCGCGTAGAAATGGGTCACAAGGTTTCCGTCACCCATAGAGCACAAATAGCCAAGTGACAAAAACACTGATAGCCATATCCGCATTAGCCTTTTCATTGGTCACTTTATTGATGGGGACCAGCGTTCTCATATTGTTGTTCCCCAGCATTTCGTCGCACCTCCCCTTCTAAAGTTAGGAGGTGACGGCTGAGAATCTCACGCAACAACCTCCTGTTCTTCGGCTTTTTTGCTGGAGCCATCGTTTTGCCGATGGCGATTCTTTCGTATTTGAGTTTTCGCAATATTCAGAACGAGAACTTTCTTATCCAAAAAAACTTCGACGAGAACAGAGTTTCCCTACAAAAGGAACTAGAAGAAGCTCTCGAAAAAGAACAGAGCAAAATACTCCAAGAAACAAAAGCCGCATCACTGTTCTTGTACGAGCTTCCCAAAAGTCTGCTTGAATTTGGCAATGCCGCAAACTTCAAGGATGTACAGGGAGTTGAGGCCATCTTCCTTTACAACAACGGGACGCTAGTCTATCCAGATATTTCATCCAAGTTACTTTCTCCGGAAAGAAGTTTCTCCGATATCAAGCCTTCGCCGTTGGAAAAAGCGCTTTTCCAGAGCGAACGGGAGGGGGGGGATCTCCAGGAAATCCAGTATTCTAGAGAAACCCTCCCAAGAATTCCATTACAACAACTGGACGAGCAAGTTCAAAACGTTATAGGATTAATCCGCCTAGCCTACAAGACCAAGCAATACTACAAGGCCCTGCGGATGCTGATTCCTCTAGAAAGCGCTCCTAACCTAAAAGGATACCTGCACCCCAACCTCACCCGCTCCGTCAATCTGCTCCATTTTGAAATCCTGGTCAAAATGAGAAAGCACCAGGAAGCCGAGGACTACTGTCTGTCAGTATTAAATCAGTTCTTGCAAGAAAGCACAATCGAAGACATTCCCTCCACAAGATTTTTCTTTGAATCCGCCTTTACCCAAATTCTTTCTTTTGAAAGTTTGAAACAAGAAAAAAGAGAAGCCTTTTGGAACCTAAGATCCAACTTTAACCGCCAATTAAACTACACCGACATCCTTATCCGCAATCAAGAACTATTCCAAAAAACATTGCACAGTGAAAATGCCTCCAAGTCGGGGGTACTGTTCAAATCAGAAGACGGTCTGACTCTTTTCAGATTATCGTACCCAATGTTGTCGGGAAATCAAGTTGTCATAGCCAAGGTAGATGAGCTGGCTTACCAACATCGTATCATAGACAAATTAAGAAATGTTGCTCAGCGTTGGAACAACATTCCCTTTTCCATTACCGATGCAAAGGATTCGCTTTTACTCGGAGCTATCCCAGACAGTGCAAATGCCATTTCGCAAGTCTTCTTTAGCACGGCCCCTTCGTGGCAATTATGTCTTTACGAAAAAGATGTAGGCGAAATCCGAAAAGAATCCAGGCATCGAATGCTCCTGATGTATGGCCTTTTGTTTTTCTCCCTCATTACGGTGATATTTGGCTCCTTCTTTATGCTACGTTTCTTTATTCAGGAACACAAGCTTTTGGCCATGAAGGCAAACTTCCTTTCTAGCGTCTCTCACGAATTGAAAACACCCCTCACCTCTATCAAGATGTTCGCCGAAATGATGGCTAGAGGGCGCGTCATGAAAGTCGAAAAAGTCCAGGAATACTCTGGACTCATCAACAAGGAAGCCTCCCGACTAGAAAACCTGATCGGAGCTATTCTAAACTACACACGCATGGAGCACGGTACAGGTGCATTCAAGTGGGAAAAATTAGACTTTTCTGTATGCGCCAAGAAAGTCTTTGAAGCGGTAGAAGATATTGGCGTTGAAAAGGGACTTTCTTTCAAAACCCATTTTGACCCCAACGTATATGTCATGGGCGATTACACGGCACTTTATAGCCTAGCGCAGAATCTAATAGAAAATGCGATTAAATACACCAATGCTCCCGGCGACATTGAAATCAAGGTTTACAACGAAGACGACCGCGCCGTATTTTCAGTAATTGACACGGGCGTAGGCATCCCTTCTTCGGAACAAAAAAATATATTTAATGATTTTTATAGGGTTGGCGACGAGATGACCCGTAGTACAAAAGGCTCTGGACTTGGACTTGCCATTGTAAAACGTGTGGCAGAGACACACAAAGCAACCATTTCTCTGGTGAGCAAGCCCGGCAAAGGCTCCAACTTTACAGTTAGATTTAGAAAGGTGGATTAACATGCAACACAAAATTCTCATCGTAGAAGACGAAGAAATTATCCGGCTCGGTCTGCAAGACAACTTTGAGTTGGAAAATTACATCGTGGAAACCGCAGCCGATGGCGAAGAAGCCATCGCCAAGGCGGATTCCTTTATGCCGCACCTGGTAATCCTCGATCTGATGATTCCAAAGAAGAGCGGGTTCGAGGTCTGCCGTGTCATCCGCAAGAAACACCCGCAGACATTCATCATCATGCTTACAGCCAAGACCGAAGAAACCAGCAAGGTAGCCGGGCTCGAGATGGGGGCAGATGACTACGTAACCAAGCCCTTCTCCATCTTGGAACTCTTGGCCCGAGTTAAGGCATTCCTTCGTAGGGTTGATACAGATGCAACCTCCGCACAGGCTGCGGCACCTTCCGAGGTAGTAGACTTCGCAGACATCCACCTAGATTTCAAGAAGTACGAAGCCACCAAGGGAGGCGTCCCCCTAGAAATGTCCGCCAGGGAATTCCAGATTCTCAAGTATTTCTGGCAGCACAAGGGTGAGGTCGTTCTACGAGAAGACCTACTGCAAGATATTTGGGGTTACACCACCGACAACATGCCTTCTACCCGAACAATTGACAACCATATCGTGAACCTTCGCAAAAAACTAGAAGATGACCAAGCCAACCCCAAAATCATTCTTTCTATCAGAGGAGCAGGGTATAAGTTTGATGTGTGACGAGTTGTGAGTTGTGAGTTATGAGTTGTGAGTTTTAACTGAAAACTGATGGCCGAAAAAAAATGCTGAACCGCAGATTGGACATAGGACATTACGCAATACGCACGGCAATAATGCTTGTGTGGTTATGCGGACTTGCTTCGTTTGCATCAGCTGAAAAAATGGAATCTTCTATCCAAGAAGCCCTATATCGTTTTGAAATGAAGGGAGAATTCCAAAAAGCCATAGGCATTTTAGAAAAGGTTGTCAGCGAAGGGGATGCAGAAGACCAGGAACAAGCAAGTTTTTATCTCGGCAAGATTCAAGAACTAGCAGGCAACACGCAATCTGCAAATCTCTATTATAAGCAAAGTCTCAAAAAAACTTCGATAACGAGAAAAGCCTACTGGCTTTCCGAAAGAATCGCAGCAACCGAAAGCTCTCCAGAAACCATCCAAAAAAACACCCTTCATCTGAAGTCCCCTATACTTAAAATTTTTGAGGGATCCCCGTCTTACATTCACCTACAAGATGGAAACATATACAAAATCAAAAACGATTCTCTTATTAGAGTTTCCGCCAACGTAGCAAACAATGCCGAAGTGCTGAAAATAGACAATACTGGAATATGGTTCTTTTTACCAGAAAAAGACAGCCTTCGTTTTAAGCCATTTAACAACGTTCGCAAGGCAAAAGCCTTTGCTCTAAGAAACCCTAAAGGAATCGTCACTGGCAACAAAAAAAGCCTGATCCAAGGGGATTATGTCATTGCCCTAGTCAATAAAAAAGGCGAACAAGAGCAATCAAGCGACAAATACAACGAATGCATCGTGGAATCTTATTACGCACCTATAGAACATTTTGTTTTAAACTGTCCAGACAACGCCCTTCATTTTTTGTCTGACGAGAATCTTTCAGAATCCTTTACCATTAGCCAATACGACGCCATTCAAAAGGTAACCATTACAAAGGATAATATCATATTCTACTCAGGAGGAAACCTGTTCTGTTACAACCTACTCAAGGGTACAGAGCCTCGTTGGAAAGTTTCGTTTAATACCATAGAAAACATTGTTCCCTTTGAAGGAAAAATTGCAGTACTTGAGGCTTCAGGCCGTATTTCTTTGGTGAACCTCAATACAGGAACCCCTGTTTCAGTTACACGAAGCGATGCAGACAGGATCCATCCATTAGCAAAGGGAACTCTCGGACTATTTACTAGCGAAGGGGCTCTTATTGTGGTAGACACCCTGCTTCGCCCCATTTGGAACTTCAACTTTGCAAAGCCCATTGTTACGGCCCCTATCCTCACTGACGGAAATACCTATTTAAATTTTGACGGACAAAACCTACAAGGCATAGCTCCAAATTATTATGGCAAGACACCCCTTGCATCGAGTCTGCTTTCACAACAGGCCGCAATACTGGCAGAAACCGCCCAGTGGGACAAGCTCACATCAGTTTTAGATTCCCTGCTAAAATTGGAGCCAGGCAATGCCGAAGCATGGCTTTTCAAAGCCTTGCAATTAGAAAACACCCAGGGCAAAGAACAGGAACGGCAAAAAGCATGGGCCGAAGCCGTACGCTTATCTGTCAGCAATCCCCAGGTAACACCGCTTGTACTTGGACGCTATGGGAAAGCCATTGGGGCCAAATTCGTAAGCCTCTTAAACATATCGCCGAAAACAAAATATCCTCAATTCTTCGGCAGCAAAAAGAATCTCTTCACAGTGGATCCGGCGGCAAATCGTTTAATTTGCATCAACGCCGAAAACGGCGAACTTCGTTGGACAAGGACCTTGTCCAAGATGGATAACAGTCCGGTTATCAGCAGTGATGAAAAGTCCTTAGCTTTGGCTTCCGGATTCAGCCTAAACATTTACGACCTAAGTAAGGACGGAAAAAAGGTGACCATTCAACTTCCCGGAAAGGCTTTCAACATTACGCTAGAACCAGAAACCATCTATATTTCTACTTGGAACGGATTCCTAATGAAACTCACTAGGCCCGATGGAAGATTGGCCTGGTCTAGAAAGATTTTTGACCTACCGTTCCTTTTTGCAAGGGACGACTCCCAAATTATAACGGCCAGCCTAGAAGGCAACATCACCCACCTATGGGAAGGATCTGGACAAATCAAGCAGGAATCAGGGCGGATCCAGGCAGGCATCTCGCAAATGACCCATGCCGATTCCGCTATAATCTTTGCCACCAACAACAACAGGCTTCTCATTTATGATGCAAGGACCCCAGCCAAGGAGCCATTACAAATTCTGATGGAGTCCCCAATAGCATCGCTTCAGGCGTTCCCCTACAAGGGGACAAATTGCGTCCTAGTGGGGCTTGCAAACCAAAGTCTACTTCTGTATACCATCTCTGGAACGCCCCTATGGAAATTCCAGGGGAAAAGTTCCATCTTTTCAAAACCTTTTGTGGAAGATGGCCTAGCCTGGCTAGACCAGGGTAACGAAGTTGTCGCCATATCCCTTTCTGATGGGAAAATAGTCCACCGTTTCAGCACGCCCGGTGGAGCAGGAACCCCCTTTATCCTGAACAAGACTCTCTTTAGCGCATCCTCTAAAAGGTTGTTGTACGGTTTTTCCCTCTAAATGGTAAAATTCAACCATTTTTACTCCGATTTAGACTGCTTTTAGCCTCAAAATAGTGGTTTTTCCTTTGAAAAAACATTACATTTCTATATGTTGTAATTGTCTTTTAGAAGGATGAAGATTTTGACATTTTTCAAGGTTTTAAGCGTCTTTGCCCTTACAGGCGTTCTGATTACTTTCTCCGGTTGCAAGACCGAAGAAAATTCAGAGGTTGTCCAGAGCCAGCAAGAATACCCAAGAAGTGAGACCCTCTATATTGGAGGGTTCGACTGGGCACCTCCGGCAACGTTCAACCCTCTGGACTACGACCCCAATTTCCCTATCGACGGGAATGTCCGCCTTATGTACGAGACCCTGGTTACCTACAACCAGCTTAATGGCGAACTGGAACCCATGCTTGCCGACAGTTTCAAGCAGACTGACGACGCCGTCATCGTTCATCTAGACGAACGGGCCAAATGGAATAACGGCGAACCGGTGTCCGTGGATGACGTTATTTTTTCCTTCTTCATTGATTCAATCCTGCCCACCCCAAGGCATGGCAACTGGAACTATATCAAGAAGATTTCTGCAGACAGCAACAACAACATTACATTCTCCTTAAATCAAGAGAATCGGAACCCCCTGATCCTTCTAAATGCCATAGCGGAAACCTCCATTCTCCCCAAAAAAGTCTTTGGTCCTATTGTCCTAAATGCCGTAAGCAATAAAACATACGACATGGCCAAGGTCACAGCATTTAAAAACGACTCCAATCCCGTAGTTTCCGGACCATACGACTTAAAAACATTCTCCCCCGACAAGATTGTCCTGGAAAGAAATGACAATTACTGGGGCAATGTAAAGCACGGCGGCAAGAAGCCCGCCCCCAAATACATCATCCACTCCTTGTACAACGGCAACAACCACTTCAACAGTGCTATGGTCAAGGGTAACCTAGACGTATCTTCCATTTTCCTTCCCCGTATTTGGGACAAGGTTAAGGACAGTATTCGCGCCTGGAGCAGGAACGAACCGTACCACCAACCCGGGTCCATTACTACGTTATTGATAGCCCATCATCAAAAGCCCTTTAGTGATGTTGCTTTCCGCAGAGCTCTTGCACATAGCATCAACTTCGAAAAAGTCAAGGCGCGTGCTATATCCAACTATACACCGGCCATGCAATCTGGATTTATCCTGCCCTTCGGTACAGAAAGCAAATTCTTCAATAAAGATGATGCCGAAAAATATGGATATGAATTCGATTTGGACAAGGCCCGTAGCATTCTGAAGGATGCGGGCTACTCCTGGAATGCCGAAGGCGCTCTTCTGGACCCCGATGGCAGCCCCGTCCGCACCATCAAGTTGGAATGCCCCCAGGGCTGGACCGACTGGGAAGACGCCATCAAGGTCATTGCCGGAACCTTCCAGGAAATCGGCATTCCTGCCGAAGAATATTTCGTGGACTACGGCGTGTGGGACAAGGACCTGCGCTTGGGAACCTTCGACCTCGCCATGAAGACCCAGACGGCTGAGCTCTCCGCTGCAACACCCTGGACAAGATTCTCCCAGATTATGGGTCCCATCGGGCTCAAACCTGTGGGCGAGGATGCCTTTTCCAACCAGGGTCGTTTCAGCAACGACGAGGCAAATAAACTGTTGGACAAGATCCCCACTATCCGCGACGAAGCCGAACTGACACTCGCCTACCGCGAACTGAACAAAATTTTTATGGAAACCATACCGGTGCTTCCGGTCATGTACAGGCCAACCCAGTACTACCAGTTCTCCACCAAGCACTGGACCAATTTCCCCACCGAAGAAAACCCCTACGCACCGCCGCAGCACTTGATTGTTGCCGCCGGAGTGAAGGCGCTGTGGGAAATTCAGGCCGTAAAATGATTTCGGATTTCGGTTTTCGGAACTAGGATCTGTCCTGAATTAAATTTTTAGATTTGTGTTGTAAAAACAAGGAGTTGATCGTGGGAAAGTCTCGTTTTATTTTGCCGAATGCATTTACTAGCATGAACTTTTTGTTAGGCGTTTTTGCCATCTGCTGGGTTACGGGAGCCTTTGATTCCTTCACCTCTACCGACACGCTCCGCATGGGTGCCTACTTCGTGATGCTCAGCATGCTTTTGGACAAGTTGGACGGCTTTGCCGCACGCCTGGTAAACGCCAGCTCTGAATTCGGAGCCCAGTTCGACAGCCTTGCCGACCTGATTGCTTTTGGACTTGCTCCCGCTTTTTGCGTGTTCTTTACCTACAAGATTTGCGCTCCCCAGTTCTTTGAGCAGAACGCGGCCCTGCTGGTGGTGACATTCTCTATCTATGTTCTCTGTGCCGCCATGCGCCTGGCCAAGTACAACGCCTGCGATTCCGACACCTACCACCATCATTTTTCAGGACTTCCTTCCACCTTTGCTGGCGCCATCAACGCCACCCTGGTCGTATTCCTGAAATCCAAGGGAATCTTCACAGACCCCAACTCCGCGCTGGTGTTTATCCCCGTTGTGGTGATGCTTGCCACAGGTATCCTGATGGTGAGCCCGCTGTTCTTGCCCAAGCTTCAGCCCCGCAAGAACAAGGCCTTCAACATTTTCCAAGGCGTGCTGATCGTACTCACCTACATTGCCGGATTCATGTTTATTTCCGAAAAGGTCCCCTACGTGTTGGAATACCTGCTTGTTCTCGGCGGATGCTACCTAGTCATCGGTTTTAGCGTAGGCCTTATCAACCGCAGCAAGATTATCGAGGAAGCAAAGGCTTCGAAAAATTAGTTCAATAGCATAGGCAGAACTCAGTTCTAGATTCCGGCTCGGAGGCCGGAATGACGTAGGGACCTCGTAGATAATTGACGTCATGGCGGACCTAATCACAATAGCCACTTGCAGTTTTACTGCTTAGTGGCTATGATCCTCGGCAACGGGGACGCCATCTAGATTCTGCACAGGAAGTCCGTTAGGCCTCGGCCGTAGCGTTCGTACAAAAGCTCCGGAGCTAGACGAGGAAGCTCCACCGTAACGCATTCAAGATTACGTTCCTTGCACCAGGTACCAAAGCTGCCTGGAGTTTTATATCCGATATCCTTGACGTATGGAACATTGAACACCGCCTGGAGATTTTTCACAAGAGGCGTTTCTTCGGGAGCGTCAATGCAGCCGATGGGACTGTGGAGAGCCACCACCGCCTGTGGCACAAGAGTATCCACCAGTTGGATTAAAGCACTGGTTTCCGGCTCACTGGCAGGAGCTGCCCCTGTGGAAAGTTCCATGTCCCGTTCCGCCTCCAAGATGGAGCGGGAATGCACCGGTGCAACACTCCAGTTTTCTGTCGGGAAGTTCCGGTTCAGGTCAACGCCGTTGGCGTTTCCGCGGGTTCCAAGAGTCACCCCATCGGGGTTCGCGCACAGGATAAACGCTATCGATTCCAGGTTGTCACCAAAGGCGCGCAAGGCTCTGCTCAAGAGGAATGTGGTCTCCGGTTCTTCGCCGTGGATACCCGCCATTACAAGTAAACGGCAAGCCCCCTTGCAAGGAAAATACAGGAGAGGCGCACCGAGAACGCTGGTGCCGTAAGGCTTGGACTTTAATTTGATGGAACCGGAAAGCATGGGGAGTAGTTATGAGTTGTGAGGTGTGAGGTGTGAGGTGTGAGGTGTGAGGTGTGAGGTGTGAGGTGTGGGGTGTGAGGTGTGGGGTGTGAGGTGTGGGTCGTCATCCTCGCGCAGGCGAGGATCCGCTTACTGCAATCTAGCAGATCCTCGCCTTCGCGAGGATGACAACGTTTAAGACCCGAACCTCTCACCTCAAAGCGAAGCGACCTCAAACCCTTAGCCCCTAGATCCTAGCCCCTATCCCCTAGACAAAGTACGGATAGATATATTCCTCCGCCAGTTGAGGAAGACGGGCAAGAACCACCCGTTTACAAGCCATGTCCGAACCTTCGTAAATCTTGCGGAGCGTGTCCAGCGAGAAATGCCCCAGACGCTTGCGGGAGGTAGGCAGGTGGGCGATGTGCCAGCCTTCGGGCCGGATTTTTCCGCGGCCTGGGACGAACACCCGGTCAAAACCGAAAGCTCCGTCGGTGGCAAAGCGTCCATCTAAAAACTTGTGGAAAGCGGCAAACATTCCGGAGCACTCCTCCGGCGTAAGCTGGACTTCGTAACCTTCTGGGCAGGCTCGCCCATCGACCACATCCAGGTCTGTCCCAAGATGATGGCGGCTCGCCCCCGGAAGGGCCGACCAGGTGAGAATGGCATACATCAATTCTTCTTCGTCTTGAGGCCGTTCCATGGGAACACCTTCTGCCGAAAGCAGGGGCAGTTCCCCACGGGCCTTGCGGTTCCAGATGGAAAGTTGCCTTTCGAAAGGCCGGTAAGCCGATTCTATCCGAAGTTCAAATCCTTCCGCCGCAGCCGCATCTTTTAATTTGTTCAAAAAAGGCAGGATTTCGGCATCCACAAGGTAACCAGGAGACGCCTCTACAAGGTTCGGCGTTCCAAGTCCATAGGGCAACAAATCTTCGGTCATTAAATTTCCACTCCCATCTTCTTGATCAGGTCTTTCCACTGCTGGACAGAGGCCTTTTTCTTGCGGACCGTAGGCCGTTTTTTTAGAGCCGCAGTCAAGGGCGGCGGATTTCCGTGAGTCCAGGCGATAGCCAGGGCATCCGAAGCGTCCAGCGGAAGGTCGGAGCCCTGTATCCCGAGCTGTGCAAAGACCATGTGGGCCACCTGTTCCTTAGAGGCGGCACCATCGCCGGTAACGGACTGCTTGACCACCTTGGGCGGGTACTCGTCAAAGGACATGCCCCGCTTGCGGCAGGCCACAAGAACCGCCCCGCGGATATGCCCGAGCACCAGGGCGCTCTTGGCATTTTTGGCAAAGAACACCCCTTCCATGGCCAGGGCGTCTGGCCGGTACTGGTCCAGCAGGGATTCCAGCTTGGTGATAATCTGTAATAGACGGTCCTCCAACGACTTAGATGCCGGTGAATGGATGGTGCCGTATTCCAGCACCGAAAACCCCTTCGGATTCTTTTCCAGAAAGGCGTATCCTGTCGTAATAGAGCCCGGGTCGATGCCGAGAATAACCATAGCCAAAAAGTAGATAAAATGACCTAAAAAGTGTTCCTTTCCGGGTATTTTTTATTAGATTCCTATATGGAGGCTCCCTATGCTTATCGACCAGGAAAATTCAGGTTTTGTACATGTAAAGACACACCCCCGTCAGTTGGGAATTCCCCTCAGCCGGTGGGGACGTAACCTGATTTCCAGCTGTCCGTTCCACGCTCCCGAAGAGACCTCCCTGTTCTTCTATGACGCCCTGGGTTACTGGCGTTACCGCTGCCTCCAGTGCGGTAGCGAAGGCGACCTGGTGGAATTCGTGATGCGGAGCCGCTTCAACGGCATGGATGAACCTGCCGCTAGGGCCGAAGCCCTGGAATTCTTGGGCGGACTCGAACAGGAACAGGACTCCAAGAAAGACGACCACCTTTTGCTCAAGGAAGTTGGTGGCGAAAAGTCCAAGGTGCTGGAATGTTTTGTCCGTTATTGCCACTGGGCCGCCTGCAAGAGCCCATCTTCCGAAGAATTTCTACAGTCCAGGGGCTGGAACATCGGTCAGGCCCAGCTCTACGGCCTGGGCTACTACAGTGGCGACCCGGAGCCCTTCTTTAGCTATTGCATGCTTTCCGGGCTAGAACGCCACCAGGTCAGTTTCTATCTGGACAACCTGGAAGCCTACCACGAACCGAGAATTACTATTCCCGCCCGTAATTCCAAGGGGCTCATCCATTCTGTGTATGGCCGCCTCATGGA
Organism: Fibrobacter sp. UBA4223; assembly: GCA_002382975.1. Taxonomy (GTDB): domain Bacteria; phylum Fibrobacterota; class Fibrobacteria; order Fibrobacterales; family Fibrobacteraceae; genus Fibrobacter. Next base: position 322,832 of record DFTB01000006.1, read on the forward strand.
AGACGACGGCAAGCCCCATCCCTACGTTTCTTTTGCCTCGGGCCCAAGCGATATTCCCTTCAATATCCAGCCCGAAAACAGCAACCCCATTATCGTAGAAGGTTTCTTCGATGCCCTGACTGCAGACCTGGCGGGGATTCCCGGCGTGGTTTCCACCATGTACCAGGAATTGACCCTGAGCCACTTGCTCAAGCTCAAGGCCTGCGGTGCCGATTCCGCTACCGTCATTCTCAGGCGCGAAGACAACAGGCGTGAACAGGAATACCGTATCCAGGGCTACCTGAAAATGGCCGAAGAACTGGACATGCGATTCAAGTCCATCGTGCTGTCCAAAGACGAAACGGTAGACGTTCTGGTCCGCGACAAGGGCGCCGATTACCTGCTTGACCTTATCGACAAGACCGAAGAGGATACGGTTCACACCCACCGCCGTTCCATGCTGCTCCAGGACATCAAGGAAAACTACGATGCCGCCATGGGCTGCCCTCCGGATACCTGCGTGGGCTACGCCTTGAACAATTTCCCGAAACTCACCAAGGAAATCGACGGTATCCAGTCCGGCTGTTTCTTCGTTTCTTCCAAGCCCTTTGGCCTCAAGACTTCGCTCCTGTCTAGCCTAGCCCTGGACCTTATAGACAGCAACCCCATCTTGAAGATTATCTACATCGCCCTGGAAACGCCCCGCCGGCAGATTTTTGACCGCATGGTGGCCATGGAAACAGGCGAGTCTATCCTTACAGTGCGAAAGCAAAACGAAGACGATGCGATTAACGGCAAAATTCTCGATGCCACCAAAAAGCTCATGAACCTGGTCCGGACAAACCGTCTAGAAATCTGGGAAGACTACCCCACCTTCGACAACAACGAGATGATGAGCATCTTGAAAGAAGAGCGGAAGCAGAATTCCGACCTCATCGTGATGATTGACGGTCTGGACCACTTGAAGATAGACGGACGACTTGAGCTTGACGACATTCACGAGCGCAGGTCCTTCGTGATGCTGGACCTGTACAAGAGCCTGGACATTCCCCTGTTCCTTGGCGGAGAACTGATACCCACCGAAGAAGGCTTTGAAGGCCCGAGGCCCTACCTGCGTGATTCCGACGCCATCTACTGGCTGGATTCCCAGAACAAGACCCTCACCCTGTCCGTGAATTCCAACAGGCTGGGCGTAAGCCACAAGTACAAATGTCCCATCTTCATCGACCCTATGTCCAACAAGATGCAAGAAGCGGAATAGTCTGCGTTCCATGCCGCAAGCGCCCTTCACCATCGTCGATTTCAACAACTTCTGGAGTCCGTCTGGAGGTGGCGTTCGGCGTTATCACCTGCAAAAAATGGCATTCTACGAGAACCGCCAGGATGTGCTGAGCGTATTCGTGATGCCCGACAGCCGCACCTTCACCGAGAAAAGAGGGACAGGGCTCATTATCGAGCATGTTGATGCCTACCGTTTTCCCGGGAACTGGGAATACCGCTTTATCTGGAAACAAAAGCAGATCCGCCCCATCCTGAAAAAGTACATGCCCCAGGTCATCGAGGTGGGTTCTCCCTACATTTTACCAACTGTAGTCCGCAAGGCTGCCAAGAGGATTTGCCCTGAAGCCATACTCCTCAGTTTCTGGCACGCCGACTTCCCTGTCACCTACGTGGGCCGGCCTGTTGCAAACAAACTAGGACGTTTTTTCGGAAGCATTGCCGAGCGGGTCGCTTTCTGGTACGCCAAGCAAGAATTCAAGAAGTTCGACGGTATTCAGGTTTCTTGCAAGGAGGTGATGGACCGTCTTGAAAAGCGCCACCTCCCCCACAGCCACTGGATACCCCTGGGTTGCGACATCCAGATGTTTTCGCCTTCCAAACGGGACGAGGCCCTGGTGGCCGACTTCAAGAGCGGAAACCCCGACAGGCTCACCATATTTTTCCCGCACCGATTCTGCGAAGAAAAAGGCATTGAACTTTTGCTTGGAGCTTACGACGAACTGACGGAGCGGCTGGGCGTCGAGCCGGAAATCATCTTGGCGGGCACGGGGCCGTATCTGCCCCAAGTTAAAGAGGCTGTACAAAAGTACAAGCACATCCGCTATGTAGGCTTTATCAAGTCCATCGACGAAATGGCCCGCCACTACGCCAGCGTAGATATGGGGCTTGCCCTTTCAGGCTGGGAAACCTTCGGGCTTTCTATCTTGGAAAGCATGGCCAGCGGAAATGCCCAGATTGGAGCCTCTACCGGAGCCGCCTTTGAACACGTGACGGAATCGGGAGCGGGCAAAATCCTTCAGGAGCGCACTCCCCACGCCTTAGCAGAGACTATCGTGGAGCTGTACCGCTCCGATATGCAGGCCATGAAACAAAAGGCCCGAGCCTACGCCGAGAAATTCAGCTGGAACGACTGTTTTGGGCGTCAGCTCGACCTATACCGGAAACTTTATCAAGAAAAGAGGAACTCATGATCAGACACATCGTATTCTGGAAACTGAAGACCGAGGCCGAAGGCGCCACCGCCAAGGAAAACGGCCAAAAGATGGTGGACGCCTTCCACGCACTGGAAGGTAAAATTCCCGGTCTCGTGAGCATCGAATCTGGACTGAACTTCGGCAAGGCCGAACTCGGGAATGGCGACGTGGAATACGACATCGCCCTGGACACCACTTTCCGCACCAAGGAAGCCCTCGATTTCTATCAAGGCCACCCGGAACACCAGGCTATCGTCTCCTTCGTGAAGAAGGTAGTCACCGAACGCCGTGCGGTAGATTTCGAGTTCTAGAGAGTCGTTCTTTTTACTACATTTTTCACGTATGGTCCAACTGAGTCAAACATCCTGGCAAGAGTTCTCCCTAAAGAACGTTCTGGAGACGCTGCAATACGCCCCGATGAACCTGACCATGGGTAAGAACCCCCAGTTGCACTACACCTTCCCCAAAAATCTTGAACCGGGCGCCACGGTGCGATACAACCTCCAGTGGGGGTTCAAGACCTTGAAGTGGACCGGCATTGTCAGTTCCGTCAAAGAAAACAAGATTACCGTGCGTCTTGGCGAAGGCCCCTTCCGCGGGTTCACCGCAAAGCATTGCTTCTCTGACGAAGGGAACATGACCGCCTGCTACGACGAGATGAGCTTCCAGGGATTCACGGATGTTCCCGAAGAAGTTTTCGCAGCGATTATCGACAAGGCAAACATCGTGTACGGCATCTATTCCCGCAAGGACACCCGCGACGTGATGCTGGCCTACGAAGCCCAGAAAAAGACCCAGTCCATCGAGGCCCTGGACCAGAGCGCTACTGCAGGTTAAGGCCCTCAAAACCTGGGGATTTCCATGTACGCCACTCTAGAACAAGCCCTGCTTGATTTGGAAAAAGCAGGGTTTTTGAAACGTATCCGCTGCGAGGTGGACCCGAACCTTGAAATGGCCGAAATGGCACGAATCGCCTTTGAAAAGGGCGGGCCAGCCCTGCTGTTTGAGAATGTGAAAGGCAGCAAGTTCCCGGCGGTGGCAAACCTTTACGGCACACAACAGCGCATGGACTTTCTGTTCCGGAACACCCTGGAAAGCACCAAGGCCGCCGTGCTGTTCAAGTCGAATCCCGTAGATTTTTTCAAGCACCCCCATCTGGGGAATTTGATACTGGCAGCAAAAGCCGGACTCCACAGCCTGCCCGTTAAAAGCGGAAACATAGCCGACTTCGAAGAATGCACTCTGCAAGACTTGCCGCAAATCAAATGCACCCCCGACGACGGCGGAGCCTTCCTCACGTTACCTCAAGTGGCAAGCCGCCCAGGCAAAAGCGCAAGCATCATGACCACGAACTTGGGCATGTATCGCATCCAGATTTCCGGCAACGAATACGGCCCCGACGAATGCGGACTCCATTACCAGATCAAGCGGGACATTGCCAAGCATCATCAGAAAGCGATAGAAGAAGGCCGTCCGCTAAAGGTCAGCATTTTCTTGGGAGGGTCACCAGCCCATACCATCGCCGCCATCATGCCCATGCCCGAGAACCTGTCGGAACTGCTCTTTGCTGGGATGCTCTCCGGCCGAAGGTTCCGCTATTTTATCCATAACGGCTACCTCGTTTCTAGCGACGCGGACTTCTGCATCTTGGGAGAGGTGGCACCGGACTTGAAGCCGGAAGGCCCCTTCGCAGACCACGTGGGTTATTACTCCGGAAAGCACCTGTTCCCCTACCTGAAGGTAAAGAAGGTCCTCTGCAAAAAGAACGCCGTCTACCCCTTTACCGTAGTAGGCCGCCCGCCGCAAGAAGACACCCTTTTCGGGAATTTTATCCACAAGGTGACAAAGCCCATGGTGCCTACGTCTTTGCCGGGAGTCCATGCCGTTCACGCCGTCGATGCGGCAGGCGTGCACCCGCTTTGCCTCGCCCTTGGCTCGGAAAGTTTTAGGCCCTACGCAAAGCCCGAAGAACGGGAACCCATGGAACTTTTGAAGACGGCAAACGCCCTGCTAGGATTTAACCAGGTGAGCCTTACCAAGTACCTGATGATTGCCGCCAAAGAGGACAATCCAAAGCTGGACGTGAACAGGATCCCGGAGTTTTTCGGCCACATTCTGGAACGGCTCCGCACGGACAGGGATTTGCACTTTCAGACAGAAACTACCACGGACACGCTGGACTACACGGGAGGCGCCCTGAACCACGGTTCAAAACTGGTCATGGCAGCAGCGGGCCCGAAAATTCGCGAATTGCGAAACGACACCGCCGACCTGCAAAGCCTACGCCTACCCGCCTCTTTCGCCGAGCCCAAAATTGTAATGCCTGGAGTCGTTGTGCTGAAATGGAACAGCGACATGGCGGAATCTTTCGAGAGCGGAATTGCCGCCTTGCGGGATTCCCTTGCAAACTGGAATTTCCGCGAAAACTACCCATGGGTAAGCATCGTAGATGACACTTCTACATTGGGCATAGATAATCCGCAAACCAACCTCCAAGATTTCTTGTGGCTGACCTTTACCCGGTCGGACCCGGCCAGGGATTTGTACGGTCTGAACGAGCGTTACGTCCACAAGCACTGGGCCTGCGAGCCCCCCCTGATCGTGGACGCACGAATCAAGCCCCACCACCAGAAAGCCATTACCTTCAACAAAGCCGTCAGGGAAACGGCCCTAAAAAAGTTGCAGGGTATTCTGTAGGAGCAACCGTGTCCAGGACTTTGCGCAACCTTTTGAATGTTTGGACAATCCTAGCAACGACGCTAGCCGTTTCTGCCTTTGCCCACGGGCGGTGCGGCACCATGCAGGCAGTAGAAAGTTGGATAGAGAACAAGGGAAAGGTCACGACCGCAGCAACAACCACGCAGGGTTCCTGCGAAGTCGAGGATTACTACGACTCCGTCTATTCCAAGACTACCTCCCATTTCCAGATTTTCTATGTACTGAACGGGCCTCATGCCGCTACGGAAAAATTCGTAGACAGCCTGGCCGTCAACCTGGAAAAAGCCTGGGACCTGCATATTTCCAAAAATAAAATGCTGGTTCCAAAAGGCAGGGACACCACCGTCCATTACCAAAAGCCCGTTAAGTCCGGACTCTACGGAGTCGAAGTCTTGGAACTGAACCTTGTTCGCAATCCCAAAACCGTTCACGGCAGCTCCGGATTTTGCGAAGATTGCTTTGCCGTCACGAATTTCTCCGGCAGAAACAACTGGCAGACTTCGGAGCTTATGATTGACAACGATTTTATGGTCGTTGACTTGTTCAATTCCGAATACGCCAGCCTGGATGTAGGCGGAAAGAAATGCAAATACTGGAAATCCACAAAGCCGATTATCCACGCCACCGAAAAATATTCCTACGCCGAAAAATGGGACAAGGCCATCCGCGTCACGGCATTCCACGAACTGTACCACGCCATCCAAGTCCGCTACCTGAGCCCTTACGAGCACATGAATTTCTGGTTCGAGGCTTCTGCCACCGGCATGGAAGAGGTCGGCGCCCCCGAAGTGAACGACTATGTCCGTTATATTCCAGAGTTCCTGGATCAGACCGGAACCCCGATTGACCAAAATACGGCCATCTACGGAGCCTCCCTGTTTTTCCTGTACCTCCACAACCGTGTAGATTCCCTCTTTGACAAGTCCATCTGGGAAAACTTCTCCAAAAATCCTGAAGGTTCTTTCCGGCAACAGTACGCAAGTGCTGTCGAGGCCCGCAAGAAAAATCCGCAAGACGTTTTTCAAGACTTTGCGGAGCGCCTCGCCTATTCCGGCAAGAACAGCAAGGCCGTAGATTCCAGCGCCTGGTTTTCTGCGGATCAGCCTCTCTGGAAAACGATTCCCTACATTTATAGCACCGAAGGATTCAGGCCCGATTCCTCCATATTCTCCTACAATTACTACGGAGCCGGTTTCCCGAATCTCGAAAACTATGCCGGCAAGGCTTCTGTGCTGCTGTTCAAGAACGGCCATGCCAGCCTGCGGAAAATCTCTAGCATAAACACCCTGGATTCACTGCGAACCGAAAGCTTCGCCGCCGATTCCATCATCTGGATTTTCAGCCGTTTCGAAAACCCCTCTCCCCTGCCCGGGAAACTAGCCTCAAAACCCCTGCGGGCCTACCCCACCCCCTGGCGGCACGGGAACCTTTGTTTTGCTCCACTGCCTCTGGACAAAAAATTCATCGAAATCCGTAACCGCAGGGGCGACCTGGTTTTCCGAGAAAATTATAACGGTGAGACCCACTGCCTAGACGAGAACTTTATAAAATCCAAGATGGTTCCAGGAGTTTACCGCTATAGGGCGGGCTCCAGCGGCAAAACCAAGGATTTAATGATTATCTATTAATGCCTAATTTCTAAATTTGAACGCGATGACTATAGACGAAATCGAAAAGGAACTGCGGAAAGACGCACAGGAACTTGTAAAGCGGGAACCCCTTTCCCGCCTGATGCTAGAAGAACAAATCCTGAGCCGCAAGAATTTTGCGGAAATGCTTTCGGTAACGCTTGCCTGTCAGCTGGCGGGAGAAGTCATTGACCGGGCTGAACTGGAAAAGATTTTCAACGAACTGTACGTCAAGCATCCGGAACTTTTGGACGATGCCGTACACGATTTGCGGGCTACCGTACTTCGCGACCCCGCCTGCACCGGATATCTGGAACCGCTTCTGCTTTTCAAGGGTTTTCAGGGTTTGCAAGCCTACCGCGTAGCACATGTGCTCTGGGAAGAAGACCGTCAGTTCCCGGCCAAGATGCTCCAGAACATCATCAGCCGCAAGTTCGGCATGGATTTCCACCCGGCGGCAAAGATTGGCCACGGAATTCTTGTTGATCACGCCACCAATATCGTCATCGGCGAAACCGCCGTAGTCGGGAACAACGTGAGCTTTTTGCACGGAGTGACCCTAGGCGGAACCGGCAACGAAGTCGGAGACCGTCACCCGAAAATCGGGAACGGCGTGATGCTTGGAGCCCACGCTCAGCTTTTAGGGAACATCCACATCGGCGACTGCGCAAAGATCGGCGCCGGTGCGGTAGTGCTGACCGACGTGCCGCCTCACACCACCTACGCTGGGGTCCCTGCCGTAGAAGTGGGCCACCCCGACGACGAAACGCCCAGCTTCAACATGCAGCAGGACTTTACGCGGGACTGTAAATAGAGCTTAGAGACTAGGATCTAGTGGCTAGAGCAAACTCCAACAAGATCAAGTTCATTAGCGAAACTCTAGATGAGTTGTTTCCGAACCCGCCCATCCCGCTGGATTTCAAAAGTCCCTACACGTTGTTGGTAGCCGTTGTGCTCAGCGCTCAGTGTACCGACGTACGGGTAAACCAGGTAACCAAGGTTCTTTTCAAGGAAGCCAATACACCCTCCGCCATGGTCAAGCTGGGCGTGAAACGCATTGCCGAAATCATCAAGCCATGCGGTTTTTTCAACACCAAGAGCGTGAACATTTTCAACCTGTCCAAGACCCTGGTCGAAAAATACAAGGGGAAAGTCCCCTGCACCTTCGAAGAACTGGAAGCCCTGCCCGGCGTAGGCCACAAGACCGCAAGCGTGGTCATGAGCCACGCCTACAAGATTCCAGCCTTCCCGGTAGATACGCATATCCACCGTCTGGCAGAGCGCTGGGGTCTAAGCGACGGCAGTAGCGTCGAACAGACCGAAAAAGACCTGAAGAGAATCTTCCCCGAAAACGAATGGGAAAAACGCCACCTGCAGATTATCTACTACGGACGAACCTATTGCAAGGCCCGTGGCCACAAGGTGGAAGACTGCCCTATATGTGCGACCATTCGTGCTAAATTCGGGAACAGTGTCACAAAAGCTAAAACTTGAAGTCTCTAATCCATTCCCGCTGGTGGAACACGGGCGCTCCTGCCTGAGCTAGCTTGCGGGCGATTTTTTTGCCGGCGTCGGTGGCCATCTTTTCTTCCATGGGATAAATCCCGACACGGCCCAAATCCAGACGGTCTGCATCAAAGCAGGTATCTACGGTAATATCTCCAGTTTGCCGCTCCGTGGTATGCAAGCGGCAAGCCATGCGGAGTTTTTCCAGCCGTTCCGCGTCCAGCTCGAACCGTTTTTCGGCGATGCACCGGTCTATAAATTCAACCGCCCGGGGACCATGCTCGCCGTCGTAGGCATCGTCCATGCGTCTGCAGTCATGGAACAGGGCAAAAAGCCGAACCACTGTGATGTCAGCCCCAGTCTTGGAAGCCAGCAACAGCCCATTGAACTCCACCTGGTGCCAATGTTCCAGCCCATGGTAAGCGGAATCGTATAGGCGTTCCGCAAAGGCGTAGTCAAGAAGTCCGGTAAAGTCAAGCATGGGTTAGGATTTAGGGGCTAGAATCTAGGGGCTAGGGGTTAGGTTATAGGTTGTAGGTATTAGGGCCGCAGGTTGCAAGAGGTTCGGAGTTTGAGGCTTGTATAGGTTCCATAAATTTACCTACATTTTTGGTAAATGTCCACCGTTATCCTTTTCAACAAGCCCTACGGAGTGCTGAGCCAGTTCACTCCCGAGGCCGGCCACCCTGCCCTGGACACCTTCGGATTCCCTGCCGGTGTTTATGCGGCTGGCAGGCTGGACCACGACAGCGAGGGGGCCCTGCTCCTGACGGACAACGGCAAACTCATCAAGAAACTTCTGGATCCGGAATTCGAACACCCCCGGACCTACCTAGCCCAGGTCGAAGGGCAAATTACCGAAGAGGCCATCAGGCAACTACAAAAGGGCGTCACCATCAAGGGATACCGTACCAAGCCCAGCAAGGCCGAAATTACCACCGAGCCGGACTGGCTCTGGCCCCGGAACCCGCCAGTGCGGTTCCGTGCAAACATACCCACCAGCTGGGTACAACTGACCCTTATCGAGGGCAGGAATCGTCAGGTGCGGCACATGACCGCCGCCGTCGGGTTTCCGACACTTCGGTTAATCCGCATAAAAATCGGAAATATCGCCCTTGGCGATTTACAACCCGGACAGTGGCGAAAAATAACGACCCCTATTCTAAGGTAACCTTTTCCCAAGCCTTGCTTTCTTTGAACAGGCCTAGAATTTCACCATCCAAGTCACCCGCTTTCACCATGCTTTCCAAAATGGAAAATGCCTTTTCTATAGGCATGGGCCTCTTGTATGGGCGGTCCTTTGCCGTCAGGGCTTCAAAGATATCCAAGATGGTCAATAGGCGGACTTCTTTTGGAATCTGCTCGCCGCTCAAATGGTACGGATAGCCCCGTCCACTTAAAAGTTCATGATGTTCAGAGGCCCATATCGGCACGTGACAATATTCGTTAGGGAACTGAATTTGGTCAAGGATTCTCCCGGTCACAACCGCATGGCTCTGGATAACGGCACGTTCCCTGTCATTCAGCGTTCCTTTTCGGATAGAAAGATTTTCAATTTCTTCTTCCGTTAAAATAGGCTTTTCTTCGCCGCTTTCATCATGGTACTTTTCCACCATGATTTTTTTCAGAAGCTCTAACTTTTCATCGGGCACAAACTCCGCACGATTGATGCGACGAATTTCGTCCAAAGCAACATCCCGGTCCTTCTTGCGGACTTCCTTTTCTTCGGCGGAAATTTCTCCGCGGTATACGGCAATTTCATCCAGCAGGGAAATCTTGACAAATCGGTCCTCGATTACCTTCATCTGGGCGCCCAGCTTGCTTTCTTTGTCCATGATTTCTAGAGGCACGGCAAGCTTACCTACATCGTGGAGCCAGACACTCATAAGAAAACTGCGGCGACGAGACTCCTCAAATTTCCAAGGATGGTCCGTCTTGTCCAACCAATCCAAAAAACTTTCGGCAATCTGGACCATGTTACGAGTATGGTTTGCCGTATAGGACGATCGTTCATCGATAGCCTGAGAAAGAGTCCGGACTACGGAGTCCAGCAATCGCTGGGTCTGTTCTGCGGCGCGGGCTCTCTGCTCTACAAATTCCGTCACATCTCCAATCACCACAATGACCCCAACCTTCTTCCCATTTTCACGAAGAATGGAGGCAATCATGTGCAATTGGATGATTTTTCCATTGGCACAGTATGGAACAAGGCCTTCATGTACAGCGCCATCCTTGTCATAAATAGCATCCATAATGGTCTGGTTGAACTCGTCATTGAGTTCAGACTCAAAGAAAGCGGACACCACGGACTTGCCTTCTAGCTGGTCCCTTGTTTTTTTGAGAATCATCTCTGTGGCGTTGTTCACATAGCTGATGACACCTTCGCAATTGACGGCAATCACCCCTTCCATCATGTCCTTGACGATGATGTCACTAATTTGTGAATGAATTTTTCCTTCCATAACCAGACCCGACTTACTTTAAGCTAAAAGGCCTTTTTTACCACGATGTCTACTTGTCCACCCTGCAGGGCCACTACCACGTCATCGGCCAGGTTTGCCACGATGGACTTTTCCAGTTCGTCCCAAGTTTCGCCCTTGGCCTTCTTAGCGCCTTCACGGTAGGCATTGAGGGTCCACAGAGGGTCAGCCAGACTGACCACCGAGGGTGTTCCCGGGATATAGAAAGTTTCGGACATACTGGCGCTTCTTTCGTAATCAACCAACATAAACTCAGCAGCCAGGCGAATTTTGGCCATAATACCTACGGCAGCGGCATTGGTCTTGGATGTCGAAACATCCAACAACTTTTCACGGCGTTCCGCGGTCAGGAGTTGGTTCGGGCGCAAGGTCACATGAAGTTCAAAACTCTTACCTTCGCTTTCTACCCAGAACTTGCCTTCTGAAAAACGAAGCAGTGCCGGAAGCATTTCCACCAGCTCTTCGGCCAACAGACGAAGGCGGTAGGTTTCCTTCTTGTCCAGTTCCCTATAGGCGGCGGACTTGGCCGTTTCTTTCAGTACGGTTTTAAGGTCGGTGGCATTGACGGAAAGCTCGCAAACATCGGATTTCATGGGAACCCTCTCTAATATAAAACAACACCTTAAAAATAACATTCCTCAAAAGAAAAACAATTCATTTTTCATACATAACGGGCAAATTGGGAATTTTTGTTTATATTCCCTTATGGAGGTGTATATGGGGTTTTCAAAAGACAGCTATTTAAGTCGCTTTTGGCGTTACTTTATCCTGGCCGGGGTTTCTTTTTCCTTTGCCCAAGATGTTTTCATCACGGTGGACCAGTTCGGCTACCGCCCTTCGGCAAAGAAGGTTGCCGTGCTCCGGTCCCCGGAAAGAGGGTTTGACGCCTCCCTTTCCTACGCCCCCGGAACCACCATGGAAGTGGTAGATTCTGCTACATCGAAGGTGATATTTTCAGGCGCCCCCGTCGCCTTTCAAGAAGGAGCCATCGACACGGCCTCGGGCGACAAAATCTGGTGGTTCGACTTTTCCAGTGTCACTACGCCCGGCACCTACTATGTGCGGGACAAGTCCGACAACCTTAAGCAATCCTTCTATTTTCGCATCAAGGACGACGTTTACAACGACATTTTGAAGGCCGCCATGCGCATGATGTTCTACCAGCGGGTCGGCATGGCAAAAGAGGCCAAGTACGCAGGCAAGGAATGGGCAGATGCCATCAACCACGATCAGGACAAGCACGCCCGCCTGTTCACGGACAGCACCAACGCCGCCACCGAACGCGATGTAAGCGGAGGCTGGTTCGATGCCGGCGACTTCAACAAGTACACCATCTGGAACGGCAACTATATCGAGATGCTCTTGCGTGCCTATCTCGAAAAACCAAGGGCCTTTACCGACGACTACAACATCCCCGAATCCGGGAACGGCATCCCCGATATCCTGGACGAGGTCAAGTGGGGTATGGACCACCTGCTCCGCATGCAGAATACAGACGGTTCCATCCTCTCTGTCGTCGACGAAGATCACGTCTCGCCGCCCTCGGCCGCAAAAGGGCGAAGCTACTACGGAGCGCCCAACGCCATGTCGGCCTACTCCGCAGCCAAGGCCTTCGCCCTGGGTTCAATCGTCGCCGACAAGCGTGGGAATACCACCTATGCAGCCACCCTGAAAGATGCTGCCCAACGCGCATTCAAATGGGCCGAAGCCCACCCGGATTCCATGTTCTACAACAACAAAGCCGAATATGGAACCAAGGATCTGGCTGCAGGCCAACAAGAAATCGACACCAACTATGTAACAGGAGCCCGCTTCGTAGTAAAAGTAGCCGCAGACTTTGCCATGTACGAAATGACCGAAGACCCCGAGTACCTAAAGCGTTTCGAAGGAGCAACCGACAGTCTACCCCTAATGCGCCAGTACGGCAGCTGGGCCCTGGACCAATACCGCATCGCCCACGACCTGCTCTACCTGCTTTACCTGGGGTATAAAGACGCCAACGCAGAAACAAAAAGTCTTGTACAAGAGCGTTTCGTGTCGGTATTCAAGGCTAGCAACTACATCGTCGATGGATTAGGCAAGGACGGTTACCAGGCCTACATCCGGGACTACAACTGGGGTTCCAACTCTGCCAAGGCATCGAGCGGGCTTCTCTATGAAAAAATGGAGAACCACGATGCCGCCGAAGACTACCTGCACTACCTGCACGGCGTAAACCCCTTCGGCATGGTGTACCTTTCCAACATGGGCATCTATGGGGCAGAAAAAAGCGTCACCGCCTTTTACCACGGCTGGTTTAACGATGAAAACCCTGCGCCCGGATACCTGGTAGGAGGCGCCAACTCCCGCTACACCTGGGCGGATTGCTGCAAGCAATACGATGCCGACCATACGGCAAAAGGCTGTGGAAGCGCAAGCAACAACGCCCTCTGCTATGCGGTTTCTATCCCTGTAGGGGAACCCCACGAAAAGATGTACAGCAACATCAACAGTGGCTGGCCCATCGACTCCTGGGAACTCACGGAACCGAGTCTCGGCTACCAGACCTACTACATCCGCTTGATTTCCCATTTCGTTCAAGAAAAGGGCGTGGATATCGGAGAAAAATTTCCAAGCGCTATCAAAAAGCCCGTGATGACATCGGAAAGCAATTCTACATTCGGCGTCACTTCCATACACAATGCTCTTCTGATAAGCTCGCCGCAAGAAGCCCCCATCAACATCTGCATTTTCGACATGCAGGGCAACAAGGTGAAATCCGTCCAAGTAAGTGTCCGCGGGACTCAAAAAATTTCACTTGAAACTCTGCCCCAGGGGTACTACATCGCCCGCATCGCAAACAGGAATGTCGCAAAGAGCATTCCCATCGCCATCAGGTAACACCAAAGCATTTCGTTATGACGAAAATCCCGCCGGTTATTCCGACGGGATTTTTCTTTTGGTCTGGATCCTTCGGCCTCTGGCCTCAGGATGACAATTCGGGATTAGAGAAGATCCTTAAAGAAATCGTTGCCCTTGTCATCCACGAGGATAAATGCCGGGAAGTCCTTGATGGTAATCTTGCGGATTGCTTCCATGCCCAGTTCCGGGAAGGCCACGATGTCGTTGCTCAAAATGTTCTGCTCGGCAAGGATAGCCGCCGGGCCGCCGATGGAACCCAGGTAGAAGCCGCCGTACTTGTGGCAGGCGTCGGTCACGTCCTGGCTGCGGTTGCCCTTCGCCACCATGATCATAGAAGCTCCCTTGCTCTGGAAGCGCATCACGTACGGGTCCATGCGGCCGGCGGTCGTGGGGCCAAAGCTTCCGGTGGGCATGCCTTCCGGAGTCTTGGCCGGACCGGCGTAGTAAATCGGGTGGTTGCTCACCACTTCGAGCACGGTCTTCTCGATATCGGAGAGGGCCTCGCCCTTCTCCTGCTTGTCAAAGATTTCGGCAATCTTCGCATGAGCCATGTCGCGGGCCACAATCATGGTGCCCTTCAAGTTCAAGCGGGTCTTCACCGGGTACTTGGTAAGTTCGGCAAGCACGTCCTTCATGGGGCGGTCGAGGTCGATTTCTACCGCCGGAGCCATGTTCACGGCATCGCCCTTGGGCAGGTACTGTTCCGGATGGTGTTCCATCTTCTCGAGCCAGAGGCCGTTCTCGTCAATCTTCGCCTTGATGTTGCGGTCGGCAGAGCAAGAAACGCCGATAGATACCGGGCAGCTTGCAGCGTGACGGGGGCAGCGGATTACGCGCACGTCGTGCACAAAGTACTTGCCGCCGAATTGGGCGCCAATGCCCGTCTTCTGGCAGATGTGCAGAACCTTTTCTTCCATCTCCACGTCGCGGAACATGCGTCCGCCTTCGGAACCCGTAGTCGGAAGGTCGTCCAGGTAGCCGCAGCTGGCCAGCTTCACGGTGTGGGTGTTCATTTCGGCAGAGGTCCCGCCAATCACGATGGCCAGGTGATACGGAGGGCAGGCCGCCGTACCGAGAGTCTTTACTTTGTCCGAAATAAACTTCTCGAGAGACTTGGGGTTGAGGAGCGCCTTGGTCATGGGCCAGTAGTAAGTCTTGTTGGCAGAGCCGCCGCCCTTCGCGACGAACAGGAACTTGAGGTCAGCCCCTTCTTCGGCGTGGATGTCAATCTGGGCGGGCAAGTTGCAGGCCGTGTTCTTCTCCTCGTACATGGTGAGGGGAGCAATCTGGCTGTAGCGCAGGTTCTTGCCGGTGTAGGCGTTGTAGATACCTTCGGAAATGGCCTTCGCGTCGTCGGCGCCAGTCCAGACCTGCTGGCCCTTGTGGCAAATACAAATGGCGGTACCGGTGTCCTGGCAGAACGGGAGGATTCCCTTGGCGGCCACGCAGGCGTTCTTCAAAAGCGTGAGGGCCACGAACTTGTCGTTGTCCGATGCCTCCGGGTCCTGCAAAATCTTTGCCACCTTCTGGGTGTGGGCCGGACGGAGCCTGAAGCTCACTTCCTCGAACGCCGCCTGGGCGATCTTGGTCAGCGCCTCGGGGGCGACCTTCAAAATCTTCTTGCCTTCGAACTCGGCGACAGAAATGCCGTCCTTGCCGAGGTTCACGTATTCAGTCTTGTCTTCGCCGTGCTGCACGGTCGCTTCGTATTTGAATGCCATAGTTAGGTTTTAGGTTGTAGGTTGTAGGTGTTAGGTTGATTAGTTACAGGAAGTTTACGTCAAAAGTCAAAGAAGGGCCGTGAGCCACAAGCGACTCGTATTGACGAGGCGTGGTGGCGAGAGTGAGGCGATGCCGGAGGTACACCCCCGAGATTGAGCCGAACGGTAATTAAAGGGGAAAGCCTTCCCCTCGGTGGCACCTTGTTGCCACCTACCCCTTCTAGCGGGCTTCAGTCGCCAGCCCGCAACGCCTGGCTTACAGTTCATATGTTACAAGATAAAATTTCCATGCCCAAATGGAGTTTTGGGGCCTGTTTTAATCCGCAATAATTCGCAAAAAAGCGACAAAAGGATAAAAAAAGCGGACAAAATGATTTTTTTTGAAAAAAAGTGAGCAAATCGGACAAAGAAGTGCTATTTTTAGAGCGTTAAAGTTTAAACATAGAGAGGATTACTATGAAGATTAAGAATCTGTTGCTGGCAACCATGCTGGCTTCTGCCGTTGCCTTTGCTGCCGATGCCGCAAAGCCTGCCGCCGCAGCCCCCGCTGCCGCTCCTGCAAAGACCGAAGCCGCCGCACCGGCTGCTGCTCCTGCCCCGGCTGCTGAAGCCGCTGCTCCCGCAGCTGCTGCCCCTGCTGAGGCCGCACCGGCACCCGCTGCCGAAGCTGCTCCTGCTGCCGCTCCTGCCGAAGCCGCTGCCGCTCCTGCCGCAGCCCCTGCTGATTCTGCTGCTCAGCCTGCTGCCGAAGCCGCTGCCGCTCCCGCCGCAGTCCCTGCAGATTCCGCTGCTCAGCCTGCTGAAGCAGCCGCACCCGCCGACTCCGCTGCCGCCGCTCCGGCTGAAGCCGTAGCCGCCGCAGATACCGCCAAGGCCGACTCCGCCGAAGTGCTGGAAGCCAAGACCGAAGAAGCTCCGGTTGACAGCGCCGCCCTCGCCCAGTCCGAAGCCGACAAGAAGGCCGCCGAAGAAGCCGCCAAGGCCGAAGCCGCTGCTCCTTCTGAGTCTACCGCTTCTGCCAAGTCCTCCATCATGGAAAACCCCTGGGAATTCCTGATTGTCTCCGCCGCCTTCGTGGCGTCCGTGCTGGTGATTATCTTCACCGGGGACTGATACTGACCGCTCGTTCGTCTTTTTGAGCGAAGTTCCTCCGGAATCTCACTCGCTCTCGCAACCGCCCCAGTTTAACAACTGGGGCTTTGTTGCTCACAGAAGCGACAGTTCTAGTTTTATCTAAGGATTAAAAAGCCCGACCTAGGTCGGGCTTTTTTTGTTTGCGACAAGGGAGGGCTTCCGCCCTCCCTAAGACCCTCCCTACACGTTGTATTCGCTACAATCGCAAGGTTAAAAACGCCGGATCGCGAATACAACCGTGGGCGCTCTCGATGAGAGCGCTATTTAGCCTTTTTCATAATCTGCTTGAGCATGGAGTTGAGCTTGCCGATCTGGACGGGGGCGGCGGGCTTTTTCGGAGCGGCACCCGGGCGTTCCTTACCGGCAATCTTGTTCTTCAGGTCGGCGATAGTCGCGTGGCCCTGGATGCCCCCCTGGGGGCGTCCGCCGCGGTTATCGCGGCCGCGGCCACCGAAACCGCCCTTGGGTCCGCCGACACGCTGGCCGCGCGGGCCACTCACGCCCGCACCGGCAACACCGTCGGTAGATTCCTGCTTCATGGAGAGGCTGATACGCTTCTGGTTTGCGTCCACCGCCACCACACGGACCTTCACGATGTCACCCACCGTCAGGGCCTCCTTGGCGTCGGCAATGAACTTGTCGCTGATTTCGGACACGTGCACCAGACCGTCCTGATGGACACCGATATCCACGAAGGCACCGAAGTTCGCCACGTTGGTCACCACGCCTTCCATCCAGCTGCCCGTCACCAGGTCGTTGATGGTCTTGATGCGGTCGTCGAACTTGGCGTAGCGGAATTCCTTACGGGGGTCGCGGCTGGGCTTCTGGAGTTCCTTCAGAATATCGTCCAGGGTAGCCTTACCCACCTCGTCGGAGAGGAACTCTTCCAGGTTGATGGCCTTCACCGCTTCGGCGTTGCCCACCATGTCCTTCACGGAGACTCCGGCCTTTTCGGCCATCTTCTCCACCAGGGCGTAGTTTTCGGGGTGCACGGCGGAATCGTCCAGCGGGTTTTCCGCGCCGGGGATACGCATAAAGCCTGCAGCCTGTTCAAAAGCCTTGGGGCCAAAGCCCTTCACGTTCTTCAGGGCTTCGCGGCTGGCGTAAGCGCCGTTTTCTTCGCGATACTTCACAATGGCTTCAGAAAGGGTGCTGCTCAGGCCCGCCACGTGGGAAAGGAGCGGTGCGGAGGCGCTGTTCACATCTACACCCACCATGTTCACGCAGCTTTCCACCACTTCGTCCAGGCGCTTTTTCAGTTCACGCTGGTTCACATCGTGCTGGTACTGGCCCACGCCGATAGACTGGGGGTCCACCTTCACCAGTTCGGCAAGGGGGTCCTGCAGACGGCGACCGATGGAAATGGCTCCACGGGTGGTCACGTCTTCTTTCGGGAATTCCTGGATGGCAATCATGCTGGCACTATAGACAGAAGCGCCGGCCTCGCTCACAATGACGCGGGGCGGAACCTTGCCCTTGAACTTCAGGGCCATCTCGCCACAGAAGGCGTCGGTCTCGCGGCTTGCGGTGCCGTTACCGATGGCAATCAGGTCAATCTTGTACTTGTCGATGAGCTGCATCAGGTACACAGCGGCACCGGCCTTGTCGTTCTTGGGTTCGTGGGGGTAAATCACGCCATGGTCCATGAACTTGCCGTTTTCGTCCAGAACGGCCACCTTGCAGCCGGTACGGAAACCGGGATCCAGGGCGAGTACGGCCTTGTGGCCAGCGGGGGCGGCCAGCAAAACGTCTTGCAGGTTCTTGCTGAACACCTTGAAAGCCTCCTCTTCGGCGGCGTCCTTCAAGAGCAGGCGCACTTCGCTTTCCATGCTGGGCTGCAGCAGGCGTTCCCAGGCGTCCTGGCACATGTCTTCCAGGTAGGGTTTCCACACGGAATCCTTCTTGATGACCTGGGACTTCAGGTAGCCCACCAGTTCTTCGGTAGGCACTTCGATAGAAAGGCGGAGCACCTTTTCCTTTTCGCCACGGCGGAGCGCCAGCATACGGTGGCTCGGAATCTTGGAAACGGGTTCGCTGAAGTCGTAGTAGTCCTTGAACTTGGTCTCCTGCTTCTCGAAATCCTTCTTGACCTTGCTGACCATGACGCCCTTCTTTTCCATCTGGGCGCGGAGGTACTGGCGGAATTCCGTGTTGTCGGCCACTTCTTCAGCCAAGATGTCGGCTGCACCCTTGAGGGCGGCCTTCGGGTCGGCCAGGCCCTTTTCTTCGGAGAGGTAAATGCGGGCGATTTCTTCGGCGGTATTGCTGGTGTCTTCCTGTTCCCACATCAGGCGGGCGAGCGGCTCCAGGCCAAGTTCCTTGGCGATGGTGGCGCGGGTACGCTTCTTGGGCTTGTAGGGAGCGTAAATATCTTCAAGCAGGGTCTTGTCCTTGCATGCCTCGATCTGGGCCTTCAGTTCGGGGGTAAGCTTGCCCTGTTCCTCGATGCTCTTGAGGATAGTCTCCTTGCGGTCGGTCAGTTCCTGCAGGTAGTCGCGACGGTGGCTGATGTCGCGGAGTTCAATTTCGTTCAGGGTTCCCGTCTGGTCCTTGCGGTAACGGGCGATAAAGGGGATAGTGCCCCCCTGGTCCATGAGTTCCAGGGCCTTGGCCACGCGCCAAGTTTCAAGTTTCAGCTCTTCAGCAATAATGGCAGAAAAATCCATAATTCATTTTCCGATTGGAGGGTCCTAGTCTTCCGAAAAGGCCCTAAGTTAAACAACCCGGCGGCGTCTGCCGCAGGGCACCCTCGCGGGTCTGTTGAATATAGTAAAAGGTCGCCTCAAAAAAGGGAATTTTTAGGCTCTAATGGCGGCCAGAAGGTCTCGGTTTCGGGGCCGAGGTGGTACGAGACCTGGGGGCCGGCTGGCTGATGGAGCCTCCCTGGTTCCTGGAATCGTAACGACGGTTGTCGTAGCGTCTGGAATCGTCGTCGCTGTCCACATAACGGGTCGGGAGCCTTTCCGGTTCAATACCGCCCGGGCCCGGAGCTGGCCGTCTTGCCGCAGGGGCCGAAGGGCTTGCCGCAGGGTAAGACTGGGGAGCGGGCGCCGTCATCACTCGGGTGGCAGGTGCAGGTACTGTACGTGTCGCCGGTGCAGGTGCCGTCGACATTCTGGCTCCAGAGGGAGCAGGCGCCACCCGTACCGCAGGAGCGGGAGCCACACGGCTGGCGGGCGCCGGAGCGGGCCTTCTCGGAGGCGGGCTGTTAAAATGGTGGGGCGGACGGTAGCGCCTCGGGTGCCGGGGAATCGGCCGGTGGGCATACCAGCGGGTATCCCGCACGTAGATAACGCGGGGGCCCCAGTCTATCCAGCAGGAACCCCAGCCCCATTCGCCGAACCAGGTGCCCAGCCACACGCCGGAACCGTAATAGACTCGGGTATAGCCGTCGTAGCGCACGTAATAGACCACACGGGGGTTATAGACCGGCACGTAAACGTATTCCTTCTGCACCGGGTAGATGGTGATGTTGTCGCCGGTCTCCACCTTCACCTGTTCATTTGTCTTCAGGTGTCCGTAGTCGTAGGCCTTCTGGCGCATGCGCTGAACCGCCTCCATTACGTCTTCTTTCTGGTTGGTGACGGCATCGCCCAGCTGGTCGGTCCAGGTGCGGTACTTGCTCATCATGGAAAGCACCGACGGAAACGGCAAAAGCGCCTGCACGCTGGGGTCGTATGGCAGGTCCGCCTCCTCGATGGCGTTGGCGAGGGTCTCCCCCTTCAAGTTCTTGTGGGATTCCGCCCACAGGGCGGCGGGAGCAATCTGGTTTCCGTAGGTGGAAGCGTCCAGTACCTGCACCAGCAGCGGGTCAGGGTAAAGGGCGATGTTTGCCACCAGGGTATCCAGCTCCGAAGTAGAGTAGTTGGCCTGGGCAAAGCCCGAAACACCAAGGCAAAGGACCAGCGCGGCCATCACATTCAGCAATCTCGAAAACAACCTGTCCACGGGAACCTCCTTTGCAGTTCTCGTTAAATATACAAATTTCGGGCCATTATCCTAAACCACCTACACACAACAACCCCTAACGTCGTTTTTTTGTATATTCACCCACAGTAGCAGTCAATCCCGCTGGCAGTGCATTCGTTCCGGGCGTCAGGGCGTACATGAAATACTTTACGACCAGGCGTGCGGACTCCAACGAAACCCAAAACATCAACAGCCAAGTCGCCTTCTACAAGACCGATACATTCATAAGGAACAAATACATGACTTACGAATACGATCTACACGAAAGCAAGGAAGCGGGAAGAGCCGAGGGGATGACCGAAAAAGCCCGCGAAATGGCGCGAGGGTTGCGTGATGACGGAGTTTCCCTGGAAATCATTTCCCGTCGTTCGGGGCTTTCCATCGAAGAAATCAAAGCCCTCTAACCAAGGCTACTTCAGCCCCATTTAAAAGCGACCTCCGTATGGAAGCCGCTTTTTGCAATGAAGTCTAGTGAATTTACAGACTCACAACCGCCAGCTCCGCACGGGCAGGCTTTTTTTGAGGGGTTGAATGGATTACTCTTCGTCCTTCACGCAACGGACGGATGCACCAGCCATGTCACTATTATAGCAAGAATCCCCTCCAAACGATTTTTCTTCAATACAAAAACCACACATCCCGTCTCCATAGCTTACATTAGAGCTCCAAAAACGAGACTCAGACGAAACATCATAATTGACATCTCCCGCAAGAAGAACGGAAAAACCAAATAAATTAAACTCATTGATATAATTTACGCTGCCTTTATCTTTTGCTCCTTCTTTTACAAAGTTCTCCAAAATTGACCATTCTTCCATCGTAGGAATATGCCAGCCGGTTGGACATATTCCTCTTGCTGGCAATGCTGGTTGATTATAACGATCCGCATTTTTTGCCGAATTTGAAAAAATGCATGATGTATCTAATGCCACATACCAAGTATAAAAACGACCATATTCCGAACAATTTATATCATCATTTTCATTACACCAATTCTGTCCTTGCATAGCAGGGTAATTCAAACTATCGGCAAAGTTCAGATTTTCAGCCATCCATATTTGAGTTTTTACGCCAATAGTTTTGTACTTATGTTCATCGCGTTCATCAACCATTGTTCCCTTATTCAGTTTTTCAGTTGTAAAAACCCACCCATCTTCGGTGCATTTGTAATAGGAGTAATTATTTACCATTTTTTCATTTATACTTTCTTCAAAATCGGAATCTTGAACTGGCACTTTGGGTAATATACGGTAACTATTCCGATTATAACTAGTACACCCCATTTCACCAAAGACTTCAATATTGTTAGCCAAACGAGATTTTCCATTATCGCATACATATTGGGTCGTTTTATTCACATTGCCATTAAACATTTTTCCATCTGCAGAACATTTTACTTGGTAGGTGTCATATTCTAATGTGGTTGCTTCTCGCCAAACCTTCGTGCTGGTTTCATAAATGTAATAGGTTTCTTTATTTACTTGCCCAGCACGAACTTCACCATCAAATTTTCCTGCTCCCCATGTAGCCGTATCCTTTTCAATGTCGTATGCAGTCCGCCAGTTTTTCATGTCGCAAATGTACCACACCTTATCTTTACCCAACCCAACAGTATCTTGCCGTAGTGAAGTGCACCCACGCAAATCAAGAGAACAATCACTTTCGTTGCCGCTTCTCCATGTCTTGTCTTCGAATACGTAACAGTTTGTCTTGACAACATCGCCATAGCGGCTGTCGGCATCTTTGCCGGGTTCCCACTTATAAGTATCTTTTTCTAAATCCGTCGCCACTCGCCAACCACCATTATTGCAAATAAAATGCACCCCATTCTTTTCGCTCAACACATTGCTGTTTATCTTCACTTCACCCTCGCGCTTGGCATCGCAAATTCCAAGGCCATAGTTCTGCCACCAGAAGTTATTGACATATTTTTCAAAAGGTGGGACACCAAACAACTGCCCCCACTTTTCCACATTGGCCCGGACACTTGCAAGTCCTCCACTTAAACTTTTTTCAGAAGCCCAGTCGGCAATAAACGTAGCGGCATTCTTATCATCCCAAACACCGTCGGTTTCAATGTCACGGGCATAATTGTCCAGACGCTCACTGAAATCTGCTTCCTTCAAGTCACCCTGCATCAAAACACTTATGGCTAGTAAGGCCGCACTTTGGTCATTTTCACCAAAAATATTCAGGTCTTCGGCAGATGCGAAATCCCCCTCGATTTCAAAGGACTTGAACACCTCCGCTTCGGCCTGCTTCTTGGCATTTGCAACCGACATGGAATTTGTGGCAAGATACAGGGAACGCTCATAAGCCAAATGCGTGAGCAGGTTCACGTTCACCTCGTCACGGTCACTCAAGTCCGTCAAAGCATACAGAGTCATCTGACTATTAGATTTTTCACCCGTAACCTCGTTGCGATAGAATCCGTTAGCCTTGAGCAGGGCGTATTGGGAAGCTAGTTTCACCACCTTCACAGAGAAATCCCCCATATCGCTCCTGATTTTTCCTTCGTAAATGTTACCGGTCTGCGCCAAGGTTTCGCCGTCAAGTCCATAGACAGTTACACTGGAACCATTCACGAAGGGGCCCTTCTGGGAAACTCCGGACACGGTCTTGTTTTCGATGGCTATAATGCCTGCGTCTTCTTCGGTGCCGCCCACCTTAGGGTCGTCGCCACAGGCGGCGAGAAGAACGACCACTGCAGCAAGGGGCAGGACCTTCCAAATTGACAGGAGATTCCCGGTCAAGCCGGGAATGACAACATGACTATCCGTGTATTTCATTTTTCCTCCTTTGGGGAGAAGGGTGTTTTTTGTTTAAAACTTTATGGGGTTTGGGCAACTCGCAATGACAAGGCTCGATACTCGCCATGGGGAACAGTTGCATGTTCAGACGGTAAACTTTTTCGACTACGGAATCGCTTTGCACCAACGCCACAATCCGGCGGCGGCATTCCGCAAGCTCCCTGACCACTTCGGCATAACATTTCTCGGACATTCCGAGAGTAAGCCCGGTCATATCCCTTTCCGCCTTCGGGTAGTCCAGGGCGGCAAGGGCAAGTTCACCCATCTGGCGCTGGAGTTCCGTGGCGGCCAGGGACTTCGCCGTAGAATTATCCATCTTCACAGACTTGGAACATTGCCTGTAATTGCCGTTCTTGTCTCTCGTCAATAAACCGCTTTTCACCAGGAACTTGAGGGCGTCGGAAACTTCGACGGCAGAGAGTTCCGGCCTGCAGGCCTTGGCCATGTCCATGGGGCGGGCGTTGGGCATGGCGGGTGCCAGTTCCCGCAGCAACACGTTCTTGTAGGAGTCGAAGAACTTGAAGGACACCGCCCCCACCACCTCCACCTTGTTCTCTTCGGCGATGGCCACCATTTTCGCGAAGTTCTCGTGACGGGCGGATTCGGTCTTTGCGTGGGCGTAGGCGACCATGGCGCCAAAGTAATCCACCTCGTAACCCACCAGGTTCATGGCGGCGGCCACGCGGGCAACGGCAGATTCACTCAGGTTGAACTTGCCCTCGGCCACCTGTTTCAGGTACACGGGAGAACCGAAGCCGGCAAGTTTCGCAAATTCACGCCAGGTAAAGGCCGAAGTACGCTTCTTGTAGGCGTAATAATCGGCGATGTAGGCGCGATAATCCTGGTATTCGGTAATGGGCCGCATGCCAAGGAATATATGTTATTTTTTAAAGAAATGCAATATTTAACAATACAAAAATGCCATTTTTTTATAAATTTCTTTTTTTTGAACAAAAATTCATAAAATAGACAATACAATTTAAAAAATTTCCAAATAAAAAGGTGATGCCGGGACAAGCCCGGCATGACAGGTGGGTGTGGGGTGTTACAGAAACCCTTGCGGCTCGGTAAAACCATTTCGTGCGAGCACGATTGGTTTTACGCTCGCCTTACGGGGTTTTACAGAAATCCCTGCGGCTCAGCCAAGCCAATTCGCACAAGTGCGATTGGCACGGCATTCGCCTTACGGGGTTTTAGGGGCGGAGCCCCTAGGAGAGGGGGTAGGCAAAGACTTGCCCTAGATTCTTCGACTCCACTTCGTTTCGCTCAGAATGACACGGAGCAAGGCTTTGCCGAGGGGGAGGCTTCCCCCTACGCCCCTTCTACGTACAGCTTTTTCATCTCGTCGGAAATGGCCATAGGACGGCCGCGGTTCAGGTCCACCAGCACCCACTGGGTCTCGGATTCGAAAATCACCTTGCCGTCGGAAACACGCTCGAACTTGCACTTTCGAATGGTGGCCACCTTGCCGTAAGCCGCCACCCATGTGGTGCCCCTGATTTCGTCGCCCAGGAACGCCTGGTTCTTGTATTCGATGTGCTGCACGTGGATCATCCAGCCGGCGCCAAGGCTTTTCATGAGGGCGGTGCCGCCTACCGATTCGGAGTGGGCGATGGCGATGTCCTGGATCCACTGCACAGACCACACGTTGTTGAAATGGTGGTTGTCGTCAATCATCTCCGGCGTCACCTTGAACACCTGGGTAAACTGCATGGGGTTCACCGTCTCTTCCATCGCAATAGCCATAACGCCTCCGTTTTTTGGCAGTAAAGATAAAAAGGTTCGGGGCACGGGGTTTCGGGTTCAGAGTTAAAAAGAACCCTCACCGGATTACTCGTTTAGTTCGGAATGACGCCACACGGCCGGCACATTTATACCTGTTTTTCCCCGTTAATGTTATATTTACAACGAATAAAAGGAGTTTTTATGGATTGGAACGATTTTACCACGCTGACCCGCGACCAGATGCTGCCCATTTGGGATTTTTACTGCAGTGACCCCTTCTCGGTGCTGGGCATCCACCCGCTGGAAACCGACAAGGGCATCAAGACGGTCATCCGCACCTACCAGCCCCAGGCGTCTTTTGTGCGGGGCGAGTCCTGCGACGGCGAGGTGGAATTCGACTTCGTCAAGCTGGGCGACACCGGCTTTTACGAAGCCATCCTGGACATGGAATTCGAGCCCTTCTTCTACAACCTGATTATCAAGCAGGCCGACGGCAACGAATACACCCTCACCGACCCCTACGCCTTCCAGCCCGTGCTCTCCGAATTCGACCGGCACCTGATTTCGACCGGCACCCACTACGAACTCTACCGCAAGCTGGGCGCAAACCTGGTGGAACACCAAGGTTTCAAGGGCGTGCAGTTCGCCGTCTGGGCCCCCAACGCCCGCGCCGTTTCTGTCGTCGGCAGTTTCAACAGCTGGGACGGACGCCGCCACCAGATGCGCATGCTGGGCAGCTCCGGCATCTGGGAAATTTTCATCCCGAACATCGGCGAAAACGAACTCTACCGCTTCGAAATCCACGGCGCCGACGGCAACCTCCATGTGAAGGTGGACCCGCTGGCAAAACTCTCTGAAGTCCGCCCGGCCACCGCCTCCATCACCACCCACCTGGACGGCTACGAATGGGGCGACGAGCTCTACATGAAGACCCACTGGGCCACCAAGGTCTTCGGAAGCCCCATGAACATCTACGAGGTGCATGCCGGCTCCTGGAGGCGCGACCCGGCGAACCCCGACCGCTTCCTCAACTGGGACGAACTCTCCGAACGCCTCATCCCCTACCTCAAGGAGATGGGCTACACCCACGTGGAATTTTTGCCGCTGGCGGAACACCCGCTGGACGAATCCTGGGGCTACCAGGTGACGGGCTACTACTCCCCCACCAGCCGCTACGGCACGCCCGACCAGTTCCGCCACTTTGTGGACCTGTGCCACCAGAATGAAATCGGCGTGATTCTCGACTGGGTTCCGGCACACTTCCCGAAAGACGCTCACGCCCTTGGCCGCTTTGACGGCACCGCCTGCTACGAGCATGCCGACCCCCGCCAGGGCGAACACCCCCACTGGGGCACCTACATCTTCAACCTGGGCCGCAACGAGGTCAAGAACTTCCTCATTGCAAACGCCATGTACTGGCTCAAGGAATTCCACTGCGACGGCCTCCGCGTGGACGCCGTGGCCTCCATGCTCTACCTGGACTACGGCAAGGGTCCCGGCGAATGGGTGCCCAACAAGGACGGCGGCAACATCAACTACGACACCATCGAGTTCCTGAAGCACCTGAACAGCATCATGGGCCGCCTCACGCCACACGCCATCCTCATCGCCGAAGAATCCACCAGCTTCCCCAGCATCACCCGCCCGCCAGAGCAAGGCGGTCTCGGCTTCCACTACAAGTGGAACATGGGCTGGATGAACGACTTCTTGAGCTACATCCAGCACGAGCCCATCCACCGCAAGTACCACCACAACCAGCTCACCTTCAGCATGGTTTACGCCTACAGCGAAAACTTCATCCAGGTGTTCAGCCACGACGAGGTGGTCCACGGCAAGGGCTCCATGCTTGGCAAGATGCCCGGCGACAACTGGCAGAAATTTGCGAACCTCCGCCTCACCTACGCCTTCCAGTACGCACACCCGGGCAAAGTGCTGAACTTCATGGGCAACGAGTTCGGGCAGTTCCGGGAATGGAACGAGAAGCAGTCCCTGGACTGGCACCTGATTACCTGGGACAGCCACGGAAAACTGCTGCAGATGATGAAGGTCCTGAACCACCTGTACAAGGAAAACTCGCCCTTCTGGGAAATCGACCACTACCACACCGGTTTCGAATGGATCTGGTGCGACGATGCCGACAATTCCATCGTGAGCTTTGTGCGCAAGGACGATCACGGCAACCAAATCCTCTGCGTGTTCAACTTCACGCCGGTGGTCCGCAACGACTACCGCCTGGGCGCACCCACCCGCGGCGCCTGGAAAGAAATCTTCAACACGGACGCGAGCATGTTCGGCGGCAGCAATGTCGGGAACTTCGGCGAAGTCTGGACGGATGATATCCCGTGGCAGAACAGGCAGTGGAGCCTGAACATTCAGCTCCCGCCGCTCGGCGCGCTGTACTTCAGGCTGGAGAGGTAATTCGGAATTCGGAGTTCGGAATTGTTTTTTAGAATACAACTCTGAAATCCGAATTCATAAATCTGAAATAAAAAGGGGAAAGCCTTCCCCTGGTTCGCACTTCGTTGCTCTCCACCCCTTCGTTCGTCGGGGGCAGCCCGTCTTTATCTATGGAGTATGGTATCCTGAATGGAGCCGTACTTCACCTGGACGCGGTCCCACAGGATAGCGTTCTTGATAGTGCAGTTCTTCAGCACGCAGCCGTCACCTACGGCCACGTTGGGCCCGATCTTGCAGTTCTCGATGACCACGTCTTTTCCGATATGGCAAGGACCTTCGACTGTGGTTCCCGGGAAAGACGCTTCCTTGGAGTTGTCGTTCCGGTTCAAAACGTCGGCGTTAGTAGCGAGCAAGGTTTCAATCAGGCCGCAGTCCAACCATTTCTTGACCGGAGCCGTATGGAACTTGCAGCCCTTCTGGAGCATCATCTCCAGGGCGTCGGTCAACTGGAACTCGTCCTTGGTACGGACGTTGTTGTCCATCAGGTACTTCAGGGATTCCTTCAGGACCTTCACGTCCTTGATGAAGTAAATGCCCACAATGGCCTCGTCGGACACGAACTCCTGAGGCTTTTCCACCAGTTTCTGGATAGAACCGGTTCCGTCGGTCACGGCCACGCCAAAGCGGGAGGGGTCCTTCACCTTGAAGGTGTACAGCACGTTTTCCTGTTCGTTCTTCAAGATGGACAGATCCGCCTCGAACAGCGTATCGCCCAAGATGATCAGCATGGGCTCGTCGTCGTTCACGAAAGGCAGCGCCAGGGAGATAGCCTCGCCCAGGCCCTGGGGGTTCTCCTGACGGACGGTGCGGGTCTTGCCCCAGCATTCCCTATCCTTGAGGAAGGCGTCCATCTGGTCGGCCTTGTAGCCCGTGATAAAAATCGTCTCGGAGGGCTCCAGCGGGAGGGAGTCCTCTACAATCCAGTCTATAATGGTCTTGCCCGCGACGGGCAACAAACACTTG
The DNA here is from genome assembly GCA_002382975.1 of Fibrobacter sp. UBA4223. Lineage (GTDB taxonomy): Bacteria > Fibrobacterota > Fibrobacteria > Fibrobacterales > Fibrobacteraceae > Fibrobacter. The sequence continues at coordinate 351,297 of DFTB01000006.1, forward strand.
GGGCGGTCTTCGGTATATGGACGGAGCCTCACTCCGCTACCGGCAACCGGCAGTACAATCTTCATAAAAAATCCTTGACACAAAACTTTGCCGCGGTCAGCGGCAAAGGTGCATATAAGAAAAATATACATAAAAAAGGAGAAATAGACCTCACTCCAAAGCCATTTCGCAAGGAAATGCGATTAAGCGCACATCAATTCACCTGGAAGGTCGATTTTGTGGAATAAGTCCGCCTCAAACACAAAAAAATGCCGAAATCTTGCGAATTTCGGCATTTCGTGGATGATGCAGGGGTCGAACCTGCGACCCGCTGATTAAGAGTCAGCTGCTCTACCAACTGAGCTAATCATCCATTGTCGCTTGGACGGGGTCAATTATAGAAAAGGGCGGTGCCGCTGTCAAGGGCTGAAAAAGCATTTTTTCAAAAAAAATTTTCCAAAGCGATACGGCATGCGGTAATAAGGAAAGCGTTGTCAGTCATCGGTTTTCAGCTATGAGTTCTCAGTCATAGAAGAAGCAAGCCATGTTGAAAATCAGTGGTCAAACGTTACTCACGACTCAAAACTCACTACTCACGACACTCTACCTCATCTCTTTTTACACGCTAATCCCTACCCCCTAGATCCTAAATCCTAGCCTCTATTAGCTATATTCCCCTCCATGAGCCTCAACACGAACCGTATGGACGCCTACCTGGCCTTCTTGGGGGTAGAAAGAAACCTTTCGCCCAAGACCATCCAGAGCTACCAGGAAGACCTGCGGCACTTTGTCGCCTGGCTAGACGAGGGCGGCATCGACCTGAAAGAACTCACCCCCCAGAAACTGGACGAATTCCTGACTCTTACCGCAAGCCGCGCGGAATACTCCCCCACCTCCGTAGCGAGGCATTTTTCTAGCCTGCGGGGGTTCCTCAAGTACATGCAAAATCAGGGCGAGTACAACTTCAGCACGGAATCCATGCTGGAGCGTCCGAAACTCGGACACTACCTGCCGGAATATCTCACCCGCGAAGAGGTGGAAAGCGTTTTCGAAAGTGCGGCCAACGGCAAGAACCCGCTGAGGGATACGGCGCTTTTCGAACTCATGTACAGCGCGGGGCTACGCATCTCGGAAGCGCTCGGCATCAAACTTTCGCAGCTGGACCTGGACAACGAGTGGCTCACGCCTATCGGCAAGGGCAACAAGCAGCGCCTGATTCCCCTGGGCAGCAAGGCAAAAGAAAATTTGAGGGCGTGGATCGAAGATGGCCGACCCCTCACCCACCCGACTACAGACAACATAATTCTAAACAAAAACGGCAAGCCCATGAGCCGCATGGGAGCCTGGAAAATTGTGCAACAGCACACGGCCCACCTGACCAAGCAGGTGTCGCCCCATACCTTCCGCCACAGTTTTGCCACCCACTGCCTGGAAGCGGGCATGGACCTGCGCGTTTTGCAGGAACTGCTAGGCCACGCCGACATCAGCACCACGCAAATTTATACGCATATCGACAAGGAATTCATCAAGCAGGAACACCGGCAGTTCCACCCGCGAGAAATTCAAGACCGCACTGGGAAATAGTGCGGCTCGACCATGTCAAATCAATAAATTGTTTTGCCGCGACTCCCGCCTTTTACTAAATTTGAGCCGTTCAAATTCAACAAGGATTAACAATGAGCAAGAATTACAAGATTGCAGTACTCCCGGGCGACGGTATCGGCCCCGAAGTCATGAAAGAAGCTGTCCGCGTGCTGGACGTGGTTTCCAAGAAGTTCGGCTTCGACGTGAACGCCGAATGGGCAAACGTGGGTGGTGCCGCCTATGACGAAAGCGGTTCCCCGCTGCCGGAAAGCACCCTCAAGCTGGGCGAAGCTTCTGACTGTATTCTTTTCGGTTCCGTGGGCGGCCCGAAGTGGGAACACCTCCCCCCGAACCTGCAGCCGGAACGCGGTGCACTTCTGCCGCTCCGTAAGCATTTCAAGCTTTTCTGCAACCTCCGCCCGGCCCGCGTGTACAAGGAACTCGCAGGCGCATGCCCGCTCCGTGCCGACATCGTGGGCGACGGTTTCAACATCCTCACCGTCCGCGAACTGACGGGTGACGTTTACTTTGGCCAGCCGAAGGGCCGCGAAGGAGTTCCGGGCTCCAAGGAAGAAATCGGTTTTGACACCATGAAGTACAGCCGCTACGAAGTCGAACGCATTGCCCGCTTCGCCTTTGACGCCGCCATGCTCCGCAACAAGAAGGTCGCCAGCATCGACAAGGCCAACGTGCTCACCACAAGCGTGCTCTGGCGCGAAGTCGTGAACGAAGTCATCAAGGACTACCCGGAACTGACTCTCGAACACCTCTACGTGGACAACGCCGCCATGCAGCTCCTGAAGCGCCCCCGGGAATTCGACGTGCTCCTCTGCCCGAACCTCTTCGGCGACATTCTCACCGACGAATGCGCCATGCTCACCGGTTCCATGGGCCTCCTCCCGTCCGCTTCTATCGCCGAAGGTTCCTTCGGTCTGTACGAACCGGCAGGTGGTTCCGCTCCGGACATCGCAGGCAAGGGCATCGCAAACCCGCTGGCCCAGATCCTCTCCGTGGCATTGATGCTCCGCTACACCTTCAAGGAAGAAGAAGCGGCCAAGGCTATCGAAGCGGCTTGCGAAAAGGTCATTGCCCAGGGATATCGCACTGGCGACATCTACCAGGAAGGCTGCACCAAGGTCGGCACGACCGGCATGGGTGACGCTATAATTGCCGCTTTGGCTTAATGCTAAGCCGCTTCTACGGTTAGCCAAAGCTCTCGCAACCGCCCCTGGTTAATACCAGGGGCTTTGTTGCTCACGGATTAAGGCTTTGGCTTAAAGGCGATTCCCACCGAGGTGGCCATGCGCACTAAACAACGAGTTGTTAAGTGCTGTCCGCCCGGTCAAGCCGGGAATGACATTATAAGAGAGAAGGCTTCCCGGTATCGGGAAGCCTTCTTTCTTCAAGGAGAATCAATTAGAAGAAACTTACGCTTCGACGGTCTTGCCCTTTTCGACGGCGTCGGCCAGGGTCATGCCCGTAAATTCCTGGGCGCTGAACCAACGGCCACTCTTCTTGTCGTCCAGCATCACGGAGACCATGGAGCCGGGAATCACGCTTTCGGGAGCGTTGGGGGCGTTGGGGCCGCCAAGGTCCGTGCGGAGCCAACCCGGGTCCATCACGTTCATCATCACGTCGGTGCCGTTGAGCTTGCAGGCGAAATCCTTCACGAACTTGGTGAGGGCGGCCTTGGCACAGGCGTAACCCATCAGTTCCGGCTCGTTGGCGATACCGCTGGTGGTGAGCTGCATGCGGCCAAAGCCACGCTTGATCATGCCCGGCAAAAAGTGGTAGGCAATCTTGATGGGCGCAAAGAAGTTCACCGCCATGGCATGGTGGAAATCGTCCATGGTGTTGGTTAGGTAGTCGGTAAAGTAGTGGCTCATGAGACCCGCGTTGTTGAACACCAGGTCCACCTGCACGCCCCAGCTGTCGATTTCAGCAAGGGCGGCGTTGATTTCGGCCTCGTTTTCCAGGTTACAGCCCACGGCACGGCCTTCGACACCGAGTTTCATGATTTCGGCCAGCACCGGTTCGGCATGGGCCTTGTCACGACCCTGCAAGATGATATTTGCACCCAATTTCGCCATCTCGATGGCGGTCAGGCGACCGACCCCGCGGCAACCGCCGGTAATCAGGCACCATTTTCCCTTTACGTCAATCATGTTTTATCCTTTGCGGCACAGGCCGCGAATCAGTTACTTAGACAAGATACACTTTTTCAAGCCCCGGGAACATGTTTCTGCAGGGAAAAAGTGTTTACGGGTGTAAAGAGGGTCGGCCTAGCAGCTTACCGACAGGGACTGCACGGCCAGCGCAGGGACCTTGGTGCTGGAAAAGTCGTCGTAGTAGGCGTTTCCGCAGGCCACCACTTCTTGGATGATGTCGAAATAGTTCCCGCTCAGGGTCACGCTATCTACGGGGTGGACAATCTGGCCGTTTTCGCACCAGAAACCGTGGGCACCAATGCTCAGTTCCCCGCTCACCGAATTGCAGCCGGAGTTGCCCTCCAGCCGGGCCACCAGCAGGCACCTGGGGAACAGTTTCAGCAGTTCTTCCGTAGATTTTTCGCCGCAGGGAACATACATGTTGTAGAAGGACGTGGACATCTTTGTGCCCAGATCGCGGACGCCGTTTCCGGTGGACTTGCAGCCCGCCTTGGCGGCGGTTTCCAGATTGTAGAGGCCCTGGCCAAAGACGCCTCCGTCGATGACCTTCACCAACTGGGTGGGCACACCTTCGGAATCGTAGGGGAAATGATGGCTGAACAGGTCTCCGGAACCTACGCTCCACAGGGAAAGGCAATCCGATGCAATCTTCGAACCTTCCTTACCCGAAAGCCTGGAAAGGCCTTTCTGCATGGAATCCGCCAGGTAGGGCTGACTGTACATCCGCATGAACCGGCCAGAAATCCGCTCCGACAGGACCACGGGAATCTTGCCGCCCTCGATCTTCTTTGCGCCGAACAGTTCCGTAGAGTATCCCGCCGCACGGGTGGCGATTCCATCTACGTCGATTTCGTTCCAGCTGCGGGTGGACTTGGTAAAACTGCCCAACTTCTTGACGCCGTCGCGACATGCAACCGCCCCTACCCCGACTGAAACGGAATTGGAGCGGGTCCTGTAGAAAACGCCCTTGCTGTTTGCCACGTAGTCTTCGCTGTTGGAAAGGTCCGCCCCTAAGTAAGGGATGTTCTCGATTTCCTTGGACCTGGCGAAGGTCGCCTTTTCCAAGTCGATGCAGACGTCCTTCATTTCGGACAGGCCGATTTTTTCCAGGGCCGGATTATAGTCCTCGTCTGATTGCGGCAAGGCACCCGGCTCCGGCAAGTCCACGTTGATTTCATCGGTCCATTGGGTATGGCAAAGGGCATCTTTCAAGGTCTGCTCCAGGGCGTCTGCCGTAAGGCGCTCCGTATGGGCGTAGCCCGGACGGCCATTCTTGATGACGCGGATTCCCACACCTACGGAATCGGAAATTTCCGTATTCTGGACCTGCCCCTGAAAAAGGGAAAGGCCTTCGGAATGGGACCTGGAGGCAAGCACGTCGAACTGTTCCGCCTGTCCCTTGGCCTTGTCGTTGATGTAAGAAATGGCGTCTTCGAGAGTCATAGTTTTGGAAGTTACTAGTTAATAGTTATTAGATGATAGTTCGCCCTACGGATTAGAAGCTTTCCTTGCCAGCATTTTCCAGTAGGCGGCGGGGCTCCCGGTCACCGACTCCAGAGAAGAAGCCAGTTCCGCCGTAATGGGAGCCTCCCCCGCAATCAAGTTTTCCAGAAGGTCTTCCGAAACGCCGAGCCTGCGGGCGAATTCCGCCTTGTCCATCTTGAGCCATTCCATGCCCTCGATAATCGCCTGACCCGGAGTGGGAACGCCATGTCTTGCCATAACTACCCCATCACCTTATCTAGAACGTTACGCATTTTCTCTGCCATGGCGTCCCAGCTCATGGAAAGGGCCCGCTCCTTGGCGTTCTTTTCCAGCGTGGCAAGGCGATCCTTGTCCCGGATAACCGCAGCCACCTTCTGGCAGAACCCTTCCGGGTCGTCGTTTTCGTACAAAATTCCAGTCACACCGTCAATCACGGAGTCCTTGAGACCCGCCACGTTGTTGGACACCGAAATGGTGCCGCACAGGTTGGCCTCGATGTTGTTGATTCCCCAGCCTTCCTTGAAAGAGGGATTGATGAACAGGCTGGAACGGCTAAGCAAATCACGCTTTTCGTCTTCGGAGACCCGGCCCAGGAATTTTACGGCATCGGCGACACCCAGGTCTTTCACCAACTTTTCCAGCTCCCCGCGGTAATCTCCGCCGCCAGCCACTTCCAGCACAATGCCCGGAACCAACTGCTTCAGGCGGGGCATGGCGTTGATGATAAACTGGGCATTCTTGTACTTCATGAGACGCCCCACGTAAGAAATCACGGGCGGTTCGGCCTTGGGTTGCGTGGGCTTGAAATATTCCGTGTCTATACCCGGTTCCACTACGGCAATGTCCCTGGCCTTGATTCCCATGTCGCGAATCTCGTCGGCAGTGCTATCCGAAATGGCAAGGAAAGGTTCGTTCTTGTAGAAAAGGGCCACGGAACGTTCCATCAGGTAAACGTAAAGGGCTATGGGGAAAAAGGCCTCGCGGAAAATGGACTTGCGGAAAAAGTGCATGACCATGTGGAGACGTTTTGTCTTGGTGCAGAGCGGCGTGAAAAAGGGAATCTTGTTCAGGTCCTCTACAATCAGGTCGTATTCCTTCTGGTGCTTGCGGGCGTAAAAGAATGCGGAATAGTTGAACAGGAACTTGCTGCCGATTCGAACGGTACGCATGCCGTCTACCACTTCTTCGTCGGAGAGCCCCGGCACCTTGTGGGCCAGCACCGTTATGTCGTAGCCGTTGCCGTTAATGCGCTTGAAAAGTTCGTGGAAGTAAAGTTCCGCACCGCCCGCTTCCGGGTTCTTGATGTCGCGCCAGTTGATCAGTAAAACTTTCTTGTTCGCCACGATGCTACATTCACCTGTATCTTTTAATTTCTCTTTTCCTGAATTTAGAAAAAAAACGTTCCCTGCGTTATGGTGCACTCGAAGCGCACTCTAGATTCCGAGCCAAGCTCGGAATGACGTTTTATAGGGAACAAATCCGGCGGAGTCCTTCCGCAAAAACAGCCGGTTCCTGCAGCAGGCTAATCACAATCCAGCCGTCTTCGTCAAAATCAAAGAAGAATCCCGGCTGCACCAGCACGTGCTTTTCCTTGAGCAGGCGAAGGGTGAGTTCCTCGTCGTCGCCACCCAGGCGGATAACCGCATACCAGCCGCCAAAAATTTCAGGACAGTATTTGGAGGGGAACTTTTCCCGCAGGGCCGCAAGATTTTGCCGCAGGCGTTCGCTGATTCGAGCCCCGTAGGCGGCAGACTGTTTCAGCATGGGGGCCGCCAGTGCCTGGGCCGGTGCAGAAACGCTCAGATAAGCGTCCGCCACATATTCCAGAGTCTCGTGGATAGATTCCCGCATGGCTTCGGGAGCATAGACCGCCATCCAGCCCAGTTTAACCTGGGGGCTTCCGCAAATCTTGCTGAGGCCGTTCAGCCAGACGATGGGGCATTTAGGCGGGACTGGATCCTTCGACTTCGCTGCGCTCCGCTCAGGATGACAAGAAACATACTCCCACGACCGTCGCACATTTTCAGAAAATCTATAGTCCCCGAAAACTTCGTCCACCACCAGGACCAGGTTCCGTTCTTCGCAAAAGCGGACCACCTCTTTCCATTCGGACAAACTGACGGAATGCCCCGTGGGGTTGTGGGGGCAGACCAGCAGCAAGATTTTCGCATTGGCCGGAGCGCTGAGCAGGCTGTCGGTATCCAGCACAAAACGGAAATCGCCGCACCGTTCCTTTCCCGCTTTTTCCCGTTTCAACTTCAAGAAATACGGATAGCACTCCAGGTTTTCCAACTCCGCCAGCGTGTCCAGCAGGGGGTAGCCCGGGACCGGCGTCAGTATAGCGTCGCCGGGATTGCAGAAGGCCTTGAACAGTATGGAGTAGGCTTCGCTGGTGCTTGCCGTCAAAATAATCTGCCCGGGCGTGAAATTCCCGCCACGGCTGCGGTAGTACTCCGCAACAGCCTCTCGGGCCTTGAGCGTTCCCGCCGGATTCACGTCCCACAGGTTGAACTCCTGCTTCACGGCATCTACCGCAGGCGTCACGTCAAAAGGCAGTCCCACACGCAAGGGGCTGCTCACCGTCATGTCGATAAAGGCTAGGCCGCCTGCGGCGGCATCTTTCTGAACTTCGGACTTCGCACGCTCCAGTTCCGCAAAGAAGGGCGTGGGGGTCAGGTCCTTCTGTTTCATTTTTGACGGCTCTTGATAAGGCCCGCCACAAAGACGGCGATGATGATACCGGCAGGCAGGCACACGGCGATGGTCAAGAGCATCAGCTTCTGGAAAGGCGACAGGCCCTTGATCTTTTTGCGGAAGCCGTTCAACTTGGCACGGACACCTTCGCTGCGGATACCCTTTTCGGAGAGCTTTTTCATGCCCTCGTCCTTGAGCTTTTCGGTGGAACGGACCACGGACTGGACCCGCTCCGATTTCCAGAGCTTGTTCACCGATTCCTTGGAATCGTCCACGAACTTTTCAAGGCGTTCCCGCTTGATCTTGAAGGGTCGAGCCACGTCGGACAGCGCTTTCCACATAACAGCCTACTTGTACAAAAGGTTCACACCGCTGAACAGGGCCCGCATGTTGGCCTTCAGGGTATCGCTGGAGACACCACGGCCCTCTTCTTCCTTGCCGTTGGCACGCAAGAGGATTCGGCTCAGGCCGCGACCCGCCCACAGCTTGTCCTTTTCGGGAACCACCACCTGGCGGTACTTCACCAGTTCCACCGGCATATTGATTTCACGCATCAAAATGAGCCCGGCCTCGATGGGGCCTTCGGCGGTCACGGACCGGCGAATGGCCTCGCCGTCCTTCTTGAAATGGAATATAAAGCGGTTCTCGTCGGGAATCACTTCCACGTTGTTGAACACCAGGCGGGCGTTCACGTTCACGCGCTCTTCACGGAACACGTCCAGCACCCGCTCGGCGCTGAGTTCCCCTTCCTTTTCGCTCAGTTCCTTGAGCACGGGCTGCAGTTCTGCCGCCTCGGCCAGGGAGAGCCTGTAGCCGAACTTGGTGATAATCTCGTAAACCGCGGTGCGGCCGCTCTGGCTGGTAAAGGAGATGGAATCGTTCTGGTGGCGACCAATGATGGAGTAGTCGATGGGGCGGTAAGCACCCTTCTTCATGTCCTTGGTCTTGGAGGCACCATCCTGGTGAATACCGCTACGGTGCACAATGGCCTCGGCACCGATCAGCGGGGCACGGCTGTAAATGCTCACGCCGGACCACTGGGAAATCAGGATAGCCGTCTCGTAGATGCGCTCCAGGTGCAGGCCCGTATTCACGCCGGAGTTGTGGAGCGCCACGGCCACCTCGTAAAAATTGGTGTTGCCGCAGCGTTCGCCCAGGCCGTTCAGGGCCACTTCCAGCTGGGTGGCGCCCACAAAGAAGCTTTCCACCGTAGCGGCCGTAGCCATGCCCAAGTCGTTGTGGCAATGGACCGAGATGGCAATGTCCTTGGGCAAGGCTTCATAAACCTGCTTAATCTGGTTCACGTACAAGAAGGGTCTATACCGCTCCACCGTATTGGGCAGGTTTATGGTGGTGGCTCCCGCCTCCACCACGGCCTTCAGCACGTCAATCACAAAATCCATGTTGTCCAGGCAGTCCCCGAAGTGTTCGGCGCTGAACTCCACGTCGCCCTTGTCCCCTACAAGGGACTTGGCCAGCTTCACGCACTTGACGGCCTTTTCCTTCACCTGTTCCGGAGTCAGGTGCAGCACATGTTCCATGGAGAGCTTGCTGGTGGCGAGGAAGGTGTGGATACGAGGGTGGGGGGCGTACTGCACCGCCTCCCAGCAACGCTGGATATCGCTTTCCACGCAGCGGGCAAGACCAGAGACCACCACCTTCTGGGCAACCTCGTCCCCTTCTTCCGCCATCTTGGCGGTGAGCTGGGCCAGTTCCTTGCAGGACTCAAAATCCATCTCGCTAGAGGCGGGGAACCCCACCTCGGCGCCCTGCACTCCCAGTTTCAAAAGCTGCAGGTACACGTCCTTTTTCTGGGCGTTGTTCCAGGGCTTGGGCAGCGCCTGGTTCCCGTCACGGAGCGTGACGTCATAAAAGAACGGTTGTCTCTTTGCCATTTCGGCAGCATTCATTTCACTCATCTTATCTCCTCGCCCACGCAACATGGCCGCAAGATTCATTTTTCGGTTTCAAAGATAGAAATTGACCCAAAAAAGGAAAACCCGCTGCCATATTGGAGCGGGCTCATTTAGGTTAATTCTGTTCAAAATCCTTGAAAACGGCCTAAAACCTCGCTCCACAAGCAAGTCGCAATAGAAGTAGCAGGTTCAAGGTCTTTTTCATGTCAGTGAATATACAAAAAAACAGGCGGTTGGGCAAGAGATGCCTCCAAAACTTATTTCACGCAACGCACAGACACGGCGTCATTTTTCATATAGCTGCCGCCACCCGAAAAATGGAACCTGGCATCCAGGGAATACAGCATGGCACTTCCCCCGTCGCCACTGAACTCCGTATGGTCCTCGTCCGCCGCCCAGAAGATGGTTTCTTCGCCCAAGCCATCGAATTTCGACAACCAACGCTTCCCAGCGGGCAGCGCCCCGAACCCAGTGGTATCGGTGGCAGGGTAATCCCGTTCCGTCCAACCGGTCTTGCTCCTAAGCGACGGCGACACATAATGGTATTCCGCCTCCACCAGGGAATCCAGTAAATTCCATTCATCGTAGTTGGGAATATGGAATCCTTCCGGGCAAGCTCCCTGAGTAGGACCCTTCAAATCAGCAAACTTTTTCTGGAAAGACTTATCCAGCCCCATGGCGGCCGTCCAGCTATAGAGGCGACCGTACTTCTCGCAGTTTTCTTGTTTGTTGTCGTAACACCAGGTCTTGTCCATATTGCAGTCGTAATACCTCAGGTTTTCGGCAAGCCAGGTCATATCGCCCACCTTTGCAACCTTGTAAACGGAGCCATCGCGGGAATCGCAAATGGTCCCTTCCGCAAGGCTTTCAGGGCAAGCCTTTGGCTCTACGGTGCAGGAACCACTTCCCGAGCCATTTCCGTTCTCGTTTCCTTCCGAAGCAGAAGTCCCCGAGTCGCTATCGCAGGCCACCAGAATACAACTGATTGCCGTCACCAACAAATACATCAACTTTTTCATAGTACTCCTTTTACACTCCAATCCACGCTAAATATAAATTAAAACCGCACCTTGTAAATCCAGGGCCAGTTCTTGCCCGTAATCCAGAAATCTTTGCCGTCGTAGGCGATGCCGTTCAGCACGTCCGCCTTGGGGTAACGGCGGTTGATTTCCATCGCCTTTTCGGTAAAGTCCAGGTATTTCAGCACGCGACCGCTGGGCAGTTCGATTACGGCAATCAAGCCAGTGGTCCAGATGTTGGCGTAAAGAGTGTCCCGGACCACTTCCAGTTCGTTCAGTTGCGACACTTCGCGCCCGTTATCGCGCACGGGGATCGCCCCCACCACGCTAAAGCCGCCCAGCCCTATCTGCAAGAGTTCGCTGGAGCCGTTGCTCATCAGGAGGGCGTCGCGCCAGTAGGTAAGGCCCCAGCCCTCAGTCGGTATGCGGAACTCGCCCTTCATGGCGAAGGGCTTGCAATTTAGAATAAACGCCTTTCTGGATTTCCAGGTCAGGTAAAAGATGTCGTCGCCAACGGCCACGGAACCTTCGCCGAAATAGCGTTCCGCAAGTCGCAGGGAATCCAGAATCTTGCCGTCCAAAGTGCGTCGGTAAATGCCCGACTCGCCGTAATGCCCGGTGGATTCTATCAGGTCCTTGCCGTCAAAAAACAGCCCCTGGGTAAAATGGTTCTGCTCGTGAGGAATGGAATCCACGATGGTCGGCACAATGCGGGGGGTATCTGCATAAGACGAGAGACGAAAGACGAAAGACGAGAGGACTAAAATGGGAAAAAAAAGACGGTTTACCATATTCACAAATTTCATAATCAGCAGTTAGCAATGAAAAATTAAAAATGTTTTGATTACAATTCTTTTTTCATTGTTCCTTTTTCTTTGCTCTTTTTGTCTTTTTCTAAATTGTATGGTATGGGCGCTGTAAAAGAACCGGCCAAAGTCAAAATCATCGTTGGGATCCTGGCAAAGGACGCCGCCTCGGTAGAGTCCGTCCGCAGCACCCTCCGCGAGCGTTTTGGCGAAGAGGACCTGAACCTGGAACCCTTCCCCTTTACCTTTACCAACTACTACAAAGAAGAAATCGGCGACGCCCCCCTGCGGGCCTTCTTCAGCTACGAGCCCCTGGTGGATCGTACCGAAATCGTGGACATCAAACTCTGGACCAACGACCTGGAACTTGAAATTGCGGAGCGTGCAGGGACGCCGGGACTCCGCCCCGTGAACCTGGACCCGGGCTACATGACCCTGGGGCAATTCTTCTTGGCCACCACCAAGGACCAGCGCCAGCGGGTTTATATCAGTCGCGGGATTTTCGTGGAGCCTACCCTGTACTTTCAGGACGGTCATTTCCACCATTTCGACTGGACCTACCGTGACTACCAGAGCGAAAAATATATCGCCTACCTGGAGCAGGTCCGCGCCCGCCTCGCCTACCAGATGAGCACCGGAAAGCCGTACCGCCTACGCACCAACCCCTAGCCCCTAAAACCTACAACCTATAACCTACCACCTAAAAATGAAAGCCGGAATCATCACCATCGTCCTTCTCATCATCAGCAACTTCTTCATGACCCTTGCCTGGTACGGCAACCTCAAGCTGAAGGAGATGCACATCAGCACCGACTGGCCGCTGATCCTCGTGATTCTCGCCAGCTGGGGCATCGCCCTCATCGAATACTTCTTCATGATTCCCGCCAACAACATCGGGAGCCGCATCAATGGCGGGCCCTTCAGCCTCATGCAACTGAAAATCATCCAGGAGGCCATTTCCATCACGGTGTTCACCACCCTGGCTGTCACCCTGTTCCGCACCGAAACCCTCCAGTGGAACCACATCGTGGCCTTCGTGCTGGTCATCGGCGCCGTGTTCTTCGCGTTCTTGAAATAACTTTTATTTTGAAAGGGGGAAGCCTCCCCCTCGTCAAAGCCTTGCCCAACCATTGTCATGCCCGCCTTGAGCGGGCACCTCCGACCCTAACCAGCATCACCATTAAGCAATAGGGCAAGTCTTTGCCTACCCCCTCTGCGGGGACACCCCGCAACGCCCCCTAAATAATCCGAGTCTCAAGGGCACAGTCGCCTGCAAAAAAGACCGTCGGTCGCAACTTCACTTTGTTCGTCGCTACCCTCCGGATTTTTTGCTTAGCAACTATGCCCTCTCGCCTCGAAAATGAGTTTCGCGACGCAGGAGGTTGCTCGGTCACGATGTTCCCTCGCAACCCAAGTGTCTAAAGTCAGTGGTTGATTTTCATTTTTAGTCAAGCAAATCTAATTCAATGTTTTTTATTTTTCCGAATTCGCTGATTAATTCTTGTCCGATTTTATTCAAATCCTTAGGACAAACAACTACAATTTTAATGTTTGAAAAGGCTATGGCAAAATCACGAACACATTCTAATAAAGGGAATACAACTTCTCGAATAGTTGGGGTGCTATTCTTTAATTGCAGAAATTGTTCAATTACAAATTTCGGATTTTGCAGAAAGATATCACTATACCGCAATCTAAAAAACGCCGTAGATCGTTCTTCATTTTCAAAATCAAAACAGTCAAATTCAATCTTTTGCCCAACTCTTTTTGTTAGACAAAGGTTTTTGTCATCAAGTTGATTTTCAAAATCTGCCAACCAAGCCAACCTATCGGTCCTTGCAACATTATTTAAATCAAAGTTTGATTCATCTGTCAAGTATTCACAGAAAGGATCATTTATTACATTCTGCAAACCATAGGCAAACGACCCCATTGAATATTTCGCAAAATGTCCAAAACCCGGCAAATCATTTAGATGTATCGGCTTTTTGCACAGGACTTCTTTTCCTTTTAAGAGATACACTAATCCATTCTGAGATTCATTTATGCAAACATCCTCTATTTGAGAATAATCCCATAAGAAGAAATCTTTTTTCTTATGCTGTGCCTGTTTTATACCAACAATCGAGTAAACTTTTGTCCCTTTAGTTTTTAAGCTTTCCTTTTTTCTTGACTCAACACAGGATTGTCCATCATCAAGGTTATATATATACTTTTCTTCGCTTGGCAAACGATTTAATTCGTTAAAATTGTGATATTGAACAAAGCAAAATTTTTCAGTCATAAAAGTTCCTGATTATAATACCCATACATTCAAAAAAAATCAAATAACCCTCAAAAAAGATTGATCCTTTTAACAGCCTTGCTTCATAAATTCGCCAGAATAGAACCGCATAAGGAAAACGTTTCGAAGAAACTGTCCTATTTTTGGTGAATTGATTGATTTAGAAGCTTAACCTTCACCCCCCAACAGCCGATAGCGACTGTAAGCTCTGTGATCTTTCTTTATTTCCTTTAGAACTGCGGGAGTAATCCCTTCAGGAAGAACGCCTTCTCCTATATGCTTATTTGCTTCCTCTTCAAGGATGTCTTTAACATCATTTACAAAGTTGATGAATTTTATATAATCCGCATATTTGTCTTGACTTCGCAGTATATCACGATAAATAAATTTTCCATGATCTTTCTTTAGATTCCAAAAATAAAGAAATTGTTCTTCTGTAAGATCCGGATATACACGTTTGCCTACACGCTGTCTTGCAGCCTTGTTAATTTCTTCCTCTAAAAGCAACAGTTCACTTTTTTCAGGATATGCTTTTTTTAGTATATCACGATAATAAAAGAGTCCGTTTATGTCTTTATCATTCCACAAAAGTTCAAACTGCTCGTATGTAAGTTCTGGAAATTTCTTTTCTCCTGATCGTTGCCTTGCAACTTTTTCGATTTTCTCCTGTAAACTGCCAATATCCTCAATTTTCATGTAATCATTGATTTTTTTGACCATTTGCTCCATATTATCTAATTGTTTTTCTATATCATAAACTCGCGATTCAATAGATTTCATAGATTTTGCGACATCTCTTTGTATAATTTCGTCCTCTTTTTTATTATCATGACAATTTTGATTATTCCGGCGTACTTAGA
>DFTB01000008.1:0-88683 GCA_002382975.1 Fibrobacter sp. UBA4223
CATACCGATAAATCTCTTGTCAACCTCCCATGCGGAAGGCCACGCTCCTGGACATTAACCGCGCGTTGGCACGGGTATTTCCTGATATGGGGCAGATTGCTTACGCGTTACTCACCCGTTCGCCGCTGGGCATTGCTGCCCCGCTCGACTTGCATGTATAAGACACGCCACCAGCGTTCGTTCTGAGCCAGGATCAAACTCTTCATCAATTTTCAAAGTCTTGGTCCCGTTACTTTAATCACGTTCGTATTGACTTTCCAAGAAAATTCTTGGACCCGTCACTAAGCACATCTCCGATTCCTTCAATCTTCCCGGCGGCCTCGCGGGCCTCCGCAACCCCCTTTCCGAGGGTGAGGCCAATTATAGAACAATTTTTCGCCCCCGGCAAGGGGTTTTGTGAAAATTTTTTCTGTTTTTTAGCTTTTTTTCGCCACGCACCCCTGAAAACGGGTCGTGAACCACGTAGACCCAAGACTGTCAACAGGTTGTCAACAAAAAGCAGGGAGATCCCCGCCTGCGCGGGGATGACGAGGGTGGGCGCGGGATGACAAGTAGGAGGGGCCGGAGTGACAAAAGGAGTGGGGGCTCCTAACGAGGGCGCTAAGGTGTAGCAATGACGTGCAACGCGTCTTCGGAGTCAAGGTTAATTTGTACTGAATTAACTTGTCTGGAAAACCAGGTGATTTGACGTTTGGCGTAGTTTCGGGTCTGCTGTTTTACTTTGTCCAAAACAGTCTCGATTTCGGAGTCATCCTTTGCGGCAAGGAGTTCGCGGTAGCCCAGGCTTTGCCACGCCGGAGCCGTAAGCGGAACCCTTTGCGCCAGCGAATGGATTTCTTGCAGCCAGCCGTCGCGGACCATCTGGTCAACACGTTCGTTTATGCGGGCGTAGAGATTCTCGCGGCTGCGGTTGAGAAAATAAACGGGAATATTCCCGATGCCGCCGGAGCGTTCCAGTTTCCATTCCGAAAGTTTGCGGCCCGTGCCTCGGTAAACCTCCAGAATCCGGACAATGCGATGCCTGTTGTTCTCGTCGGCACCTTCCATAGATTCGGGATCCACCTTCCGGGCCTCGTCGCAGAGCCAAGGGAGTCCGAATTTTTCGCAGTCCGCCTCCAGGGCCTCCCGCACGCTACCGTCAATGGCGGGAATTTTCGGAAGCCCAAGCATCAACGCCTGCAGGTAAAGCCCTGTGCCACCCACCAAGATGTAATTCTTCTGCGGGTTCGCCTCAAGAAGTGCCCGGACATCGTTACAGAAATCCCCAGCGGAATAGACCCGGTTAGGTTCGCAGAAGTTTATCAGGTGGTGTTTCACCCTCTGCATCTCGGACACCGAGGGCTGTGCCGTGCCAATAGCGAAGCCCCTGTATATCTGGCGGGAATCCACACCGATGATTTCGGCACGGTAACGCTCCGCAAGTTCAAGGGAAAGTTTCGACTTTCCGACTCCAGTGGGGCCACAGAGGGCAAAGAGAACAGGCATACGGTTTTAATTTAGCTATCTTTCCCAAGCGATGAAAAAGCTGAAGCACGTTCTTGCCATCTTTATTGTCCTTGGGATTATCTCCGGGGCAGCATTCGTGCTACAAGAAACCAGCATTGGCGAAAAACTTTTCAACCGAGATTCTGCCACTGTCGCCACTTCGGACACCACCGCCGCCGTGCAGGACACCACCCCCTTCGTAGAAAAAATGAAGAACCACCTGGAAGTGGTGCAGACGCAAAAGTCCAGAAAGAAACGGGAAATCTGGGTGCTGGGGAACGGACGGACCATCACCCACTACCTGCTGCATGCCCAAAGGTTCTTGCGGAAAAACGGCGGCGAAGTGTTATACATGGAAGAGCTCCACGGAGACCCCACGGTTTTCCAGTCGGCCAGTCTAGACGCCCTGACCCCAGAAGGCGACACGCTGAAACTCATCCTGAATGTTTCGGACAACATTTTCAAGAACAACGCCTCTTACCTGTCCATCGCGTTTCAGGTGACAGGCCTTACGCCCGAACTGATTGTGGCCCTGAACGAACTCACCTTCCCCTACGACCTGATGGTTACGCCCTTCGGCATGGCGGAAACGTTCTTCCCTGACCTGGACCGCGTAAAGAACAAGGAACTGGTCATCTGGCTTTTGATGGAATCTACCAGCCTGGATTCCAGACACAACCGCTACCGTCCGGTGCGCATCCACCACACGGAACAGCAGATCGAGTCCGTTATCCAGGAGGCAAAGACCCTGGTGCCAAACGCCAAGGGAATCGCCACCCGCTTTGCAGAACAGGCAGTAGAACACCGGCAGCTTTTGCAGGCCACCCTGGAACCCGCCAAGGAAAACGGGCTCTGGTTCCTGGACCTGTCCATGAACGCAAAATCCAAGGTGCGGGAGACCTGCAAGGATTTGTCCATGGCCTGCAAGACGGCAACCCCCTACAACCCCTCCAACAGCGCCCTGGACGACTACATCAAGCGCAAGCTGAAGGCGGCCGCCAAGAGCGGCATGTCCACCATCATCATCCCGCTGAGTGAGGCCAATATCGCCAAGGTGAAGTCCATCGACGCAAAAGCGGCGGCCCAGGGCACCACCATCGTAAATTTATCTACCTTTATGAAGTATTGACAAGGAGAACGCCATGACCGTAAAACTGGGTGTGAACATCGACCATATCGCCACCATCCGCGAAGCCCGCAAGATCAGGGAACCGGACCCCGTCACGGCGGCACTGGTCGCAGAACTCGCCGGCTGCATGGGCATTACCGCCCACCTGCGCGAAGACAAGCGCCACATCCAGGACCGCGACGTTCGCCTGTTGCGCGGCATGGTCACCACCAAGCTGAATCTGAAAATCTCCCCCACGGCCGAAATGTTACAGTTTGCCACCAACGTGCAGCCCGACATGGTGACCCTGGTCCAGGAGAACCACCAGGAAATCACCATCGAAGGTGGACTCAACGTGGCCGCCAAGGTAGATGAACTTGCAAAGTACGTGATGACCCTGAAAAACAACGACATTGCCGTCAGCCTGTTCATTGACCCGGAAACGGACCAGGTGAAGGCCGCCAAGAAAGTCGGCGCCGACTTCGTGGAGTTCAACACCGGCAAGTACGCCACCGCCTGCGAACTGGGCAGCCTCCAAGAAGTGGACCGTGAAATTTCGGCCATCGAGGACATGACCATGCTGGCCCGCAAGTACGGGCTCCGGGTGCTGGCAGGTCACGGACTGAACTACCGCAACGTGGCATCCATCGCCGCCATCGAAGGAATCGAAGAGGTGAACATCGGCCACAGCATCGTGGCCCGCAGCGTGTTCGTGGGCATGGAAAAAGCCGTCAAGGAAATGCTGGACCTGCTTCGCGGCTAGGCCGCAGTGTCTAGTGGTTAGGCCGTAAGGTCGTGGTCAGTGTCTTGACGAGGATGGACTTCTTGTCCAGCACCCCTAAAACCTACTACCTAATACCTATAACCTAATAATCTTTATACTTCACATCGTGAAGGACAAGACCCTGCGGCGGGGCCCAGGTGCGTTCGCCCTTGAACTGCCCTGCAAAAATCTGATTGACCGTACCTGCCGGGTAGCGCCCGCGGCCGATGTCGAACAGCGTGCCTACCATGGCACGGACCTGACGGTGCAAGAACCGGTTCCCCTTGATGTGGAAAATCACGGTCCAGTCGTTCACCCGCTCCAGGCGGAATTCGGTCAGCGTGCAGAGCGTGGACTTGCCGTCGTTACGGGGAATGCAAAAGTCGATAAAGTCGTGCTCGCCCAGGAAAGATGCTGCCTCCCGCTCCATCAAGTCCAGATCCAGATTCAGGGACCCGCATTCCCAACCGTATTCCCGCATGAGCGCCACAGGTCGGGTAAAAATGGTGTACTGGTAATAGCGGTAAAGGGCGTCGTAGCGGGCGTTGAAATCATCGCTACACGGTTGCAAATCGCGAATGCGGATAAGCCTCTTGGTGAGTCCATTCACCGAACGCTCCGTCTTGCGCAAGTCCAGCTCGCCATCAAAATCAAAATGGACGCACTGGCCTCGGGCATGGACACCCGTATCGGTACGGCCAGAACCTACGATATGTATGGGCGCGCGGAGCGCTATGGTCAGCGCCTCTTCCAGGGCGGACTGAACGGTTACGAATTTCTGCTTGCCGGCTTCGTTCTGCACCTGCCAGCCATAAAAGGCACTGCCCAGGTATTCACAGCGAAACCGATAACGCATAGGCCAAGAGCCCCTTATTCCATGGCGCTCTTGATGATGGCTTCCACCTGTTCCTGCGGAATTTTCAGCTGGGTCGCGATGGCAGAGGCGGGGAACCCGCGGCGGGACATCTGCAGAATCTTGCTCTTTTCAGTAAGTTCCTTGTCGAAACGGCTGGTCTCCAAAGGATTGCTGCCCTGCAGGTTCGGGTTGCCGGTCACGTTGTGGCTCTGGGCCCTAAGTTTCATGGTCCTGTCGCGGGAAAGGCCGCGGGGAGCCCGCAGGACTTCGGACAGGGACTGGATAGCGGAGGTAATCCGCTCCTTGGCGGTGGGCCTGAGCTGGGGCCGCTTGCCCAAATCCGGAATCAAAACCTTGTTTTCGGGATTGCCGTTTTCGTCTTCGAAAGAAACCTTTGTCTCCTTGGCCTCCGCAAACTCGTCGGCCTCGTCGATGATGGAATGCTTCGGTGCACGGGGGCGCGGTGCAATGGTGGGGTCGTTCTCGAACCCGTTCTTGGGCTCACGGAACCGGTTTTCGGCCTTCAGGGCCTCCATCCTCTGGGTCAGGACCTTCTTGCGGTGGCTGAGGGCCGCAAGCAATATAATGCAGACCAGAATAGCGGCAACGCCGCCTACCACCCACATCAGGGCGGACTTGGAAATCCCGCCTACCGTCTTTTCATCTTGTTCCGTCTCGCCGGCCGGAGTCTTTTGCCTGAGGGCGTTCAAGTCCTGCCAGGCGACGTCCAAGTCATTCCGGATGGCGAGCTGGGCATCGGCATCGCCCTGCTTTTCCCACAGGGCCACTTCCAGGGAGTCAATCTTTGCGCGGGCCTGCAGGTAGGCGTCGGCATCGAAAGAGGACCGTCCGGCGGAAAAGTCCGAAAGCAGGTACAGGAGCACTCCGGCGCACAGGAACAGAAGGACGATGGGGACGATAATTTTTTTCATGTGACAAATTTAAGAAATTTAAAGACCCTTGTTCAAGGCTTCGGCCATGACCACACGGTTTCCTCCGTTAGCAGAAGCCAATTGCATGGACGCCTCGGCGGTGGCGATCAGGGTCTTTGCATCTACGGCATGGATGGGCATCACCGAAACGCCGATACTCAAGGATGTCTTGAGAATCCCGTCGCCGTAAGCCACCTGGAGCTCCGAAATCTCGTGACGGATTTTTTCGGCACGGTCCTTGGTAATCTTGTAATCGGCGCCGGGCAGAATCACGCAGAAAACATCGCCGTTGTAGCGGCAGGGAATGTCCTCGTTCCGGATATAGCCCGGCAGGCGCTGGCCCACTTCCCAAAGCATCTGCTCCACCGCATGGCGGCCCCGCTTTTCCTGGAGCTGGGGAATTTCGTCGGGGTAAAGCATGATGATTCCGATAGGCGTCTTGTGGCGGGAAGCGGAGAAGATTTCGCGACGGAGGGACTCTTCCATGTAGCGCTTGTTGAAAAGCCCCGTCAGGTTGTCACGGATGCTGTGCTGCTGGAAACGGATATTCAGGTTCTGGTTCGCCACGTAAAGGCCGAATGTGGCCGACACGATGCTCACCTTCGCCTTCCAGAAATCAATATCTTCGCCGTCGGGCAACTTGTCCACCTGAATGCACAACGTGCCGAAATGTTCCTCCAGCCCCTCGATAGGCGCACAGAAGGCAACGCCCTGGCTGTGGTAATGAAGGTGGGTGCAGCCTGCCGTCACCTTGTCCGCATTGTAGTCGTTCACCACGATGCTTCCTAGGTTGAAACTTGCACATTCCGCAGGCATCATGGTGTCGCCACTAATCACGTAATCGCCAAAGGAGAAAACCTTGTGCATTTCGGACTGGGCATCGCCATACATGTAAAGCACGCCCGCCGCACCGGGGAACAGCTTGGGCAAGACCTTTTCAAGAGCGCCCACCACTTCGGAAAAGGGCCTGTTCCTGAGGATTTCCTTGCAGAAATCGTCCCAGTCCGAAAGAGGGAAAATCTCCCGCGCCGATTCCAGCGTAGGAACGGCATCGGGCAAAGCCGTTTTCTCGGATTGCGCCTCTGGAACAGTTCCTTCGGCAGGAACATCGCCCTGTTCCGCGCCTTCGGCAACATCCGACGGCACCACCGGCACAAGCTCCGTCACCGGGCGGGAATCCGGCGCCTCCGCCTCCCCCGCCTCGCTATCCTGGACGGCCCTTTTGGCCACGATAAAAAAGATGAACCCGAGGACCGCGCCCCAGACTCCCACAAAAATAAACTTGACCCCCACCGACAACGCGCTCTCGGGAGCCGCAAACGAAAGAACTACGCCTGCCACAAAAGCGACAAGCCACACCAGATAATAAAGAACGCTCATATTCCACAATTTATGAAAAGTCTAAGACCTTGGACAAACATTTTTTCAAAAAAAAGCAAAATCAACATATTTGGGCGTTCCCCCGGTCTCTTAGCTGTACCTACGGAGGGGTCGGGCCATACTCGCTCCGCTCGCCGAGCCTGTAGTCTCGGCCCCAAGGGGTCACTGTCCCTAACGCGGAAGAGGGGTAGGGGTTAGGATTTAGGGGTTAGGATTTAGGGGTTAGGATTTAGGGGCTAGGATTTAGGGGCGCGGGACACAAGAGTTGTCATCCCCGACCGGGTCGGGGATCCGCTAGAGGTGTGAGGCGCGAGGTGTGAGGCGCGAGGTGTGTGGTGTGAGTTATGAGTTGTGAGTGTTGAGTTATAAGTTGTCATCCCCGACCCATTCGACAAGCTCAGGGCAGGCTCCGGTCGGGGATCCGCTAGAGGTGTGGCGCCCGAAATAAACTGGCGTACGCTAGAAAAGCAAACAGATCCTCACTTTCGTGAGGATGACGAAGCTTGTAGCTTTGTGGTTCACGGCGTAACGGGCGGGGGATTTGCTAAATTGATAGTGATGACAATTCTTGAGAAAATAGCCCTTGCTCTGCCCGCCGTAGAATCTCCTGCAAGATACATGGGCGGCGAGGCCAACAGCGTGGTGAAGGACCACAGCCAGATGCTTTGCCGCATGGCCTTCGTATTCCCCGACACCTACGAAATCGGCATGAGCAACAACGGCATCCGCATCTTGTACCACGTGATCAACCGGGAGAGCGACCTGCTTTGCGAAGTCTCCTTCGCTCCCTGGGACGACATGGCCGCCGAGATGAAAAGGCTGGACATCCCGCTGTACAGCTATGCGACCTACACGCCGGTGCGAGATTTCGAAGTGGTGGGCATGACGCTCCAGACGGAGCTGAATTTTACCAACGTGCCCTACGTGCTGGAACTGGCCCGCATTCCCGCGTGGCAGAAGGATCGCAAGGAAGACGACCCCATCGTAGTTGCCGGCGGACCTTCCATGGCGAACCCCGAACCCGTCGCCGACTTTTTTGACGCCTTCATGATAGGCGACGGGGAAAAAGTCATGATTGACTTTTTGCGGTGCGTAGGCGAGGGCCGCAAGGCGGGCCTCAGTCGCGCCGAAATCCTCAAGAACCTCTCGAAGATTGACGGCGTTTACGTGCCCAGTTTACGGCCCGTGGTAAAGAACGAATTCGGCGCGATTGTGCCGGCGGAGCCCGCCGCCGGCGCCTACGCCACCACCAACGGGGTTCGCCGCCTGTTCATCCCCAAGATGGACCCGAAGGACTACCCCGTCAAAAACCTGATTGCCAACATGCAGCTGGTGCACAACCGCTTCAGCGTGGAGGTCATGCGGGGTTGCGCCCAGGGTTGCCGTTTTTGCCAGGCGGGCATCTGGTACCGCCCGTGTCGCGAGCTGGACCCCGACGACGTTTTGGACATTGCGAAAGCAGGGCTCCTTGCCACCGGCGAGCGGGAACTGGGGCTCCTCTCCCTTTCTACCGCCGACTACAAGCCGGTAGAGGCCCTTACCGATTCCATTATCGACGACCCCTTCTACGACCATGTAGATGTGAGCCTCCCCAGCATCCGCGTGAACAGTTTCGGCCAGACACTTGCCGGCAAGATTGCCGCCCTCAAAGGTGGCCGTAGCGCCACCTTCGCCCCGGAAACCGGCTCCGAACGCATCCGCAAGATGATCAACAAGACCATCAGCGACCAGGACATGTACGACGCCGCCGAACACGCCTTCAGCAGCGGGTTCAACAAGATTAAGTTATATACAATGATTGGATTCCCTACCGAGAACGAAGAGGACATGCAGGCCTTCTGCGACCTCATCTTCAATCTGGTGAAAATCGGACGTAAGTACAATCGGGGAATCCAGATTGCGGTAAGCATCGGTATTCTCATTCCCAAGTCCTTTACCGCCCTCCAGTGGGCGCCCTTCATGGACAAGGAAACGGCCCTTGGGCATATCCGCTTTGTGCGGGAAAAGTTCTTCAAGCACCCCAACGTGAAAATCAACTGGGCCGCCTGGGAAACCAGTTTCTTGGAAGCCATCTACAGTCGCGGCGACCGCAGCCTCGGACCCGTCATCTACGAGGCCTACAAGCAGGGAATCATCTTCGAGAGCGATTCTTACCGGTTCGACTTTTCCAAATGGGAGCAGGTCTGGCAAAAGACAGGCTACGACACCAGCTGGGTGTATCGTGAACGGGACAAAGACGAAGTGTTCCCCTGGGACTTTATCCACGCAGGCACCACCAAGCAGTACCTGAGGCGGGAATGGGAAAAGGCCTTTGACCCGAACAGCGAGCCCGTGCCCAACTGCAAGTGGGGAGACTGCCAAAAGTGCGGCATTCCCGGATTCGGCGACGAAATCAAGCTGGCCGACAATCCCGTGCGCCACAAGGCGCCAAGCCGCACTCCCGAAGAAATCAAGAAACTGGTGGCCGACCGCAGGCCCAGCCAGAAGGTGAGCTACAGCTACAAGATTACCTTCAAGAAGACCGGACTCAGTAGGTTCCTGCCCCACCACAACATGCTCAGTTTCTTCGAACGGACCTTCCTTTGCGCGGGGATTCCTGTGAAATTCAGCGAAGGATTCAGTCCCAAGCCAAAAATCGTGAACATGGGGGCGCTGCCTCTAGGCATGGAGACCTACTGCGAACTAATCAGCGTAGAACTTCTAAAACCCTTGGACCTCACTCCGGAGAATCTGCCAAACCTGATGAAGGAACTGAGCAGGCCTTTCCCCCGGGGTATGGAAATCGTGAACATCGAACCCCTGAAAGAAAAGCTCAGCAAGCATTTCCCCAAGGCCATGGTGTACCGCTACACGCCGGAGGCTATCCCCGCTGACCTGATGGAGCGGTTCAGCAGCAAGACCTTCCCCACCGTCACGAACCACCGGGGCCAAGAAATCGACCTGAACCAGCACGTCTTGTCTATCGAGAACCGGGAAGGAACTTTGTACATCAAGGTAAAATGCAACGACCAGGGTACCACAGCCAGTCCTTTCGTGATTTTTGCAGGAATTCTGGGGATTTCTATCGATCCAGCCAAGCTGGACGAGGTCTCCAGGAGGTTTCTGGTGGCGAAAATGACGATGGAATGGTAACTTATTCGGAATTCGGAGTTCAGATTTCGGAATTAATTGCATAGAATGGTGGATTATTGACACTTTTGTGAACAATTTTTATAATTAGATATGAATTAACATCAAAAACTCTCACTTAAGGAGAAACCCAATGAAGAAGATATTCCTTTCTGCCGTCATTGCTATGGCTCTCTGCAGCTACGGCTATGCCCAGGACGAAGAAGAATACGAAGAAGAAGAAGCCCCGGCCCAGGTGACGAAGGCCCCCGCCTACGAAGAAGAGGAAGAGGAAGAAGAAGCCGCTCCGGTCGCCAAGAAGGCCGAAAAGAAGAAAGAAAAGAAGGCTTCTAACGGAGCCGCTTTCTTCGGTGCCGGTATTGACGTTGGCGGTTTGCTGAACAATGCCGGCAACATCCGCTTGGTGTTTAAGCTCAACGAAAGCATGGAATTGGCCGCCATCCTCGGCATGTACCACCATGGTGAATCCTCTTGGGAAGACAACAACGGCAATAAGAATGATGCCAAGGACAACTACACTGATCTCAGCGTCGGTGCGGGCTTTGACTTCTTCATCATGCGTAATGCACTGCCCGTGTCCATCGGTGGCGAAATCATCTACACCAGCCCTGCCGCGATTGAAGCTGCTGGTCAAACATTCGTTTCGAACGATGACACCAGCCTGATGCGTTTGAACATCAATGTTCTGCTTGGCGCTCACGCAGAACTGGTTTCGAACCTCTATCTGACCGGCAAGATTGGTTTGGCAATCGAATACAACAGTGTTGACGTCAGCAACCAGGGCAACGGCTCCTACCTGGACTTCGCCCTTGCTACCAAGGTGTACCTGACCTGGTTCATGTTCTAATCTAGGTTAGTACAAAGACAATTAAAAGGCCTCCCCGCAGGGGGAGGTTTTTTGTTAGTACAATCACATTAACTACCTTTCAACTGATGCTTCCCTTCGCCAAATGTTTTGTCGGATTCGCGCTAATCTGCCTATGTCTAGCTTTGTGCAGCTGCACTTTCCCTGTGCGCACCGGTTACGACAGGAGTATCGGCGGTTACAAGCCTGCTCCGAGTGAACCTTCGTCGGCGGCAAAGGCGGAATCGGGCACCAAGGATGGAGCATCTACGACAAAATCCCCTAGCAGAGCGCCTACGAACAAACATACCACCGCAGGGGCTACCAAACAGGCCGCCACCCAAAAGATGGCCCACGAAAACGCTCCCAGGCAAGCCTCCAATTCTTCATTGGAACAGTTGGCCAAGTCCTGGATTGGAACACCCTATGTTTACGGGGGCAGTTCCAAGTCCGGCACGGACTGCTCCGGCTACGTGATGCAACTTTACAAGAGTCATTACGGAATAAGCCTGCCCCATAACGCAGGCCAGATGTACGACGACAGCCGAGGGAGCTCCGTGAGCCGGGGCAGCCTGCAGGAAGGGGACCTGGTGTTCTTCGGCAGTTTCTGGAAAATCGACCACGTGGGAATTTATCTGAAAGGGGACCGATTTACCCACGCCAGCTCCAGCAAGGGCGTGATGATTTCCCCCATGAGCGACAACTACTGGCGTCCCAAATACCAAGGGGCGAGACGGTTCAGGTAATGAGTTATGAGTTGTGGGTTATGAGTTGTGAGTTATGAGTAGTGAGTTTTTATAATCGCGCCGAAGGCGCCAAATTGTGGACTGATAACTCATAACTGAAAACTCATAACTAATCTCACCTCAAACCCCTAGCCCCTAAAGACCAATTACTATCTTTTGCCCCATGAAAAAAATTGCATTCCAGGGTCGTCGCGGAGCCTATAGCGAAAGTGCCGCTTATCATTTGTTCGGAACAGACATCGAAGTGGTGCCTATGGATACCTTCGGTGAAATTTTCCAGAGCATCGAGACCGGCGCCGTGGACGGCGGTGCAATTCCTATCGAAAATTCTACGGCAGGTTCCATCTACGAAAACTACGACCTGCTTTACAAGTGGCGCTTGCCCATCGTGGCAGAGGTAAAGCTCCAAATTTCCCATACCCTGTGCGCCCTGCCCGGAGTGAAACTCGGGGACCTGAAAAAGGTGCTGAGCCACCCCCAGGGGCTTGCCCAGTGCAGCCGATTCTTCGGTCGCAATCCCGGTATCGAAAGTGTGGCCTTCTACGACACCGCTGGTAGTGCCGAAGAGGTTGCCAAGCGCGGAGACAAGACTTTAGGTGCCATCGCCAGCGCCTACGCCGCCAAGTTCTACGGCCTCAACATTTTGGCCGAAGGAATCGAGAACCTAAAGGGCGTGAACTTCACCCGCTTTTATGCCATCCAGAAGGTGGCCGTCGATTTGCCCGAAGTCGGGTCCAGCGACACTCCCATCAAGACCACCCTGCTCTTTATGCTGAACGATTCCGGAAAGTCCGGAGCGCTCCATGCGGCGCTTGGCTGTTTTGCCAAGCGGGACTTGAACCTGACCCGCATCGAAAGCAGGCCCCATCCGGACAGGCCCTGGGAATACATCTTCCACCTGTCCTTCGAAGGAAACCCCAAGGACCCGCTGGTGGTAGAAGCCCTGAAGGAACTTCAGACCTACTGCGATTTCGTTTATCGCCTGGGAAGTTTCAAGGAAGGCTCCACCGAAAAGCTGAGCTACTAGAGGTGTGAGTTCGCCCGCCATGGCGGGCTTTGAGCAATGAGGTGTGAGTTTTTTGGGGAAAGTCTTCCCCTCGCCTCGGCCCTAGCCTCGGCTACCCCTTCTAGCGGGGCCTCAATCACCGGCCCCGCAACGCCCCGCTTACAGCATTCTGGTCATTACCAGATCCTGTCGTATTTTCTCTTGTCTTTCTCTTCGTCCTTCTTCTCTTGAACGATGGCGTCGATGACGGCGGCCACGGTCAGGTTGAAGATGTCATGGACAGAGGCGTCGGAGTCGGTGAAGTGCACCGGCTTGTTCAGGCCCATCTGCACAGGGCCGATGGATTCGCCAACGCCCATTTCCAGGAGCATCTTGCAAGTTGTGTTTGCCGAAGAAAGGCACGGGAAAATCAAGGTGTTCACCGTCTGCCCCTTCAACTTGTTGAAGGGGTACTTGGAGTCCCGCAGTTCCTTGTCCAGGGCCACGTTCACCTGCATTTCACCGTCGAGCATATAGTCCGGGAACTGTTCGTGAATCATCTTCACGGCGTCACGGGCCTTGTTGGCCGTACCGCGGGCCGCTTCCTTGTCGCTTCCGAAGTTCGCGTAGCTGAGCATCGCCATCACGGGATCGTGGGCAAAGAACTTCACCGCGTCGTGGGTGAGCTTTACGATATCCACCAGGGTTTCGGTATCGGGGTCGCGGTTCACCAGGGTATCCGCCAGGAAGAAGGTCCCCTTGCGGGTGCTCAAGATGTGCATGGCACCAAAGTGCTTGTATTCTTCGCGGATACCGATGATTTCCTTGGCCAGTTCGATGGTTTCGCTGTACTTGGAATAACCACCGGTAATAAAGGCATCGGCGTCGCCCACCTTCACCATCATCATACCGAAGTGGTTCGGCTCGAACATGTCGTCGCGGGCTTCGTCGAAGGTAACGCCGTTGCGACCGTTCTCTTCGGCATAAATGCCCGCATACTTGCGACGGCGTTCGAATTCCTCGGGAGAGCGGGGGTTCACAATCTTGATGCCCGTGAGGTCGAGCTGTTCCTTATTCGCCATCATCTGGATACGTTCGGCGTTACCGAGCAGAATCGGGTGAGCGACACCTTCGAGCTTCGCCTGCACGGCGGCCTTGAGCATGTTGAGGTTGTCGCCTTCGGCAAACACCACTCGCTTGGGGTTGCTGCGGGCCGTATCGCTGAACTGGCGGATAAGCTTGTTGTCGTAGCCCATCATGTCGCGGAGCCTGTCGTAGTAGGCGTCCCAGTCGGTAATGGGCTTGCGGGCCACGCCACTCTCGATGGCAGCCTTCGCGACGGCAATAGAAACTTCGGTGAGCAGGCGGGGGTCAAGGGGCTTCGGAATCAGGTATTCCTTGCCGAAGGTAAAGCGCTGTGCGTTGTAGGCGATGTTCACCACGTCGGGCACGGGCTGGTGCGCGAGGGCGGCAATCGCACGCACGGCGGCATGCTTCATGTGCTCGTTGATGCAGGTGGCGCGCACGTCAAGTGCACCGCGGAAAATGTAAGGGAAACCGATGACGTTGTTCACCTGGTTCGGGTAGTCGCTACGGCCCGTGGCAAAAATCAGGTCGCCACGGCTGGCCATGGCCTCTTCGTAGCTGATTTCGGGAGTGGGGTTCGCCAGCGCAAAGACAATGGGCTGGTCGGCCATGCTGCGGACCATCTCCCGGGTCAAAATGTTGCCCTTCGAAAGCCCCACGAACACGTCGGCGCCCTTCATGGCGTCGGCGAGAGTCTCGATGTCGGTGCGGTCGGTAGCAAAGAAGGCCTTTGCCTCGGTTAAGCCCTTGCGGTCCTTGCGGATGACGCCCTTACTGTCGCACATCACCAGATTCTCTTTCTTGAGACCCAGGGAAAGATACAGGCGAGTGCAGGCGCAGGCGGCAGCGCCGGCACCGTTCACCACCATCTTCACGTCGCGGATGCTCTTGCCCGCCACCTCGATAGCGTTCAGCAGGCCCGCCGAAGAAATGATGGCCGTACCGTGCTGGTCGTCGTGCATCACGGGAATGTCCAGCTCCGCCTTGAGGGTGTCCTCGATCTCGAAGCATTCCGGAGCCTTGATATCTTCCAGGTTGATGCCGCCGAAGGTGGGGGCGATTCCCTTCACGATTTCGATGAACTTCTTGGGGTCCTTCTCGTTGATTTCGATGTCAAAGACGTCGATGCCCGCGTAAATCTTGAAAAGCAGGGCCTTTCCTTCCATCACCGGCTTGCCCGCGAGGGCGCCAATATCGCCGAGGCCAAGAACCGCGGTACCGTTAGAAATTACCGCCACCAGGTTGCCCTTGCCGGTGTATTCGTAGGCCAGGTTGTTGTCCTTCTCGATTTCGAGGCAGGGCACAGCCACGCCCGGAGTGTAAGCGAGGCCCAGGTCCGTCTGGGTGCTATGGGGCTTGGTGGGCACAATCTCGATCTTGCCGGGTTTGCCCATGGAATGGTATTCCAGCGCCTGTTCTTTCAAATCCTTGCTCATCTTGGCTCCTTTCCGCCGGATAAGCCCTGCGGAACTTCAATTTTCGGCGCCAAAGATAGAAAAATTGTCCCCAATTGTAAAGATTTGGGCACAAAGGGGGATGCCTCCCCCTCGCTACAACGGCTCGTCATCCCCGCCACCATCTTGTCATCCCCGCGCAGGCGGGGATCTCCTTGCCGTTTCCGCTTCCCCCTCTCCTAGGGGGTCCCCCCCCTAATACCCCTTAAATAATCCGAGTCTCAAGGGCACAGTCGCCTGCAAAAAAGACCGTCGGTCGCAACTTCACTTTGTTCGTCGCTACCCTCCGGATTTTTTGCCTAGCAACTATGCCCTCTCGCCTCGATAAATGGGTTCGCTACGCAGGAGGTTGCTCGGTCACGGTGTTCCCTCGCAACCATAATTCTAGTTGCTTAAAGGCATGACGAATACGGAAGCGACTTGATGTAGTCTTCCATAAATTGCCAATCGGGTTCGTATTTGTTGGGTGCAATTTTCATTACCGGAAGTTTGATTTTTTGAGCGCTCATTCTCCGTGACCCGAACTTTCGTCCATAAGCATATCTATACTTCTCTTTCTCAATTAAACAACAAAGAAAAAAAGCGATATACTTATTCAGTTTGAAATTTTTCAATTCAAAAATTCGAATATCATCCGGAGACACGACAAAAGCACTTGGTTGATAAAAAGCACTACATACAGATCCGTTTCTTGCAACGGTTATCTTATTTCCCGTTAGAAAATTTTCAGTCCTAATATAATTTGTGACTCCATTGTTAAAACAAGACGCTCCAACATAAGGTATGTTTCCCTTTTCACTATTTAGGAGGTTGTTTCCTTCTCTATATGTAGTAATTTTAAATATTTCATCATATCGAAACCACCGCCATTGATTTGTACTCAGCTCTATTTTCTTTGAAATAAGTGGCTTATTACAGAAGGGTATTTTCGCTTCTTTCTTCTTTACAAATCCAGGAATTTCGTTTTTTGACGGAACCAAAATACTTCTAAATGTTTTATTCGCACCACGCCCATAATTGTATCTGTATTTATTTTGTTCAATCACATAGCAGTAATAAAGCATTTCTTCTTTAGTCAAATCAACTTTTGGTTTTGCAATATAAATGTCTCGACCGCTATAATACTCATAATCATGATAGAATGTCGAAAGAACGCTGCCACTTACAGCAATACTCAATGTATGTGACGGATTAGGTTCAACATCGTCCATTCTTTTTACATGGCATACTATACCATTGTTTACTGACTGCCTTGAAACAAAAGGGATACCTATCGGTACAACCTCGCTATTAACGACTTCTAAATTGACGCCATACCACACATCAAAAATTTCACTCAAAGGAACCATAATTACTCACTTAAAAATTTGAAGGAAATATACTCTTTCATTTTCTTTTCGAAATCCTTTTGATTGAGCGTACTATAATCTGTTTCCATATAGGCTTCGGCGCACCACTCATCTTCGGCTTGAACTTCATGACGCACGGAAAGTCCTGGAACTTCCTTGAAATTTTTGTACGCAGCAAGCCATTTATCCTTTATGGAAGCAAATTTTCCACGAGCATCAATGCGACCCTGGTTCTTTCGTTTTTCAAAGCCATCATCCTTAAAATATCCGAACCAACTTTCCAATCCCTCATTTTCCTTTGATGTATCAAAAACCATTACACAAGTAACTACACCAACAGGATAAAATAAATCATCCGGCATACTTAAGACCGCTTTCAAGTGAGCTTTTTCAAGAATCCGTCTTTTAACCTCGATTAAATTCTTCTCGTCTTTAATTCCACAACTCATTTGCACAATAGCAGCAACTCTACCTTGTTGTGGTTTCACCACATCAATAGCGTGTTCAATGAACTCCATTTGTTGAGCGGTTCCCACATCGTAAGGCGGATTCAAGAATGCAACTGTCGGTTTATGAGTCTCGATAGCTCCCTTAGTTTGAAAACAATCTCCACAATAGATATTCGAGCGGCCATCACCACGAAGCATCATATTTGAACAGGCATAAGTGTACATCTGCGGACGGAGTTCCACACCAACCAACTGCGATGAACGAATTTTCAGATGCTTTCGTTTGTCATTTCCAGCCAACTTGAATAGGCGCTTCATTCCGGCAATAAGAAATCCAGCCGTTCCACAACATGGGTCATAAGCAATGTCGTTCAAATTCAAATCAACCAAATCGCAGAACAAATCTGTTACATGTGACGGAGTGAGAACGAGGCCCTGTTTTTGTTCGCTTCCTGCATAACGGATGAATTCTGTGTAAAATCGTCCTAAAACATCAAAGCCAGAATCATCCATTTGCGTTAGGGGATAAACATTCTTGTATAGATAGTCAATGATGTTTTTCATGACTTCAAGACTATACACTAACTTCTTGGTGTTCTTATTCTTTACCGCATTTTCACGAAAGATTGGTTCATTCAAAATCTTACTGTATTCACCAATCATGGCGTTTTCGTTGCGAACTTTATTCGCAGAAAGCGTCGTTTTAATCGCACCCATCATCGCTTCGCCAAGGCTACGAATTGTCGGTTGCGACATAAAACTTTCACGGAACGGCTTATTCAAGAGCGAAAGCAGAATTGCACTCACCATAGTGTTACGAGTTAATTCCGGAATTGAATAATCGTTATATTCTTCATTCAAATAAATCGCTTTTGAAATAATATCTACACTACGCAAGTTTTCGGCAAATCGTTCATTATCAAAAATTTTGAGATAATCATTCAACGAAAGAAGTTTTTTATCCGTAAGTTTTTGGTAGGTACTTGCACCAAGCTTCCACAAGTAGTGCGAAATTTTCAATTCCGTTTCAGATTCACCGCTTGAAGCAATCGCAATAACCTCAAATTCCTTCGAAAGTGCCTTAGCATAATGCAGTACCCCATCAACCGCATAATCTTTAGGCTTATCCTTATTCTTGGACTCATGCATTGATGGCAACGCCTTACATTCCACAACAATGAGATAACGGGAATCTGTCGGGAATGTAAGTATGAATTCTGGATAACCAGCGCCGTTTCCACCACCCTTGGACATACCTTTCAGAAGTTCCGAAATCTTCTTGTTCGTGGATTTTTGTTCTTCGAATTTTATAGAACCAAAAAGAACATCACTCTTAAAGTGATCTCGGATTATCGCTTCGTTCAATCTTTCGTTCGCCATACAGGACTCCAGTAGGAGTGATGGCGCTTATTGTATTCAGTTCACACAAAAAAGGCGTGGAACCGAATATGGTTTTTGTAGCTGAGGCACTAGACAAGGCCTAACACAAGAAAACGCACAAACGGCCCACGCACAGGGTGCGTGAGCAGATTGGCCTTATTCCTTGTGTTTTGAAAGTGTCTAGTTTCCAGCTACACGAATAAGAGCAATCACTCAGAAATATGTCAATAAGAAATATATATAAAAAGAAGTGGTAGATTCCGGGTCAAGCCCGGAATGACATATGAAAAGGAGATTCCCGCCTTCGCGGGAATGACAAAAGCGGGTTAGAGATTGCTTCCCCTGAAACAAGTTTAGGGTCGCAATGACAAATTCTAGTCTACACTTTCAGCTTTTTCAGGTACGCCTTTTGTTCGGGGGTAATCCTGTAGCTCTCAATGGCTTTCTGGATAGCCTTGTTGTGGGTCCAGGGCTCCAGCTTTCGCCCCTGGATAAATGGCAAGGTCGCTTCGTACTGCTTGGCCAAGGCGGTGGCAAAATACCAGGCCACCATCATCTTCACGTAGTAATCTTCCCGATGGACCTTTGCCACCCACTTCAGGTATTCCGGCTTGAAGTCTCCGTCCAGAAAATAGCTCATCAGCATCTCGATTCCAAAACGCACCACGTAGGTGTCGTCTTCTACCTGTTCGCCCGAAGCCAGCCGCCCGCGAACCCAGAGCTTTATGAATTCCAGCAGCTTCTTGCGGTTTTCCAAGCTTTTCCCTAACACTTTTGGCCGTAGCTGGTCACAGGTAGCCCAGTTGTCCACATAGGCCAGGAATTTTTCTACCTGCTCAACGCATTCGTCAAAGTCCTTGATGCCCGACAGAATAAAGGAATGGATCTGGTTCTCGTCGTAATACTTGTGCGGGAGCTTGTCCAGAAATTTTTCGATGCCTGAATCGGAACAGAATTCTTTTGCGATACGGCGCAGTTCTGGAGTCCGCACGCCGATAACGGTGTCCGCAGGAATCGTAGGAATGAGCCTGCTGTGAAAGGCCTTGAACTTCAGGTCCTGTGCGTTGAACAGGGCCTCTTGAATCCGGCCTTCTATCGAAATTCCCCTGGCAGGCGTTCGTTTCATAAGGGCCTACTTGGACTTTTTCTTTTTCAGGGTCCCGAGAGTGCCCTTGCTGTATTCGCCTATACAGGTGACGGCCTCGCGGGTGCAGGGCGACTTAGGGTCGTAAAAGACCTTGCGGTCGTTCTTGAAAACTTCTTCGACAAGTTCTTTGCCGGGAGCGTTTGTGCCCTTCTGGTACTGGATATCGTAAAAGATGTCGGTGTCGCGGGTGACCACCTTGATTTTTACGTCTACGACATAGGCCCCGTGCCGTCCCTTGAACTGGAATCCGTAAGGGATTTCGGTGAGCTTGAAATGTTCCAGCTCAGGACCCACATATTCCAGATCGTCCCAATCTTCGCATTCCCCGTTGTCGCGGGCCTTGAACCAGCCTTCAGGATCCCCCTCGTTGGCATCGTCCATGGCCACGTTCAGGGCGCTCAAGTAGCCGTCCCTGACTAGGGCCAATTCCTCTTTGGCTTCGTGGTAGGTATCCATGTCGCCATCGTAGGCAAAAGGCACGGCAACGGCAAAGGCAATCAAAAAGGCAAACAAGCGCATTTATTCTCTCCTAAATTTTTAACATTCCTAAAAGCAAAAGATGCAATTCAAAAATACAAAATCCGAATTCCGAAATCCGAATTCCGAATTGGCTATGCTTCCCCGATTCGGGTCATCTTCAGGAGAGGCACGCCTGCTTCGCGGCTTTCGGCGAGGTTTATCTCGAAGTCGATACTCCAGTCGTTGAATTCCTCTTCGTCCTGGAGCATCTGCTGGATATGCATCACATCGCCCTCGTAGGTCACTATGGTGTGGGCGAGCGCGCGGCCTTCTACGTCCATGCGGAACTTGTGGTGTTCTGCCGTGTAGGCGGCCATGATTTCGGTAAGCGTATTCTCGGTCCAGGGTTTGCCTTCGCCGTCCACGAGCATCTGGCCTTCTTCCAGGTCGTCGGCCAGGCTGTCGAGAACTGCTGCAAAGTCCTGCTTCGCGAGGTTGCCCATAATCTGGAAGATGCGCTGACGCACCATACCCAAGAAACGTTTCTTGTCGTAGGTGATGTCGGCGGCGGCCTTGTCGGCACCGAAGGCTTTTTCCGCTTCGTCTCCGGCGGCTCCCTCTTCCAGGCGCTTCTGGTAGTCTTCGGGGTGGGCCATTTTTTCCCACTCTTCCAAAAGGCTCGAGTCGGTGCGGCGGATCATGTCGCCCAGGTAGTCCTCCATTTCCCGGAGTTCGTCGTTCTTGTAGCCGTCGGGAACCGTCTGGCTCAAAACCTTATAGACGTAGTTCAGGTGGCGAAGCAGAATGGCTTCCATGCGTTGCAGGCCATACTGCTTCACGTAGCCGCTGAAGGTGCTGAAGCTTTCGAACATCTCGCGGACAATAGATTTGGGTTCCACGTTTACATCTACCCACGGGTGAACTTCGGCAAAGGCGTTGTAGGTGTCGTAGATAAAGTCCCGCAGGGGCTTGGGGTATTCCACCTTCTCGATTTCTTCCATGCGCTGGTTAAATTCCATGCCCTGGGCCTTGAGCTCGTCAAGTCGTGCATTTCGGGCCTTGTTCTGCTGGATGCGGAGGATGGCGTCGGGATTCTCCACGATGGATTCGCATAGGGTGATTACATCCAGTGCGTATTCGGGACTTTCCCTGTCCAGTTTCGGCAAGGTGTCCACCAGGTAAAGCGAAAGAGGCTGGTTCATGGCAAAGTCGTCTTGCAAATCCAAATTGACCCGCAAGTGGCTGTAGCCCTCGGCCACGGGCTTTACAAATTCTACGATTTTCTTTTCCACAAGGCTTCGGAACAGTTGAAAAGACCTGTGCTGCAGTTGCTTCTTGCTGGCGGCACTTTCGTGGCAGTCCTTGATCAGGTTTCGCATGGCCTTGCAGCCGTCGGTTTCCCGGCTCAAGATGTTCAGGAGCATGCCGTGATCCACATGGAAACTGGAGGTCAGCGGTTCGGGCTGGGCATCGATCAAGCGCTTGTAGGTGTTTTCGTCGAAGGGGACGTAGCCGTGTTCGGGCGGCTTTCTCTTCTGGAACTTCTTGCCGGTCTGGCGACTTTTTGCCTCCAGTTTCAGGTTCTCGATGACGTGTTCTGGCGCCTGGGCCACCACGTATCCGATGTTGTCGAATCCCTTTCGACCGGCCCGGCCTGCAATCTGGTGAAAGTCCCGAGCAGTGAGAATCGCCGTCTTGTCGCCGCTGTACTTGCAGAGCTGCGTGAAGAGTACCGTGCGGATAGGGACGTTCACGCCTACGCCAAGAGTATCGGTGCCGCAGATGACTTTCAGTAAACCCTGCTGGGCGAGCTTTTCGCAAAGAATGCGATACTTGGGCAAAAGCCCCGCATGATGCAGGCCAATTCCCTGCTTGAGCCAGCGCTTGACATCGGGGCCGTAGGGGCTAGAAAACCGCACTTCCTTGATGGCCTCGTTTATCTTGACTTTCTCTTCTTTGGTGCAGAGGTCAAGACTCATGAAATTCTGGGCGTTGCTTGCGGCAGCGGCCTGGGTGAAATGCACCACGTAGACGGGAGCCTTGCCCTCGTTCACCAGCTTTTGCACTTCGGTGGAAAGTTCCGTGGTGCTGTAGCTGAAGTCAAGCGGGACAGGTCTTTGCGAGGAACGAACCGTCACGGACTCCCTGCCGGTGTGTTTCGTCATTTCCCGCTCAAAAAATTCCGTCGCACCGACGGTGGCGCTCATCAGGAGGAACCTGCTCTGGGGTAGCGTCAGGAGCGGAATCTGCCAGGCCACCCCGCGTTCTCTGTCGGAATAGTAATGGAACTCGTCCATCACCACATCGGTAATGGTAAGTTTTTCGCCCTCGCTGAGGGCCATGTTGCTTAAAATTTCTGCCGTGCAACAGAGTATAGGGGCGTCGTGATTGACGGTAGCGTCTCCTGTAGAGAGCCCCACGTTCTCGGGCCCGAATTCCTTGCAGAGGGCCATCCATTTTTCATTGACCAGGGCCTTGATGGGGCAGGTATAGACGCTTTTGCGCCCGTGAACGATGCTATCAAAATGGAGCGCCAGGGCCACCATGGATTTTCCGGAGCCTGTGGGCGTATTTAGGATAACGTTCTTGCCGTCTAAAAGTTCGAGGATGGCCTCTTCTTGGGCGGGGTACAGCGTGGTTCCGCGGGACTGCGACCACTCCATAAAAGCTTCCAAAATGTCTTCGGAAACAACCCTTGAACGGTCCCCGCCGCTTTTCTCGGCGAGTTTTGCAATGAAATCCTTGAGTGTAACCCTATTCTGCTCGGTCATGGAGCCAAAAGATAACTATTTTAGTCCTTATGAAAGGAATTGTACTTGCCGGAGGCTCCGGCACAAGACTCTACCCGCTGACCATGGTCACGAGTAAGCAGCTGTTGCCTGTTTACGACAAGCCCATGATTTATTACCCGCTTTCCACCTTGATGTTGGCGGGCATTCGGGAAATTCTCATCATTTCTACTCCCACGGACTTGCCGAATTTTGAGCGCCTCCTTGGCGATGGATCGGCAATGGGACTCAAGCTTTCTTATAAGGTGCAGCCCAGCCCCGATGGTCTCGCTCAAGCGTTCATTCTCGGAGAAGAATTCATCGGCAATGATTGCTGTGCCATGGTGCTGGGCGACAACATTTTCTACGGGAACGGATTTAGCCCTCTTTTGAGAGCGGCGGTGAAAAACGCCGAACAAAATGGCCGTGCCAGCGTGTTCGGCTACTATGTGGAAGATCCGGAGCGTTTTGGCGTGGTGGAATTCGACGACGAGGGCAAGGTGATTTCTGTCGAAGAAAAGCCGAAGGAACCCAAGAGCAACTATGCCATCACGGGGCTCTACTTCTACGACAACCGGGTGTCCGGTTTTGCAAAGGCCCAAAAGCCCAGTGCCCGTGGCGAACTGGAAATTACGGACCTGAACAAGACCTACCTGGACAAGGGCGAACTGGACGTGAAACTGCTGGGCCGCGGGTTTGCCTGGCTAGACACCGGAACCATGGACAGCCTTATTGAAGCGGGCGAGTTCGTGAAGATGGTGGAAAACCGCCAAGGCATCCAGATTAGTGCCGTCGAAGAAATCGCCTACAGGAACGGTTGGATTACCAAGGAAAAGCTCCTGGAATCAGCCGCCAAGTACGGCAAGTCGCCCTACGGGCAGCACCTGCGCAAGGTTGCGGAAGGAAAGATTAAATATTAGGTATGAGGCATGAGCTATGAGGTCGTGCTTCGCACTCTGAGTAAAAGTTTGGCGCCTACGGCGCGATGGTAAGGAACTTTCATATGAAGAATATTGTGATCACCGGCGGAGCAGGTTTTATCGGGAGCCATGTGGTTCGCCTGTTCGTGAACAAGTACCCGGAATACAAGATTATCAACTTGGACAAGTTGACCTACGCGGGCAACCTCGCAAATCTGAAAGACATCGAGGACAAGCCGAACTACAAGTTCGTGAAGATGGACATTTGCGACTTTGACGCGTTCTACAAGCTCATGCAGGACGAACATGTCGATGGCATCATCCACCTGGCGGCAGAAAGTCACGTGGACCGCTCCATCAAGGACCCGTTCACCTTCGCGAAGACGAACGTGATGGGCACTTTGAGCCTGCTCCAGGCCGCAAAACTTTACTGGGAATCCCTCCCCGAAAAGTACGAGGGCAAGCGCTTCTACCACATTTCGACGGATGAAGTCTATGGCGCCCTCAAGATGAACCACCCGGAAGGCATCACGCCTCCGTTCACCACGACGGCTTCGAGCTCTGAACATCACCTGGCTTACGGCGACGACTTCTTCTACGAAACCACGAAGTACACGCCGCATAGTCCGTATTCTGCCTCCAAGGCTGGCTCCGACCACTTTGTGCGCGCATTCCATGACACTTACGGCATGCCGACGATCGTGACGAACTGCTCCAACAACTACGGCCCGTACCAGTTCCCCGAGAAGCTGATTCCGCTTTTCATCAACAACATTCGCCACAAGAAGCCGCTGCCGGTTTACGGCAAAGGCGAAAACGTGCGCGACTGGCTCTTTGTAGAAGACCATGCCCGCGCTATTGACGTGATTTTCCATAACGGGAAGATTGCTGAAACCTACAACATCGGCGGCTTCAACGAATGGAAGAACATCGACATCATCAAGGTGGTGATTAAGACCGTCGACAGGCTGCTTGGCCGTGCGGAAGGCGAGGACATGAACCTGATCACCTACGTGACGGACCGCCTGGGTCACGATGCCCGCTATGCCATTGATTCCACCAAGCTTCAGAAGGAGTTGGGCTGGGAACCGTCCCTGCAGTTCGAGGAAGGCATCGAGAAGACGGTGCGCTGGTACCTGGACAACCAGGAATGGCTCGACAACATCACCAGCGGCGACTACGAGAAGTATTACGAGACGATGTATAAGAATAGGTAGTAGGTGATAGGTTATAGGTTGTAGGTGAAGTCTCACGCACTTCGTGCGTCTGTAATAGAACGGCGAAGCCGTGATTATAATTCTAACACCTACAACCTAATACCTAAGATCTGAAAAATCGGAGATTTTTTATGTCCAAATTCAATTTCATCAAAACCTCTATCGAGGGCGTGACGATTATCGAGCCGACGGTCTTTGGCGACCAACGCGGTTACTTCATGGAAACCTATAACAAGGGCGAGTTCGACGCCGCGGGCCTCAGCATGGTCTTTGTGCAAGACAACGAATCCCGCTCCAAGAAAGGTGTGCTTCGCGGGCTCCATTTTCAGAAGAAAAACCCGCAGGGCAAGCTTGTCCGCGTCATCGAAGGTGAAGTCTTTGACGTCGCTGTAGACCTCCGCAAGGGTAGCCCCACCTTCGGCAAGTGGGAGGGCGTTACCCTTTCTGCCGAAAACAAGAAGCAGTTCTACATTCCCGAAGGCTTTGCGCATGGGTTTGTGGTCCTCAGCGAGACGGCAACATTCGTCTATAAGTGCACCCGCCTCTACGACCCCAAGGACGAAGGCGGCCTCATGTGGAATGACCCCGAAATCGGCATCAAGTGGCCGGTGGGCAACGGTTTCGAACCGCTTCT
The DNA here is from genome assembly GCA_002382975.1 of Fibrobacter sp. UBA4223. Classification (GTDB taxonomy): domain Bacteria; phylum Fibrobacterota; class Fibrobacteria; order Fibrobacterales; family Fibrobacteraceae; genus Fibrobacter. Next base: position 25,092 of record DFTB01000008.1, read on the forward strand.
TAGCGAAAAGGATACAAAGAACCCGGCCTTGAAGGACTTGGGCTTTGCTTTTGAGTTTTAATCCGAAATTCGAGTCAACTCTTTTTTCTATCATTACATGCGATGAAGAACATTCTAGTCGTTTGTACAGGCAACATCTGTCGCAGCCCTACGGGAGAGTACCTCCTGAAAAAGGAGCTGGGCGAAGGTTTTAACGTGATGAGTGCCGGGCTCGGTGCCCTGGTGGACCATCCGGCCCACGAACTCAGCCAAAAGATTGCCCTTGAGCACGGTGTGGATATGAGTGCCCACCACGCAAGGCAAATCAACATGGATATCCTCAAGTGGGCGGACCTGGTTTTGGTTATGGAAAACGGCCACAAGCAGGAGATTATCCGTAAGTACCCCTGGACCGAGGGCAAAGTCTTCCGCTATGGTGAAAGCGTTCAAGTGGATATTCCTGACCCCTACCGTAGGCCCGAAAGTGCCTTTGTGCTGGCTTGGAATTTTATTTCAAAGTTGACCCCCTACTGGGTCAAGAAAATCAAGGAAAGTGAAGGGCAGGCGTAAGCCTGGAAAGAATATGAAGAAAATGAAGTATTTGTTGTTGGCTTCTGCAGCTCTTATGCTGAACGGTTGCTTCTTTGCACCGCAGATGAGAATGTCCGAACCCAGTGATTCTTCGGAATACAACGGTATTTCCGTGTATTTTCACTCCATAGACGAAGGGGATTTCGGTACCGACGTCAAGGCCGCCCCGAACGGGGACACCACGGCAAACTATGGCGATTTGGCCGACCTAATCGTGGACTCCTTGCCCAAGTTGGAATACCGCATCGGTCCTCTGGACATGGTCCAGGTGGTGGTATGGGAACACCCGGAACTCACGTCCCCGATGGGCCAGTATCAGCCCGCTGGTCAAAAGGTGACCACCGATGGTAAACTGTTCTACCCCTATGCTGGCGAACTTCAGGCGGCAGGCCTTACGGCGCAGGAGCTCCGTCAGGAAATCACCAAGCGCCTGTCTGACAAAATTTTGAACGACCCTCAAGTGGATGTCCGCGTTTCCGAGTATAACAGTCTCAAAGCCGTAGTATCTGGCGAGGTAAAAAGTCCTGGTTTCGCTTTCTTCTCAGAAGCGCCCATGACCATCCCCATGGCTATCGCCGAAGTGGGCGGATTCAACCAATACGCCGATCCAGCCAATATGCAACTTCGTCGTGGAAACAAGGTTTATAACATCAATTACTTAGAAGCTTTCCAAAAAGACCTCCCCCTTGATAAGATTCTACTGAAACCCGACGACCAGTTGTATATCCCCGCTCTTTCGCAGACCCAGCGCGAAAACCGCGCCTACGTTATGGGCGAAGTCCAGAAGGTGGGCCTTGTGGATTTGGTGAATGGAAAGGTGAACCTTGTGGAGGCTTTGTCTGCGGCAGGCGGTCTCCAGGCACTGAATGCTTCTTCTCGTTCCATTTACGTCATCCGCAACACCTCGGACAAGCGTATTGATGTTTTCAACCTGAACGCCAAAAACGCTATGGCCCTTGCAATGGCAGAACGGTTTGACCTGAACGCCCACGATATCGTGTATGTCGATGCATCCGGTCTTGCCACCTGGAACCGTTTCATCAGTTTGATTCTTCCGTCGGTTCAGACAGTCTACTATGGTCTGTTAGCTACGCATAACGCCTACGTTGTCAAGAACGACATTACCAAATAGGTTTGACTTGATATGATTAACTTGATTCTTTGCGGTGGAAGCGGAACTAGGCTTTGGCCTGTAAGCCGCTCGCTGATGCCCAAACAATTCGCTCCGCTTTTTGATGGGCAATCCCTGTTCCGTAAGACGGTCAAGACCAACTCCGCCGTCTGCAGTTCTCAGTTCATTGTTTCCAATGCCGACCAGTTCTTCTTAGCCAAGGACCAGCTGGAAGCCGAAGGCAAGAAGGGTTGCTTGTTCCTGTTGGAACCGGTTGGCCGCAATACGGCACCTGCTATTGCTCTAGCGTGCCTAACCCTCGACGCCAATGAAATCGTCCTGGTTTCTCCGTCGGATCACGTCATTCGTAAGAAAGACGAATACAAGAAGGTGCTACTCCGGGCCGAAGAACTGGCTCAGGCCGGCAACCTAGTGACCTTCGGCATTACGCCAACTAGCCCCGAGACCGGCTACGGCTATATTGAGGCTGACGGCGAAGACGTAAAGCGTTTTGTAGAAAAGCCAGACCTGGCCACTGCCGAAAAATACCTGCTGGCAGGGAACTTCTATTGGAACAGTGGTATCTTCTGCTTCAAGGTCAAGACTTTCCTGGACGAATTGAAAAAGTATTCTCCCGACATTTTGAATGCGGCAAAGATTGCGCTGACCCGCGCCAAAAAAGAAGATGGCGAACCTATCCGCATCGCATTGGAAGACATGAAGGCCATTCCCAGCAACTCCATCGACTACGCTGTGATGGAAAAGTCCTCCAAGGTGAAGGTGGTTCCCAGCGACATCGGCTGGAGCGACCTGGGCAGTTTCGACAGCCTTTATGGCGAATACCCTCACGACGAGAACGGCAACAACGTGAACCCCCGTCACATTGCCGTTGGAACAAAGGATTCCCTGGTGATGGGAAGCCAGCGGACCATCGCCACCATCGACCTGAACGACATGCTTATCGTGGACACTCCCGATGCCTTGCTGGTGGCGCCTCGTGCAAGCAGCCAAAAGGTGAAACAGGTTGTAGAAAAGTTGAAAGAAAAAGGCAGTGATTTGGTAAGCGTCCCCCAGACGGTAAACCGTCCCTGGGGAACCTACTCCGTGCTGGAATCTTCTGAAAGCTACAAGATGAAGCGCATTGTGGTAAAGCCCGGCAAGCGCCTTTCTCTGCAAAAGCATTTGCACCGTTCGGAACACTGGGTTGTGGTGAGCGGAACAGCCACCTGTACCGTAGGCGACAAGGTGTTCTTGGTGCGCCCGAACGAATCCACCTATATTCCGGCAGGAACGGTACACCGCCTGCAAAACGAGGGTAAGCTCCCGCTGGTCATCGTGGAAGTCCAGGTGGGCGAATACACCGGCGAAGACGATATCATCCGTATGGAAGATGACTTCCATCGCTGTAGCTAATTTGCGTTCTATAATCCCCAAGGAGGAACAAAATGAAAAAAATACTCGCAATCGCATTTTTTCTGATGATCTCCTCAAGCGTATTCGCAGACATCAACAAAGCAAACATTTTCGGCATCAGCGTTACCGAAAGTGGTGCGATTCTCATGGGTGATGCAGCCCCCGATTTTGTAGACTATAGCCTCTCCTATACGAACATTTCCTTCGATGCCATTATCGGTTTTGGCAACCGCATCGGCCTCCACACGGGAGCGGGCCTTTTGATTAGTTACGGCACCTATGTCATGGGAGATTCCGACAGCGACATCACTGGAGTTCATTATACATCTACCGACCCAAAAGATGACAAATCTTGTGGCATGGCCATTACAATCCCCGCAATGGCCCGGTTCTATGCAACCAACGCTCTTTTCCTTGAAGCCGGAGCCACATTTGACTTTAACCTTTTCGAAGCCTATTATACAGGTGACACCGATGAATGGGACAACAGAGACGACCAAAAACTTTTGAACGTTGAGGTCGGTGGCGGAATTGGATTCACCTTATGGTTCGGCCTGGAACTCTCGCTCAAATACACCTACGGTTTGACTGATATGTACGAGAACATTGACATGACCAATTCCCGCATTAGTTTTGGCATTGGCTACTGGTTCAATTACAAATAAGCCAAAACAATCTACATCTAAAAAAGCGGGCCATAAGGTCCGCTTTTTAAACATCTAGGGAGGCCTATAGCGACTAGGGAGGGGTTAACCCCTCCCTAATATCATTTCCTCTTAAAACTGGCTCAGGAATCTCTGGTCGTTGCTAGTCAGCAAACCGATTTCCGGAATGGCGTGGCGCAGCATGGCGATACGGTCGAGACCGAAGCCGAATGCAAAGCCCGTGTACTTCTCGGAATCGATGCCGCAGTTCTTGAACACGTTGGGGTCCACGGAACCGCAACCGCCGATTTCCATCCAGCCGGTTCCCTTGCAGCGACGGCAGCCCTTGCCACCGCAGAACACGCAACTCACGTCCATTTCGGCACTGGGCTCCGTGAACGGGAAGAAGCTCGGGCGGAAACGCGTCTTGACACCTTCGCCGAACAGCTTGTTCATGAACACCTGAAGCACGCCCTTGAGGTCTGCAAAGCTGATGTTTTCGTCCACCACCAGGCCTTCGCACTGCTGGAACATCGGGGCGTGGGTCGCATCGTTATCCACACGGAACACGTGGCCCGGAGCAATCATGCGGAACGGCGGCTTGTGCGATTCCATGTAGTGGATTTGCGTGCCGGAGGTGTGCGTACGCAGCATCACCTTGTCGTCCACGTAGAACGTGTCCTGCATGTCGCGGCTCGGGTGATCGGGCGGCGTATTCAAGGCTTCGAAGTTGTACCAGTCCGTTTCGATATCGCGACCGAAGTCCACTTCGAAACCCATCTGGCTAAAGAAGTCGATAATCTCTTCGCGCACGTCGTAAAGCGGGTGCGTCGAGCCCGCCGGGATGCCTGCACCCGGGAGCGTGGTATCTACAAAGCCGCTTTCCAGCTTCTTCTGGAGGGCAGCCTGGTTCGCGGTCTCGATAGCCTTGTCGATTGCCTCGGAGACGGCGACCTTAAGTTCGTTCACGAGCTTGCCGTAAGCCGGACGTTCCTCGGCGCTCAAGCTACCCATCTGCTTCATGAGGTCGGTAACGGCCCCCTTCTTGCCCAGGTACTTCACGCGGAGGTTGTTGACGGCTTCTTGGTTCGTAAGGTCGGTTTGCGCAAGTTCTGCGTCAAACGCCTGCTTCACATTGTTAATAGCTTCACTCATAGTGCGGGTAAAGATAGAAAATAGACGAGAGACGAGAGACGAGAGACGAGAGGCGAGAGATATTTTTATGGTTTTTGCGCGTAGCGCCATTTTTCTCTTTTATCTTTCGTCTGTAGGACCGAAGGACCGTTCTTTCGTCTAAAAAAAGGGGGAGGTCTCCCCCCCACCTAAAGGTGGCCATGTACACTAAGGCCTAAAGGCCAAGTGTCCAAAGGTCGCTTTAGCCACGGCTCCGCCGTTTCTACCGCTACCCCCTCTACGGGCGCTCAGGCGCCGCGCCCGTAACGCCTGGCTTTGCTTTCCCGGTATAGTTCGTGCTCGTTATCTTGAGGACGGTCACGGCAGCGGCCTGCGCGGGCGTGAATTCGAACTTGTGCGGGGCCGTGAGCATTAACTGCGCGGAACTTGAGCCGTGCGCGGCGCCTGCGGCTTGCCGTTGCATCAGGAGCGAGAGCCCGCGGCATTTCTCGGCGGTATCCTCAACAATTTCGGCCTTGCCCTGCCCAACGACGCTTGCATAGAAGCGCCCGCTCTTGCAATAAACATCTTCGTGAATCTCGATGCGGTTCTCGACGCACATACTGAACGCCACATTCGGATTCTTGCGGATGCAGTCAAGCTTCTTGCCGATATGCGCGCAGTGGAAATACAATTCCAGAACGCCGCCATTTAGGCTGTACCCGAACGACAGCGGAATCACGTAGGGTATGCCCGCATTTGCATCGTCCGCCATCGCGACATGGCAGGTCGTGCACTGTTCGATAATCTTCGCGATGTTTTCGTCGCCTGCAACTTCTCTATCCTTGCGTCGCACTAAAGACTCCTAAAACACCCAGTAGTTGGCGCCCAGTTTGAAGGATAGGTCCTTGGCCCCGCTTAAGTCAACGAACTTACCCTTGGAATCGGGGTAAAGCTCTGTCAAACCGAAGCCTATTCGCAAGTCTACGCCAAGTTTGTCCATGACATAATAACCAGCACCTACGGCAACGCCAAAACCAAAGGATGTCTGTTCTACCTTTTCGGGAACGGAGTGGGTTGTTGTCCCACCAGATACCTTGTCCGCCACTTTGGCCTTGAGAGATACGTCACTGCTTAGGTTGAGTCCCAGCTGGGGGCCGATATAGGCATAAAATTTCGGGGTGGCATTGGCTCTGACAAGCAATGGTATTTCCAAGTCCATCTGGCTAAATTCACGTTCGCCCAAATCATCGTCCTGGGAGTAACTTGCATAGCGGAACAAAAGTTCTGGAGTAAAATGGATGGTGGGCGTAAGGACAATACGGCCAACGGCGCCACCTTCCAAGTCTATGCCGCCCGGATTTTCGTCATTCTCGCCACCGGACCAGTCATCTTCCAGGCCCCAGATCATGCCGTAACCGACCGCCAAACGGGCGCCTAGCCCAATTGCAAGCGCGCTTGTTTTGGAGCCGGCATCTCCGGATTCTTGTGCCAAGGCGAGCACCCCTGCACATAGGACTGCCATTACGGATGTTAGAATTTTATTCATCATTTTCTCCTCGTTAATTTTTTTGCTATTGGGCGACGGGACTCGTCTATCTGCTGGCAAGACGTGCCGAAAAAATCTCGAAGTCCTCCGGCGTGGTAAGTTTGTCGTTCATGGCGTTCCCCTGCACAATAAAGACGCTTTCGCCAAAGAATTCCAGAATGCTGGCCTCGTCGGTGGGCGTAAAATCCAACGGTTCCCGGTCAATTCGACCGTACAAGCTTTTCAAAAGCGAGACGGATGCGGCCTGTGGTGTTTGGGCGAGCCAGACCTTCTTGCGGTCGATGGTCTTTTCCACCTTGCCGTCTTCGGCCACCTTGATGGTGTCGACAGCGGGCTTTGCCACCAGGCAGGACCCTTTTTCTACCAGGGTCTTGCATACGTTTTCGATAATTTCCTTAGAAACGAATGGTCTAGCCACATCGTGAACCAGCACAAATTCCGCCTGGTCAGAAAGGGCGTTCACACCGTTCCGTACCGATTGCCAACGTTCCGCTCCACCGACGACAAGAGTTAGTTTACTCAGGGTTTCTGCAGGCAAGGTTTTGGAAAGGCCGGATTCTCCATAAATCTGTTTTCCGAAATAATCCTTCCAGTCGGCGGGTACGGCCATCACCACCTGGCCGATTTCGTCCATGCTAAGGAACGTTTCCAGGCAGTAGAAATAGACCGGCTTGCCGTTTAGCTGCATCAGCTGTTTGGGGATGGTTCCGCCCATCCGTTTTCCGATACCACCTGCCGGGAGCACTGCGGCAAATCTACCCTTGAAAGAATCACTCATAACGTGAGAAAGTTAGTAAATATCTATCTTTGGGCTCGTATGAATACCAAGATTTACTATACCCTTACAGATGAATCGCCCTTCTTGGCGACTCAATCCCTGCTCCCCATCGTCCGCGGTTTTGCAAAGGCCGCCGACATCGATGTAGAAACCAAGAACATCTCCTTGCCGGGTCGCATTCTGGCCACCTTCGGCAAGGCGAGCGATGACCTGGATTTCCTCGGCAAGCTTACGCTTGAACCGAATGCAAACATCATCAAGCTCCCGAACATTTCGGCGTCTGTGCCGCAGCTCAAGGCCGCAATTGCCGAACTCCAGAAAAACGGCTTTGACGTGCCCGACTATCCGGACGCTCCGGTGAATGACGAAGAAAAGGCAATCCGCGCGAAGTACGACAAGGTGAAGGGCTCCGCCGTGAACCCGGTGCTTCGCCAGGGCAACTCCGACCGTCGCGCCCCTAAGGCAGTGAAGAACTTTGCCCGTAACAACCCGCACAGTAACGGCAACTGGAACACCTCCGTGAAGACTCACGTGGCAAGCATGGATGCGGACGACTTTTACGGCAACGAAAAGTCCATCACCATGGCTGACGCCGACACGTTCAAGATTGAATTTGTCAACGAAGCCGGCGAAGTCTCGGAACTCCGCGCCGCAAAGCCGCTTCTGAAGGGGGAAATCATTGACGCCACCGTGATGCGCATGGCATCGCTCGAAAAGTTTATCGCGAATGCGATGGCCGAAGCAAAGGCAAAGGGCCTGCTGTTCTCGGTGCACCTGAAGGCCACCATGATGAAGGTCTCTGACCCGGTGCTGTTCGGTGCGTTCGTGCGCGTGTTCTTCAAGGACGTGTTTACGAAGTACGCCGACCTGTTCAAGGAACTGGGCATTGACGCGAACAACGGTCTGGGTGATTTGTACAAGCGCCTCGAAGGCAACGCCAAAGAGGCCGAAGTTAAGGCCGCCATTGACGCCGCTCTTGCCGCAGGCCCAGACCTCGCCATGGTGGATTCTGCCAAGGGCGTTACGAATCTGCATGTGCCCAGCGACGTGATTATCGACGCGTCGATGCCTGCGATGATCCGCAATTCCGGCTGCATGTGGAACAAGGAAGGTAAGCTGCAAGAGACGATCGCCTGCATTCCGGACCGCTGCTACGCCGGCATTTACGACGAGACGATAGAATTCTGCAAGCAGAACGGCGCATTCGACCCGAAGACGATGGGCACCGTGCCGAACGTGGGCCTCATGGCTCAGGGCGCCGAAGAATACGGCAGCCACGACAAGACCTTTGTCGCAAAAGGCAAGGGCGTCATTCGCGCCGTGAACGGCAAGGGCGAAGTGCTCTTGCAGCAGAATGTAGAAGCGGGCGACATTTTCCGCATGTGCCAGGCGAAAGACGCTCCGGTGCGCGACTGGGTGAAGCTCGCTGTGACGCGCGCCCGCCTCAGCAACACTCCCGCGATTTTCTGGCTTGACCCGGAACGCGCTCACGACCGCGAAATTCAGAAAAAGGTCGAAGCCTACTTGCCGGAACACGATTTGAACGGCCTCGACATCAAGATTATGAGTCCGCGCAAGGCGATTGTGGAAACCATGAAGCGCGCGAAGGCCGGTCTCGATACCATCGGCGTCACGGGCAACGTGATGCGCGACTACCTCACGGACCTTTTCCCGATTCTCGAAGTCGGAACCTCTGCCAAGATGCTCAGCATCGTGCCCTTGATGGCGGGCGGTGGCCTCTACGAAACAGGTGCAGGTGGATCCGCTCCCAAGCAGGTGCAGCAGTTCCTCGCCGAAAACTACCTGCGCTGGGATTCCCTCGGCGAATACTTCGCATTGGTGCCCGCCTTCGAGCAGGTCGCCCTCAAGGACGGCAACAAGAAGGCGAAAGTTCTCGCCGATACGCTCGACGAAGCGAACGGCAAGATTCTCGAATTCAACCGCACGCCCGCCCGCAAAATCGGCGAACTCGACAACCGCGGTTCCCACTTCTACCTGGCACTCTACTGGTCCGAGGCTCTTGCCGCCCAGAAGGACGACGCGGAACTTGCCAAGAAGTTCGCCCCGGTCGCCGACGCATTGAAGGCCCGCGAAGCCGAAATCGTCGCCGCGTTTGCCAACCAGCAGGGCAAACCCGCCGACATCGGTGGCTATTACCTGCCGAAGGCCGAACTTCTCAAAAAGTGGATGCGCCCGGTAGCGGAATTCAACGCCGTCATCGATAATCTATAATAACTAAGGAGGGGTTACCCCTCCCTAAGACTCTCCCCCACACTCAATAACCCGCAGCATTCAAGCCAAGACTTTCGGTCGGCGGTTTATTTTCGTGGGCACCTAACGGTGCAATATTAACGCACAGGGAAGGCTTCCGCCCTCCCTAATCGTATTTAATTATCGGTTTCCTGACTGCCTTCGATAATCCACTTACACAGTTCCAAGATTCCCTCGTAGTCAGGCAGGCTTTTGATGAAGTCCGGCGACTTGCTCCGTTCCACAAATCCGTTCCAGGCGCCTTCGTTTTTTGCCTTGATTCCCAGATGCTCTTCGATAGCGCCGTGGGTCCACACCCAGATTCCCTGACTCCGGAGTTTAGCGTGAATACTCTTGATAGGCCGCTCCGCCTCGGGCATGGACGCCATCATGGAATAGGCCATAGAGGCACTGATATTGCTGTGCTTACTCACGGGGAGGCCGTTGTTCAGCCGCAGGTGATGGTGGAACGCCAGTTCCCTGAAAAGGTTCCTGCAGAATTTCACATCGGGATCGTTTGCTTCCAAGAAACCGTCCCGGGTAGCTGTGGTAAAGGCATAGTCCAAATCCACAATAGCCCGTACCGGCATGTCCATGGCATTCAGCACCTGCATACTCTTGCGAGTGTTACTCACGCCTCCCTGACGCACCAAGGCACACTTGATGAGGGCAAAAGATTTCCCGGTAATGCGTTCAAACAGGGCCGGCAGCACCCGCCATTCTGTCTTGCCTTCGGTCAGCAACACATAGTCCGCAAACAGGAGCTCGTTACTGTTGCTCAAGCTGAACAGCATCTGCAGTTGGCTGGGAGCATCTTGCACCACCTGATGCACCGCATCTTCGATTCGCTTGCGCATGAAGGTGCCCCGTTCCTTGTTCTTGCGGATCAGGAGGGAAGTACTCACGTCTTCGCTGGTCACCATCTGAGCGCTGTGGGTGGCGAACACAATCTGGTAACCTTCGTTGGAGAGATTTTTCAGGGCCACACGCACCAGTTCTACCGCCTGGGGATGCAGGAACAGTTCCGGAGAATCTATCAGGAGCATTGTCCGGCTCAGGTAGTGGTTGTTGTGGTGCTTCTTGATTTCGGAAAGGTAACGGACCAGGGCCATCTGGATGGCACGTTGGCTTCCTGCTCCCATGCGGTTGATGTCGCGTTCAAATCCGTCATCCTCGTCGATGACCTTCAGGCTTGCCGTTTTCAAGAAGGTCTCCAGTGTGGGAATGGGAATATCCAGTTCCACTCGCACGCTGGGGAATAGCGGCTGCAATTTCTCGTTGACTTCCCGGTCGAAGGACTTGATTTCTGCGGCCTGGTTTTCGCCACCTGGTGAAAGCAGGTCGTTGAACTTTCCCAAAATGTCGTTAAACTCACCACCAAAACGCCGTTCCAGGGGCTTAAAAATTTCATGAAGCAGTTTGGTAAAGGCCTTGTTTCCTTCGAAATCCCAGATGGCGATAGGTTCCGGGAACATGCGCTTAAAGGCATGCTTGAAATCGTCACCCACCCGCATCCAACCCTTGCGGCTTCCGTTCTGTCGTTGCGGGGGTACCAACGCCCACAGTTCAACGTTCTCCGGAGGTATTCCCGGTACCCGCTGAATTTTTTTCACCCGCAAACTTTCGCCGTTCAGGAACGGCACAATCTCTTTAGCCTTCTCTTCCCCCAGACGGCTCAATACTGTTTCCGAGATGCCCTGAAAAAGACCTTCCACCTCCACCGGTTCGTTACTGTCGTCAAAATAAGAGACATCTAGCGAAAAAGGGGATAGCAGCCACCGGATTCCCATAAGGATATTGGTCTTACCGGCATTGTTGTAGCCTATCAGGGCGGTCATGTTGTTCAGGGGAAACGTTTGCTTGTGGATAGACCGCAGGTTGCAAATCGTAATCTCAGATAATCTTAACGGCTGGGGCTGCATATCCTGAATATACATTATTAGGGGCAAAAAATTCTACATTCTAGATATGATTTGTCCATTCTGTAAGAACGACAACGACAAGGTGGTCGATAGCCGCGTCAGCGGCGACTCCATCCGCCGTCGTCGGGAATGTACCGCCTGCGGTCGTCGTTTTACCACCCGGGAATACATCGAAATCCAACCGCTTATCGTGGTCAAGCGTAACGGCGACCGGGAACCCTTCCAGCGGGAAAAGCTCCTGGCCGGTATCGCCAACTCCTGCAAAAAGCGTCCGGTAACCCAGGCCGCCATCGAAGAAATCGCTTCCACCATCGAAAACAACCTGATTTCCAACGACAATCTGGAAGTGACCTACGACCAGATCGGCAACCTGGTCATGCAGGAACTAAAGAAACTGGACCCGGTGGCCTATGTCCGGTTCGCTTCCGTCTATCGCGAGTTCAAGGAAGTCGGCGAATTCGTGGACCAGATCAAGACCCTGGACAAGTAACAAATTCGCACAAAAAAAAGCCTCGCTTAAGCGGGGCTTTCTCGTGGTCGATACAGAACTCGAATCTGTGACCTCTACCATGTCAAGGTAGCGCTCTAACCAACTGAGCTAATCGACCAATAAGGTAGCCCAATAGTAGAAACTTGCCCCCCTTTTGTCAAGGGTCAGCGGGCATCCGGGTCTACCCAATAGCGTAAACGGCCCGTAATGTGCAAATTGGGCAAGGTGTCGATACATTTTCCGGAACGGCAGTCCGGGGTGTACAAGTCCAGGGTGGCGGTCCAGGTGGAGTCGTCCTTCTGGTCGAACCGCACAATGCTGCTGTCGGCCAAAATGGGCGCCTGGGTCAGGGAGCCGTAGTTGAACCAGGAGTACTGCTGCACCACCGGGTTGTCGCCCAAAACGGGCCTGTTCACCATAATGGAAAATTGGTCTCCCCGTTTACTCTCTTTGGCCCTGGTCTTCACGAGAAAATACCTGTGGCTGTTCTTGATAAAGGGCACTTCCACGTCGGATTCCGCCAGTTCGATGGTCCGTTCGTCTTCGTCGTTGATCCTGTACTTCAGGTAGCCACCGCCATCCACCTCCCAGCCTTCGTTAATATCTCCGCAGGCCATCAACAGAACGGCGGCGGCAAGGCAGGTTTTCAGGCGGAAAGGAATCATGCCCCTAAACTAGAAAATTATCTTTGGGCTATGGAAGGTGAGTGGCAAACAGTTTCTACGCTGAACGGTACGGTCTATCTGGCGGTTGTCCCGAAGGCCAATCACAGGGAGCATATTTTCGAAAAGCTCTCCCTGGCTCTTGGCTGTCCCATTACCGCACAGGACCTAAAAACCAGGCCCGGTTCCACGCGACCCGAATTTCCGGAGCTTTCTGTTGATGCCAACTGGACTCACTCCAAGGACGTCTGCGTGCTGGCCTATTCCAGGGATTGCCGCGTCGGCATAGACCTGGAATTCCATTCCAGGAACCGGCTCAAACTTGCGGACCGTTTCTATTCCGACGAAGAAGTTAAGAGAATCCACCAGATTGAACAGACCGAAGGCGAAAGTGCCGCCATCCGGCTTTTTTACACCCTCTGGTGTCGCAAAGAGGCCTTTTTCAAGTGCTTCGGCGGAGACTTTTTCGAAGGAACACTACGCAGGCCCCTTCTCGAGACCCGCATAGAAAACGTTCAACTGATGGACTTAAATCCGACATCGCTCGGCATCCAGGGCGAATGCTCCCTGTGCCTTGCCACCATGTCTTTGGGCTAGTTCTTTACTTCGCCGTCAGGAGCGTTCCCATTCCCGTGGGGCACTTCCAGGGCGTACAGGGGCAGGGCCACATATTCTTCGTCGTCAATAATCAGGCGAATCATGTACTTGTCGGGCCGCTCTATCTTCAGGCGCTGCATGTTCAGAATCAGGTTCATGGCCGCCGTGTCAAATCCCTTTGCCACAGGCTCAAAAGAAACGTTTGATTCCATTCCCGGGACAATGGGGTGTCCACACACGTCCTCGATAGAAAGCACCAGCTTGTGCACTCCGGCTTCGGAGCGCTGGTAACGGATACGGAAGGCCGCCGCACACTGGGGAATCACCAGCGGGAACTGTGAAAAGATTCTGTCAAAAGAACCGAGAATGTTCAGGCGGCCGCCGGCCCCGTTGGCTGTAGCCGCGTCGCAAATAGAAGCAATTTCAACAATCATAAATTATGGTTTTGTATTGATGGTCCAGTTTCCAGAAATGTTTTTCATGAATATGGGTCCATTGTTCTGGCTTGCGGCTCCAGCATTTGGCCATGCAATCATGGAGATGTAGACCATGCCGTTGTTCGCCACCGCTATGTTGGGCGCAAATCCGTAGAGGTTGTAGCCGTGGCTACTGTAGAAGGGTCCCTTGAAATAAGGGAGCTGGTTCTCGCCATAGGGCCTCCATTGGGAGCCGTCATAGAAATAGGCGTGGCAGTGTGACAGGCCTCGTCCATTGTCATCGATGATAGCGTAGATTTTCCCGTTTCGTGCCGTCACCCTAATGTTGGAGGGGAGCATGCCTTCTTGCAGGTTCCGCTCGGCAGTCCAGTTCAGGTTACTTCCCGAAAGAGTTCCCTTCTTTACGTAGGGGCCCGCCACGCCCACTACGGAGGAGCGGTTGAGGTATCCCATATATACGGTCGAGCCTTCCGTAGCAAGGCTTATGCCGGTCATTTCCCTGCTTATCAGGGTTTCGCTCTTTGCAACATTGTAATTGGTGGTGTTGCCGTTGTAAATGGCATAATAGGTGTTGTACCAGGAGGTATTGTCCGTAAAGGTGGTGAGCAATACTCCATCGCTAGAGAACACCGCATTTACTTCCCTCGACGCCTTGCTTGTGGATATCTGCTTGCTTTCCCAGGCATTATTTTTCCAGTAGCTAAAGTAGGGATAGTTGCTCTTGACATAGGCCACCACCGGGTCCCCGGAGGTGGGGTGGCATGTCAAGTTCACGGACGTAACCGAAGTCATGGAACTGCCAAAGGCTGCCCAGGCAGATGTTCCGGAACTGGACTTGTATATGTTCAAGACGTTTCCGCTGGTAAGAACCGCCAGGAACAGGTCGGTTCCATTGCTTGCCATTCTCAACGCCGTAATGGAGTCGTCGACACTGATGGCGGAGGTGTTCAAATTAGTCCAGCTGGAACCGTTGTAATTGCGGGATACTACCGTTTTGGCGGCAGTCAGGTAAACGACGGAAAGGTTGTTGCCGACCGTAGCGATGGCTGGGGGTGTACGGACCGTAGTTTTTTCAAGCACGGTGTCATTCGCAGCGGCTAGGTTCTTCCACGCCCTGTGAACATAGACGGTACGGCAGGTGGTTTCCGCCTGGTGCCGTTTCATGAACATCTCGTCTGCATTGGCCTTGGTGCTGTCCCTAAAGTCCAGGCACACCGTAAAGGAACCTTCGGTGGTGGGCCTCCTAAAGGCATCGTTGAACTGGGCCATGCTGGTATCTATCGCTCCGGTGTTGCTTCCTCGGTAGAATCCCGCACCCACATTACTGAACTGCCAGTAGTAATCCCTGGAATTTTCATCACCGATGGTTCCAATGACCGACTGGGCTCCGCCCCATTCCGGAGAATAGTAGTATAGCGCTTCTCCGCTCTGGGCCTCGTCGCCGCTCCAGGGGTAAATGGTATCGACGGCAGTGATTTTTCCCACGGGCAGGTCGTTTTCCGCCGTCAAAACTTTCACATGGGATGTATCGCGGAACACGGCCTTGGTCGACTTTTCTTCGGCGGACACCACGCAGTACAAGTCCCTTCCTTCGGCACTCAGTGTTTCCCGGTAATCGTAGAATCTTTCACCGTTTTTGTAGTAGTCCAGTTTCCTGAGACTTTCGGCGGCCTGCTTGGTATCGTTGTAGAAACACTGCCAACTGTACCAGTTGATTCCCTGCCATACGTTGTTTATGGTGGCGTTCAAGAAGAAAACATCACCCTGTACGGCGTAAATTTGTGTCTCGGCAACGGAAATGACGGGTTGTTCCGTAGAGTAGGTTAGTGTCATTGTATCGGTGGCAATATTCCCGTCATCATCGGTAGCCCTGGCGACACAATAATATTTTACTGAGGCAGAAGGCGCTTTCCACGTGGTGTCGTAAGTAGATACGGTCTTCCAGTTGTTGTTGATATCCGTAGCGTTTGCACCACAGCTCCATTCCCGCTTGGCAATGTAGCCCCAGGAGCCTTCGTAACTATCGGAGGCCGTTGCATTCAGGATGATGTCAAAACCAGCACGGATAGTTCCCGTCTTGCGAGCGACTGTCACCGTGGGTGGAGCCAGTTCCACGGTGAACCGTGTTGTATCCCTTGCGGTAAGGCCGTCATCATCGGAGACCTGTACAATACATAGGTAATTGTTTTGCGGAGTATTAGGCAAGGTCACCAGATAGGTGTTCTTGCCCGTGTTGGTCAACTTGCCCAATATATTGGAATCGCTGTTAGGGCCGCAGCCCCACTCGTAAGAAACAATTCTTCCGGGAAGCGTCGCTTCAGAGGAATCCTTGGCGTTGGCGTACAAGGTCAATGTATCCTTGATGGTCCTGGTATAGGACTCGTTCAACGTGACCGAGGGGGGCGCTCGGAAAACTTTATAGGTTACCGTGTCTAACGAATAAAGGGTCGCGGCACTTGCCGCCAAGTCCTTTTCGTCTTCATCGACAGCTCGCATAACGCAGTAGTAGTTCCCTGCCGTTTCCGGCATAACGACGCTGGGAGTTTCTCCTTTACGTCCTTGCCAAGAACTGCTCCAGTTGGACACCTTCAGGTTGTTCAGGTTGCCACCACAGACATAGTCCACATAGATAGTCCCTCCAAGGGTATTGCTGGCCGTATATTTCAGCTGCTCCTGGTCCTTGATGGTAACGTTCTTGTTGTGAATATTGAGGCGGATTACCGGAATATCCTTGATGACATTGAAGCGGAGCGTATCGTAGCCGACCTGGTTGTCGTCATCGGTAGCCCTGACGACGCACTTGTAGTTTGTCGACTCGGTATTGGGCAACTGGACTTCCATGGAATCGGTCACTTCTTTTTTTGCCGGGGATATGGCCGTGGCGTTAAAGGAACCGCTGCCGCATTTCCAGGCGACCTCCTTGACTGTCCCGTACTTGTCCTTGGCTGTATATTCAAACTTATATTTGGCATTGACCTTTCTAGAAATGACTCCGTCATTGTCGTCTACCTTGATGGAAGGCGGGTCAGTGATAACATTTACCTGCAATGTGTCGGTTGCAGTTTTGCCATCGTTGTTGGTCACTTTCGCGATAATCCTTTTCACACCGGCCGTGATCCAGGATTTTGTGGGCGTAAGGCTGTTTTCGGTAAAGCAGTTGTTGGTCGTTGTGCCGCCTTCAATGCAAATCCATATCAATGTATGGTTATTTGTTCCGTCGAGGTTGTTGCCTATGGCAGTAGTGGATAAGGTGATTACATCGTTCAAGGTGATTGTCGTATCGTAGGCGGGGGCGTCGATATTGACCATGGGCCCGCTGCTATAAAAACCAAACCTAACGACGTTGGAAACGGCTCCGTTATCAGCAATGGCCTGCATGGTGTAGCGGGTGTTGGCCTCAGCTTTCGGAAAATCGCTTTTTTGCAGTTGTATCTGGGCGGCCCCTTCAGAAACGGAACTTGTTCGCGGGGTATCTTCCGGGACATTGGTTTTCCAGGTCACCTTGGTGACCGGGGGGTTGGCTCCCGCCACATTGGCCTTGAAGATAAGCTTTGTCGCTTCCCCGACCATAGCAGAGCTGGCGTCGTTTACGGTAAGGCCAATGTTTGTAGCGGCCACCACGAAGGCGATAGTAGTGTCGGAGTGGTAACCGGCACTGTCGGTTGCGGTAATTTTGAAGCTGTAATTTCCGTCGGGCAGACTAGCCAGGTCAATGCTCCAGGCGTAGCTACTCAAGTTGGAAAACTTACATTTGTCATTTTTCGTGCCGCAGGTATCCTTGCCGAGCAGGGCTACGGCAGTCTTTACTTGTGAACCATAGTCGCTGAAACGGCCCGACACGGTAAACGCACGCACAGAAACAGTGTCTTCAAAACCCTTGATGTTATAAATGCGTGGCGGGGCCGGGTCTTTCAGCAAAATAAGAGGCAGCTCTTTCTCGTCACCTGCATTGATGTTTGGAGTCCTGGTGGTAACCTTTATAAAGCCCCGGCCAGTTTCATCGGAGGCGGTCAGTTTGAACGTTCCGGCAGGCAGGTCAGACACCCTGAATTCTCCCTTGGCGTTGGTGCTAGCGGTATAAATGTTACTAGTGTCGGCTGAATTGACCAAGGTTATCTTGATTCCAGAGTGGACGGACAGACCCTCGAACTTGGCGGTTCCTATAAAGTCACAAGTAGACTTGCTTGGACCCAGGTAAAAATAACGCGGTCGCTTACCCTTGCTGGTCTTGATTTTTTCGGCAACCACGGTATCGTAGCCATCGGTCACCCACACGTCCCAAGAGAAATACCTGCCCGTAAAGCCCAATTTTTTCAGTTCATTCTCTCCGTTTTCAATAACAGCAAAACTTGTGGAAGTACTGTTCTTTAGCACCAAGTCGTAAACATTAGACAGGTTCAGATCGCTTTCCTGGTTGTCCGGTGTGGGAGCTACACGAACATAGTACCTCAATTGCTCTTCGTTATCCCTGTCGTGTCCCTCATAGAACAATCGGAAGGCCTCCACCGTATCACTTATCCTCTGTTGGTCGTCCGGGCCCAAGATTTTGATAGTGGGCAACTGGTTGAAATGCAAGAAAGCACTGTCCTTCGTGGTATTCTTGTCGTCGTCAGTGACAATAATGTAAATCTTCTGATTTCCAAGGCTGTCCGTAAGGGTTGAATCGTAGGGAATCGTGATTGTCAGGCTATCCGAGGTTTCACTCTTGGTATATTTCCAGTCCTTCGCCTCGCGTTTACCCGCCGCATCCAAATCAACCTTGAAAGAGGTTATCGTACCAAATGAATCTAGCGCCAACACAGGGAACGTGATAGGACTTTTGGCCCTGGTCCACAGGGTGTCTTTAGGAATGCCCAAGTAGGGCGGTGTGTTGATGACCCTGATATACTGATCGCTACCGGCGGTATCTGTTGCGCTATTTCCGTCAACGGCCACGAACAGGGGGGAATAGACTCCCTCTTTCATGTAGACCCAGGATTGGGGGGTGGCGTTATGGCCCGTTATTAGGGCCTTTTTCATCTTGTCTTTTCCCTTGCCGGTTGTGTCTTTTACAAGGCTGTCCAAAATCCACTGATACAGATATATCTTGTCGGAATTGTAGCGCAGGAACCCCATCATATGAACGGTGTCGCCTATGGTGACCGTAACAGTATCATTTACGATGACAGAATCTGGGTTAGGCAGGTTGATAATGGAATCAGCAAAAGCATCAGGATTTTCAAAGGGAGTCTTATAGATAAACACTACGGAATGGTTATTCCGCAAATTCACATTTTCCTTGATGGAAGACTCTCTGGAACAATTCACCAGAGCCATCGTACACAAGATCAACCCAAACAATAAAAACAAAGTTTTTAACCGCATTATTCAATCCTCTATAATACGCTCTTCACGATATAAATTTATCTTTTTTTACGAAAAAGGGGTAATGGCGCCCTACTGATTTTTGGGAGTTTTTATGGAAAATATTCCTCTTTGGTACGGTTTGTTTCTTTTTTTCGCCTTAGGAGCTTGCGTAGGCAGTTTTTACAACGTGATTGTATACCGGATGCCCCGCGGGATATCGCTAATAAACCCGCCGTCCCATTGTCCCCTGTGCAAGAAAAGGATTCCCATCTACTACAACATGCCCATCGTGGGCTGGCTTTGGCTTCGGGGCAAAAGTGCCTGTTGTAAGCAACCCATCAGCGTAATTTATCCTATCGGAGAATCTCTGTGTGGGCTTCTTGGCGCATTGGCTTTGTTTGCTGCCAATTGGAATGTGGGATGGACAGCGCCTGTTGCCAACTGGATTGACGCCCTAGCCATGTTTTGGCTGCTTTTGGGCATGTATCCTGTGTGCGCCATCGACATTCAGTACAAACTAATTCCTGATTCAATTTCGGTAGGGGGTATCGTGGTGGGCTTAGCTCTTTCTATGTTCCCTGGCGGAATTACTCCTTTTGAGAGCCTGCTAGGGGCAGTCGGTGCAGGAGGAGGCCTTTGGCTTTTGGGATTTGTAGCTTCAAAGATTTTGAAAAAAGACGCCATGGGCTTTGGCGATGTCAAACTATTGGCGGGCTACGGAGCGCTGATGGGGCTGGACGGTGCTGTAGAAACCTTGATTCTTGCAGCCCTCCTTGGAATTGTCATCATGATTCCGTGGGCAAAGATTATGGAAAAGAAGGGAAAAAACGATGGATCCGGCCAGATTCCCTTTGGGCCTTTCCTCGCCATTTCCGCTCCGGTCATGTACCTATGGGGCGAACGACTGCTGGATTTGTACGTGCAGTTCGTCGTTGGTGAGTAATTTCCCTGTTCTAGAAATAAAAAATCCCGCCGTAAAGCGGGACTTTCGTTGAGCTACCAGGATTCGAACCTAGACAAACAGAGTCAGAATCTGTTGTGCTACCATTACACCATAGCTCAAAGTGCTCACCAAAGTTAGAAAAAAAAGTCACTTCGGCAAGGGGTATTTTGAACTATTTTACCGTGGGAGGGGTATAAGTAAGCCAAAGTTCCTTAATTCCGTTACCCGCCGTCAAGTTCTGGTCAACCGTACTCACATAGTTGTACTGGGGCGTTCCTGCCTCCTGGAGGGCAGAAACCACCACCGGATCCCCGGAGTAGAATATCAATTTTTGCATTCCGCTGGGCAGATAGGTCAGCACGTACATGTTGCAGGTTACCGTGCGGACAAAATGGGAGGTTCCCTCTATGCCCAGGACCACACTGTTCATGAAGCAGTTTTCGTTTTGCTGATTGTCCACCACGAGCCGAACGCCCACCGAAATCCAGGAATACTTGTCCAAGGAGGCCTTGCCGATAGACAGGGTGTCCTTGGCTCCTTCCAGTTCGGATTTTTTCACATAGCGGGAAAGACCCACGTTGGTCACGGTCTCCCCCGACCGCTGGCGGAATTCTACACGGAAGGAGTCATAAGGAACCTCTTCGGGAGCGGGCAACCACCACCGACCTAGAGTGTCGGTCCGGGCTTGAATGTCATACTCCAGAGTCAGGCCGTTTGCAAAACCGAAGCCGAACAGGTCCGTAATGACCATGACTTCGACGCTATCGCAACGATCCAAGTTAGAGCAGTCCACCTGGCCCGAAATCCAGCCCTTGGGAACAGCCGGAGTTTCCGTGGTGTCTTTTTTACTCGTGGTATCCTTCTGGTCAACTTCCCCCTTAGGGTCGTCATTTTCGGCAGAATCAGCTTTCTTGTTCGCACCCCATACCAGGGTATCAAGAGCCAAGGATTCGCCGGACTTTAAAGCTTTGGACATTTTCCAACTGCGGAAAATCACGGAATCGGGGATTCCAGATTCTTGCAGTTTTTCGATGACCATCGGGTCACCTGGGCAGAAGCCGAAGGTCCAAGAACCTTCCGGGACCAGCAGTTCAAAGGCTCCGGGAGCAAATACCGATTCAAAGAACGGGATGCCCGAAACATAAACCTTGAAGTGAGACCCTACAGACACAGGGGCCAGAGCCGAATCGCCAAGCGTCAAGAAGCCCTTCACCTTGGCGGCAGCCTCAAGAACAAGAGAATCATCCTCTGCAGAAGCCTCCGGCAGATAAAGGATTTCGCTAGAAGCGGAGTCGATGACCGCCAGCTGGAAAGTATCCGCAGGCACGTTTGCAAACGAGAAACGCCCTTGTGCATCTGTTTCCGTCTCGCGGAAATCGGACCAACCGGCATCTTCCCACTTAGACGACAAGACCATACGAACAACGGCGCCCTTGGCCTTGGTTCCGTTCTTATGGTAAACCACGCCCTTCAAGGTATCCAGGCTGGCAACGGTATTTTCGGTCTGGGTGGCAGTTCCTGCCACGGAATCGTTGTTGCTGCACGCCCAAAAACCAAAGGCGGAAAGCAATGCTGCTAGACTAGTCGCTAACCTCATTTTTCCTCCTCCGGCAGGTCCACCTTCTCCTTACTGATGGGGAAGAACTGCACGTTCAGTTCGCACAACATGGTTTCACCGCTATCCGATGTGACTATATCCAGAATCTCTTTCTGAAACATATCAATTTTTCGGATAATCCGTTCAAGTCCGGCGGCAGAAACGCTCATGGTGGTCGTCGAAACGTTGCGACGGGCCGTAGTGTAGCGGTCCAGGGCTTCTTTGCCCAGATCGATCATCTGCTTCTGGAACTGGTGAACGAACAAGGGTGAAATTTCCTTGCCGCTGGTCACCGTCTTGTTCACGGAACGGTAAAAGCCGTCCACCTTTTCGATAAGTCCCAAGTCCAACAGCAACTGCAAGGACTGTTTCGCCTGGGGCACTGAAATTTTCGGATTCAGGAACCAGGCCAGCTCCTGAAGATTCCCTTCATTGATGTTCAAGACCGAAAGAGCCTCGCGAACCGCCACGTGGTACCACTTGGCGTAATATTCCTGCTGGTTCTTGGTCAGGGCCTTTACCGCCTTGGGCAAAAGCGAAGACATCTGGTCAAAAATCTGCTGCTTGGATTCTACCGACTGGGCGTGGGTGAAGTCCACCATCAGCTTAAAATAACGGCCTTCTTTTTCGTTCAGACCTAGTGCCGCTATAAACTTCGGCACCATCTGGGGCGTAAGGGACTTGCGGCCACGGACCAGGTCCAGGTAATAGCCCGACGAGGAATAACCCGCCTTCTGGGCGAAGGACCTGTAGGAGAAGTACCGCTGTAAAGACTTGCGGTATTCGTAATAATCCTGCAAATACTTGCGGTAATTGTAGTACGCAAAGATATTCATCGGTTTAAATTTAATTTTTTATTTTCTTGGGAACACTTATTTTAAGAAAAAATTATCATTTTTGCCGATTTTTATTAAAAAAGAACACTTTGAGAACACTTTTAGTTCAAAAGGTATACCACACTGGCAATTTTTTTGTTTATATTTAGGGAACACCCAATCCCATCCCTAGACCCCCGGTGAACAAATCACCGAGGGTTCTTTTTTTACCCTATGGATTTTTCTAAAATTGGCTCCATGAAGGTTATCAAGAACTCCGTCTTCAAAATTCTACGCCTCGCAGGAATCCTTGCCGTCATCTACGTGAGCATGGTGTTCTACCTCGCCCTGACAGAACGGCGAAACGCCTACCCCAGGGCCATACCTCACAAAGAAGCCCGGGCAGCCATCGAAGGCCACGCCCAAGGCATCAGCTGCACCCTGCAAGACGGAACCGTTCTCGAAGGCTGGAAGATGGGCGAAGCAGGAACCCCGACACTTCTCTACTACCCCGACGCCGACGAGGACGCCGCCCAGTTCCTGGCCGAACTGGACAGCCTTCCGGGAGTCACGCCGGTCACCTTCAACTACCGCGGTTCCGGCAACAACAAGGGAACGCCGTCGGAAAAGACTTTTTCGCCAGATTCTAAAGAAATCCTGGAATGTGCCACCCAGGTAAACGGAACAGCACCGAAATTCATCGCCGGTCGCGGAACAGGCGCCATCCTTGCATTTAACAACAGCAATAGAGAGACAAGGCTCATCTTGATCGACCCCGTAGAAAGCATCGCCGACGCCCTTGTATACAAGTACGGATTTCTCTACCCGAAATTCCTTGTTCGGGCGGGAGACGCCATAAACACTGGCAAAAACGGCCTATCTATAGACCAAATTGGAATATTTTTGGACAGAAGCCAATTTAGTGACCGCGGTCACATTTTCACCCAGAAATTTCAGGGGGCAACCGTCTGGAAACGAGATGGCGGCTCGTTTAGAGCCACATTGACAGAAATCGTCCAAAGCCCAATTTCAGACTAATTCCTACTGATTTTTGTATACAAGGTTGGCATCATATCCCGAAAAAACGCCCTCTAATCCCAATTTTTTACTATGTTTCTTGACGGAACCCACCAACATTTTTAACTTGTTGGATGCTGGGGAACAACAAAAAAAAGGTGTAAATAAAAATGGATAACTTTGTAATCAAGATGGATATTCGCGGTTTTGTCCGCTTCAGCGGTGAAATCGTCAAAGAACTGAAATTGGACAAGACGCCCTATGCAGACCTGGAAGTGGACAAGACCGGCAAGCGCATTGCCGTGACCCCCTCCAAGACCCTCAAGCCCACGTCTTACCGTTTTATGCCAAACGGAAGCGGCTACCTGCTGTATTTCAAGGGCGCCCTGAATGCCGTCGGATTCCAGATTGCCACTGGCGCTTACACAGTCGTCAAGGAAGGCTCCCGCATCGTGTTCACCGGAAAGGCCCCCGCCAAGAAAAAAGGCACCTGGGAGCCCATCGCCTGCCGTAACTCCGCCGGTCTCCCCATGCTCTCCATCGATTCCCGCGGAACCATCATCTTTGACAAGCGCACCAGCACCGCCATGGAAACGGCCAAGAACGATACCATGATTGCGGAATACGACGCAAACAAGAAGGTCTTTAAGCTATCTTTCGGCAAGAAAGGCTTCATCAACGTCCGCACCATTGCAAGCCATGCCAACGCTTCTTTCATGGGCACGCTTTCTTCTCACGGGATTGCGCTCCCTACCAAGAGCTACCGCACAGACTGCAAGGTGAACGGTAAAACACTCACCTTCAGTGTTGCCCCGCTTATCGCGGCGCAAAAGGCTAAGAAAGGCTAAAAATGATTGACGTACTCAAGGCGTTCTACTCGATCCACTACAACTTCGCCGCGGTGAGCATTTTGCTCCTTGCGCTGAATATTTTTCTTCTGACCAAGAAGAACTATAAGTGGACCATCATCTTCACGGCCGTGTTGATTGTGTTCAACGTGTTCCTTTACAAGCGTACCGAAGGCAAGTCATGGACAATCTATATTGATCCTCCCGAAGACGCAGGCAATTCGTTCTACAAGCCCCAACCCAAGGAATTGACCTTTTCGGTTCATAAGGATTGGGTCATCGTGGACGACAAGGGCGAGAAGCACCATTGGTGCTGGGTGGACGATTATTGGGACAAATTCGCGAACACCGACGTAATCGCAGCCATCTGGGGTGAAAACTCCAGCAAGAAGTTGATGAAATCTACGGAATCCCGTGCGAACGACGCGAGCAATCAGCAATAGCTCTATTTCTTGAATTCTTCAACAGAAAGCTCACCTGCCTCAAACCTGAGGTAGGTGAGTTTTTTTATCCATTCGCCAGGGGACGCCACCAAGCCAGTCTTGACGGGCCAGATGCCCGGAATATGGTGGTGTCCGTGGACACATATCTGGCAATTGTTTTTCCCTATAGCACGCTCTGCCCAGGCCAAGTATTCGTCCAACTTGATTTCGCGGTCGACACCGAATTTACGACTGCGACGTCCAACGAGGCGGGCAAGCCCCATCCCCCAATCCGGATGGATTTGCCTGAACAGCCATTGGTTGAGCGGATTGTTCAAAATTTTTCGAAAGATTCGATAGCTCCAGTCCGAGCGGGCTACGCCATCTCCATGGGTAAAGAAAACCTTTTTACCCTGAATATCCAGCTTTAAACTTGTAGAAACCTGGACACCGAGGTTTTTCGGGAAGAAATCGCCGTAGGCAAAGTCGTGGTTCCCTCGCAGCAGGTGCACCTGGACGCCGGATTCTACCAGTTCCGCAAGGGCTCGGAACAATTGAAAATGTTCCTTGTTCACATAGTAACGGTATTCGTACCAGAACTCAAACAGGTCGCCCAAGATGACCACATGGCTCGCCGCACCTTTCCAGGAGCGCAAGAGTTCGATCAAAAGCTTTTCCCTATAAGGGACTGCCCCAGGAGGTTCTACCCCCAGGTGCGCATCTCCGAGAAAGTATGCGGGCTTTTCCATAGAAAGAAATTTAGAATTCGAACTGCAGATACTAAATTAGGGTTATGCATTTTTTGCCGCACATTCGGGCGCTCCTGCTGTGGAGTTCGGCACTTTTGGTAAGCGCCTGTTCCGTGGACCTGGTGCAGGGAGACCAAGGAAACGGGGCCTTTTACGCGCCGAACCATACGCACGCCGATTCAGCACCGCTGTTCGACAAGATTCCCCTGATTCTCGAGAGCGACACCCTCTGGCTTTCGGAAGGTCTAAGGCAAGGATACGACCGTGCCGCCAACCAGGATTTTTACCCACGGAAAAAATGTAACGGTTCGGCAAGCATCCTGGCACAAGTGGTACAAAATGCTGAAGCCACTCCCTGGAGTATTCCTTTGTTCGTAATTCCCTTCTGGCCTATAATGCCCGTCGACGAAACCTGGACCTACACACTGAAAGTGCAAATCCATTGCGACGGCGTGCTTGTCAAGCAGGCCGAATACAAAGAAGAAGAAACTGTCAAGGCCGATCTTTACGGCAAATTGCGCAGCGACCTTTTGAACGAGGCCTCCAGGGACATGCACCGCAAGCTGGTCCAGAGGCTCGCCTTTGAACTGAACTACCCCTACAACGCCGACATGGGCGTGCGTAGTGATTACTAAATTTGAGCCATGGCTCATACCCTGTACATTGTAGCGACTCCTATCGGGAACATGGAGGACATCACCTACCGTGCGGTCCGTACCCTGAAAGATGTTCCCCTGGTACTTGCCGAAGATACGCGCCACACCCGGATCCTCTTCGACCATTTCGGGATTTCCACCCCCATGGAGGCCTACCACGACTTCAATAAAGAAGCCGTTACTCCCAAATACGTAAGCTACTTGAAAGACCAGGGAGACATCGCCCTGGTCAGCGACGCGGGCACCCCGGGAATCGCGGACCCAGCCTTCAACCTGGTCCGGGAATGCGTTCGCGAAGGGATTGACGTGCGGGCGGTCCCTGGCCCCTGCGCCATGGTGACGGCACTGGTCAGTAGCGGTATGCCCACGGACCACTTTGCCTTCCAGTATTTTTCGCCCAAGAAGAGCGCCCAGCGGCTGCACCTTCTGGAAAAACTGAAAGACGAAGAAGCCACCCAGATTTTTTACGCCAGTCCCCATAACGTGGACAAGTTCGTAGCCGAAATCCAGACGGTCTTCGGAGACATCAAGATTGCACTGATGCGGGAACTGACCAAAAAGTTCGAGGAACACCTGATTGGCACTCCCGCAGAAATACTCGCCCACTTCAAGAGCCACCCGCCCAAAGGTGAGTTCGTGCTGATTTTCAACCCGAAGGACAAAAGCGGGCTGTGATCGAGGTTTTAGGCGATAGGCTGTAGGTATTAGGGCGGATGGAAGCAAGAAAATTTAGTGTGAAATGTGTGATGTGGAATGACTGATTTTTTGAACAGACTGAAATCGTGGATTGGGGCATTGCCTAGAATGTACCGGATTTTTCTCGGGCTTCTGTTCGTGGCCGAATTAGGCCTCTACCTAGTCACTCCCGACGAGCCGGGACTTTACTCCTGGAAACCGCAGTTTATCCCGTTCATTGTCGCCCTGCCGTTTCTCCTTGTCAAGAGCGTCCGTAAGCCATTCAACCGTTTTGTCTGCAGTTACGCCCTCATCTCCTTTGCCTTTCTCGCCCTAGATTACCTGGCAGGCGGGCATGCGGGACTCGTCCAGATTTCTGTGCTGTTCATTCCCTTCGGGCTTTACCTGCTGTACCGTTTTGGCGTGTGGAATTTCAAAAGGCTCTGCGAAAGAGATTCCCGGACAGCGCTATTGCTTTCTACCATTGCCTGGGGCGCCATGGCCCTGGCGTTTCCGCCGCTCCCCCTGGGGCCTGCCGCCCTGCTGCTGCTTGTGCCCTGGTTCATCGCCATGAATCGCTACAGCCGTAGTTCAGCCATTTTTGCCACCTTCTGGTCGGGCATGGTCTATAACGGCATCAACTACTACTGGATTTTCAACGTCATGAACGTGGAGACGGCACCATCGGCCATCATCTTCTTGGGCGTGGTGCTTTTGGTGGCCTTCTTCAGCTTCTACAGTGTGGTAGCGGCTTTCGTCTATACCCTCGTCAAGGATATCCGCATCAAGGGGTATAGGATTTTCTGGATACTCTACCCCGTGTTTTACGCCGGGCTCGAAATGACCCGTACCCGCGGGGATTTCGCCTTCCCCTGGAGCCACCTGGGCTACGTGTTCGGCAACTACCTGGAACTTTTGCAGGCTCTTTCTATCATCGGAATCTTCGGCTACACCACCCTGATTGTGGCAAGCAACATGCTGGTTGCAAATGCTTTGGACAAGCCTGGTCTAAAAGCCAAGTGGCCCTTTGCGTTACCCGCCCTAATTCTCATAGCCCTACTTGTTCACGGAAAAATCACCTTGTCCTCCCCCGAAGCGGCACCCTTCTACGGAAGCGACGGGGAGCACACTCCCCAAATAGCCATGGTGCAGCCCTGCATTCAGCAGGGTGAAAAATGGAGCAAGGAGCGCTACGACCGCATTATCGACAAGACCCTCGGTATGGTCCGGGACAGCGTCAAAGACGGAACGGACCTGATTATCCTTGCAGAAACCGCCATTCCAGACCACATCCGTAGGCAGCCCGCTACGATTGTCAGGCTGCACAACGTCGCAAGCCGCATGAACGCAAGCATTCTGGTGGGCGCCCTTGATTTCAAACGGAACAAGGAGCCTGGTGCAGTGCGCCGCTACGAGGTGTACAACGCCTCGTTCCTGTTCAGCCCCAATGACGGAAGCTTTCCCCAGCGTTACATCAAAAAGCACCTGGTTCCTTTCAGCGAAAGGATTCCTTTCGACGACATCTTCCCAATCCTGAACTACGTGGATCTGGGCGAAGGCGATTTTGTTCCCGGAAAAGAAACTCCCGTGTACGGCCCCTTCTTGTGGACGCCTTTCATATGCTACGACGCCATCTTCGGCGACCTGGTGCGGGATGCCATCCGGGCAGGCTCCAGGTTCATGGTGAACATCACTAACGACGGATGGTTCGGCAGGAGTACCGCCCCCTACCAGCACCTGAACCTGGTGCGTTACCGCACCATCGAAAACGGCATGCCGGCGGCAAGGCTTGCCAACAGCGGAGTGTCCGTATTCATTGACCAGTATGGTCACATGGACTTGAACACGCCTATTTTTGAAGACGCCGTCATCCAGCGCAAGATGCAACTAAAGACCAGGGACACCCTGTACCAGCATATCGGCGATTATCTTGAAACCGCCCTGCTCTGGTTCTTCGCCATTTACTTGCTAGCGGCAATCGGATGCCGATTGAGATTCTCACCTACGCGAGAATGACGAATGTTGTTTTGCAAGAGTGGCGAAAAAGCCTATTTGCAAAACAGACTACAACAAAAGCTGCGGCGGCCAGTGGCCAGCCTTGGGGCGCTCCTTGAAAGTCGCCCCCGGCATAAGATCCTTGAGTTTCAACGTCTGGGCAGGTGGAACGGCCCTGTCCATACGGCCGTAAACCACTTCAATTCCACTACAATCCTCTAGAGGTTTCGAAATCTTGTTGCCCGCCAGGTAGGTAATGCCCTTGGCCAGTTTCTCGGCGTTCATCTTCTTGGCGCAGTCCATCCAGTCGTCTTGCCACTCGCCGAATTCGTCTTCGAACTGCTCCGCAAAAGAATTCAGGCCCGGTTCCGTAGTCGTCTGCATCTGCCTTGCCATAAAGTGCAGGTTCGTCTCCGTCCAGTCGCTGTCTTCGTCGCAGAAGTCCGCATAAGGCGAAAGCAGAATCCATCGCTGTGCCGATGGTTTTTTCTTGTGGTGCATGAGCAAGAGAAACGCACCCATGCCAGAGCCTACCGCTACATCGGCCTTGGAAAGTCCGGGAATCTTGTAAAGGTCATCCAGGTTGTCCGCCATAGTCTCGTAGGGAACAAAGGTATGGTCGGCAGAAGACTCCACTTCTGTCAAGTCGTCTTGCCATAGCGACAAGTCCGACGCCCAGTCCGGCAACCAGACCCACTTTTCATTTGACTTCGCCATAACCCAGATTAATCACCCTTTACTAAAACACTCCCAAAACGGATTTCTATATAGAAAGATATATAGTGAAATCAAGAAAAGAACATTTTTTTTGTTTTTTTTTACTTTATGATATAGATATATGCTTTTTGGGCGAAATTTCAGCTTTTTTTTGATATTTATCACACTTTGCGCTTGGGGCGTATCCACAGCCGCCCCCCTGAGGCTCCATGACGAGAACAGGGTAATGAGCGCAACCCAAGCCCGTTATTTGGAAAAACTGGCCAAGGAGCTGGAGCAAAAAACCGGATTCAGCCTGTCTGTAGTTCTGCTAGAAGACAGCCGGAACAAGCGGGATTTTTCGCCAGACAGTAACGAGATTCTTCTTTATACGGCTTTCGTGCAACAGTTGCATCATGTTCAACTCGGAAAAAATCCGGAGTCTTTCCTTCCGAAAAGCACCATCGAAAAGCTCCAACAGGAATACCTTTTTCCGGAATACATGTCCGCCAGATATGACAAGGGGACTTTGCTACTAGCTTACCATCTTTCAAACGAACTTGCAAAGGCAAAGGGCACGACATTGGTTACTGAGCCTCCGGAATTTGAAAGCGCCGGCAGCCTCAATGCGGCAGGCTGGGTGTTTGTCGCAATCATCTTTTCGCTAGTGTTTTACGCCCTGTACAAAAGGGGACGCCGCACCAGCGCCGGTTTCACCAGCAAGCGATTCCATTACGGACGGTTCGGCTGGAGGTAGTTTTTATGAAAAGAATATTGAGTGTTCAGGAATTAAAGCAATCCCCCTGGCCCGGCAGATTTACGGAAACCTTCGGAGCAAACCTGGTTTCCGCATTCCTTTACGGGGACTGCCTTGAAGAAGGATTCAGCGCCCTGGAAAGGCCCTGGACCGTGGCATTCATATTGAAAGACGCTTCTGCTACGGAGGTCGACAAGCTCAAATCCTGGAGCAAGAAGGCACAGTGCGAAGGAGTGGAATTCTCCTACATTTTTTCCAGTGCCGAGGTTCTCTCGAACCTGGAAACTTTTCCGCTGGAATTTCTGGAAATGTCCTGCCGGAACCAGGTCCTGTGCGGTATCGCTCCTCTAGAAGGGTTCAGCCCCAACCGGGAAGCCCTTGCAGCGCAGTGCCTGCGGGAATGGAAAGCTTTCCTGTTCCACAGGCGTCTCAACACCAAGCCCAATGCTGCCGACTACCTGCAGGAACTTTCGCCCCTGCTAAGCGGCATCTACTACCTGAAATGCGGAAACTATCCTGAAAAATGGCAGCAGGTTCTCGACGCTTTCCCGGAACTTTCAACTGCGGGAAACCTGCTGGGCGCCTTGCAGAACACCATAACAAATATATGCGCTTGTCCCCAACAGTCCTAATACCTAAAACCTATTACCTAACACCTATCCCCTAGATCCTAGCCCCTAGATCCTAACCCCTACCACCTACAACCTCTTAATGAAACAGATTCTCAAAAAGACCGAACTTGAAAACGGCATTACCATTCTCACCGACTACATGCCCCACGCCTATTCCGTTGCCGTGGGTGCCTGGATTCCGCGAGGATCACGACACGAAGCCCCCGATGAATACGGACTCAGCCATTTCTACGAGCACCTGGTTTTCAAAGGCACCCAAAAACGCACAGCCCTTGAGATAGCCCGGGCCATTGAGGACCGGGGCGGCAACCTAGAAGCCTACACCACTAGGCAAGAGACCGGCTTTTACGCCCAAGTGGAGAGCAGCGATTTACCACTGGCCATAGACGTCATCGCAGACATGCTCATGCATCCCCGCCTCGAAAAGAAGGAAATGGAAAAAGAACGACGGGTCATCATTGAAGAAATCCACAGCTACGATGACATTCCCGAAGAACTGGTGGGCGACGTTTTCAATGCCATCCATTTCAAGGGTTCGGGTATTGCCCATTCCATTACCGGGAACGTACAGCAAGTCAAAGCCCTCACCCATCGCCAGATGCTTAAATACAAGCAACAAGTCATAAGTCAAATTCCCATCCTCGTCTGCGCCTCGGGCAGGGTCAATCATGATAGCCTAGTAAAGCTCTGCAAAGAGAAATTCGCCGAAAAGACTATTGACGGGAGTTGTCCCTCGGACATCTACAAAGCAACCCAAAGTGTGAAGGTGGTTCAAAAGCAGGACATTACACAGTCCAATCTTTTCTGGGGACTCAGCTTTGACAGGAGCCATATGGACAACCGGGACCGGGCGGCCCTTTCCATGTTTAACGTTGCCATGGGCGCAGGGATGGCTTCACGCCTGTTCCAGAAAATTCGCGAAGAAAAAGGCCTCGCCTACTCCGTCTACTCTACCGCCGACATATACAGGGACTGCGTAGACTGGGGAGTCGCCCTGGCAACGGAGCCGCATCAACTTAAAACGGCTCTAGAATTATCCATCGACGAAACGAAGATGTTCCTGAAGCATGGATTCAGGGCCGGTGAATTTGAGAGGACCCGTGCAAATATTCTGGGCGGCATGCACCTGGGCGCCGACAGCCCTGAAAAACGGCTTGTGCGTATGGCAGAACAAATGTTACATCTCGGAGAATTCCGCTCTATGGAAAAAAGCGAGAAAATCCTCAAGTCCTTAACCGAGGACGAGGTTGTCTCAACGACGAACAGACTGTTCGACGCAGCGAAATTCTCTGCTGCCGTGGTGGAACCCAAGAGCAAGAAAAAAACCGTCCTCGAAATGAACTTCTTTTAAGGGAAATCAAACACAATAAAAAAAAGGAACTCCACCATTTGGCGGAGTTCCTTTATGCATGTTAGGTTGGGCCCCACCACTTCGTGGATGAGGCCAACCTCAGGGCATAAAAAAAGGAACCAACGTTGTTGATTCCTTTTTTATACATGTTAGGTTGGGCCCCACCACTTCGTGGATGAGGCCAACCCTGGGGATATAAAAAAAGACCAACCTAACGGCTGATCTTTTTTTATACCCCCAAGCGGTTTCGAACCGCTGTTGCGGGAATGAAAATCCCGAGTCCTGGGCCACTAGACGATAGGGGCATTAAGTAAGGCCAAATATAGGAAACTTTATTTCTTTGTAAAGGGTGGGGGGCTAATTTTTTTACATTTTCGACGAAGATGTTGAAAAAGTGGCTCAAAAAATCCCTTTTGAAAGGCATTTTGCGGTTCCTACCGCTGGCCATAGCCTCCAGTGCCGCCGACGGCGCCCTGCTGTGGGGCATCCGCTTCTTCATGGATTTGCTCTCCCAGGAATCCACTTTTACCCTGGCGGAATGGGTGATTTTGATGGTCCTATTGACGGCACTCCGCCTAATTTTTCTCTTCGCCAAGGTCCAGCAGAACGAGACCTGGATATTTTCCATCAGTTCCACCTTGCGGAGCTGGTTTATCCGCAAGCTCCGAAACCTGTCCCCCCGTTTTTTCCATGACCAAAACAGCAACACCCAGACAGAAATGGCCTTTGACGCCATCCATACCATCCAAAGTAACGGAAACGTCTTTTTCCAGGCGACCCAGGCCATTTTGCAGCTCCTCGTTTTCATTCCCGTACTGCTCTATATTTCCTGGCCCCTAACCCTATTCCTTTTCTTGATTATCGTGCCCCTGGTAGCACTCCTCCAGCGCAAAATCCACCGCATGGGTCCCGAAGAAGAATCCCTGCTATTCGAGAAATCAAAGTTCCGCAGCCAATTCGACATGACCCGAAGGCTATTTCGTACCTGGAGCGCCCCTCAAGAAAGGGCTGCTCTTTCGGCTACACTCCAGGGCGACTCCCGAAACCTCAGCGAACATACAAGGCGCTTTTCTATACGCAAGAACGGCCTTTCCCTGGTAATGGAATCCGTCTCGGTTCTGTCCATGGTGTTCGTCCTCGCTTTCTGCGCCATCCTTATCGCACAAGGCTGGATGGACAGCAAAGGGCTCATCCTGTTCTGTTCCGCCGTACTCCTGAGCTACAAGCCGGTCAAGGAATGTTCCCGTGCCCTGCCGGAATTTCGCGCCCTGGCAAGCGCCTGCGCCTACCTTTTCAAGTTCGAGACTATCCCCGAAAAAGCACCCGCACCTTCTGCCAGCGGAGACAATCTTACCGTTTGTCAGGGAGATTTTTCGTACAAAGGTCTCGACGACGAAAGTTCCGAAACCAAGGTCTATCGAAACCTCAATCTCAGTTGGAACGCAAAACAGCCTGTGCTCCTGAAAGGGCAAAACGGTTCCGGCAAGACTACGCTGTTACGGCTCATCGCCCATCTGGAAGAATGGAACCAGGGCGAAATGAGCCTCCCCGAAACCGCAAGTCCCGACGGAATTTTCCTCATGTCCCAGGATTTGGAGCTCCCGCCAAAAAACATCCTAAAAAAGATGCTGGAACGAGACCCTTCTTCCCTTTTGCACGGCTTCATAGAGGCCACCCGAATCCAGAAGTTGCTTTCCAAGGAGTCCCTCTCCGGAGGAGAGCGGGCCAAGGTGGCCCTGCTGTGGGCGTTGGCCTCCCCTTCCAAGATTTTACTGCTGGACGAACCTCTGGCGGGCATCGCCCTGAACGACCGCGCTCCTATCCTGGAAAGACTCCTGGAGACCTGCGAAAAGCTGGGCAAGTGGCTCCTGATTTCCAGTCACGACCGCCTTCCCGAAACCCTAGAAAACAAGTTCCTGTTGGTGGACCTGGACCATGAAAAGTCTCTATAGATGGAGAGGTTATATTCTGGGCGTGCTCGGTCTAGGACTCATCGTTACGCCCCCATCCCCGTTAAATTATGGACCCTCTATAATAGCAGCGATTCTCCTTGCCGTAGGCATTCTGCTCCGGATTTTTGCAAGGCGCACCATCGGTGAACACACCCGCGGAAACACCCACACGGCCCCCACCCTAGTCACTACCGGCGCCTACTCCCTGATGCGGCACCCGCTCTACGTTTCCAACAGTTTCATCGCCAGCGCCGCCATCATTTTTCACCTTGGTTTTTCTGTATGGACCATTCCTTTTTTTGCAGGCCTTTTCGCCCTGGAATTCGCCCTATCGAAGGCAGAAGACCAGTTCCTAAAAACCACCTTTCAAGAAAAATGGATAGAATGGAGTGCAAAAACCTGGGCGTTTTTTCCAAATCCACGAAATTTTGTGGCAAACGCACAACCTAGAACTTTTTTCCAAACCCTACGGGCGGATTTTTCTACCTGGCTATGGGTCATTTTGTTAATTTTCCTGTTGTACAGTAGAAAAGTTTTCTTTGGAGCGTAGATGTTCAACGCATTCAGCATAGTCCGCGAAGTGGCAGGAATTGTGGCTGGCGCCACCGCAAAGGTCCCCGCCATCGAAAACCGGTTCCATATTTCAGAAAGGCTGGACGGCGACTGGCCCGAAGGCCCGTTCCTCTGGCTGCATGGGGCAAGCCTCGGCGAATGCCGGATGCTCCTCTCCCTCGCCGGATTCCTGCAGCAGGATCTGCCCGACTGCCCAAAAATTCTCATCACGACGCAGAAGCCAGAAGTTGTCCATTTCCTAAAGAACTCGGGCAAGGAGATAGAGGCCGCCCTGGCTCCCGCCGACACGCCCTCCTCCCTGGCGAAGTTCATCTCCAAGGTAAAGCCTATCGGTCTTATCCTGGGAGAAAACGAACTCTGGCCGGGCTACCTCTCCGCCATGCGGCGGCTTTCGCTGAAGCCTTCCGTAGCCATCGTGTCCGGCAGGTTCCACAGGGCACTGCCCTTCCTAGATTACAGTTCCGTAGGGTTCGCCGCCATGCAGACCGGCGCCGATTCAAACCGAATCCAGTCAGCCTTCGACGGAACCTGTCCTGCAAAGGCCTTTATCGGCGGGGACTGGAAACTGCTCTCTTGGGCCAAGTCCGGCAAAGAAGTCACCGCCCCCGAGAACCCTAGCGTAGATACGGCATTCCTGTCCATGCACTTTGCCGAATGGGCAAGCCTCAGCCGCATGATCCTTTCTTCTATCAAGCATCAGGAATCCGTAGTGCTTGTCCCCCGCAGGCTTGAGGAGGTGGAAACCTTCCGCAAGGCCCTGCTGGAACAGGAACTGATTGTAACGGAGTGGCCCCTAGTTCAAAAGGGCGCCGTCGCCCTGGTCACCAAATTCGGACTTGTCCCGGAAATCTTGAAGATGTCAAAGTTTGCCGTAGTGGGAGGCTCCTTCAGCCTGACCCTCGGGGTCCACGACTTCTGGGAACCTCTCCAGAACGGCGTGGCCACCTGCATCGGTCCTTACTCCAGAGGACAGAGGGAAACCGTCTGCACCCTGGTCCGCGAAGGAGTGCTGACACAGCTCCAGACCACCGCAGGCTTTGCCGACCGGAACAAGGCCGACATCCGGATGGTCCAGTCCTTCTTGGAACGGGAACGGCTGAAAATTACGGAATCATACCAGAAACTTGTAGATTTTTTGAAAGACCTGCTCAAAGCACAAGGCTAAAAACATGAAGAAACTGATTCTTGCCACCCCTCGCGGATTCTGCGCCGGTGTTGACCGGGCCATCCACGTGGTGGAAAAGGCCCTGGAAAAATTCGGCTCCCCAATCTACGTGCGACACGAGATAGTCCACAACCGCTATGTAGTAGAAACCCTAAAATCCAAGGGCGTCATCTTCGTCGACGAAGTGGACGAAGTTCCCGAAGGTTCCGTGGTCATCTTTTCGGCCCACGGAGTGGCGGACCACATCTACCAGGACGCCGAAAACAGGCATCTGAAGGTGGTGGACGCCACCTGCCCCCTGGTCCGCAAGGTCCATTTCAGCGCCAAGCGCCATTTTAACGCCGGGCGCCACATTATCCTGATCGGGCATGCCGGACACGCCGAGGTGGAAGGCACCCTGGGGCAGCTCCCTGAAGGCGCCATCACCCTCATCCGGAACGAAGAAGACATCGAAAAGCTCTCTTTCCACGACGGCAAGGAAATCGCCTACATCACCCAGACCACCCTCTCCGTAGCCGAGACCCGCAAGATTATCGCCAAGCTGAAAGAAAAATTCCCGAACATCATCGGGCCTGAAGCCGGAGACCTGTGCTACGCCACCGGAAACCGTCAGGCCGCCGTTTTGGACCTGTGCTCCCAAGTAGATCTGCTCCTGGTGGTAGGGGCAAAGAATTCTTCCAATTCTTCCCGACTGATGGAACTAGGGCTGGAACAGGGCATCAGGAGCCACCTGATCGAGTCCGTCCACGACCTGGATCCGGAATGGTTCCAGGGGGTGGAGACCGTAGGGCTTTCCAGCGGTGCCAGTGCTCCCGAGATTCTGGTCCAGGAGGTAGTGGACTGGATAAAGGCGAAATTCACCCCCGTAGAGGTGGAAAATTTCGTCAAATTGGTGGAATCTACCAAATTTAACCTGCCAAAGGAACTTCAGGACGCCCCCCAGTCTTGACAATTCAACCACTTTTAACTAAAATTGGTGTCCGTAAAAAACAACGGAGTTTTATTATGAGCCGTATTTGTGAAGTCACCGGAAAAGCCGGCCTCGTGGGCAACATGGTTTCCCACTCCAACCGTAAGAAGTTGATGAAGCAGCTTCCCAACCTCCAGAAGAAGCGCTTCTATATCCCCGAAGAAGATCGTTGGGTTACCCTCCGCGTGAGCGCCGCCGGTCTCCGCACTATCAGCAAGTGCGGTATCCAGGCTGTTGCCCAGGAACTCGGCATCTAATTCTCGCCAAACAAAACTGAAAAGCCGCCAAAGTCCTCTTTGGCGGTGTTTTGTGTATCTATCTAGGTTTTATGTTGTAGGTAGTAGGTATTAGGGCAGAATTGGCAAGGCAGATTCTTCGCCCCTAAAACCTAAGACCTAACACCTACAACCTATTTATTAATAAACTGCGGAGTGCCCTTGTACTTGGCCATGTTGGCCATGATGTTCCCCAGCTCCCAGTCCTTTTCCTTGAACCGGCGGCGGAGGATGGCCACGAAAACTTCCATAAGCATCTCGCAGTCATAGACGGCGCGGTGCATCTTTTCGGAATCGATACTCATGGCAATCTCGTTACGGCGCTTGAACAGATTCGCCATGTAACCCAGCTTGTGGTTTTCCAGCTCCGGCAGGATTGTCCTTGAAACAACAAGACTGTCAATCACCGGATTCCCCGGCACCAATTGAGGGTTCTTGGCGTATGCCACCCGCAAAAAGCTGGCATCGAAGTTTGCGTTGTGGGCAATCAATATAGAGCCCTGACCACAGAATGCCGTAAAGCCCTTGAGACACTCGCCTACAGGAGGCGCGTTTTCCACATCCTTGTCGTAGATGTGGTTCACGTTGGAAGCCTCGGCGGGAATCAGCATATTGGGCTTTACGAAAGTTTCAAACTCAGAAAGCAGCTTGGGCACCACCTTGCCGTTCTTGGTTTCCACAGTGAATTTTACGGCACCGATTTCAATAATTTCGTCTTTCTTGTTGTCAAGGCCCGTCGTTTCCAAGTCAAAGGCCACGAATTTTGGAGCTAAAGCAATCACGGTACATTTTCCTCTTGTTTTTGACAAAAATACTTAATTCTCACGACAATTGTTGACATAGGCAAGGGAATTATAAACCTGTCCCAAGTATGCAAGGTGAAATGCCGGCCGTACTGCACCTGGATTTCCCACAACGGTCGTCCCGATTTCCTTGACAGCCAAAGGGATCCAGGTTTCACAATCCCTGCAGGACCATGCGGACCGTCCAGAGCCATGCCCGCAAACTGTCCCGACTTTAAAGATTCCAGCAGATGACGCACGTTGAGGGCCCCGTGGCTGTCGGACCCCCTTGTGACAATATACCCTAGTCGTTTGGCGGTAGCGCTAAAAAAATTCCCATCCTTGGACTGGGAAACAAAAGCGTGAACTCCCATGTCCTTGAAGGCTACGCAGCTGGCAAGCAAGTCCCTGTGCCAAGTTCCAAGAATGCCCGGACCGAACTCCTCGGGGGTCTCCAGGCGAACCCTGAGGCTCCTTAGCCAGAGGCTCACCAGAAAAGAGCCCATTTTCGCCTTGAAACCGTCAAACATGGCCTAAAAATTAGTTTTTTTAGCCTTTTGCCCTTGGAAAACGGGTTTTCATTACCTATATTAGGCCTCACATTGGCGACGTACCCAAGTTGGTAAGGGGCGGCTCTGCAAAAGCCTTATTCATCAGTTCGAGTCTGATCGTTGCCTCTCGAGACCTCCGCAAGGGGGTCTTTTTTTGTGAACTGAGCAGGAGCATTCCTTTTTTCTCGTTGTCAAGGGTGTTTTTTGTCTTTTTTTCGCAAAATTTTTCAAAATTCCAAAAAAAAGTTAAAAAAAATGCTTGTCAAGACCTAGAAAAAAAATTTTTTTAGGACTACATTTGAGTTCAAATGTTACGATTCACTCAAGATATCCTTCTGGCACTGCGTTCCATCGCCAACGAAGAAGAATCTCACGAAATGTCCAAAAAGGCCCGTGAGCAATTCGACTTCCTCGGAGTGAAACTGGTTCCCCGTCGGGAAGTGACATACCCCATATTCGACAAGAACCCTCCCAAGAACGATGCGGAGCTGGTGAGCCGGATAGAGGACATGTGGGCTCAGCCCTATCGGGAAATCCAGTATGCGGCCTGCGACTACCTGTTCAGGCACAAGGGCATGCTAGGAGGGCAGCACCTCAACTTTTTAAAGAAACTGATTAAAACCCGCGCCTGGAAAGATACGGTGGACACTATCGCCGCCTGCATCCTGGGAGACCTGGCCCTGCGCTTGCCTGCGCTCCATGCCAAGATCGCCTCCTGGATTCGGGACCCGAACATCTGGGTTCGCCGTAGCGCCATTATCTTCCAGATCCAGTACAAGGACCGCACTGACTGGCCCCTGCTCCGGCAGTTCTGCCTTACCTGCGCCAAGGATGACGAATACTACATCCGTAACGGCATCGGCAAGGCCCTGTCCGAATATGCCAGGATAAACCCCACCGAAGTGCGCCGCTTTGTGCAGGACAACAGTTTCGCCGAACAGACCACCCAAGAAATCTTGCGGATGATTTAAAAACTGCCAAAAATGCGTTGACGGGAAGCACAAATTTCCGTCAAACGCTTTTTTTCGCCAAATCCGGTTCTTTTTTCGGAAAATTCATTTTATATTGTAGGTATGGAATTCAAGGTTCCACACATTTTTGCCGTTTTATTTGTGGCGTCGGCTCTCTGGGCTCAGGACTTGTCCAAGCCCGTAAGTGACGTGCAAATTTTCCGCCCGGAAAAGCGTGAATCCAACATCCAGCTGGTGGATTCCAGCAAGGCCAACACGGTACTTCTCAACGTGGACATCTTCGGTAGTCTAGATGTAGGCTCTTACTATATCTTGTGGGACATGGTGGACCTTTCCGAAGACATCAAGAAGATGATGACCACCAGGGATTTCGCCCGTGACGAATTCTTTATGCAGAACATCGACCGCGAACAGTTCGAACAGGAGCGCATACTGCAGCTGTTCGAAGACCGCAAGCGGGAATTCTTCGCCATCTTCCCCGAAGAAGCCCTGAAGGAACTGCAGGAGCAGCAAGAGGACGAGGAGTGATTCGGAATTCGGATTTCAGAATTCGGAATTGACGCCTAACATGTATATATCTGAACGCAAATTCACAGATTGGCAACTCACAGGTTTTGGCAATGCTCCTGTCCTGCTTTTTGAAACCCTCGAAAGCACTCATTCCCTAATGAAGGCAATGGCCTCTGCAGGAGAAATCGCCCCCGGCACTCTGATTGTAGCCGACACGCAGACCGCAGGTCGAGGCAGGCACGAGCGCACCTGGGACTCCCCCGCTGGCAAGAACCTCTATTTCAACATCCTGATTCCGCTAGAAGGGATTTCTCTTTCTTCTGCACCGCAAATTACGCAGGTGGCGGCCCTTACCTTTGCCGAGGTTTTCAAAAGCTTGCAGGACGATTCCAACAGCCAGGGGCGTGGCAACGGCGACATCGGCAAAGTATCCGTTAAGTGGCCAAACGACGTTCTTTGCGGCAAGCACAAGTTCTGCGGGATACTCACCGAATTAGTTTATATCAAGTCCGCGGAGTCGAGTAGCGCGTCAATCCCCGCCATCAGCATGGGAGTCGGCATCAACGTGAACAGCGATCCGGCTGATTACGCCCATTTGGGTCGAGCCGTTACGACGCTCAAGAATATATGCGGACAAAACATCAACCGCGAAAAGCTCTTACAAATGCTCGTAGCAAATCTGGAGCGGGCCATCGGTCAGTTCCGGGCCTTCGGGATATCCCCCTGGGTCGCCGCCTGGCGTAAGATGGACCAGTTCATTGGAACTCAAGGCACTATCGTCGTAAACAATCGCTGTACCGACCAGAATCGCGACAGCGGGGCGGGCGTACAAAAGAAAACAGGCCGTATCATCGACATGAACGATGACGGCAGCCTGCTATTCAAGTGCGACGATGGTAGCGTAGAGACGGTATATTCCGCAGATTTGGAAATATAACTACAGTTTCCGCTTAAAGTACAGGCTTCCGCCAAGGGAAACGGCCAGCACCACAATCATGGCGGTAAGCCCCATTTCGGCCAGGGGCTTCTGTTCGCCGGCAACACCCGTTTCAATCAGGACTATCAACACCAAGGCAATAACGGCACTTACAGAACCCATCTGCTGGAACATCTTGATTTTGTCTTCGGTGCTAAACTTTCCGTCGGGACGTTTAATAAAGGGCATCGACGTTACCTCCCATGCAAATCCACACAATAAGCCCAGCCATTACCAACACGCTGATAGCCACGTTGGCCAAAAAGAAATCCCTGTTCATGGCATCCAAGTCATCGGACTTTCGGAACAAATGGATATAGAGGATAGCCGCAGTCATTAGGCCCGTCACCACCCACCAAGGGGCTCCCATACTCCAAAACACGCCAAAGAAAACGCATAGGGCAAGCATGGCCACATGACTCCAGAAAGCTATCTGCAGAGCACGCTTGCGGCCGAACCGGGCCGGCACCGAATGGAGTCCCATCTCCCGATCAATTTCTTCGTCCTGGGTAGCGTAGATAATGTCGAAACCGCCCATCCACAACATCAGAATCACCAGGAGAAAAATCGGGAAAACCGCAAACTCGCCCCGGATGGCTATCCAGGCTCCCAAGGGGCTCATACCGATGGCAAAGCCCAAAAACCAATGGCAAAGCCAGCTAAAACGTTTCCAATAAGAGTACGAAAGCAGGAGCAACCAAACGGGCAAGGCCAGCAGACCGGCGAGGGGTTGCAAGAGCGCCGCAAATAAAACGAACAGCACGCCGTTTACGGCCAGAAAGGCAATAACCGACGCCTTGCTGAGACGCCCTGCAGGCAAGTGGCGCCCTGCGGTACGAGGGTTCTTGGCATCGATATCGGCGTCGGCTATGCGGTTAAAGCTCATGGCGCTGTTGCGGGCGGTCACCATACAGCCCACAATCAACGCTACAATCTTGACCGCCTCTGCGGCATCCATGCCGCGGAAACCCCGAGCCGCCACCCACATGGAACCTATGGCAAAGGGCATCGCAAAAAGCGAATGACTAAAACGCACCAGGTGACCGAACTCTAAAATTTTCTTTAACATGAAGAGCCGCCTTCCCATGGTTTCACAATTCCGGCACAGTCCGCGGCCGAACCCGCCCCCAAATGTTTCAGGACCTTCGCCACCACAGTATCCACAAGCTCCTCGACAGAGGTCGGCCTGCTGTAAAACTGCGGCGAAGCCGGAATTACAACCGCTCCTGCACGGGTCACTCGTTCCATATTCTCCAAGTGTATCAAGTTGTAGGGCATTTCCCGAGGAACAATCACCAGCGCCCTGCGCTCCTTGAGACAGACATCAGCACTGCGCACCAGCAGGTTATCGGAAGTTCCTGCCGCAATACGGCCCAAAGTTCCCATAGAACAGGGCACTACCGCCATGCCGGCGTAATCGGCAGAACCGCTGGCACATTCCGCAAAAAAATCGTCCACGTTGAACAGCCGGTCGGCATAATCGAAAAGAATCTTCTGTCTTTCAAACTCCACCACGTCGCGTCCAGGTTTTGTCACAATAAGTGATACTTCGTGACCAAACTTTTTCAAATACATGGCCGTGCGGGTCGCATAAATTGCCCCGCTGGCTCCAGTTACCCCAAGAATATATCTAGCCATGGGACGCCCCTAGAGGTTTTCTCAAAAACACTCCGTAAGAGATTCCTCCGTTGAAGCTTTTCACCTTCTCCACCTGGAATCCGCATTCTTCCGCCATACGACAAAAATCCTTCACAGGCAAGAAACGCTTGATAGAATTTACCAGGTACTCATAGGCCTCTTTCTTCCCGCTGAAGAAAGCCCCAAGCAGCGGGATAAATACCGGAGCTAGAATTCCGTAGAAAAACCGATTGAACGGATTTCTAGGGGCGAAGAATTCCAGCACGCAGAGGTAGCCCCCAGACGCAAGTACGCGGAAACTCTCTTGCAAAGCACCCTTAGCATCGGGCACATTCCGCATTCCAAAGCCGTTCAAAACCACATCAAAGGATTCATCTGCAAAAGGAATCCGCATAGCGTCCAATTGCACAGGAATGGCCACTGTCTTTTTTCCAGAAGCCCCTTTCAGCATGCCAAAAGAAAAATCCCCAAGCACGGCCACGTCAGGCTTTACGCACAGCATTTCATAAGTTACCGCAAAGTCGCCCGTACCACCGCAAAGGTCCAGCAACCGTCGGCCAGCGCCGTATCGCTTTAACTGCCGACAACAAAAGCGGCGCCACAAGATATCCTGACCA
This sequence comes from Fibrobacter sp. UBA4223, assembly GCA_002382975.1. Classification (GTDB taxonomy): domain Bacteria; phylum Fibrobacterota; class Fibrobacteria; order Fibrobacterales; family Fibrobacteraceae; genus Fibrobacter. Next base: position 68,107 of record DFTB01000008.1, read on the forward strand.
CAACTCAGAAAGTGGTTCAAGAAATCATAACGGCCAGCAATGCCGTCGAACATCTTGCGCACAGAACTTTTCATGCAGGCAAATTTAGTTTTTTAATAAAACAAAGCCCCGCCAATAGAGGCAGAGCTTCGGCAAAATACAACAGGCAACTTGCTAATTGCTGAATTTGGCAGTATACGACGCGCCTTCGGCAACATCAACAATGCGGGGATTGGAAGTATTGCCATCAGACCATCCCGTAAATACCGCCGATCCTGTGGGGACAGCCGTCAGTTCCATCTTGTTTTTAGAGAAGAATTTGCCCGAATAGGAACCGGACACCTTGCGACCTTCTATCAAAACAGATCCGTTACCAGAAGAACCAATCTGCATGGTCACCATGTCGCCCAATCCAAATTCGCTCTTGTACTGACTGATAATTTCATCATCCCGAGACTGCGCCCATTCCGTCAAGCCCGAATTGGAAACGGTGAAGCTCCCGTAGCCACGATCTTTCTGGCCATTTGTATCCAAATCTCTTTCCACTTCGTCTCTATCAATGGTCGCTGCCATTTGAGCGCGAACAGACTCTACTGTCGTGGCATTCAGGTATTTCTGAAACATCATGGCGGAACGGTTTATAAACAAGCGCTTGAAATCGGGGCTCTTCATCAAGCGGACGTAAATCGTATGGAAACACAGCGCCTGTTCACCACTAAAACTTTCTTTGCCGGGAGTGTAACACTTGTTATCACCGGATAGGCCACCCTGCTTAATCCAAGTGAACATATTCGTGTATTCGCTAAAGCCACTTACGCTCCATTTCCAATCAAAACCATGATCCAGGTCGTATATCATAAACTTGTAGGGCTGATCGGGGCTACGCCAGGCGCGCACGTTGTTGTTTGGCCAGTCTCCATTATGAATGTAAATTTCTGCAGCCATGTAATCGGCATAGTTGCCCACATCCATCTTGGTTTTTAGGGTACTGTAGTTCGCATTGTTTTCACCGGAAAAATCATTTGTGTTCACAAAGTTCAGCAAGCTCTCATAATTCGCCGTCGTCGTATTACTGGTAATATTTGTTTTCAAGTGCTTGATAACTTCTACCGTTCCGGCATCTATGCCGTAGTTGGACTCAACATAGTTCTTGTTGTAGCGTTCGCGCATGTCGTGAATGCCGTAGTATTTACCATTGTAGAACACAACCACCTGACGGCTGCGCTGGTAGTCAACACCGCTTCCTTCAAGAATGGCTCCTCCCAAGGCATCGGCAAAATAATCGCTTACAAAACGATTGCCGTTGTTGCGAAGGTTAAAAGCCTTGTACTTGTCGTTTGCGCTTTTACGTGTTTCGAACAGCGAGTAGTGGAGCCAACCCTCCTGGTACTCTTCACGCATCGCTACGGCAAGAGACTTCTTGTGTTCCATGCGGCTCCAACCGCCCATCAAGGATATCCCCGCGTCAATTTCCCAGGCTTTTCCGCCACTACTCGAACCGTTTTCAAAGTACTCGATGTGGGCGGGCATTTCTCCAGAATCGTTCGGATAGGACTTGTTTGGGGCGTACATCTGATCATGATCCATATCGGGCGTACCACCATGGGTGTTCTTGTAATATTTCACGAAAAACTGGGGATCCACGCTGATAGCCACCACAGGCATATTCACCGTTTCGCCGACAAATATAGTGTTGGTTATGACTTCCTTGGTAAGAGTTCCACTCTTGAACGCGGAACAACGAAGAGGTGTATTTTTGGAGAATGTCATAGGAGCATTAAACTCCTGTGACGATGACGTGGGAGCAGAGCCGTCTGTAGTGCAGCGAAGAGTCACCCCAGACTCCAATTGCGGAGGGTTAAAAGTCACCGCATCCGCATAAAAACCGGCCTTGACAGAACTGAAATCCACCGACGGCGCCATGCCATCATATGCAGTCGCTTCCGTATTCGGTTTTTCTGGCGTGGGACTGCCAAAGTATTTCCAGTCTCCTCCATCCACAATTCCCCAGCTGACTCCGCTGGCCAATTGCGGATACGACGCGGAATCACGAATAGCATTACTAGGGTCAACCAGATAAACGGTACCACCACTCTTATCTAACTTCCAGTTGGTATGAGGTCGGCTATGCAAAGTCTTTCCGGCAGAGTTCTTTCCATCGGGGATTCCAGCGACGGACGAAATATTCTTCTTGTCGCAAAATATCGTGCGGAAAGACTTGGCTGCAATAACCTCGTCACCAATCACCCACTTCTTAGGTTCCTTTAGATTCTCAACTAAAGCCCAACCCTTGAGATTCGCGGAAACCGTGCCGGCATTATAAACTTCTACCCAAGACGGATCGTCTTCATCCATGTCAAGCCAATCCAGGTTGAGGGACGCAATTTCGGTAATAACCACTGCAGAATTACCCACCCAACGCAGGGTCGTATCCGGATACACGGTCACCGTATCTTTCACGTAAATGGTATCCCCAGTTTCTGTAATCACACGAGTGTACCCGGCACTATCTCCTGGAGCAGTCGAGGAACCGGAATTCACCGTATCCCCATTTTCGGAGCCCTCTTCAATCGGTTTGGTCGCACCTCCACCATTGGAACAAGCAAAGAAACACGCCATACAAAGTACGGCTAGGTACAATTTGAAAATACAACTATAGATATGCATTGCAAGTCCTCTATATACTACCTAAATTTATATGTTTTTTCCAAAAAATGCTAGTAATATTCTATTTACCCTTGACAAAACGCACACTATCATCTATTTTTGGGCTACCAAATTGGTTCTGTAGCTCAGTTGGTAGAGCAGTGGACTGAAAATCCGCGTGTCGTTGGTTCAATTCCAATCGGAACCACGAAAAGCTTCGGTTTAACGACCGAAGCTTTTCTTTTTCTTACATTCCACCATGATTAACCCGCCAATCAGCGGCGGTAAGGCCCGTAAAAATCGTCCCAATGGGCCAAAAGCAAATCCACCAACTCTGGCTGAAATTGCGTTCCTCGCTGTTCCCTAAATTCCTCACGAATCCGTTCTTCGGGCCAGGGCTCCTTATAACAGCGGGGGCTGGACAGGGCATCCAGCACATCTGCCACGGCACAAATCCGGCCAGCCAAGGGAATCATTTCCCCCTTTAACCCGCGGGGGTAGCCCGTGCCGTCCCAGCGTTCATGATGGGAACCAGCTATGGCGGAGGCAAAACGCAAAAGTTCTCTCTTGGAGGTCTTGAGCATCTCCTCGCCAATGATGGCGTGAGACTTCATCACCCCGTATTCCACCTCGGAAAGCTTGCCGGGCTTGTTCAGCACGGAATCGGGAATGCCAATTTTCCCCAGGTCATGCATAGGAGCGGCAAGCCTGATGCGTTCGGCCTCTTCTTCGGAAAGACCATAGTGCTTGGCCAGAATGTAAGATATTTCCGCCACCCGCTGAATGTGGTCCCCCGTCTCCTGACTGCGGTACTCGGACGCCTCACCCAAAATGTGAATAATTTCCCGTTGGGTAGCCTCTTGCTCGGCAATCAGGCGGGCGGATTCTACGGTTTTTGCGGAATAGACGGCGGTAAGAATGAGGCGTTCTAGATCTTGGCGAGAAAATACCGGAGTATTCCCCTGCTTGTTGATGGCCTGAAACGCCCCCATCACCGTTCCTTCCGTATCAAAAAGAGGGACGGTCAGCACGGACGTGGTGTGGTAATGAGTTTTTTCGTCACTGCGACGGTCAAACCTGGGGTCTTGGTAAGCGTCCTCTATCAGCAGAGGTTCCCCAGTCCGTACGGAATATCCAACGAAGCCCGCATCCAGAGGAATCCGGAGCTGGTCCACCCCGTGAGCCACCTTGGTCCAGAGTTCTCGGGTATCTTTGTCAATAAGCCAAAGGGAACAGCGATCGGCAGACACCATGGAGCGACCTAAATCGGCCATAAGGATTAGCAGATTGTCCATTTTCCGCTCAGCCGCAATTTTCGGCATGTACGAAAACAGCAAATCCAGAATCCGACCTGATTCCAAAGTGTTGTCGTCACATTCTCCCTTCATGGCGCCAAAGATAGAAAAAGTGTTGACAGTGACCCTGTAGTTTTTTATTCTTTACCCGCCCTTTGGAGGAATAGGCTAATTGGTAAGTCAGCGGTCTTGAAAACCGCCGCCGTCAGGCTTGGGGGTTCGAGTCCCTCTTCCTCCGTAAAAAAACGCCCCATGAGGGCGTTTTTTCTTTTGTTCGCTAATTTTACACAAGGGCACTTTTCTTTTTCAACCTCCTTTTCATAGTAGGTCGTAAACGAGAACTTCACGATCCCTAAAAATTCCACATAGCTCCTACAGTAGGCACTACCGTGAATCCGCCATCGCTCTTGTCGGACTTAAAGGTATCCTTACGATTGACATCGTCGTTGTCATATTCGTCAGTAAGCAGCCACACTGCAACAGGTGCCCAACGGCCGCCCACAGAAGCGAACACGCCCACATGATTGCCGAGAGCCTTACGGACAACCAAGTCGCCACCAAGGGTCAGGGCCCCCAGCGTCACAGATCTTGTCCAGTCCACCTTTCCGAGGTCCGGATGCTTGTAGGTTTCCGTGTCCCTCGTAAACACGGAGCCTTCAACACCGACTGTCGCGAAGACGGCAACGGTCCAGTCCGGCGTATTCACGAACCCGTAGCCAAGCCCGACTTCGCCCGCAACGTAGGTGCCAACATCGGCATCTTCCTTTTCGTTGTACTTGACATCGTCCGTAAACGTAGCGCCAGAACTCAAGTCCGCACGAACCGCAAAGCCGCTCTTGCCGATTCCCATATAACTGAGGTTTAGCCCAGCACTCACCAGGGAGAAATCCGATCCCTCTACATTGTACTTAGAGACGGGAACCGTAACACCAGCACCCACGAAATGAGTCCAACTCTTGTCTTTCGGCTGGGCGACAGGCTGGGGTGTTGTAGTCTGGACGTTATCGGCGGCAAATGCGGTAGCGGCAGCGAGAATGGCAGCAGTAAAGAATGTCTTTTTCATGATGAAACTCCTTTGAATTAGATTCTTGTTTGTTTACATCCGTAATATACCCACAAAAATTCATCAAGTCAAATGCATTATTTTCATTAAAACAATAGATTTTTGTTATCAGTTCTCACAACTCATTACTCACAACTCAAGACTCATCACTAATCCACCTTCCAAAAGGCCCTTCGGTCAGCCACATAGTCCATCGTAGCGCTAAGCGGCATATCGTAAAGCAGGGTGCATACCTTCGTATCCAATGGAAAATCCTTACCCAAGACATCAAGGCAAGCTCCTGTAGTCGCGCCCGTAGTATAAACATCATCTACAATGATTACCGTCCCACAAGAAGGGAGTTTTCTTGGAAGCGCCGGTTCAAAGGCGCCTGCCACATTTTGCTGCCGTCCCTGTTGGGAGAGTTTTGTCTGGGACACCCTAAATGTCTTGCGCTTTAACCAGCGGCACACCTGGCCACCTGTCAGCGTTGCCAAGGCACGAGCAATCATTTCAGCCTGGTTATAGCCACGCTCACGAAAACGGGCCCTATGGAGCGGCACCGGTACAAAGTAAAGCGGCCGCACAAATTCCGGAAACAGGTTTTCAGAGCGTCCCTGCATAACGCAGGAGTGCTTTACCAGGTATGTCGCCATTCCGGGAATACCACGGTACTTCAACAAGTGTATCAAACGACGAGTCAGCTCCTCCATAGGGAACAGGCAGACCACATCGTCCGAAGGATGTCGAGTCTCCTTTGAAAGCCCGACAAGAGCCTTCCGGCATTCAGGGCACAGCCACGGGTCAAGATTCTCCGAAGCAGACCCGCAACCAAGGCATTCCATTCCAAAAACAAGATTGGACCAGGATTCAAGCATATTTCCTCACAAAAAAAAGCATCTACTTGTATAGACGCTTTTTTCTCCGAAAATATGCCTAAAAATCTTCAGATTTTTGAAATTTTACAATCTAACGAATGCAAGATGGCGGATCAAGTCCGCCATGACGAAAGAAAAACGCTTTATTCTTGCAGGCGGTAAATCTTTACGGCCTTGATGTAGAAGGTTCTTTCTTCACCGCCAAGGTTCAGTTCAAAGCGGGCGAAGGGGGTGCTCTCCTTCGGGACAAATTCGATTTCTACAGACTTGCCCGAAGTTCCCACATCTACATGTTTCTGGAAACCGATGGTCTCGTAATCATCGTAGGCACCGATTCTGGCGGTAATTTGCCCCTCTACATCGGACCAGATGGTAAACACGCACTTGTACTTTTTGCCGGCAAGGAGAGCCACATTTTCTTGAATGAGCTGAACACTGTAAGAATACTTGCCACCTTCAGTCACCTGGATTTTTGCAATCTGCTCGCCATTACCTTCCTTTTTTACAGAGGCAATGGATTTTCCGTCGAACTGGTCAAAGACAATCCAACCATAAAAATCCTTGGAAAAATCCCCATTCGTAATGGTATTATCACTCAAGGAACCAATTATTCCTTCCCAAATGTCCAGGACATAATCCTCAGAAGTATTACCATCGACAGCGGTGAATCCATATCGAAGCGGTCTGAAGCTGGAGATGAACTGTTGGTTCAGCTTCGACCATATTGAAGCATTACGTGTCTCGTCAAGATAAACAACACCGTCTTCTGCAACCTCGACCGTAGAGAAATCTATTCCATCTACAAAATAGCGGGGATAGAACACTACGGACAAATTCGCCGCACTGTCCGAAACCTTTTCTATCTGAGTATGGTGATACCGTAGTTCAAACTGTTTGAACCAAGAGAGGGAATACTGGACGGGAACATAGTTGCCGTTTATCAACAACCTTCCGCGGATGTCGGACGTTCCTTTAGCCGGCCTAAAGGAAACACCCATCTCTTTCAAGTAACCCTTGTCTTCCAATTGTATATTCTTGAAAGGCTCTGCCACCTGGTCGGCGTCAGTAAAGGAAACCTTCAAGGAAGAATCCGCAAGATCTTCACCGGGCCAAAGCTGCACGCCCTTTGCCACATCGATATCTACTGCCACATAGTAACTGGAGTAAGAGCGGACCTCAAAGAAATCCAAGGCGAAGGAATCCAGCAGCAGAGGTTCATCCTTGGCAGCCGCCTTAGCAAGAGAATTAGAGGAAATTTCGGAATAATCAACAGAGAAATCTGCCGTAAAGGCCAAGGACGGGTTCCCGATTTCGATACCCGCCACAGACTTATCATCACTGGAACAAGCCACAAAAGCCATGGCAACACCCGTCATAGCCATCAAAACCCCAAATTTAAACCCCGCAAAGCGCATTACATTCCTCGTGTTAGGGGGAACAGCTGGATATTAACCTGAACTACGTCGTCTCCTTCTCCAGCATCGGCTGAAAAATCTAGTAGTTCTTTGCGCATTAGTTGGATTTGTTTTTTCAAATTGGGGAAATCTTTGCGCCTTATGCTGAAAGTGAGGGCCGAAAAGTCCCTTTCCTGGCTTGCCAGTTCGGACAACTTATCCCTAGACATCTCCAACATCTGCTGGTGGTACTGCTTTACCATCAGGTCCTGGACCTCGTCATCGGTAGTAATCATGGGGTCTCGCTGGCGGAATCCGTTGGCCGTCTTGACCAGGAGGCCAAGTTCCAGAAGGAGGTTGAAGGATTCCTGCACCTGGGCAGGAGTCACCTTGCCATCGAGACGCTTGGAAACCCAGTCGGGAATAGGGCGGAACCCCTTCAGGGACACCATTTCCAGAATGACGGAATGGTGCCATTCCCTAAAGATACGGAGCTGGGCCTGGTCCATCTTGTGGAGCTTAGAATGGGGGCTAGCCTTGACCAGTTGCTCGTAATAGACCTTCTTTTCTTCGTCGTCGGTAGCCTGGTTAAAGAACACCAGGTTCTCGAAGTAAGTGGCCCGCTGCTTAATAAGTCCGAGACCGTGGATAAGCTTTGTGACCGTACTCTTGGTAATGTTTCTCTTGCCGTCGATAGTCAGTTTCAGGTGGGCGTGACTGGAAAGTCCCGCTTTTTCGGCAAAAAAACGCAAACTGAAGGCCGGCTGGGTCTTCTTCTTGTATTCGTAGTAGTCCCGAAGATACACGCGAAAATTCGTGTATTGCAGCACATCGGGCTCTGTCAATTTTACACTTTCTCCATTTTCCATACCCTAAAAATAGAAGTCTAGGGGGGCAAAGGCTCTATTCGATGGTTAAATATCGTTTACCTAAGTAACCAACAGCGGCTTTGCCGCTGTCAGTTATCAGTTGCGAGTACTCAGTCATCAGTAATGAGTTATGAGTTTTCAGCTATCGAGGAAACAAGATGCTTTAAATTTCAGAAGCAGAACATTAACCATCACTCATAACTCATAACTCACAACTCATAACTCACAACTCATTACCCATTACTCATGCCTCAGAGGGCCGAAGGCCCGACCTCACACCCCTCAGTCACGAGCGAGTTTCGACAGGCGAAGATGGTCGTTGAATTTCCCGCGCAGGCATTCAAAGTCCCTAGAAACGCCTTCTTCCTTGAAGCCGCAGCGGCGAGCGACCCCGATACTGGCATAATTCTGGACCGCAGCCGTAATTTCCAGGCGGTTCAGCTCCAGGGTATCAAAGCAGAACTTGCACAAGAGGTTCAACGCCTCCGTCGCGAGGCCGCGGCCTGTAAAGTTCTGCCCAAGCCAGTAACTGATAGTGGCCGAGCGGTGCTCTGGATGTACCCAGCCGATAAAGATGCAGCCCGCAAGATTATCCCCACTAGCGGTTTTCTCAAAAATGCCCCAGCAGGCTCCGTTACCCATCTGGGCCTGCATCTCCCAGGTTTCCAGACGGTCCATAACGTCTTCGACGGAATTGCAATCAGGAGGCCAGGGCAGGAACCGCGAGAGATGCTCGCGGGAAGCATCAATCAGGCGGTAAAGTCCTGCCGCATCAGGTTCGTGCAGCGCTCGAAGAATCACATGGCTGCCAGGCAGTTCCGTTTCGGGAATTTCGTCTAGAATCATGGGCTGAAATGTAGGAAACAGGTTCGAGGTTCAAGGAACGTCATCCTCGCGTAGGCGGGGATCCATACACAGATCTCGCCAGTAGATGCCCGCCTTCGCGGGCATGACAATGCTGGTGTTATCAACAGAATGAAGAAAACAGAAAAGCCCGCTGGCATAAGTCAGCGGGCCTTCAGTGCGGATGAAAGGACTTGAACCTTCATGCCCTCGCGAGCACTAGAACCTGAATCTAGCGTGTCTACCAGTTCCACCACATCCGCGTGGTGCACCAAATTTTGAAAAAAAAGCCCGTTTTGTCAAGGGGTAAACCGATTATTTCTTGAAAGGGAAGGCTTCCCGAACCCAATCCAGGTGGTGGCCTTGCCAATAGCTCCAGTCATGCTCCCCAGAGGGGTCATACCTCAGGTCGCAGTCCGCCCCCACATTCTTGCAAAAATCCTGAATCCAGGGGATTGTCTCCGACGAAGGATAAAGCCTGTCGGCACCGCCCTGCAAAAAGCGCCACCTTCCAGAGTTCATCTTAGGAAATGCCGCAACAGCGGGGGCCTCCCCCAGCAGTTTGCCATAGGAACTCACCAAAAGTCGGTTTTTCACCCGGCGTTTTCCGTACATGGAATAAACCAGAACCCCAAGAGAGCCGTCAGAGACCCCCACAAGGGAGACTTCTTCTACAAATCCTCTCCGTCTCCTGGCAACGGAATCCAGAGCCGCATCCACCGCAGAAACCATAACCTCCGTTGCCCAATGGTTTTCTTTGCAGGCCGAAGCGCTCAACACCACCACATCCGGGAAAATATTCGAAAAGGCCTCCCCCGCCACCAAGCCCTTTTGACAGTTGCCGCTGGTCATGCCTCCGTGGAACCAGACCACCACATCCTTTTTCGCCGCATGTCCAGGAAACGACGCCTTGACCTTTGAATCGTATTCAGGCCACCAGATTCCAACAGGTACCCGCAACACAGTGCCGGCAGCCTTTGTCGGCAGAACCGAAACCGACAAGGAATCCCGACTAGTCCCAAGGGCCAGGGATACGGTAAGCAACAGCACCCAAAGAGGTTTCATCGTTTGTTTCTTATGGCGAGGATAAAGAATATCAGGAAACCGACAGAACAGATCCCGATGATTCCAAGGGCTATCAGGGAATTGACCAGCTGGTATTCCGACACCGTTTCCCAATCCAGTTCACCGTAGGTCGAGGCCAAGGACTTGACGATATAACGGTTGTCGGATAGCCTGACGGCGCTGATTTCCAGGGGAACATCTCCCACGTTGATAGCGGCAAAGCTGAACCAATCCGACATTTCGTCCAGCATTTCTTCTGACGCGTACAGGACAAAGGTTGCGCTGTCGTCACCGTTTATCCTAAAAAAAGTCTTGTCCAAAAACGGAACGTTGCTGCCCCCAAAGACGCTCGGGATAGCGGCATAGGAGACCCGTCCATAAAAAAGGTGTTCTTCCTTGAAAAAGCTCTGCAACACAGGCCCTGCGTAGGACACACACCAGACCACCGCCAATAAGAACAGCAAGGCAAAATTGAAATAGATAGAGCGTCTTGTACGGAATCGGGCCATCGAAAACTATTGCTTGGAGCGGAACATGAAGAAAAATGTAGCTAAAAGAAGCACCAAGGTCAAGAAGTAGAAGACCAGGGGAATCTTTGCGTTCAGGGCGATTTCGTTCAGCCGTTCCATCTGGAAAAACTGAATGAGTTCCTCGCTGTTCAGCATGGCGGCATCGTTGTCGATGCGGGCCCAGGCATGAGAAAGATCCACGTTGATGTTCAGAAGCATATCCAACTGGTGCGTAATACTATCCGGAAGCCCAAGTCCCTCGGGCCGCACCACCGGGAACCCGGCGCGAGCAGAATCCAGAAGTTCCCGGACCACGTATTCCTGGTTGTCGGGCAGGCTGTTTACCGCATAGGACAGTTGCTGCCAGGAACTCAGCCACTGGGTCCTGACCGTCAGGTAGCGCCGGGCCGTAGAAACCTTGCCCAAGACCTCCCGTTCAAAACGGCTTACCAAAGCAGAACTCGGGCGTTCAAAACCGAACCCCTGCAGCTCGTCCATCTGGCGAGAGAAGGACACCGCCATTTCCCTGAGAGTCATGGTCTCGGACATAATTTTCATAGTGTCCAGACCGTAACCGCTACGGGCTCGTTCCATATCCTTTGAAAGCCTGGCATCCAGCAGCTGAAAGTCCGAAAGGGACTTGATGTACTGGGAATAAAGGACCATCTGGGGTTTCTGGGAAAGAGAAAACAATATAGTGAGCCCTACCGTCAAAGCCACCACCATCCACACCCAGGGTGTTTTCAGCTTAGAGCGGAAAGTTTCCTTGATAGACTTGTTTTTCAATTCTTCCACAAAAAGAAATTACCTTTTTTCTACCTTGAATGCCATGAGATTCCTCCATTTTGCCACTTTTTTTTGTGTTTTCGCCTTCTTTTGCGGCTGTACCATAGAAAGAGCCGAAGAACAGGTGGTGGAACGACACGCCAACGGGGTCAAGAAAACCTCCGTATGGGTGTATCCCGATGGCGAAATCCTGAAGCGGAACGAGTGGTACAACAACGGAATCAAGGAATTCGAAATCCCTTACAAGGACAATGTACCTCACGGCGAAATCAAGCGCTGGACCGGGCTTGGAAACGTAGTGATGGTTGGCCAGTACAAAAAGGGCAAGCGCGAAGGCAAATGGACCAGTTATTACGGCGACAAGAAAGTGGAAGCGGTCCGTTATTACAAAGACGACCACCCCGTAGGGGACTGGGAAGGGTTTCATTACAACGGCAACAAGGCCTTCGAGGAACATTACAACGACAAGGGCGACACCGTAGGCGTGTGGAAAAAATGGTCCAAGAACGGAAAGATCCAAGAAGAAAACAGCTGCCATGGTGGCGACAGTTTGGGAATCATCGTGGAGTATTACGAGAACGGAAAACGAAGACATTCCACGAGCTGCCGATATGGAATATTTAATGGTCCGCAAATCACCTACGCCGCAGACGAAAAGAATTCCTGGCTTGTTACAGAAGGCTACACGGACGGCGTGCTGAACGGCCCTCGGGAATTCTACCTCCCTTCCGAAGACGGGCTACTCCCCTACAGACGGGAACGGTGGAAAATGGGAGCGAGAGATTCCGTCTGGCGGCTGGACGACGGCCACCAGCACCTTGTAATCGAAAGCGAGTTCGTGAACGGAACGGGAATCGGATACGGCCAGTGCGAAGACAACTACGGGATGATTTGCGCCGAGACATCCTTTGTAGCGGGTGTTCCAGGCGGAACCCTGGACAGCAGCGCCGTCTTGGGTCGTGCCGTCAAGGGCGCCACCCTGTGGTACTACAAGAAAGGGCACGACCTGCGTTACGAAGAAATCTGGGAAAACGGCGAAATTGCCATAAGCCGGAGTTTCTACCCCGACAGCCTAGACGGGAAACTTGCAAGCGAAGCCTTCTGGAAAGAGGGCAAGCGGAACGGGATTTTACGCAACTGGTACAAAAGCGGTGTCCTACGAGATAGCCTCACCTTCGTAAACGGCGAGCGTGTAGGCGAACAGTTCAGCTACGACAGCACCGGCAAGCTTACCATCCATAAAACGGAGGCCGGCAAGAACCGGCCCGTGATTATGCACTTGCATTAATCAATTCGCAATTACATATCTTCTAGCTGTTTACCCTTGGTTTCCTTGATAAACTTTGCCACGAAGAAGATGCTGAATATGGCAAAGAAGGAATAGATGGCGTAAGTCGGGCCCACTCCGATGCCGTCTTCGCCCGTGAGCACGGGGAATGTCCAGGTGACCACGAAGTTTGCAAACCACTGGGCCAGCCCGCAAATGGCAATGGCGATAGTGCGGATACGGTTGTTGAACATTTCGCCCAGCATCACCCACATGACCGGACCCCAGGTCGCCGCAAAGAAGGCGATGTAGAGGTTTGCCGCTATCAGGGCCACAAAAGCCGCCGAATCGGACAGGGCTGCACCACCGCTACCCATGAAGCAGATCGTAAGGGTACTCAAGGTCACCGCCATGCCAATGCTACCGATAAGCAGAAGGGGTTTACGGCCTAGCTTGTCCACAAGCAAAATGGCGGCAACGGTCATCACCAGGTTGATGGCGCTAGAAATCACGCTGGTGAGGAACGCATCGCTTTCACCAAAACCCACACTCTGCCAGAGCATGGTGCCGTAGTAGAAGATAACGTTGATGCCAACCAGCTGCTGCAAAATAGCAAGGCCCAAACCCGCCCACAGAATCGGAGTAATCCGCTCCTTCTTGTTAATGACTTCCAACAGGTCGGTAAACTTGGCGGGCTTTTTATTGCTGAAGGAACCCTGAATCTTTTCGACCTCTTCGTCAACCCCTTCGGGATTAATTTTGGCAATGACTTTCTTGGCTTCGTCCAGGAGTCCTTTGTGAATCAGGTAACGGGGCGATTCGGGGAGTTTCCAGGCGGCATAGCCGTAGATTACAGACGGGATAATTTCGACCCAGAACATCACCTGCCATGCCTTGATGTGACCGAACATCGGGTTGTTGGCCGAACCCGCAATGCGAACGATGAGGTAGTTTGAAAGGAGCGCTACAAAAATTCCTATCACGATAGCGAACTGCTGCAATGAGCCCAAGCGTCCACGCAAGTGGGCTGGCGCAGTTTCTGCAATGTAGATCGGTGCGATAATGCTTGCCATTCCAATGCCGAGCCCCCCGATGATACGCCACATGATAAAGTCCGGGATGCCAAAGGGAATGCCCGACCCGATTGCGCTCAACAGGAACAAATCCGAAGCAAAAAGCATGCAACGCACGCGACCGAAGGCGTCGGCAACCCTTCCTGCAAAAAAAGCACCGACTGCAGCCCCGATAAGGGCCAGGGAGACAGACCAGGCCAGTTCATAGTCCGTCGCGTTAAAGTGTGCCTTTAACGCCCCGTTTGCCCCGTTGATGACGGACGAGTCGAACCCGAACAGAAACCCGCCAATGGCGGCGGACAGGGTTATGAGCACTATGTGTTTCATTTGCGGATTTGCGTTGGACATCAGGCCTCCCTTGAATTGAACCATCCTCTCTAATATACCCGCTTTGCGCCAGAAATGTCACACGATAGTATTATTTTTACAAAAAATGATATTCCAAATTGGAATAATACGGGTCCCCGTGTCCCATGGATAATTTCGGGACCCGATAGCAAAGTCTTTAGCGTGTAATGCTAATCGGCCTTGCCTCACGGTAACTGCCGGAGGAGACCTTTACGATGTACATGCCCGCAGGTAGCCCAGCCAAGTCAAAGGAATACGTGTGCACTCCAGCATTCAACCGGCCCGTGATTTCTTGCGCCACAAGGGCGCCATAACCCGTAAACAGGCTGATTTTCACATTGTCCCTCTGGTGGAGCGAGTACTGCACCGTAATCATCCCGTGCCGGTAAGAAACCCCCATGTTCCTCGCCGGGCCGTTCAAGCCATCCATAAGGACCGCCATCCCGCTGGTGACGGCACTTGACGAACTTACATTTGCACCGCTCGACGAACTCGAAGCCGCTAGCCCGGCTGAAGACGAAGCAGTAGAACTGCTGGACTCTTCCACAACAATCTCGGCACCATCCTTGCCGTTAGTGAGCGTCACCGAAACCCTAAACAGCACCTGTTTCCCGCTATAGGAAAGCCCCTGCGTGAAACTGTAGGTTTCGCCATTGTTCACGCGGTTGGGATAATGCCCGACAGAAAGGGTTCCCTTCGCCAGATCGGCTTCGCTGAACACGTAGGCATTTTCGCCCCATTCCACCACAGAACCGTCCTTGCCAAACCAATGTCCAGGTTCCTTGGCTGTGGATTTCGTGACAACCGTGCCGTCGGATTCCTGGGCAAAGAAAGCAGCCTGGGAAATAGTCAAAGCGGAAAGCCCCAACTTTGCTGCCACCTCGGCCACGTCAAAGTTTACAGTGACGGGAGTGTAGTTGTCATCTATGGGGAGCGTCACCTTCACGTTGTATGTATCGACTCTGCCGATAACGACGCTACTGGAACTTGCGGACCCCTGCGAGCTCGAGGATTTCACGATGCTCGACGAAGACGTAATCTTGCTCGAAGAACTGCTCACTGCCGGCGTTCCCGAAGAACTGCTCGACGTGGGAGTGGGGCTATCGCCAATTTCAGGCCAGTCATAATCCAACTTAAAGTCGTTGTAATACTTGGTGTACGCATCACCTGCACCGCTGATGCCACTTTCAAGTTTCAACTTGTAGTCATAGTGTTTTTTTCGTATTTCCGTATTGCCCGTATATTGGAAGTCGGTATTCACAACCACGGCAAAGACCATCTGCGTCCCGCCTGTCGAAGAAGGAGTCTTGTCAAGCCGAAGCGTCGCCGTGCCTTCACCGGTAATAGGTTCGCTGTAAACGGGGGTACCATCGGTGGCGCGATAGCAAATCAAAAAATTCATGTTGGTATTGTTGGAATTGCTGCCGTTCGGGAAAAAGCTCACACTCACCTGCTTGGCTCCGCTCTGCACCTTGAGCGGGATATAGTTCGCGCCCGACCAGCCCGGAGTAATGTCCTGGTTCGGGACAAGGTAATCGCCGTTCGCGGTCACGCTCTGGTACGGTGTCATTTTCCAGGTGTAGCTGTAGTTCTTGTTGTCCCAATAATCCTGTTCCCAGTAGGTATTGCTACCAAAATTATTATTCAGCAGGGACTTGATCTCGTTTGACCATTTCTTCATGTCAAGCATCGCAAGCCTTGCGCGGAATTCTGTAATCAGGCGACGAACGCCCGCTTCGCCGAGCCCCTTGTCGAGGGCGTAGGTTTCGAGCAAGTACTTTGTTTTGCCGTAAGCATTCCCGTAAATCCAGCGAACAGATCCCGTACCCAGCCAAGTTCCCATGAAGGTGGGGAAAATGTTGCTGTACTGCGAACCTCCCAAGAGGTACCTCTGATTCTTGCCCGTAACACCGCCATTATCGGCACTTCCGCCGGGTCCACCAAACGTGCCGTCGATCAACCATCCCGAATAAGTTTCAATCGGCATAAAGGGGGCAATGACCGTCGCCGCATTCAGGAATCCCATGCCACTGTAAACACCATCGCGACGACTGAACATATCCTGCTGAATCCAGGTGTTACCTGCTTCCTGGAACCAGTGGGCATCCTTTGCGCCGGGGTAACCGTTCGTCATCGAGTGGATTCCCTCGTGAATCATCGCATCCATCTGCGCCACACGATCGTGGTAAGGGCAACTCGTATTGAAACTGTACAGCGGGTAGAACGAGGCCGCTACGGCCGTGTAGCCTGCCACCCAAGTTTGCCAACCGCCCGTCGTGTCTTCCTTTGCTCCACCGGCACACGTACCCGAGCCGTAGTAATAAACGGCGCTGTACTGGCCGTCCTGCGCCTGGGCATCCGGCGCCCACCCCATCTCATTGTACAAATACTCAAAGTCAGTATCGTACTTCTTGAGAATTGAATCAATTGTCACGTCAGTAATGCGGCTATCGCGATCTTTGCCCCAATAGAAGGCCCACCACTTACCGGCCTTCTTTCCGGTAACGCCCGAACAATTGTTATTGAACTTGGTCGGTGGCTGAATGTCACCCAGATTCGATTTCGTATCGTAATCCAAGTCGCTGCGGTAACCGGGCCATGTGTAAGCATCGCCATTGGCGGCAAATACATCCGCTCCCATTCCGGCGACAAGTGCCGCCGCGATTATCCATCCTGTCATTTTTTTCTGCATAAATAACACTCCTGACATTGTCCTGCGCAATAAATAGAATCCCTTTGCCCCAAATCCCAGTTTTTTGTCACCTGTAGAAAAAGATTCCGTGTTAAAAGCGTGTAAAAGCCCTATTTTTGCCTCCATTTGTGTAATTTTTATTACACACTAAAATCAAAAATACTAAATATTTACAAAATTTATTGATTTGTGTGTAAAAATTTTATATCTTTTGGAACGTGAGTATCGCACTGGAACATCTATTCGACTACGACGATTTCCGCAAGTTCATGCAGGATTATTTCGAAGAGCAGAAAAAAATGCGCTCCGTGTTTTCCCACCGTTTCTTTGCGGCAAAAGCCGGATTCAGCAGTTCCTCTTACTGCCTGAACGTAATTCGCGGGCGATTCAACCTTACGCACAAATCCATCGAGAAAATTTCGAAGGCCATGGACTTCGAGCCCCTGCAAAAAGAATACTTCGAGGCGCTGGTGCAATACAACCAGGCAGAGCAGGTGGACATCCGGGAGCAGGCGTGGAAACAGATTCTGCAAATTCGCAAGCAAATCGAGTTTACCCATGTCACCACCCGCGAGCAGGCTTACTTTAGCAAGTGGTACTACCCTATCATACGCGAACTCGCCGTAGACCTGGACTGGCACGAAGACTACCGCGTGCTGGCACGGTCGCTCACGCCGCAAATAACGACAGAAGAAGCCCGCAAGGCGGTGAAAAGCCTGCTGGAATGGGGACTCCTGAAAAAAGAGGGCGAACGCTACGAACTGACTTCGCAAATGCTGGACGCCGCAGAAATCCCACCCATTGCACTCCGGCAAATCCGACACGAGTACATACAGCACGCCATAGGTGCAGTGGAATCCATGCCCAAGGACGAACGCTTTGCCACGTTCACGACCCTTGCCATGAGCAAAAGTTCCTATGACTACGCCGTAGAAATTCTCGAGGATGCCCGCAAAAAAATTATAGCCCGCGCGTCCAACGACACCAACGTGGAGCGTATTTACGAAATGATGCTCGTGGCGTTCCCGATGAGCAAGATGCTCACGAAGGAGGACGAAGGATGAATCGTTTGATAGTTTGGCTTAGACAACCTTGCCATGGGTGGATGGCCGCCTTTGCCACCACCCTTGCCCTCCTCGCTTGTTCAAACAGCAACGATGTGGCTGGCGGCGTTACCGATATCGGAAATTCTGTTGCACAGGAACCAGACTCGGTAGTATTCTGCGGAACCGTAGTCAACATGCAGGGCAAAAAAATGGCCGCCGCACGGCTTGCGCTGTATTGGGACAACGGCATTGAAATTGTCGATTCCCTGGAAACCTTTGCCGATTCCAACGCCCAGTTTGAATTCAAGATGCCCGCCGACGATGAACATATCGGCAAGCAGGCCACACCGGAGCTCTACCTGTACGCCGAATCGGGTGCACTTTCGGGACTTTCTCTCCCGCCAACTCAAAAGACAGAAGAAATCCGCATCGGCACGAACAAGGCTGTCCGGGGAAGCATTTCTGGTGCAACGTCTGGATTGGTCCGTATCGGCGGAACACACCTCATGGCCGAAGTGCTGGCAGACGGATCCTTCCGTTTCGATTCGATTCCACCCGGCATACAAGAAATGTTAATTTATTCAGAAAGTGCTTCGGTGACGGGTTACATCCCGTTCTCGATACAGGACGCCGGCGACACGCTGGTACTTCCGCAACTGGAAAACTTCGGAGGACACCTTTGGAATCCAGACCTTGACCTGCTCGGGGAAACCTACGGATTCACATCTTTCCACGCCAACGATGTAAGCGAGGCCAATACCGGATGGACCACGATAGACATCGAAATGAACGGCGACGAATACGTGTTTGACCACAACGGAAAAATTGCAGACAGTGTAAATTATGTAGAGGGCGTAAGTGGCAATGGCGTACTGCTTGAACCGGGGCAGTATATAGACCTGGACACCCTCAACCCCACTGGCGGAGACTTCACCCTTTCGCTGTGGACAAAATGGAACGGTCCAAACGGAGAGCACCAGGCCCTGTTCTGCCAGCGCGCCTACTGGAGCGATTCCACGTCGCGGTTCCAGTGGCATTTTGAGTCGAACACCGGTTCATTCACCGTAATGAAAAGCATGCCCAACTATCCCGAAGCCATTTTCTTCGGCGATTCAACCAGTGTCCCTGTGGGAGAATGGGCGTTCCTCGTACTCGTTTCGAAGGACCACATGGTAAGCATGTTCGTAAACGGCAATCCCGTAGGCAATGCACAGGAATTTGTTCCGAATGACCTGAACCGGAGCGTTCCATTCCGCGTGGGCGGCAACGAAATCAGGACCGAAACCTGGAATGGCGTAATCGACCGCGTAAGTATTGAAACCCGCGCCCGCAGCCCCGAGTGGATAAGGGCAAAATACGAAAAAAGCAAGCCCTAGAAAGAACGCTTTTCGCTCCTTTTTCTATCTTTACGCCCGAAAATTTAACGTTAGGTTGCGTTGGCGTCTGGCGTGGAGACTGTTGTCGAATTCTTTCGTCTATCGTCTTTCGTCTATCGTCTGGCGTTCCTACCCTGAGGTTCAAAAATGTTTCGTGAAGTAAAGAAAGAAGAGACCTTCCCGCAGATCGAAGAGCGCGTGCTCGGCCTGTGGGACAAGGACGAAAGCTTCAAGAAGTCCCTTGACAGCCGTCCGGAAACCGAACCGTACACCTTCTACGATGGTCCTCCGTTTGCAACGGGCCTTCCGCACTACGGTCACTTGCTCGCCGGTACCATCAAGGATATCGTTCCGCGTTACTGGACCATGAAGGGCAAGAAGGTTCCCCGCGGTTTCGGTTGGGACTGCCACGGACTTCCGATTGAATCTCTCGTGCAGAACGAACTCGGTCTCGCTGGCGTTGCCGAAATCCAGAAGCTCGGTGTTGATAAGTTCAACGAAACCTGCCGTAGCAAGGTGCTCAAGTACACCAGCGAATGGAAGAAGACCGTGCGCCGCATGGGCCGCTGGGTCGACTTCGACAAGGGCTACAAGACCATGGACAAGAACTTCATGGAATCTGTGTGGTGGGTGTTCAAGCAGTGCTTCGACAAGGGCCTCATCTACCAGGGCTACCGCATTCAGCCGTACAGCCCGGCTCTCGCCACTCCGCTTTCGAACTTCGAAACGAACCAGGGCTATAAGGACCGTCAGGACCCGTCCCTCACGCTGATTTTCCCGATCAACTCGAACGAGCCCAAGTTCAAGGACACGAGCATCCTCGTGTGGACGACGACTCCGTGGACTCTGTACTCCAACTTCTGCATCGTTGTGGGCCCGGACATGGACTACAACCTGGTGGAACAGGACGGCAAGAAGTACTGGATTGCCGCAAGCCGCACCGCCGCCTACTTCAAGAACCCGAACATCGTGGATACCTGCAAGGGTTCCGAACTCGTGGGCAAGGACTACGAGCCGCTCTCCCGCATTTCCGATGCGTTCGTGACGCCGGACCAGCTGTCCCGCCACTACAAGATTTACCCCGCCGACTACGTGAGTACCGAAGACGGTACCGGCGCTGTGCATACCGCTCCTTCCTTCGGTGAAGAAGACTTCCAGAAGGGTGCTGAACTCGACCTCGGCCTTTTCGACCCGCTGGATACCGAAGGCAAGTTCACCGACAAGGTCCCGATGTGGAAGGGCCTCGGTGCGAAGGAAGCCGACAAGGAAATTATCCGCTACTTCAAGGAACAGGGCCGCGTGTTCAAGCAGGACGTGATTGTCCACAGCTACCCGCACTGCTGGCGTACCGGCGTTCCTCTGATTTACCGCGCCCTCAAGACGTGGTTCCTGAAGATTGACGCCCCTGTCACGAGCAAGGATGGCGTGACCAAGACTCTGAAGGAATGGATGGTCGAAAACAACCAGAC
>DFTB01000008.1:88772-89815 GCA_002382975.1 Fibrobacter sp. UBA4223
GTGAACTGGGTGCCGGACCACATCAAGAACGGACGCTTTGGCAAGTGGCTCGAAGGCGCCCGCGATTGGAACCTTTCCCGTAACCGCTTCTGGGGTACGCCGATTCCGGTGTGGCTCAGCGACGACGGCGACATGATTGCTGTTGGCTCCATCGAGGAACTGCAGCAGCTCACTGGCGTGAAGCTCGATGACTTGCACAAGCACTTTGTCGATAAGCTCACCATCGAAAAGAACGGCAAGGTTTACCGCCGCACGCCTGAAGTGTTCGACTGCTGGTTTGAATCCGGTTCCATGCCGTATGCCAGCCGCCATTACCCGTTCGAAAACAAGGAACTGGTGGAACGCAGCTTCCCGGCAGACTTCATTGCCGAAGGCCTCGACCAGACCCGCGGTTGGTTCTATACGCTGACGGTGCTTTCGAACGCTCTGTTCCAGAAGCCGGCATTTAAGAACGTGATTGTGAACGGTATCATCTTGGCCGAAGACGGTTCCAAGATGAGTAAGTCCAAGCGCAACTATCCGGACCCGAACGACCTCATCGAACGCACGGGTGCCGACGCCATTCGCTTGTTCATGATCAACTCCGCCGCTTTGAAGGCCGAAGACCTCCGCTTCAGCGAAGAAGGCGTGAAGGGCATCG
The DNA here is from genome assembly GCA_002382975.1 of Fibrobacter sp. UBA4223. Lineage (GTDB taxonomy): Bacteria > Fibrobacterota > Fibrobacteria > Fibrobacterales > Fibrobacteraceae > Fibrobacter. The sequence goes on from DFTB01000008.1 coordinate 89,413, forward strand.
TGAAGCAGGTGATGTTGCCGCTTTGGAACGCTGTTGCATTCTTTGTCTCTAACCACAACGCCGACGCCGCCAAGGGCCAGCTCAACTGGAAACCCGGTCAGGAAGTCAAGAGCGAAAACGAACTGGACCGCTGGATGCTTGCGACGCTGCAGGATTTGGCCGCCAAGGTCGAAGTGGAAATGAAGGCATACCGCCTGTACAACGTGGTGCCCGCCGTGATTGCCGCGGTCGATGACCTCACGAACTGGTACGTGCGCCGCAGCCGCCGCCGTTTCTGGAAGAGCGAAAACGATGGCGACAAGAACGCCGCCTACGCCACCATGTACAAGGTGCTCGTAGACTTCTCCAAGATTCTCGCTCCGTTCCTCCCGCTCCTCGCCGAAGAAATCTACCAGATTCTCGT
>DFTB01000010.1 GCA_002382975.1 Fibrobacter sp. UBA4223
AGGGGGAGGCTTCCCCCTTTATAATAATATAAGGAGCGGGAAAAGTGGGCACAGCTCTGCCGTAATATACAAATGTTCACTAAAAAGTGGCCGGACCTGGTGGTCCGGTCGTTCTTTTTGGGGTGAATTTTGTAAGAAATCCATAATTTTTGTTGCCGGAGTGGTAGAAAGTGGTATATTTGTACTGTGTTGTGGTAAAATGTGTCAAACTAGTATGAACTTTACGTCTTTCATAGGTCAAGCCCAGACGGCTATCGATGGAAAGGGAAGGTCTTCCTTCCCCAGGGAATTCCGTCGTCAGCTTGGGCCAACCGAAGGGGATGAATTCGTGGTTACCCGTGGCCCGAACCAGACTCTCCGGTTGTTTACCTTGCCGGAATACGAAAAGTTCATGGCGGACCTGGACAGCCGGTCCGACCGCCGTCAAGCCGACCTAGTTCGGAGAGGCCTCGCTCCCACCGTGGTGGAGTTGGATGGCCAGAACCGCATTTTACTTCCAAAGATTTTGTTGGAGTATGCTGAGCTGAAGGGTGAAGTCCTTTACGTACAAGCTAGCGGTAAAACTCTTGAACTATGGAATCCGGAACGCTTCAATGCCAAGTATGGCCTGCAATCGGACGATGCGATTGCCGCATTCGATGCTGCGTTCTACGGAGAAGGTTTGACGGAGGGCGACGATGCAAAACGCTGACCTGCGTCAACCCAAATTACAGACAAATGAATTTTATCACGACCCGGTGATGCTTGCCGAGTGCCTTGACGGACTCCGCATCAGACCGGATGGCACATACGGCGACTGCACCCTGGGCGGTGGCGGACATTCCTTCGGAATTGCAAACAAACTAAACGAGAGCGGAACGCTCCACGCCTTTGACCGTGATGAGGAAGCCGTTGCGTTTGCCACCAGGCGCCTTGCTGGTGTAAAGTGCAAGTTCGTTGTGCATCCGGTGCGGTTCGGTGAACTGAAGAACGAAATCGCGCCGAACACTCTGGACGGAATCCTTTACGACCTGGGAATCAGCAGCCACCAGGTGGACGATTCCAGTCGCGGGTTCACCTTCGTAGGCAACAACCCGCTGGATTTGCGCATGGACCGTCGCGAAGGAGTCTCTGCCCAGGAATGGCTGAAGTCGGTGAGTGCCGACGACCTGGCCGCAGTGCTCCGGAAGAATGCCGATATGGACAGGGCTTTCAAGCTTTCTACCCGCCTTGTGGAGATGGCTTCTGCGGTTACGGCCGAGGGTCGCGAAATTTTGCCGAGTGACGTGAAGGCCGTTGTGGAATCGGTGTTCCCCGATAAGAGGCGTGAAGTGAACGGCCTCTTGGCTCGGGTTTTCCAGGCGGTGCGCATGGAAGTGAACGGCGAACTGAAAGAAATTGAAGATAGCCTGAGTGCCGCGGTGGATTGCCTGAAGGTGGGCGGCCGCCTGGTGGTGATGAGCTACCACTCGGTGGAGGACCGCTGCGTGAAGGAAACTGCGGCTCGGTTCGAGAAGGCCTGCATCTGCCCGGAAAACTTGCCGGTGTGCGTGTGCGGCGGGAACCACCAGCGTTTGAGAAAGGTGAATCGCAAGCCGATTCTGCCTACGGAACAGGAGATTGCAAGAAACAGCAGGGCTCGCTCTGCGAAGCTTAGGATTTACGAGAGGGTATGAGCGGAACTGAGAAATTCAAGGTAGCGGCAACCAACAGGTCGATTTTTATAATCGTCTTTTGCGTTGTGCTTTTGGGAGCCTTGCTCCTGATGCTTCCGCTGTACCTGCAGAACCGCCTGAACAGCCTTTACGGCCAGTCCCGCATGCTCGAGAGGCAGGTGACCTTCTTGCAGCGCGACGCGCTCTTGCTGGAACTGAAGATTAACCAGATGTCTTCGCTGGAACGCCTGTCCGACTTTGCCGATAGCGCAGGGCTCGGGCTTTACGAGGTCCCGCAGAAGATTATGGTTCTGGAGGGTAAAGGTGAATAGATTCCCTCTTGAACCGCTCGGATTCCTGAAATGGATAGTGCTGTCCCTGGTGGTGGTGCTGACCTTGCAGACCTTCAACATCCAGGTGCTGAACCGTGAAGTGTACCAGAAGAAGACCATGAGCTTGGTGACCCGCTCCAAGAACATCTACGCCGAACGGGGCCAGATTATGGACCGCAACGGGGTGGTTCTGGCGGACAACTTCAGGGATACCGCCAACAAGGCCCTGGACTACAGCCGCGTGTTCTTGCAAGGCAAACTTGCCTCCCAGGTGATTGGCAAGCTGGACTTTAACGGTCATGGCGTCATGGGCGTGGAACGCGTGTTTGACGAACGCCTGAGCGGGAACGAAGGGTTCCGGGTGAGTGTGCAGGACGCCCACCGCCGTGAAGTGTATTCCCGTTCCGAAAACCTGGCGGAAGCGGTGCCGGGCAAGAACCTGGTGCTGACGATTGACAAGAACATGCAGGAACTGGTGGAAAAGGGCCTGAAGGATGGCGTGACGAAATACAGCGCCACCAGTGCTTCTGCCGTGGTGGTGGATCCCTACACCGGTGAAATCCTGGCCATGGCCAGTTACCCCACCTTTGACCCCAATTCCAAGACCCAGGGAATCGGCCGTGTGGCGAAGAACGAGATTGTCTCCATGTCTTATGAGCCCGGCTCCACCTTCAAGGTGGTTACCGCCGCCGCCGCTCTGGAAAATAACGTGGTGGACCCGGAAAAGGTGTTTGCAAACGAGGGCAAGAGTTGGAGCTGGAACCCGAGATCGGCTCCCATCAGGGATTCTCACGTGTACGGTGACATGAACATGACCCAGGCCATGGTGCAGTCTTCCAATATCGTGTTTGCAAAGATTGCAAACGAGGTGGGGGCGGACAAGCTTTACCGCATGGCCCGTAACTTTGGGCTGGGCATGAAGACTTCGGAGAATTTCTACGGCGAGGAATCGGGCAAGCTTTACCAGCCCTACGAACTGACCCGCGACGACCGCACCCTGAAAACCATGGGCTATGGCCACGCCCTGCTGGTGACGCCCATGCAGATGGTGATGGTCTATTCCACCATTGCTAACGGCGGCAAGTTGATGGAGCCCATGATTGTGAAGGAATGGCGGGATGCCAATGGCGAGGTGGTGGAAAAGAACGAGCCGGTAGAAGTTCGCCGGGTGATTTCAGAAGTGACTGCCGCAAAGATTCGCGGCATGCTCAGCCATGTGGTGAACGACAGCGACGGTACGGCGAAGCAGGTGAGAAGCAAAAAAATCCCTGACGTGATTATTGGTGGCAAGACGGGTACGGCCGAAAAGTTCAACCAGAAGACGGGCGAGTACGATAGCAAGCTTCAGGTGGCCTCTTTCATTGGGATGGTCCCTGTGGAAAACGCCCGCTATGTTTGCCTGGTTCTTGTAGATGACCCCAACTCTGACAAGTCCTACGGCCACGCCGGCGGTGTGACGGCAGGGCCTATTTTCCGCAATATCGTGGAAAGTATCTATTACCATCCGGAAATTTCTCCCTTGACCCACAAGTTGGCGAGAGTGCCTGCCAAGAACGGCTGCAATGTGGACTTTATGGGCATGACGGTGGCGGCCGCAAAGAAGATGGCGGCAGAACACGGATGCCCTGTGGAATTCAAGGGCGAAGGGGGCCGTGTGGTGTCCCAGCGTAGTGACGTGCTGGATTCTTTCGGGGTGGTGCTGAATCTCGGCGAGACCTCGGCGAGCAAGATGCCGAACCTGGTGGGGCTTTCTTTGAAGGAAGCCCTGGAAGTGATGGGCAATATCCGCATGAACGTGGAATTTGAAGGCAAGGGGAGGGTGGTTTCCCAGTCTCCCAAGGCCGAAACGGAACTTACAAAAGGTGCCACCTGCAAGCTGACACTGAAGGAGAAGGGCTGATGATTTCTGAAGGATTGATGCAGAACCTCCAAGTGACTGGACTTTGCGACGATTCCCGCCGGGTGAAACCGGGGAACCTGTTCTTCTCCATGCCTACGGAAGGGGCGGAAGAATTTGCCCAGAAGGCGCTTGACGCAGGCGCTGTCGCCGTGGTGGCCGAAATGCCCGCTCCCGAAAAGATGACCGCCAAGTGGATCCAGGTGATGGATGTGCGCAGGGCCCGTCTGGAAGCGGCAAAGATTTTCTACAAGGATCCATTCAGTAAACTTACCGCCCATGCGGTGACGGGAACCAACGGCAAGACCACCAGCGCCTTCTTGATGGATGCCATGCTCACCGCCGCTGGCCACAAGGTGGCCCTGCTGGGGACCATCAAGAACAAGATTGGCGAAAAGTCCGTGCAGGCGACCCTCACGACGCCGGGACTTTTGGACCTGTACGCCTTTGCCGCCTCTGCCGTAGAGGCGGGCTGCACCGACCTGGTGATGGAGGCATCTTCCCATTCCCTTTATCAGGGACGCATGGCTGGAGTGCTTTACAGGAGTGGTCTCTTTAGCAACCTGACCCAGGACCACCTGGATTTCCACAAGACCATGGACGCCTACTTTGAGGCGAAAAAGCTTTTGTTTACCCGTTACCTTGCCAGTGACGGTGTGGCTGTCATTAACGTAGATGATTCCTACGGAAAGAAACTATACGATTCCCTGACCGAGATTGAAGCGGGCCGCAAGGTGGCTGTCTCGCGTCTTGGAATCGTTAGCGCTAATGTGAAGCCCGAAGGCCCTGTCGAAAACACCGAAGACGGCTTGAAGATGCTGTTGCCCGCCATTAGCGGCGTGCCTTTCGAGACGCCCCTTTGCGGGGACTTTAACGTGGACAACGTGATGCTGGTGCTTTCGTGGGCGAAGGCTGTCGGTGTGCCGGAAACGGCCATGCGCAAGGCCCTGGCAGGCATTCGGGTGCCCGGACGTTTTGATAAGGTGTGGAACCGTAACGGTCGCCACGTGATTGTGGACTACGCCCACACTCCCGACGCGTTAGAGCGCGTGCTCTCTACCGCCCGCAGCCTTTGCAGGGGCAAACTCTCTTGCGTGTTCGGCTGCGGTGGCGACCGCGACAAGACCAAGCGGCCCATTATGGGGGCTATCGCCGAACGCATGGCGGACAAGGCCTGGCTCACTTCGGACAATCCCCGTACCGAAAACCCGACAGACATCATCAACGACGTGCGCGCCGGCATGAAGACGGACAAGTTCTCCGTGGTGGAAAACCGCGAAGAGGCCATTTACAAGGCCTGCGCCGAACTGAAGGACGGTGACTGGCTGGTGATTGCGGGCAAGGGCCACGAGGACTACCAGATTATCGGAAAGACGAAACATCATTTTGACGACCGCGAGATTGCAGTAAAGGCTATGGAAAAATGCTGAAGTTGGATTTGACAATAGGTGAAATGCTGAAGATTCTGGAAACGGAACCTGTGGGCGTTGCTCCCAAGGTTTTGAAACGCAAGGTGAATCTCTGCATGGATTCCAGGGAAAGCGCCAAGGGAGTTGTCTTTTGGCCTATCAAGGGTGTCCGTTTTGACGCCCACAAGTTTGTAAACCAGATGGAAAAGGAAGGGGCGCTCATGAGCGTTGTAAACCAGACAGCCGTGGAAGAATACTCTACCCAAAACGAAACCTTCAAGGCCTACGCGCCTGTAGATGATACCACCAAGGCGTTGCTCAAGCTGGCCAAGGGATACCAGAGGCTTTTCAAGGTGAAGAAGGTGGCCATTACCGGAAGTAACGGCAAGACCACTACCAAGGAAATGGTGAAGGCGGTGCTTTCTTCCAAGTTCGTGACCCACGCCACCGCCGGAAACTTCAATAACCATATCGGCGTGCCCATGACCCTTTTCCAGCTGAAGCACAAGCACGAAGTCGCCGTGGTGGAAATGGGCACCAGCGGCCCTGACGAAATCCGCCCTCTTTCTCTGGCGGCAGAGCCCGACGTGGCGGTGATTACCAACATCGGCGCTTCTCACCTGGAACGCTTGGGCGACCTGGACGGTGTTTTCCGCGAAAAGATTACCATTACCGCAGGCCTCAAGAAGAACGGCACTCTGATTGTGAACGCCGATGACCCGAGGCTTTGCAAGGTGAAATCCACCAAAAATTACAAGGTGGTGACCTTCGGGCTTCGCCGTGGCGTGGTGAAACCCGAAAAACTTAGCTGGAACGAAAACGCCTGCGCCGACTTTTACGTGGGCCGCACCCATTTTGTGCTGAACGTGCCCGGAACCCATAACCTGTACAATGCCCTGGCAGCTATTGCCGTGGGCGAGGCCTTCCGTATCCCTAAGGCGGAAATCGCCAAGGTGCTCAAGAATTTCCGCGCCACCAACATGCGCATGGAAATCAAGAAGGGCGACGGTTTCAAGATTGTGTCCGACTGCTACAACGCGAACCCCTCTTCTACCCGCATGGCCCTGCAGACCATCGGTAACATGAATGTGGAAGGTAGCCGTATTGCGGTCCTTGGCGATATGCTGGAACTGGGCAAGGAATCCAAGGAACTGCACCGGAGTATCGGGGCGCTGGTTCCCGAAATGAACTTTGACTTGCTGGTGACCGTTGGCGAAGAAGCGAAGAACTATGTGAAGGGAGCGAAGGAAAAGGGCATGGCCTGCGTGGAACATTTTGACACTGTGCAGGACGCCATCGTTTTCCTTTCGGACGTGGTGAGCAAGGGCGACGTGCTCTTGGTCAAGGGATCTCGCGGGATGAAAATGGAGCAGGTAGTAGATGCTCTGCTGAAACTTTCTCTGGTGTCCAAGGCTTAAGGGAATAAGGAACTGTCTTTAGATGAATAACATGCAGACCATAGGCGTAAACAAGTGGCTGTTGCTTGCAACGCTCTTGTTGATATGCTTCGGCATAGCCGTAGTTTATACGGCGTCAACGCCTCATGCCCTGCAACGGGGACTTTCTCCGGAATTCTACCTGAAGGCCCACCTGTGGAAGGTCCTTGCGGCCCTGGTTATCATGTTCGTTGTTTCGAAGGTTGATTACAGCGTTTGGATGAAGGGCTCCCGCGTGGTGTTCATTATCGGGGCGGTGCTTACGGTGGCGGCCATTGTGGCTGGCGGTAGCGTCAAGGGCGCCAACCGCTGGATTTGGGGAATCCAGCCCTCTGAAATCTTGAAACTGGGCTTGATTTCTTGGATATGCGCGAAACTTGCGGTGGCAGGTACCGAAATCAAGACCCTGAAATGCAGCCTGATACAGCCGGCGATTCCCTTCGGGATATCGGCAATTCTCCTGGCCCTGCAGCCGAATTTCTCTATGTTGCTCCTGTTTGCGGGCATCACCCTTGCGGTTTTGTTTGTGGCGGAAGCCCGGTTCAAGTACATTGCCATCTCTCTTGCGGCCTGCATTCCGGTGGGCCTGATCGTGCTTTTGATCAAGTCCCATACTTCCAAGCGCCTGATGGCGTTCTTCAATCCGGCGGAGAACCAGAATTCGGCCTACCAGGGTGAACACGCTCTTGAAGCCCTCGGGAACGGAGGCTTTTTTGGGACTGGCTTCGGTATGGGCGTGCAGAAACTGGGCTACTTGCCCGAGGCCCACAAAGACGTGGTCTATGCGGTGATAGGCGAGGAGTTCGGCTTTGTGGGGACTTTTGCCATTCTCCTTCTTTTTGGAATGTTGTTCTACCAGGGCTTTGAAATCGCCCGCAATTCTTCTAGCCGTTTTGGAAAGTACATGGCGGTGGCTTTGACGATTTCCCTGTTCCTGAATTTTTTGGTGCATGTCTGTGTGAGTACTGGGCTTTTCCCCACCACAGGGCAGCCCTTGCCTTTCCTTAGCTTTGGCGGAACTAACCTGATTTTCTCGGCCCTGTTCATCGGGATTCTTTTGAACATCTCGAAACCGGGAACAGGCACGAAAATCTGGGAACCCTATATGAAAAACGGGGACAGGACGGATACTCGCCCCCGTACGGATTATGAAACTTCAAGGAGTGGACGATGAAAAAGTTCCTTTTTGTGTGCGGTGGAACCGGCGGACACATTTTCCCGGCTGTGGCGATTGCCGAAAGCCTCAAGAAAATGGGTGTTGAAGACATTACCTTTGCCGGTCGTAAGAATTCTATGGAAGAACGCCTGGTGGCAGGCAACTGGCCCTACGAATACATTACCGCGGAGCCTCTCCATCGCGGTCCGTTCCTCAAGAACCTGGCGCTGCCCTACAAGCTGCTCAAGTCCCTGTCCAATGCCAAGAAGGTGATCCGCAAGGTGAAACCCGACGTGGTGGTGGCGACGGGCGGTTACGTTTCGCTCCCGATCGTCCTTGCCGCAGGCAGCATGGGCATCCCCGTTTACCTGCAAGAACAGAATGCGGTGGCGGGAATTGCCAACAAGATGGGCGCTCGATACGCGAAGACCGTTTTTGTGACCTCCGAAGATGCCGCCAAGTATTTCCCGGCAGGAAAGACCATGATTTTTGGAAACCCCGTCCGTGAATTGCCTGCCGAAGACAGCCTGGAACGCCCCGTGGAATTCCGCGAGGGCAAGAAGGCCGTGTTTATCGTGGGGGGCTCTCAGGGGGCAGTCGGCATCAATACGAAAATTGAGGAAAGTATCGGCCGGATTACCGGGAACGAGGATGTTTCCGTGGTGTGGCAGGTAGGTGTCAAGAACGTAGATGACATTACGGGTCGTCTGGGAATTCTGCCCAACGTGTCGGTGAAGGGATTCTTGAACGGGATCTACGCCTACATGAAACATGCGGACCTGATTATCAGCCGCGCAGGGGCTTCGGCCCTGGCAGAAATCCTTGCCTTTGGCAAGCCCTCTATTCTGCTCCCGTTCCCCCACGCTACGGCAAACCATCAGGAACACAATGCCCGTGCCGTCGAAAAGACGGGGGCTGCCCTGGTGGAGCTGGACAGCGACGAGAATCATTTGTGGGACAAGGTGGAATCCCTGCTGTTCGATAGCGAGAAACTTGCCAAGATGGCGGCTGCGGCAAAGAAGCTTGGAATGCCCGATGCAGCCGACAAGATTGCAAAGGTGATTTTGGAAAAGGAAAGTGCATAATGCAGATTAATGACTGTAAACGTGTCCGTCGCTTGCACATGGTGGGTATCGGTGGTGCCGGTATGTCCGGTATCGCAGAAGTCCTTCACGAGAACGGCTTTGTGGTGACCGGCTCGGACATGGGCGAGGGCTCTGTCATTGACTACCTGAAGCACCTGGGTATCCGCGTGGATAGCAAGCACGAGGCCAAGAATGTGGAAAACGCCGACCTGGTGGTTTACTCTTCTGCCATTCCTTACGACAATCCCGAGCTGGTAGAGGCTCGTGCCCGCCGCATACCCGTGATCCGCCGTGCCGAAATGCTTGGCGAACTCATGCGCATGAAATACACCTTGGCCATTTCCGGTACACATGGCAAGACCACCACCACTTCTATTGTCGGAGAAATCTGGGAAGCGGCGGGTCTTGACCCCACCATTATCGTTGGTGGCGTGGTGAAGGGCAAGGGAAGCGGCGCAAAAGTGGGCAAGGGGGATTACCTCATTGCCGAAAGCGACGAGTTTGACCGCAGTTTCCTCTCCATGATGCCCAGTTCCGCTATCGTGACCAACATCGATGCCGACCATCTAGACACTTACGAAAATATCGACGAGATCAAGGAAGCCTTTGTCCAGTTCGTGAACAAGATTCCCTTCTACGGACAGGCCATCCTTTGCATTGATGACCCCAACGTTCAGCAGATTTATTCCAAGGTGCGCAAGCCGGTGATTACCTACGGGTTCTCCCGCCAGGCCAAGTACCATATCGACAACCTCCGTTTCGAGAAGGGATACCCTCATTTTGAAATTTTCAACGACGGGAAATCTCTCGGCGAATTCCAGCTGCAGATTCCGGGTCGGCACAATGTGCTGAACGCCACCGCCGCCGTGGCCCTTGCCATGGAAGAGGGAATCGACGTGGAAGTGGCAAGACGTGCCGTGGCCGCCTTTGAAGGTGTGCAGCGCCGCTTCGAATTTTTGGGCGAAAAGAACAACGTACTGGTGTTCGACGATTATGCCCATCACCCCACGGAGGCGACGGCGACCCTGCAAGGGTTCAGGGATGCTTTCCCGGACCGCCGCGTGATTGTGGCTTTCCAGCCCCATCTGTTCTCCCGCACCAGGGACCAGCACGACGCATTCGGAAGTGCCTTTGCCAACTGCGATGTGCTGCTGTGCACCGACATTTACCCTGCCCGTGAGCGGCCTATTGAAGGTGTGACCGGTGCACTTGTTTCTGACAGCGCTCTTGCCTTTGGTCACCGGAATGCCCGCTTTGTGGGCGACCAGATGAACCTGCTGCCGATTTTGAAAGAAGAACTCAAGCCGGGTGACGTGGTGGTGCTGATGGGCGCCGGCAACATCTGGAAACTGGGCCAGAAGATTTTGGAGGAATGTATTTGAGTCCTAAAACCACATTCCTTGGACGCCGTATAGGCTACAACGAGGAGAAGCGCAAGCGCACCCGTGCCATGAAAATCAAGAATGGCGCGAAAAAGAGCTTGGGCTGGTTTAAGCGTCGTGGCTGGATTATCGGTCTTGTGCTGGTAATCCTTGCTACCCTCGCGTGGACGAACCGTTTCTACCTGCAACGTTTTAACCCCATGGAACTTCGGCACCTGCAGTATATCGATATTGAAGGTAACCGCATGCTCACCTGGGAAGACGTGGTGCAGAATGCCCAGGTGGAACCTGGAATGCTCCTGTCCGAAGTGTTCGAGGATTCTGTAGAGAAAAACTTGATGCAGCTCCCCCTGATTCACAAGGTGACGGTGGAAAAGCATTTCCCCTCTTCCCTCACCATCAAGGTGCAGGAATCCTCGCCTGTGGTGGCGTATTTCCAAGGGAGCCATGCTACAGTTTATTCGGAACGGGGGCTTCTCTTGCCCATGTCCACCTCTACGGCGTTCCATTTGCCGGTGGTGGATTCTATGGCCTTTGAACGTATTGCGGATGTGGCATCTCACCTGCAAAAGCTCAAGCAGGAAAATGCCGAACTTTACGGTCTTGTATCTCAGGTATCCTGGAGCGATGAGCACCGGGCATACGAAGTGTTCTTTAGCGATGTGGGCTACAAGGTTCTGTTCCCCGAAAGGGAATGGGACAGTAATCTATGGACCTTATACGAATCGGTGAAGCGCGGGTTCCCTCAGGACATGAACTGTGCCGGGGAGGTGGATTTGCGTTTTGCGGGTTTCTTGTACATAAGGAATTTTGACAAGAGGTGTGTCAATGGATGACAACAACAACGAATTGAGAAAAGAAGATCTGGTTTTCGGTCTCGACATCGGGACCTCCAAGATTAACCTGTTCGCGGGAGCCATGAACCCCGACAACACGGTCCGGATTCTTTGCTGCGGGGCCCTGCCCCTGAAGCGTCCTGACGAGATGGACGATGTGGTGGAAACGCTGCAGAATGTCATCAGGCAGCTGGAACCCTTCATCGATTTCGATGTTCGCGATGTCTATGTGGGCATTGCCGGAAGCCACGTGTCCTCTGTCAATTACAAGGGCCTGATTACGCTCCCTACCGGAGAAGTTCGCGAAGTGGATATTGAACGGGTCAAGAACCTGGCGAGTACCATCCCGGAATCGGCAGGACAGATCCTCCACGTGTTCCCCGGAGAATACACCCTGGACGACCAGGCGGGAATCCGTAATCCGAAGGGGCTTAACGGTCGCAGGCTCAGCGTTGACGTTCAGGTGGTCACCTCCCGCCCGAATGCCATCCAGAACCTGGACAAGAGCGTCACCCGCGCAGGCCTTCATGTAGAAGAACTGGTGCTGGAACCTTTGGCCGCCGCCTCGGCAGTGCTGACCGATGACGAACGTGAACTGGGCGTGGCCCTCATTGATATTGGAGCGGGTTCGGCCGACATCGCCGTATTTGTGGGCGAGTCCGTCCGCTACACGGCCTCTCTGGACGTGGCCGGGAACGCCATTACCAGCGATATCAGCAAGTGCCTGAGCGTGCCCATTTCCCTTTCGAAGGCGGAAGATATCAAGAAACGCTACGGGACTTGCCGCCTGAACAACCTGATCGAAGATGAGACTTTCCCGGTGCCTAGCGTTGGTGACCGTGGCGACGTCCCGTGTTCCCGCAAGCTTCTGACTCAGGTGATTACGGCCCGCTGTGCAGAAATTTTCAAGCTTTTGCAAAAGGACCTGGTAAAGCACAATATGGATGTGCTGCTGAACGGCGGTATCGTTTTGACCGGTGGCTGCTGCGCCCTGGACGGTATCGATACCGTAGCCGAAAAGGTGTTCGGCAAGTCCGTGCGTATCGGCCACCCTCGGGAAGTCGGTGGTGTACAGAGCTATTCCAATCCGTCTTATGCCACGGGAATCGGGCTGTTGCTGTATGCCGCCAAGCAGCGTCGCAAGGAAAAGCGCCGTGAAACCGGCAAGCAGATTTCGGTGTCCATGAAAAAGAGCCTTCAATGGTTCAAGGACGTCCTAAAAAATTATTTCTAAAACAAAACAACCACTCACAACAGGGAGACAAACTATGAGTGAATTCGACATAACCCCAACCTCACACATCCTGATGGATGAATCAACCCTCAACAACGCGAAGGTCAAGGTCTTTGGCGTGGGCGGCGCCGGTGGCAACACCGTGAACCGCATGGTGGAAATGAATATTGAAGGCGTGGAATACTACGCCGTCAATACCGACGCCATGGCTCTGGATTTGAGCAAGGCTGACCACAAGATCGCCATCGGCCAGAAAACCACCAAGACTCTCGGTGCGGGCGCCAAGCCCGAAATTGGTCGCAAGGCCGCCGAAGAAAATATTGATGACCTGAAGGAAGCCATGAAGGGGGCGGACATGGTCTTTATCACTGCCGGTATGGGCGGTGGTACGGGGACTGGTGCTGCTCCTGTGGTAGGCTCCATTGCCCGTGAACTGGGAATTCTCACTGTTGCTGTGGTTACCAAGCCCTTCCGCTACGAAGGTCCTGTTCGCAAGCGCAATGCCGAAGGTGGTATTCGGGCTTTGAGAGAGGCCGTGGACACCATAATCGTGGTGGACAACAAGAAGCTTGCCGCCACTGTGGAAAATACGGACAGGAAGATGACGATGGCTGGCGCCTTCAAGCTTACCGACGAAATCCTCGGTAATGCTGTTCGCAGCATTTGCGCTATTATGTTCCGCCATGGACTTATCCATGCTGACTTTGCCGACGTTAGGACGGTTATGTCCAATGGCGGGTCCGCTCTTATGGGAACGGGTGTTGCCGAAGGCGAAGGCCGCGGTGTCAAGGCCGTGGACATTGCCCTTTCTTCTCCGCTCCTGGAAGAGGTGAATGTGGAAGGCGCCTCTGGTGTGCTGGTGAACATTGCCCATGGTGAAAACTTTACCATGTTGGAAACCGAAGAAGCCATGAACCATCTCTACGATGCAGTGGGCGAGGTTGGCGAACCGAACATTATCTATGGAGACATTACGTTGCCTGAACTGGGCGAAAGGGTGAGCATTACCGTTATCGCCACCGGTTGTGGCGGAACTTCTGGTTCCGAGATGAAGCCCATGTTCGCAAGCGCAGCCGACGTGCCTATGGCCCCTGCCGCTCCCAAGATGCAGGACCTGGTCAACTCCATCGGTGGTTCGGCCGGCTTTCAGCAGACCCAACCCGTAGCGGCGACTCCGCGCCCGACGGCTACCAACTTCGTGGCTCTTGCCCAGTCTACGACGGTCGCCATGCCTGCCAGTGAGTCCCTGACCATTCCTATGGACACTCTTCCCCAGACCGAAGCCCAGGCTCCTGCCGCAGACTTTGCCTCTGCACAGTTCAATGCCCAGGCCCCCGCTTTCGAAGAGAAGATGATGCCCGAAGGCATTGCTACGGCAACGCTCCCTGAAACGGAAGAAATGCCCGGCATCGCCGACATGGACCAGCTTTCTAACGGTGACTATGGCACTCCGGCTTACACCCGCCAGACCATGGCCGAAATGCCTGCCCGCGAAGTGGAAGAACCCCGCAACACGAACTATGCCGAAGGCTCCTTGAAGACCAACGGCGTGGATTACGATGTGCCGGCTTTCCTCCGCAATGGTGGCTTCAAGCTGGATTCTTTCTAGTCCTTAACTAACACACACACACCGGATACGCGCAAGCGTATCCACCACAACACGAGGGATCACCTGGGTCTCCCTGCCTGGGTGATCCCTTCTTGTGTCTGCGGGGACTCGTATTTACGAGTCCCCGTAGACGCAAGAAGTATTATAAGACCGCTTGCGCTCCTCTTGTCATGCCCGGCTTGACCGGGCATCTCCTTTCAAAGTCCGCAGCCCTCCCGCCACCGCTTTTTTCTAGATTATTCGTATATGGGTGCAATTCGCTCCAAATTTGCGATTTTGACACTGGCGGCAGCCTCTCTGGGCCTGTCCGTCTCGGCTTATGGCGAAACCGGCTATTTCCAGATTGGCACGGATTTCGACATCGGGCTCAACGGCGGCCCTACGGAGCCTACCTTCGCCGTGGATACGGCGGACTGGTACGGTCGCAACTGGCGGGGGCTCCGCATCCCGCTGGAAAACGCCCGCAGTTACGAAGAGTCAGTTCACCCTTTCTTTACGCTTAGCTTCCGTGCAGGTTACAAGGATTTCCAGGTGCTTTTGGAAGCGCCTCTCCGCAAGGATCTGGAGGCCTGGTATCAGGACGACTGGAAAACGAATTTCACCTACAAGCCCAGCGAGTTGGACATCAACGTGCCCAACAACGCCTATGCCAAGTGGAACAACGGCGTGGGTTTCGTGCAGTTCGGCCGCTTCAGCCCCGACGATCTGAAAATCTCCAAGAACGACATCTTGATGGGAGGCGCGCCCTACCACGACGGTGTCCACTGGAAATTCGCCCCCGGCATTTTCCGTTACGATTTCATGCTCAGCTCCCTGAACCCTTGGCTCTTCGGCGATGTGACGGACCACTCTACGGGCTGCCCGCCGGTAGGCACCGAGGCCTACGACCAGAAATGCACCGACCCCGGCCGACAGGTATCGAACCAGCGTAATCGCACCTACACTGACAACGTCAAGAACCTGGTGTTCCACCGTTTTGGCATAGAGACCAACAAGTTCTGGGCCTATGTGGTGGAGCAGAGCATGGTGGGGGGCAAGGCCCTGGAATTCCGTTCCATCAGCCCCTTCATCTATTGGCACGACAACTACGCTACAGGCTATACCTCCGCCATGACGTCCCTGGAACTTGGCTACAAGACGGCGAACGGCGCCAAATTCTACGGCCAAATCAACATGGAAGACATCAACAGCCCCGTAGGCGAAGACGACGACAAGGGGACGAACCGTTCTATTCTGAACTACATGGTGGGCTATTTCCATCAGGTCAAGACCAACCGCTTTGGCGAATACTCCTGGCGTTTCGAGGTGGTCCGCACCGACCCTGCCGCCAACAACAGCAGGCTTCCGCTCCTGAAGTACACCAGTCGCCGGAACTACCGCAGCAACTACCGCGAACAGGGGGAGGCCAACTACGCCGACGCCTATTTTGTGGACTATCCCGTGGGCTACCGTCGCGGCGCAGACGCTCTGGACCTGTGGCTGGAACTGGGCTGGACCTACGGCGACCACTCTCTTGCCATTACGGCGGCGTGGCTCCGTCAGGGCGACAAGGAACTCTATACCGATTACGACATCGCCGTCGATGTGGAAGGTGCAACCTCCGGCGTGGAAGAGGCCCAGTACGTGCTGGACATTCAATACCGTCTCAAGTTTAACGAATGGTTGCGCTTCTATCTGGGTGGCGGCGGCCGCAAGTACGAGAACCTGGCCAACACTCCCGGCAAAGACGGCGTGGACGGCTGGATCCGCTCGGGAATCCAGCTCCAGTTCAATCCTGTAGATACAAAGTTTTAGCGGCGGAGTCTTTGGGCTCCCCGTCAATTTTCAGAAATTCTCTGAAAATCCTCGTAGGTTGCGGTGTATGTGACTTTGCCGTTGAAATCGTATTCTTTGTATGTTCCGTCCTTTATTCTGAACGAGTCGTCTTCTTCGACAATGGTTCCGGTGGCCTCGGCCTTGATTTTTCCGTCATCGTAAAATTCTCTGTAGCGGTTTGGCAATTCAACAGAGATCGTTACGATGCCGTTTTCATTCCACACCGTTTTGCCAATTATTTTTTTCCTGTTGTAATTTTTTTGTGTGGCTAACTTTCCGCTATCAGAATATTCTTTTTTGAAACCGTCCTGTACCTGGATTTCATTCTTGTCGTCATAGTATAAAGTTCCCTCTGATTCGTAAGCAAGAGTTCCGTTATCGGAATATTTTCTTTCGTGTTTTGGGAAAATAAGTTCATATTCCAGATTTCCGTTTTCGTACCACCACTTTTTTGTGCCGTTTTCCATGACTATCACGTTGCCGTCGTAGTGGAATTTTCCTGAAGCTTCTACAGAGATTTTGCCATTAGGGAAATAGCCTTTATGAATTCCTTTTTCCGCATCGCCTTCTACCTCTATAGCCCCGTTCTCACTCCAGACTTTTTCGCCAACTAATTTTTTCTTCCTATAGAATTGCTGAGCGTGTATTTTCCCGTTATCGTAATACTCTTTTCTGAAACCGTCATGCACTTGGATTTTGTTTTGGTCGTTGTAAAATAATGTTCCCTCTAATTCAAGTTTAAGAGTTCCGCTATCAGAATAAATTTTTCCGTAATTTGGGAAAACAATTTCAACTGTTAAAATTCCTTTCTCGTTCCACCTCTTGTCGGAGGCGTTTTCCAAGACAATGTCCCCATCATCATCGTAGTGAAATTTTCCTGATATTTCCCGAGAGGGCTTGCCGTTTGAGTAGTATTCGTTATGGACCCCTTTTTGCACGTCTCCTACCATGAAAAGGGTGCCATCTTCACGCTGGCTTTTTTTGCTTATCAGTTTTTTCTCGTTAATAATCTCATGTAGTCCCATTTCCCCGTCTTCATAATATATTTTCTTGAAACCATTTTGTATTTGAATTTTCCCATTATCATCGTAGAATAACGTTCCCTCCATTTCTAAACGCAGAATTCCGCTATCGGAATAAAGTTTTTGGTATTTCGGGAAATCTAAGTCGAATTTTAGATTCCCGTTTTCACTCCATTGCTTAGCTGCAATGATTTGTTTGCCCTTTTTGTCGTATTGGCTTTCAATCTTGCCGTTTTCAAAATATGATTCCCCGTGTCCGCTGTCCTGCTGGAAAACACCCTGATTATCTCTATAGATAATACCAGTCATTACATTTTTGGGTTTCCCGTTGTCCCAATATTCTATGTAATATTCGTATTGCTTAAATTCAAGTATCGTTGTCCCGTTTTCATTCCATTGCTTACTTGCAATGGGTTGCTTGTTTTTCCAGTCGTTTTGTTGGCTGATTTTTCCGTTTTCGAAATACAGTTCTTCGTGTCCGCTATCTAAACGGATTGTGCCTTGATTATCTCTATAAAGGAGGCCTGTCATTACGCCTCTGGGATTTCTATTATCCCAATACATTTTGAGATATTTGGGGAAGTCTATTTCTCTTATCAAAATCCCATTCTCATTCCATTCTTTATGTGCTATGACCTGTTTGTTTTTCCATTTGTTCTGTTCTTTAATTTTTCCATTTTCAAAATAAATTTCCGATTGCCCGTTATCGACTCGAAAGTCACCTTGATCGTCTCTGTAAAGGGTCCCGATTGCTATTTGTCTTGTTTTCCCGTTATCCCAGTATTCTTTGAGATGTTTTGGTAGGCTTATGTCCTTTATCAACACCCCGCTTTCATTCCATTGTCTGATTGCAACGGCCCATTTGTTTTTCCAATCGCTTTTCTCTTTAATTTTCCCATTCTCGAAATATATTTCCGCGTGTCCGCTATCCACTTCATAATTGCCTTGGCTATTTCTATAAATAATGCCTGTCAATATCCCTTTGGGATTTCCATTGTCCCAATACTCTTTGTAATATTTGGGGATATCTAATTCTTTTATCAACACCCCATCTTCATTCCATTGCTTGCTTGCAATGCCCTGTTTGTCCTTCCAGTCATTTTTCTGATGAATTTTCCTGTTTTCGAAATAAATTTCCGAGTGCCCGCTATCTACATGGAAACTGCCTTGATTATCTCTATAAAGGATACCGGTTGCTGTTTGTCGTATATCCCCATTGTCCCAATACTCTTTGAGATATTTTGGGAAATCTAAGTCTTTTATCAATACCCCGTTCTCGTTCCATACTTTGCTTGCAACGAGCTGTTTGTTTTTCCATTTGTTCTGTTCGTTAATTTTCCCGTTTTCGAAATATATTTCTGAGTGCCCACTATCTACTCGAATACCCCCTTCGTCGTTTCTATAAAGGAGTCCTATTGCTGTTTGCTTCATTTTCCCGTTGTCCCAATACTCCTTGTGATATTTTGGAAAGACGTAATCCAGTATCAATATTCCATTTTCATTCCATTGTTTTTTCGTAATGAGCTGATTGTCCTTCCAGTCGCTCTGCACTTTAATTTTGCCGTTCTCGAAATAAGTTTCCTTGTGCCCGGTTTCTAAATAGAAACCGCCGTGATTGTCTCTATGAAGGGAGCCTGTTACTATTTCTTTTATGTTCCCATTGTCCCAATATTCTTTGGCGTATTTTGGAAATTCTAGTTCTTTTATCAACACCTCGTTTTCGTTCCATACCCTGCTTGCAACAACTTGCTTGTCCTTCCAGTTGTTCTGTTCTTTGATTTTCCCGTTTTCGAAATAAGTTTCCGAGAGTCCGCTATCCAAAGTGACATTGTTCGGGGCATCTCTATAAAGGAGACCCGTTCCTATCGCTCTTATTTTCCCATTGTTCCAATAATCTTTAAAATATTTGGGGAAATCTAATTCTTTTGTCAATGCTCCACTTTCGTTCCATTCTTTTTGTGTAATGAGTAGTTTGTTTTTCCAATCATTTTGCTGATTTTTTTCCCCGTTTTCAAAATATGTTTCCGAGTGTCCGCTATCTATATGGAAATTGCCTTGATCATCTCTATAAAGGTTTCCTGTCATTACCCCTTTGGGATTTCCGTTGTCCCAATATTCTTTGTAAGATTTTGGAAAATCTAATTCTTTTATCAATACTCCCATTTCGTTCCATTGCCTGCTTGCAACAGGCTGTTTGTCTTTCCAGTCGTTTTTCTGTTGAATTTTCCCGTTTTCAAAATATGTTTCCGAGTGTCCGCTATCTATATGGAAATTGCCTTGATCATCTCTATAAAGATTTCCTGTCAATATTCGCTTAGGCTTTCCGTTGTCCCAATATTCCTTGACGTATTTCGGGAAATCAAGGTCTTTTATCAATGTCCCCTTTTCGTTCCATTGCTTACTTGCAATGCCCTGTCTGTCCTTCCACTCGTTTTTCTGTTGAATTTTCCCGTTTTCGAAATAAATTTCCGCGTGTCCGCTTTTGATTTGGATATTGCCTTGGTCATCTCTATAAAGGAGGCCTGTCAATATCTGCTTAGGTTTTCCGTTGTCCCAATATTGCTTAAGATATTTGGGAAAATCAAGGTCTACTACTTGCACTCCGCTTTCAATCCAGCGCTTACTTGTAAAGAACTGCTTATTCTTCCAGTCGCTTTGTTCTTTAATTTTCCCGTTTTCAAAATATATTTCTTGGTGCCCGCTGTCCAAATCGAAATTGCCTAGGTCATTTCTATAAAGAAGACCGGTCGATACAAATTTGGGCTTCCCGTTGTCCCAATATTCCTTGTAATGTTTGGGGTAATCTATATCTTTTATCAACACTCCGTTTTCATTCCATATCTTGCTTGCAATTGCCTGCTTGTCCCTCCAGTCAGTCTGTTCTTTAATTTTACCGTTTTCAAAGAATAATTCGGAGTGTCCACTATCTGGCGAAAAAGAGCATAGGTCGTTCTTTCTATGAAGGATGCCTGTAAATATCTGCTTGAGTTTTCCATTGTCCCAGTATTCTTTTGTGTATTTGGGGAAATCTGTATCTTTTACCAGCACTCCGTTTTCGTTCCATTCTTTTTGCGCGATGATTTTCTTGTCTTTCCATTCGTTATGCTGGTAAATTTTCTCGTTTTCGAAATATGATTCCGAGTACCCGCTGTCCGCCGAGACGACGTCCTGGTCATTTTTATAAAGGATGCCTATTATTCTGCCTTTTTGCTTTCCGTTGTCCCAATATTCCTTGTAATATGTGGGGAGACTTACTTCTTTTGTCAATACACCGTTTTCGTTCCATTCTTTTACAGCAACGATTTGTTTGTCTTTCCACTCGTTTTGTTGCTGAATTTTCCCATTCTCGAAATACATTTCTACGCGTCCGCTGTCCATTTGGATAACGCCTTGATCATCCTTATAAAGAATGCCTGTCATTATCTGCTTGGACTTTCCATTGTCCCAATATTCTCTGTAATAATAAGGGAAATTCAACTCACATACCAATACTCCGTTCTCGTTCCATTGCTTGTCTGCAATGGCTTGCTTGTTCTTCCAAATACTTTGCCCTGTTTTTTTTCCGTTTTCTGAATACGTATCTATGTTACCGCTATCCAGCCAGATCCCACCTTGATCATCCCTATAAAGGAGGCCTGCCAATACATTTTTTGGACTCCCGTCGTTCCAATATGTTTTGGCATGTTTGGGGAAATCTATTTCTCCTTCTAGTATGCCGTCCTTTACGAAGAAACTATAGTTGCCTTTTTTTAGTTCGAAGTTGCTTTGCCCGATAAGGAAGTCGTACGCGATAGAAATGATAGGCTTGTACTGTCCGCCTTCCTTTTTGAACAGCGAGTCAATCCTGCCGTCGGTCACATGGTAGTAATAATCCCCTGGAGCGGAATCAAGTGTTCCCTTGAATATTGAACGGGCGAATTCCGTCATCCCAGAGAAAAGGCTGTCCGCGGCAGGCGTCCCTGCCTTGACCAGATTAAGTTTTTCTTCCCCTTTCTTTTCTGCCGAAGAATTCGTACCGGCGCAACTGATAATTGCAATCCCGACGAATAGGGACAAAATGCCCTTCCACATTTTTTTCATGGAACTCTCCTCCTGAAAGACAATGTACCTA
Source organism: Fibrobacter sp. UBA4223 (assembly GCA_002382975.1). Lineage (GTDB taxonomy): Bacteria > Fibrobacterota > Fibrobacteria > Fibrobacterales > Fibrobacteraceae > Fibrobacter. The sequence goes on from DFTB01000010.1 coordinate 20,959, forward strand.
CATTCGAAAAATATATTTTTCAAATGTGATTCGGTCATGCCTGGTCCTGAAAAATGTTTATATATGGCCGACTTCTGAAAAAAACGTTTTTTGCGGATTTATCCTCGCTTCAGCCACTGTTGTACCTATAAAATAACGCCAAGATTCGGTTTTATAGGTACAGTGGAGATAGTGAGGCGAAAAATGGACCTATAAACTGGTCTGTTTGAGCGTTCTTATAGGTACTTAAATGGAGGGAAATTGTGGCCGGGGCATATAAAACAGTATTTTTCGGTTCTTTTATAGGTCTTTTGGGGGAGATTTTTGTACAAATTAACCATATTTTGACTGTTTTTTCCCGTTTTGTACCTATAAACAGGCAAAAAACAGGCTGCTTATAGGTACGCCACCCTTTGAAAGTGCCTTTAGGGGCATATAAAATACCTCTCAAAGGCACTCTTATATGCTCCGTAAGTAAAATTGAGCTGTTGTTGCGCTTCTAAAACGCCCTCGTGGGGCTCAAGGCTTCGGCGTTCGGGGATTACCGCACCACCAGGGCAGCTAGCGCCAACTCCTGGCTAATGCGGGTGGAGCATTTTCCGCTCTTGATTTCAAAGTCCAGGTCGGCAAGCCTGCGGATGACCCTGCACAGGAGCGGCTTGCCCCAGCGTCTTGCACATTCGGGAGCCTTGCCCTTCACGTTGAAGATAAAGTCGTTCTTGCCCAGTTCGGCGGCGGCGTCTTTGGGGGTCATGCCTTTCGCGAGCAGGGCCGAAAAGTTCATCAGGTCCACGGCGTAGTAGTACAGCGACGCCACGATTTGCACCGCCTGCACGCCGTTGTTGAACATTTCGTTCAGTTTCTTGGCGTAGGCCTTGCCGTCACGCATGCCGAAATAGTCGTTGATTTCGTAGGCCACGATTTTCCGCTGGGAAACCACCATGGTCTTGACCAGTTCCAGGTCGATTTTCTTGCAGTCCGGCTGGAACAGGAGAATCTTTTCGACCTCTTCGCACACCAGCTTGGTGTCGGTGCCCAGGGCTTCGGCCAGATACTGGCAGGCATCCTTGTCGATGGCCTTCTTGAAATGGGAGGGGATGACCGAGGCAATCCAGTCGGCCATCTTGTAGGACTTGGGCTCGTCGTATTCCTTCTCGATTTCGCCTGCCTTTTTCAGGGCCTTGTAGAGCTCCGTGTTGGCGGCGAGAGTCTCGAAGTCCAGCAAAAGCTTGCACTGGGGGCCATGCCCCAGCCACTTGGCCAGGGCCTTGGTGTCGTCTGCCTTGAGGGCTTCGGCCTTGCGTACTACCACGGCCTGTTCCGGGCTGAACATGGACACGGAGTCGCAGGCGGTCATTACCGCTTCGGCAATGGAAGGGATGTTCGTGTCCGTGGCGTACAGGATCTGCTTGGAAAGAGGGTCGTCTTTCCGTTCGCCCAGGGCATCGGCAATGAATTTCTCGATGCGGATGTCCTTGGAAAACTGGTCCTTGCCAATGAGGGCTACAATCATCCTGGTCTCGCGGGCGGTCCTGTTCGCCTTACTTGAAGTCGATGATTTCGAAGTTGTTCACGCCCTTGGGGGTGGAAACTTCTACCTTGTCGCCCCGCTTCTTGCCCATGAGGGCCGCACCGATGGGGCTCTTGAAACTGATTTTCCCGTTGAGTGCATCTACGCTTTCGGGAGACACCAACTGGTAAACCACGTCCCGCTTGGTCTTCAGGTTCTTGACGGTGACGGTGGCACCAAAACGGATGGTGTCGGAGGAGGCGTCAAAGGCTACCACTTCGGCACGGGCCAGCTGGTCTTGCAGCTTGGGCAGTTCCACGTTGTCGATGGCGGCGAGCCGCTCCTTGGCGGCATGGTATTCGGCGTTTTCGCTCAAATCGCCCTGTGCGCGGGCGTCAACCAGTTCCTGCAGCACGCGGGGACGTTCTACATTTTTTAAATTATTGAGGTCCTTGACGAGCTGGTCGTAGGCTTCTTGTGTAAACGGGATTTTCTTTTCCATGCTCTACAAGGTAAAAAATTTACCGGCGTTTTGGGGAACGGCTGTTCCCGAAGGGCGCCTTTTGCAGGAGTCGATATGTACAATCTGTTGGAAAATGGCGGTGTGTGTTCCCCCAAGGGCTTCACGGCATCTGGAATCTGCGCAGGCATCAAGGCCAGCGGCAATGCCGACATGGCACTTCTCAAGAGCGAAAAGGCCGCCCGCTGCTTTGCGGTGTTTACTACCAACAAGGTGAAGGCCGCCCCGGTGCTTTATGACAAGGCCGCCCTGGAGCATGCCCATTTTGCAACGGCTGTGGTGGTGAACAGCGGAAACGCCAACGCCTGTACCGGCGAACAGGGCTACAAGGATGCCGAACGCATGGCCACCCTTACCGAAGAGGCGCTGAACCTTGCGCCCAAGAGCGTGCTGGTGTGCAGCACCGGCGTGATCGGCCATCTGATGCCCATGGACAAAATCGAGGCCGGGATCCCCAAGCTGGTGGAAAAGCTCCACGCCGACGCCTCCGAGGAATTCGGCCGCGCCATCCTCACCACCGACCTTGCGCTCAAGAGCCATGCTGTTGAAATCCATACCGAAAAGGGCGTAGTGACCATCGGTGGCGCCTGCAAGGGCTCGGGTATGATTCACCCGAACATGGCCACCATGCTCGCCTTCATTACCACCGACATTTCGCTCCCCATCGACTTCTTTGCCGAATTCCGTGCGGACATCGCCGATTCCTTCAACGCAATCACCGTCGATGGCGACACCAGCACCAACGACACCTGCATCTTGCTGGCCAACGGCATGAGCGGTCTGCGCTACGAAGACCTGAGCCTCTCGGAGCAGGGCGAGTTCCGTGCGGCCCTGATGCTTATCATGCAGAGTCTTGCCAAGGATATCGTGCGCGACGGCGAAGGTGCTACCAAGCTGATCGAACTGCGTATCGAAAAAGCCGAAAGTCACGAAGAAGCTCTCCGCATGGCCCGCTTCATCGGAACATCGAACCTTGCGAAGTGCGCCATGTTCGGCGAAGACCCCAACTGGGGCCGCATTCTCAGCAGTGCAGGCAGTAGCGGTTGCAACATGGTGGCCGAACACACCGACCTTTACTTCGGCGACGTGAAAGTCCTGGAAGGCGGGCGCCCGCTCCAGCTCGACGAAGCCCAGACGGCGGCACTCCATGCGGTGGTTCGCCAGCGTGAATACAAAGTAACGCTTGTGCTGAACATCGGTCAGGCATCCGCAAGCGCTTTCACCTGCGACCTGAGCTACGGCTACGTAAAGATCAACGCGGAATACACGACCTGATTAGTTGTGAGTTCGGCACCCAGAAGGGTGCCTTTGAGGTATGAGCGCGTCTGCCTTCGGCAGACTTTGAGTAAAACAAAGCCCTCGGTTTTTACACCGGGGGCTTCCTAATCACTAGCCCCGAGCCTCGAACCTCGCGCCCCGAGCCTCATTTCAGGCACCTCAGGCTTGCGCCGTGTTCGGGATTGAACTTCTCGAAGGTGACGTTGTCCTTGTTGTGGTGGAATACCACCACTTCGCCTTCGGCGGTCCAGAAGTAGGCCTTTTTCCCGGCGGAATCGAACTTGCGTTCTTTGAGCGGCACATCGCTCTTGGCGAAGTGGGCTCCTCCCGCTTTTACGCCAAAGCCCAGCTCGTCCTTGCCGTTGCCGTAGTTGTTGGAGCCTTCTGTAATGGGATCCCAGCCGAAACCGGCCTTCAAGGCCAGGGCGGGCTTGTTGCCTGCGGCGGCAATCAGTTTTTGCCATTCGTCCTTACTCGGCATGTGGAATCCGTCCATGCAGGCGGTCTTCGCGCTTTCGAAATTGTAGAGGCGGCCCCAGTTGTTGCACTGCATGCACAGGGAGCCTGTCGCCGGGGCGTAGTTCAGGTTTTCTGCGGTCCAGAGCTGGTCGCCGATGCGGACCCACTCGTAGGCGATACCGTCTCGGGGGTCCTTGTAGCTGCCGTTAGTGGCGGGGTCGCCGCTTTCATCGAAAACTTCCCCAAATTCCACCTGCTTGTTCTTCTGGTACAGGGCCTTGGAGGCGAGCTTCCCGTTCTTGTGGTAGCGGAGCACCGTTCCTTCGATGTAACCGTCGGCGTAGGGGATTTCCGATTTCAAGGTGCCGTCTTCAAAGTATTCCTTGGTAAGGCCTTCCCGCCGGTCTTCCTTGTAGGGTGTTTCCCGCTTTAGCGTGCCGTTCTCGTAGAACTCCTTTTCCAGGCCTTCGCGCTTGTCGTTTACGTAGGTGGTCTCGAACTGCACCTGGCCATTGGGGTATTTTTCTACCCGCACATCTTCGCAACCCGCGACCAAAAATGCGATAGAAACCGCAAGCCCTGCGGCAAAAACTTTACGAGAAACAATGTTCATGTCCTACTCCTTCGAAAAAACTTTCCTAACCATCAAAACGTCTTATTACCTGCAATCTTCACGCCTCACAACTCACAACATTGAGTTATCAGTCGTCAGTTTTCAGTCATCAGTATATAATTTGGCGCCAAAGGCGCGACTATAAGAACTCACAACTCACAACTGACAACTCATTACTAATCTCGTGCCTCAAACCTCATACCCCAAAACCTCTTGTGACCAGCGACCCCTAGATCCTAGCCCCTAAATCCTATCCCCTAAATCCTAACCCCTACAACCTAAAACACAATTTTCCCGGCGGTCCCGAGAATCCCGATAATGTAGAGCATTCCGTCGTAGTAGCGCCAGAAACGGAAGGGCACCGACAGGTTCGACAGGTCCCGCACGAACCCGTGGATCAGCGGATTTTCGGAATCAAGCACCTGGGTGGCGGCGGCGTTCATGGCGATTACGCCCGGAGTGGCCTCGCGCCCCTGCCGCGGAAAAGGACTTCCATCGACGGAATAGTCCGCCAGGTAGGGTCGCCTGCTTTCGAAGAAGTTCAGGATTCGCTCGCAAATCTGCTTCTCCCGCTCGTCGGCGCGGAACAGCGTGTAGTCGAGGCTCAGGTTCAGGGCCACTCGCCAGGCGTCTCCGCTGAAGCAGTTGCTCTCGGGGAACCAGGGCATGGATTTGGGTGTGCCATCGAATTCCGAGTAGTCGGCGCAGAGGCCAGTTTCTGGGTGGGCTGCCTTTGTCAGGTATTCAATGCTGCGCTTGGCGATCTCGTTCCATTCGTTATCGCCAGTGGCTTCCGCGAACATGCGGTAGAAGGCCACGGTGTGGTAACTGGGGTCGGTGAAGTCGTTGCCCAGCACGGGGGAGAACCTAACGATTCCCATCTTGGGGTCGATGATGGGGCCAACCAGCTCGTTGGTCTGCTTGTGCCGCATCATGTTGATGAGCTCTACTGCGGCTTCCTTGTAGTCGTCTCGGCCAAACCGCTTGGCTGCAATCAGCAGCGCCGCTGCGATGTACTCCTCGCCGTCGGGGGCAGACCCCGGATCCATCATAGAAAAATCGGTGGTGGAGACCTGCCAGGAATAGAAGCCCTGGTGCGGCCCTTCGGCGTTGTACAGGTAGCGCTTGGTAAAACGCCAGAGCTTGTCGAACAGTTCCGGGTGGTCGGTGAGGGCGGTGACGAACATGCCGTAGCTCATGCCCTCGGAGCGGATGTCGTCGTGTCCGATGTCCACGATGTAGGCCATGTTGTCGGAGGCTTCAAAGCAGATGCGCTCGTCGATGGGGTCGCCCTCAAAAAGTTTGCTGTAGGCGTTCTGCAAAAGTTGGTCTGCGAAGTTGGGGCCGTAGCCCGCTTCCACGAACATATCACGCGGTTTGAATCGTTCCATAAAAAACTCCGGTATTTACCCAGAAAGGTAATAAAAGGTGTATTAATTCGGAGTTCGGAATTCGGAATTCGGATTTTTTTTGAGTGCTCTAAAATCATAATTCCGAAATTCGAATCGAAAAGGGGGAGGCCTCCCCCTCGGCCGAGCTGTATCTCGGCCTACCCCCTCACCTAGGGGGCAAATCCCCCTAACACCCCTGAAAATGCCCAAAATGGGCGTTTTAAAAAAAGTAAGTAAAAAAAATACTTTATTTTGTTTGTGTGTTTTTTTACATTCAGTGTCGTAAACTGGGTGGTTTATGGAGATGCTTGCTGTAGCAAAGGGAAAGATTCCATGCGTCTAGAGAAGTTGATTAATGGGTTGCTCGTCTTTTTAAGTGCTTTTGCACTGTTTCTCATTGCCTGCGGAGATTCTGCGACCGCGCCGGCTGGCGGAAATAATGCGGATGGAAATGTTGCCGACTTCGGTCCCGTTGACAACTTGCCTGGCTGCACCGAAAATTGCGAAGGGATCTCCGCTACCCAGTTGCTTTCGTCCAGTGAAATGCCGACATCCGGCAGCTCTGTAAAGTCGAGTAGCAGTTTCGCGAAGTCCTCATCAAGCAATTCTGCAAAATCTAGCAGCAGTTTTGTGAAGTTCTCTTCAGGTTCCGTTGTTAACTCAAGCAACAGTTTTGTAAAATTCTCTTCAAGCTCCGTTGCCAAGTCAAGCGGCAGTTCCGTGAAATCGTCTTCGTCGAAAGGCTTGTCAGCCAGTTCAAGTGTCATTGTATATGGTACCCTGAAGGATTCCCGCGACGGTCAGACGTACAAGACGGTAAAAATCGGTAATCAATGGTGGATGGCTCAGAATCTGAATTATGAAACGAAGTACGGTAGTTCCTGCTACAATGACGATGTTAGCAATTGCACCAAGTACGGTCGCCTTTACACGTGGGCTACTGCCATAGGCAAGTTCGAGGAACAGTGTGGCTGCGGCAACAGCTGTGACCTTGGCTCGGACATCGTGCAGGGTGTATGCCCTGCTGGTTGGCACTTGCCGAGCCGGACGGAATGGGAAACCCTGATCGATGCGGTGGGCGATCTTTTCACGGCGGGCGCTAAACTCAAGGCCCGGACTGGCTGGACGGCCTATGGCGGCATCACCAACGAGGATGCCTACGGCTTCTCTGCGCTCCCTGCTGGCGAGGCTACTGCTAACAAGACGAACGGCCTTTTCTTCTACTTTGCTTTGGCTGGCGACATCGCCTCCTTCTGGAGTGCCACGCAGTACGACGAGGACTACGCCATCCTAATGGTCATGAGCTACGACAACGACTTCGCGGACCAGGGTAGATACGGTAAGGAGCATGGGCTTTCTGTCCGTTGCTTGCGGGACTAGTAGCGAGGCGAAGGCCATGGCCCATGCTTTGTCATGTGCGAAAAGCTGGCGGTCATGCTGCAAATAGGTTGATTTACGGCGGCAGTTGAAGGTAAAATGCAAGCTCTCATGCTCGGGGCTTGTTTTTTGCATTGTTAATAGGTATATTTGTGGCAATGGAACCGACTTGACTGGTTGCCGCCTGGCCCTAGGCCAGTTTTCTATATGGTATAACAGAAGAGGAATCATGGCTCGCGAAATTCGAGAGACTCCTATACTGTTCGGCGAGGATGCTCGCCGGTTTTTGGCCCGTATGGAAGAGCGGCACCCGGAACCTCCGGAAGTTCGTGCCCGCATCCAGCGGAATTACGAAATTTTCAAGAAGGCCTACGAGGAGGGAATGCGCGAAAAGCGCGCCCGCGAAGCGGCCAACGGAGGTATCGACCCGTGGTTCAACCAAGTATAGAGTTATCATCTTTTAAGTTCATTCGCTTAAATTCGACGGACTCAATCAAAAGATTTGACTGCGGCGACAGGGATTTGAACGACTTTATATTGAATCATGCCCCGGCGTTCCAAAAACACCTGATTTCTGTAAGTTATGCGTATGCCAATCCCAATACGGGACAAATTTTGGCTTATTGCAGTCTAGCAAACGACAAGGTGGCAATAACTGATTTCAAGGATAAAACGGAATTCAACCGATTTCGTAAAAAGAACGGTTTTCCGAACGAAAAACGCCTTAAAAGTTACCCGGCGGTCAAGTTGTGCCGTCTGGGCGTTGATGTCTCCGCAAAAGGAAACCAGATTGGCTCTGGAATGTTGGATTACATCAAGTCAATGTTCGTTGTTGAAAACAAGACCGGTTGTCGTTTCCTGACTGTGGACGCCTACCTTGATGCAGTCCCGTTCTACGAAAAGAACGGTTTTCGCAGGATGAATGTTGAGGACGATGACCCCCACACGCGCCTCATGTATTATGACCTGATGGACCTTGTGGGATAGGTCGGGCTTCCTTCATTTTGCTACATTTCCTCTCATGGAAGAGTGTTTGAAAACGGTTGACTTGGTCCTTGCCAGCGGGTCCCCCCGCCGCCGCGAAATCCTGGAGCAGATCGGGGTCAAGTTCCGCGTTTCGGTGTCGGGCGAAGAGGAAAAGCCTACCGCCGAAAATCCCCTGGATTTTCCCCGCGAAAACGCAAGCCAAAAGGCCTTGGCGGTCTCCAAGAAGGACCCTTCCGCCGTGGTGCTGGGTTTTGACACTTTGGTGTTTCTGGACGGTCGCCCTCTCGGAAAGCCCAAGGATAAAGATGACGCTCTCCGGATGCTCAAGTCCCTGAACGGACGCTCCCACAAGGTGATTACCGGTGTGGCGGTGGCCCACGGAGGCATGCTCCTCTCCGCTTCCCAAGAGGAAACGGAGGTGTTTTTTAGGGACTGTTCCTTACAGGAGCTGGAAGAATATGTAAATTCTTTGGACCCAATGGATAAAGCGGGGGCCTACGGCATCCAGACAAACGGAGCCCGCCTGATCCGCTCTATCCGCGGATGCTATTACAATGTAGTCGGACTTCCTGTAGCCCGCACGCTAGACATGCTTAAGAATTTGAAGGTGAAGGTATGAGTAATCCTATTGAAGATAAACGCCCCGACGAGCGGCTTGGCGCCTACCTGGCCCGTGCCCGCGAAGCAAAATCCATGACGGTGGCAGACCTTGCCACGGCGACGCGTTTGTCCGAAAAGAACATTTCCCTGATTGAATCCGGTGACTGGAAGGCTTTTCCGGTGCAGGCCTATTTGCGCGGCTATCTGAACTCCGTGAGTACCAAACTGGGCCTGGATTCCAAGCGGGTGCTGGACTGGTATGCCGCCGAGAATGGTTCCAAGTTTGCAAGCCTTCTTACGGACCTTTCTGACGGTAACCCGGGCAAGCCTTCGGGTTCTGCCGAAGGGGAGGGTGGCTCCAAGGGGAAGGTAATCGTCATTATTCTCGTGGTTATTGGACTTGCCCTGGTGGTCGCCTCCAAGTTCTTCAAGGATGTGACGCCTGCGCAGAGCGCTCCCGAACCTGTGAAGACCGAAGTGGTGGAAGAAGAACCCGCTGTCGAGACTCCCGCTGAAATGCCCGAAGGGGCCGAGGCCGTTCCCGCCGATTCCATGAATGCGGATACCTCTGCAGCCCAGATCGCTCCCGCCGATACGGCGAAGGCCGCTCCCGCCAAGGACCAGCCTATCAGCCAGGCCGTTGTGGATGAAGCTATCAAGAAATCCGACCGTCCCGCTTCGGCAACCATATTCCTTTCGTCCGATTCCAAGACCGAAGAGGCCAAGGCCGCTCTGGCAGGTGCAAGCTCCAAGCTTATCTTGGTGGCCTCTGGCGAGATGCGCACCTGGATCGGTATCAAGCACAACGAAGACGATACCTCGTTCCTCAAGGAATCCAACCTTTCCAAGGCCGGCACCCGCATGGTCTATGAATCTTCGGACACCCTGTACGTGGTGGTGGGCGAACCTAGGGCCATTTCCAAGTTCTACCTGAACGGCAAGGACGTGCCGCTGCCCGGCATGAAATTCGGCCGCGTCACCAAGTTCAGGGTCTTTGGCGGTAAAGTCATCGAAGGAGCGGAATAATGCGAGTTTCCAAGATCGAAAGAAAGACCAGCGAGACCAACATTTCCCTGAGCCTCAACCTGGACGAGGCCAGCAGGGGCGTCATTGATTCCGGCAATGCGTTTCTGGACCACATGCTGGACCTGTTCCAGGTCCACGGCGGCTTCCGTCTGGACTTGACCTGCAAGGGCGACACCGCTATCGACATGCACCACAGTATGGAAGACATCGGCATTGTGCTCGGGCAGGCTCTTGTGGAATGCCTCGGCGACAAGAAAGGTATCGAGCGCTACGGCTTTTACTTTGTCCCTATGGACGAGGCCCTCAGCCGCGTGTGCATCGATTTCAGCAACCGCATCGGTTTCGTGTGGAAGGTGGAACTCCCCGGAGAGACGGCTGGCGGCATCGAGGCCAGCATGTTCGAGCATTTCTTCAAGACGGTCTGCGAGAACGCCCGCATGAACCTGCATGTAGAACTGTTCTACGGCAGCGACAACCACCATTGCCTGGAAAGCATCTTCAAGGCTTTTGCACGAGCTGTGGCCATGGCCGTTGCACCCAGCCGTAACGTGAAGGGCGTCCCCAGCAGCAAGGGCGTACTTTAGACGAAAGAACGCTCCGCTTACAGCGGAGCTACAGACGATAGACGAAAGAATGTAACTGATTGCGTTGCATTCTTTTTTTTGAAAAAAATGCCTTGGATTTGAAAAACCTTTCGTCTTTCGTCTAAAGGCCCGCAGGGCCGTTCTTTCGTCTAAATCTTAGGGACTCTCACCTTATCCCCGGCATTCAGGTGCTCCAGCATCACGCCGGGGTTTACTGATTGCAGGGTAGAGAGCACGTAGAAGCGGGGGAGGCTCTGGGCACCCGCCCCGTAGGTCCGGCGTAAAAGCTGGAACAGGTCTTCGCCTTCCTTGGATTCAACCACCTTGTAAAGCTTTGAATTGCTGGGGTCCGACTGCAACGCAGAAAGGGCCTGGGTGAACTGGTTCGCGAAATTTTCGGCGGAATTGTCCTTGCGGGGTTGAGTGGCTGCCGGTCCCGGTTTTCCGCTGCCGGTCCTTGTCCCTTGGTCCGCCTTGGTTCCTTTTTCGGGCTTTTTCCCCGTTACCGAAGAGGGCAGTATAAAGTTCGGCGCCTTGAAGGTGTTCATGGCGATGCTTGGCTTGTTCTTGTCCTGCTTCTTTAGCGGTTCCAGGGCCAGGATGGAATCCAGGTCGGCGATGTAGGTGCTGTCAGGCCATTCCGTAAGGGGCATTTTCTTGTTCACGACCACGATGGTCGCCACAGGCGGCTCCGGCTTGCAGGCGGCAAGAGCCCCGACAAGCAGGGACAGTCCGAGGAACTTCCAGCACCCGGGGTGGGCGATTCTTTTTGGAAAACGGTTCCGAATCATGGCCTAAAGATACAAAAAAGCGGGCCTACGCTTGCCAAAAAGGCCTAATTCTTCTAAATTGTGTGCTCCAATTAACTACTTCACAGGAAGTTTAAAAATGAAAGAAGGTATCCACCCTAACTATCAACCGGTCGTGTTCGTCGATGCGAATACGGGTAAAGAATACATCACCCGCTCCACGAAGTCTTCCGCCGAAAAGAAGACTATCGATGGTGTTGAATATAGCGTAATTTCCTTGGAAATTACGGCTGATACCCATCCGTTTTGGACGGGCAAGCAGCATCGCGTGGATACGGCTGGCCGTATCGACCGCTTCAACAAGCGTTTCGCCGGCAACATCACCGGTGCAAAGCGCAAGACCCGCAAGGCGGCTCCCGCCAAGGCCGAAGAAGAAGCCTAGTCTTTTACACCCTCCCCTAAAACGGGAGGGTTTTTGTATATTTAGAGAAACTCAAAAGGAAAAACGATGAAAAAAACACTTACTCTCTGTGCTACCGCCGCTCTCGTGGCTATGGCTCTCACCGGTTGCGAAAAGACCGGTACCATTGAAGGTGAAGTCTGTGACGCTTTCACTGGCAAGCCTCTCGAAATGCCCACCATCTGGATGGACTCCACTATCTACTCCACCCTCAAGGAAAAGTACAAGTACAAGCAGGAACTTCGCAAGGGCCAGTTCAAGTTCGAAAAGGTCCCCGTGGGTAACTACAAGATTCTTGCCGGCCGCTCCAAGTATATCAAGAGCAAGAACATGATTTCTACTACGGAAGAAAACCCGAACCTGAAGGTGACGCTGTACATCTATAGCGACCAGATTGAACCGGGTCTCTACCTGCCTGGCGACGAAGAAAACGGCCCCAAGAAGATTTCTAATGAATGGGTCGTCTGGTCCACCCAGTGCAACGAATCCATTGCCGGCTATCAGCTGGAACGTCCTCAGGCTGGCGACGGCGCCAAGGTGCCCGACCAGAAGAAGGACAAGAAAAAGAAGAAGGGTAAAAAGGAACCTGCTGCCAAGATGTCTCCGCTGCCGGCTCCCCGCGTAATCGAAGGCAAGCTGGAAGTCTTCTACCGCAATGCTAGCTCCGTGACCTCTCCGCTGGTCGCCAAGACCTTCCCTGCCGTGGAACAGGACATTTCTGCCCACAAGGACTGCAAGGGCTTTGACGCTGGCGAAAAGAAGGGCCTCTTTGCCGACAAGGACAAGGGCACGAACTTGACAGTGACCTATATGGCCGAAAACCTGTTCAAGATCACCGGCGATCTTCCCAAGGGCAAGCAGATTATCCAGTTCTCCCAGGATGGCAAGACTCTGACCACCTACTACTTCGAGAACAAGTAATTTATACCTAAAATTACGTCTAAACTCCCGGTGCTGGTCGCATCGGGAGTTTTTGTTTGGTTTGAATAAACTATTTTTTACGGGATTCAATACGGGTAGGAATATTTCCGCCCTGCATCAGGAGGATCAGATATGAAATATTGGTTAGGATTGCCGGTGGCGTTGGTTGCAGCCGGTGCTCTTTTTATGGCTTGCGGCGATGAATCCGCTACCGAATTGGTGAAGGCCGAATCTTACGCTTCTGGCGGGGATTTGCCCAAGTGCGACGCTAGCTACAAGGGCTACTTTGCGGTAGTTCCTTCCGAAAGCGAAGTCTACGTTTGTGCCGAAACAGAACAAGATGGCGCAAAGGCTTGGGAATGGAAGTCTGTGGGCGGCTCTACCTCTGCAACCCCTGCTGTGACCAAGTTTGATTGCAAGGCCGAAGAGCTTGCCGACAAGAGCGGCTACAAGCTGGTTTGCAATGGTGACTCCTTAGCGGTTATCAAGAACGGTACCAAGGGCGAGAAGGGCGAGGTCTCTGAAACCAATGCCGGTTGTACCGTTGAAAATCTCGAAGACGGTTCTGGCGTGAAGTTTACCTGTGGTGACAAGTCGGTTGAGGTCAAGACCGGCGAATCCGGCAAGGCTCCCGAATCTAGCAATAGCGTTGCTCCTGAATCTAGCAACGGTGGCGTTTCTGGATCTAGCAGCTCGGCTGCCATTACGCCCGAAACACTGGAACAAAACAACGCCTGTAGCATAGTTTATTCCGGTGCCGGTGTATTGGTTTATGATTGCGGCAACGGGATGGGCTTTGCAGCGGAAGTTTACAGCACTAATTTTCCCACCTGGAAGGGCCTGTCTAGGCTACCCTATGTCGTTAAGGATGGTTCTGGTTGGGTATATGGTGGAAGGGTTCGTCCTCGCATTATTGATGCGCTCGATGGCGTAAGGGTTATTGCTCGCGACCAGGTTTTGGATGGCGGTACTGGTGAAGGTTTGGTTTATGAGGATGATGATGTCTACTACGCCGAATGGAGAGAAGATCTCTATGTCAGTAGCACAATCCAATGGGAAGGCGTAGAAGAGGTTTCAGGCGGTGCCATGGTGCTAGCTCCTTCTTCTGATGAAATAGACGTTGTATATCCGATGGAGGAATCTCTCTACAAGAACTATGGATTCAAGGGCAAGGCAACTCTGAAGCTTTCTGAAGATGTAAACCCGAATTATGATGGACCTTATTATGTTCCTATGGCTGGCGTGTCGTTGTATTTTAATGAAGAACACGCCGCTACTGTTGACTGGGGTGGATTCTGCTTGACCTATTCCTCTGAAAAGGAAATGAATGTCTATGTCGGAAATGACTATACTGGTCCCAATAGCATGGTTGCTGTGCTTCCCTCCACCAATGGCCAGGAAAAGACTGTCAGCATTCCTTGGAATAAGTTCAATTATCCTAGGGCCGAGCTGTATCCTGATATTCCCCCTTACGAGTACTTCTTGAACATTTTGTTCAGTGGTTATGATGGAGAGGCTCTCGGAATTCAATTCGTGACTTTCGCCTTTGTAGAAGCCTCCAAGGCCGGTACTTACGAGAACAACTTTGGCTTGTTCGAATTCGGTGCTTATGGCAAGTGTACAGGAAATACCATTGTTAAGCTGAAGAAGGATCTTGCCGCCCAGAAGGTAGAAGGAACCTTTACCGATCCCAACAATGAGAAGGTGACTTACAAGACCGTTACTATCGGTAACCAGACTTGGCTTGCTGAAAATCTGAAGGTTAAGCCGGTGTCTGAAATCGCTGATGCAGCAGGTGCCGGAAAAACGGAGAACCTGTACGCCTGCCTCGATGACGAGGAAAAATGTAATGTAATCGGCTACACTTGGGAAGTGGCCATGGGGTATCTAGATGGAAACGTGCCCGACGCTGAAGATGTAGAATTCCCCGTGCAGGGCCTCTGCCCCGAAGGCTGGCATATGCCTTCTTACAGTGAGTGGTACGATTTGATCACAACGGTTTCTAGAAAGTATGCTGAGGAAGCTTATGGAAGCGCGGCTGGAATGTATAGGCCGCCTTACGACGAGGAATTTGCGGCTTATGTCCTTAGGTCGAAAGAAGGCTGGCCCGAGGCCGGTTGGGACTTGTTGGGACTTGGCCTTGAGCCGAATCATAAGGAATCGCTGAGAAGTACCGATGCATATCTGTATTTGGGTCAGTTCTGGACGCCTGAAGCCTACGGCGAGGGGGCAGCTGGTGTGATCTATGTCGGAACCGATTATATTGAAGATGATGATGCTTCTACGTCTGAATACTCTTCAGTCCGCTGCGTAAAGACAGAGGAAGGCGTGGATTATTCTATGTCGGGCCTCAGATAGCTTTGACAATCCATTACCTAAACTGAAAAGGACGGTCCCGCATTGGCGGGACCGTTTTAATTATGTATCTTTCCCATGAAAGATTTGCGGGATAAACCGATGAAAAAGTCTAAGGGATTTTTTGCTTTTTACGGGTTTGCCTTTACACAGGTAGCCCTTTCTACTATCCTTGTCGCCTACATGGAACTGGTGCTGAGCCGTGCCGGATTTACGGCCATGGGATCTTGGCAGTTCTATGTGCTGCACCTGTTGTTCCTGCTGCCTTGCACCTTGCTCATGACTCCTGCGGGGTACTTTTCCGACAAGTTTCCTAAGGAACGGGTCCTTAGGTGGACGACCCTGCTTTCGCTACCTGCGGTGGTGCTGTTCGGTTACGGGGTCTGTACGGCGAACCTCTTGCTCGAGTTTCTTTCCATTGGTCTTTTCTTTGTGCTGCAGGCGTTCCAGAGTCCGGCCAAGAACGGCTACATGAAAGAACTGGTGGGGGTGCGCTCTCTGGCCCAGGGGAGCGGTATCCTGATGATTATCCTGTTCGTGGCCCTGGTGCTGAGCGGAGGCGTTACCGCCTACGCCTACCAGCGGATGCTCCCTGTGGCAGGGGATCTTTCGGAGGCGCTCCAGACATTTGCCCCTGTGGGGATAACCCTCGTGGCTCTTGAGATTTTGGGAATCCTGTTCACCTTCGGGCTTCCGCCTATTGGCGCCTACGATGCCGAGCTGAAATTCCCCTGGAAGCGTTACTGGAACCTGCTGTTTACCCGCCGCAAGCTGAGCAAGCTCTGGGTGAACCGGGCGCTCCGCCAGTCCATTATCGGGCTTTCCATGTTCTGGGTCATGATATTCCTCATGGTGTTCGTCATCCAGGACCTGTTCGGTTCGGGTTCGCTCTTTAACCGGGATATCTTGGCCAACTACGCCATCTTCGGAACGGCCCTGGGTCTTGTGGTGGGCATCGTCTTTGCCATGCGCATGTCCAGGAACTTCATCGAGACCGGGCTTATCCCCATGGGTACCGCCGGGGCGGCCATCCTCATCTTCTTGATTCCCTTTATCCCCCGGCCCTACAACGCCATCGCCTTTACCCTGCTGGGGTTCTGTGGCGGCATTTACATGATTCCCATGTTCTCCATGCTGCTGTACCATACCAAGCCCAGGTCGGCGGGCCACGTGCTTTCGGTGGCCAACGGGGTGCAGAACCTTTGTATTCTCCTCTTTGAGATTGTGGCCGTTGTCCTTATCCGGTTCCTGAACCTGGACCGGATGAGCCTGTTCTTTATTCTGGGTATCGTGTGCCTGGTCGGCACCATTTGGGCCCTGATGGCCATGCCCCATACGCTGCTTCGTCAGCTGATGCGTTCGGTGCTTTCGTTCCATTACAAGTTCCTGGTGTCTGGCGTGGAGCGTATTCCCTGGGAAGGTCCTGTGCTTTTGGTGGGTAACCACATCTCCTATGTGGACTGGGCCATGATCCAGATGGCAAGCCCCCGACCCTTGCGCTTTGTGATTACCAAAAGGCCTTTTGAAAAATGGTATGTGCGTCTGCTCCTTTCCCAGATGCGGACCATCGAGTTGGACATTGCACACCCGGAGTCCGCCATGAAGGAGGCCCGGGAGGCCCTGCTCCGGGGCGAGGCCGTGGTGATGTTCCCCGAGAACACCATGACCGCCACGGGCAACATGAGCCGTTTCCGCCTGGACTATTCCGACGCCATCAAGGATGTGCACCACCTGAAGCTCTTGCCGTTCTATGTGCAGGGACTGTGGGGGAGTAGCTACTCCCAGGCGGGTTCCGGCTTCAAGGATTTAATCCATAGCGAAGGCCGTATCATTTCGGTGGCCTTTGGCGAGGAACTTCCCCTGGAGGCGGATGCGGTTACGGTCCAGCGGGCCGTGCAGGAACTTTCCATTACGGCATGGACGTCTTATATCCGGCTGCTCCGTCCGGTGGCTTCTGCCTGGATACGCACGGTCAAGCGTATCGGGAGCGGACCTTCGGTCTATAGTCCCGACGGTCACCACCTGGCGGCAAACGCCCTGGCGGCGGCATCCTTGACCTTTGCGAAGATGATTGACTGTCTTACCAAGGGCGAAAAGAACGTGGGCGTGCTGATTCCGCCTTCGGGCCCGGGTATCATCGTGAACATGGCCTGCCTCATCAAGGGCAAGACGGTCTATAACCTGAACTACACCAACACGCCGGAGACCATGGACTACTGCTGTAACGTGGCCGACGTGAAGACCATCATTACCGCCCGGGTGTTTATCGACAAGCTGAAGCAGAAGGGACTCCCCATGGAGAAGCTTCTGGACAAGTACAAGGTCTATTACATGGAAGACCTGAAGGAAAAGCTGAAAAAGCCCGCCCTGGTGCTGAACTTCTTGCGGGTGATGCTGCTTCCGGCCTGGTATCTGGAACTTCGGTTCTTCAAGAAGGTCTCCCTGGACGACGTGGCGACGATTATTTTCAGTTCCGGTTCCGAGGGTCGCCCCAAGGGAGTGGAACTGACCCACTTCAACTTGATGGGTAACATCAAGCAGTGCGAAAGCGTGCTGAACCCCGGCTCCGACGACGTGTTCCTGGGGTCGCTCCCGCTGTTCCATGCCTTCGGGTTCTCCATTACGACTATGCTTTGCTTGGTGGACGGCGTGCCGGTGGCTACTTGCCCCGACCCTACGGATGCAAGGCTTGTGTCCCGCATGTGCGCCCAGTTTAAGGTGACCATCATGGTGGCCACGGGCACATTCTTGCGGATGTGGGGTATGAACCGTGCGGTGCACCCGCTGATGTTTGGCCATGTGCGGAGCATCTACGCCGGAGCCGAAAAGATTCGCGAAGACGTGCGACAGCTTTACCGCACCAAGTTCAAGCTGGAAATTTTCGAAGGCTTTGGCTGTACCGAGACCACCCCCGTGGCGGCGGTAAACACCAAGGATGTCTTGATGGACGACTACAAGACGGTGCTGCAGGGCAACAAGCCGGGTACCGTGGGAGCGCCACTGCCTGGAACCCAGTTCCGCATTGTGGATCCGGACACCATGGAAGAGCTGCCCATCGGTAGCGACGGATTGATTCTCATCGGTGGAGCCCAGATTATGAAGGGGTACCTGAAGGACCCGGAACGCACCGCCCAGGCCATAGCCGTCATCAACGGCAAACGTTGGTACAAGACCGGCGACAAGGGCCACGTAGATGAAGACGGCTACCTGACTATCGTGGACCGCTACAGCCGATTTGCAAAGCTTGGCGGCGAGATGGTGAGCCTCGGCTCTGTAGATTTCAAGATTTCGGAAAACGCCATGTTCGACGAGATCGACCATTTTGCCGTGGCCGTTTCCGACGGATCCAAGGGCGAAAAGATTGTGCTGGTCTATGCCGGCGAAAAGTCCGAAGACGAGGTGAAGGACATGCTCCGCCAGATAGGGCTTCCGCCCCTGATGGTGCCTGGCGCTGTGGTGAAGGTGGAAAGCCTGCCCAAGCTGGGCAGCGGCAAGTGCGATTTCCAGACCGGCAAGAAGATTGCCATGGAAAGGCTGGGAGTGGGGTAGGTGTTAGGTAGTAGGTTGTAGGTATTAGGGCTGCTGGTTGCAAGAGGTAAAGTGGTCGGTAAACAGTGGTTAGGACAGTGGGTCTCAAGAGGTGTCATCCTCGCTGTCATTCTGAAGCCACGCTGTGGCGATAGAATCACGAGGATCTGCTTGAGGAGTTGGTGATTTAGGTCGATTGTTTAGAGTATGAAACGAGTGATGTAAAATGAAAAAGGGTAAAGAAAAGAAAAATGCGTTGAAGGAGTGGTTCAAGTCGTTGAACCTTGGGAAACCCCAGGGGCTCATGCTTGTGGTCACCCTGATTGTGCTGGTCATAGCATTCCTTATTTTTAACGGAACCTCCGTGGCTACGGCCCGCAAGTGGGATATCGAATGGGGCTATTACGCCATCCTTTCCACGTTTGTGGTGGGCCTCGTAGGCGTCGTGGTGAACCTGCCCTTTATCGCAAAGCATATCCGCGGGTATTTGCCCGGCGGCAAGAGCCTTTGCGGTCTGGCCGTATTGTTGCTGGTGTTCTCCGTGTTCATGTTCGGAAACATCGGGAACAGCCATCGGGTGCTGAGCGACGAGACCAGCTGGGAATCCATGGGCCTGCAGATGTACTTCCAGCACTCCGGCGGTATCTGTAACGAGGGAATCTGGAAAGACGGCAACCTGGAATGTACCGACGAAGTGAACAACTTCAAGGGCAAGGCTCTCGGCTTTGTGTATTCCCTGGTGTTCAACTTCATGGAACCCAACAGGGATACCGCCCTGTTGGTGAACTACCCCTTCTACATCCTGAGCCTGATTTTCTTCTTCTTTGCGTTATGCAGGTGGTTCAAGAGCGAGCCTTTGGCGTTAGCGGCTACGGCGTTCTTGGGCGGCATGCCCATATTCCTTTTGCAGGCACGCTCTGCCTCTACGGAAGTCCTCTACATCGCCCTCCTGACGGCTTTGATGGCCTGGTACGCCTTTGTGCCGACTAACAAGGTG
Organism: Fibrobacter sp. UBA4223; assembly: GCA_002382975.1. Taxonomy (GTDB): domain Bacteria; phylum Fibrobacterota; class Fibrobacteria; order Fibrobacterales; family Fibrobacteraceae; genus Fibrobacter. The sequence goes on from DFTB01000010.1 coordinate 40,293, forward strand.
ACCTGGAAACATTTCTTGCTGACCGTGCCCCTGTTAGGCTTCTTTGCACAGACTAGACAGGAAACCGTTTTTGCCTTTATTCCTTTCGCTCTTTACTATTATCGCTATTTCTTGGAAAAACCGTACCGCCTGCCCCTCTTTGTGGCCTCGGTCATTGCGGTGAGCTGGCCTTCTATCAATACCATGGCGGCTTATCGCGGTTATGATTTCCAGGGCGGGGAACATGCGGCCCATTCTCTTGAAAACCTGTGGTTCAACCTGAAGACCAATGTAGAAGTCATGATGAACCTGAAGGCGGATACGTCTTTTGGTGGCATCCTCGAAAATCCGTTCTACACGTCCTTTACGGTGCTTTTGCTGGCGTCCACGGTTTGGCTCCTGTTCAGGATGGTTTATTCCAGGCGTTATGTTCGTGGCTTTGTTCTCGGGATTTCGTTCTGCATCCAGATTTTCGTCATCTTGCTGAACGTGTCGGGAACCTTCACCATCGACATCAACCAGCGTTACGTGCTGGTGGCCTTGCCCCTGTTCGCTCTCTTGATGGCCCTTGGCCCTTACGACGCCTTGTGCTTTTTCTCCAAGATGAAACCTGACGGCATCGGTCGCCTGGTCCTGGGTATTGCTGTTGCCATGTCCCTTGGGCTTATGATGTTTCACGCCCCCAGTTACAAGGCCAACATGCTTTATTACAAGAACAAGCTTTTGGCCGAAGAGGATTTCTTGAATACGGAACTGAAAAAGTATCCCGAGAATTCCATCTACATTTATGCGAGACCTTGGCAGATGCTTGCCTCCGGTCATAGTGCCTTTAGCGAACGGACGTTCAAGCGCTGGGATACGGATACCTTTGCCAAGTGGTACCAGGTGTCTGGTGGAAACATCTACCTGGTGCGCGGTCAGGACGGTTACGGTTCGGTAAACCGCCAGAGCCGCGTGGTGGGCTTCAAGACCACCGACCAGATTGACGAGATTCTGGATTCCTACAAGAACGAACGCGTACTCTTGGAGCCCAAGCTGTTCGGCTATCCGTTGGTCATTTACCGCATCGACGCCAAGAAGGGTGTGTCCCAGTATGCACAACGGTTCTCTGTTTCGAACATGGACAGCAGCCTCGTTACGCTGAACAAGAATTTTGAAGAGTCCATCGCCTGTTCCTATTCCGTAAACGGCAAACCCGAAAAAGAAAAGGTGGTGACTGAAATCCAAGACAGCCTGCTGCTGGATTCTACAGATTTGTCCGTGGGCATGAACCGTCTGAAAATGTGGTGTCTGATGCCTGATGCCGACACCTTGACTCTGTACAGGGACTTGTTTATGGAAGGCGAAGGAGTCGCTCTAGTTTCGGAAATGCCTATAAAGAACTTCCATCAGGATTGGGGTAGCCCGCAAAAGGACCAGACGGTGGAACATAACGGTATAACCCTGGACAAAGAACCTTTCCGCTATGGAATCGGAAGTCATGCCGATGCGAGCATCGAATACGATATTGCAGGACAGTTCAACATGCTTCACGGCGTTATCGGCCTGGACGACGAAAGTGCCTGCGGTGACGGGGCATTCTTCGTGGTAAAGGGTGATGGTCGTGAACTGTTCCGTTCAAACAAGATGTATTCTACACAGAAACAAATCTTGGAAGTAGATGTGTCCGGAGTCCAGAACCTGCAACTGGTATTGGAACAGGGCGGCAATAAGGACTGCGATCACGGCGATTGGGCCAACGCATGGCTGGAGGCCAGGTAGTGAAAGTCCTGGTGGCACCTTTGGATTGGGGACTGGGTCATGCGACCCGTTGTGTCCCCGTCATCAAGGAATTTCTGCGGCAAGGCGCCCAGGTGGAACTTGCCGTCACGGAATCCTATGCCCCGTTGTACAACGAGATTTTTCCGGAGCTGAAAAAACATACGGCTCCGTCTTATGGCATTGTTTACCCGAAACACGGATTCAACATGGGGCTTTGGCTCCTGAAAAACAGCGTCCACTTGAACAGGGTCGTTGAATACGAGCACCACTATGCCGAAGAAATGGTTCGCCGTCACGGGTTCGACATCCTGTTTTCGGACAACCGCTTCGGTTTTTATTCGGCGAAGGCGCTTTCCATTTACATGACGCACCAGTGCCGTATTGCCTTTCCGGCACTTTTCTCTAAGTTCGAAGGGATCGGGGTCCATTGGCATCGAAAGAAAATGGAAAACTTTGACCAGGTGTGGATACCCGATTTGAAAGAAGCCCCCGGTTATGCAGGCGCCATGTCCCATGTGAAATCTTGCCCGGAAAATGTTCGTTATGCAGGCCCGTTGAGCCGTTTTACGGAATTGGATGACTTGCCTGAAATTATGGACGCTACTTCGAAAGATTTGAACGTGGTGGCGGTCATCTCTGGAGTGGAGCCTGCCCGAAGCGCCTTTGAACGCAGACTGCGGGAATTGCTCTCCGAACTGCCCGGAAACCACGTGATGATTCTCGGGAAACCCGGTGCCGAAAGAAAGTCCTGGACCGAAGGAAACATTCAGTTTTTTAGTCATTTGGAATCCTCCGAATTTGCGCGCACTGTCCGTCGTGCCCGCTGGATTATTTCTCGGGGAGGCTACAGCACCATTATGGACATGGCCGTCCTGGGTGCCAGCTGTATCTTTGTGCCCACGCCTGGGCAGTACGAACAGGTGGTGCTCGCCAAAAGTCTTTCCCGGGCAGGTTACGCTGTAGAGATTCCTGCGGCAAAACTGAACCTGGAAACATTGCAGGCCGCCATGGAAACACAGGTGCGCCTGCCGAAACCGCCATCGCAGAACTTGCTCACCCCCTTGGTACAGGAGGCCTTGAAACAGGTATGAATTCTTTTGTTCTCGCATTCCCGTTGACCGTGGCTCAGGACGAACCCTTCGCCGTAACGCCTAATGTCGTAGTAGAAAAAGGGACGGCTAGTCTGATGGTGCCCGGCTGTACCTTGAATTTCAAGGTGGTCCGCAAGGAGGCTACTCCGGGACTTTCCGAGATTTTCAAGGAACATCAGGATATTTCTGCAGAAGAGGCTACTGCCATCGATTCCCACAAGTCTCTGCTGTTCTTGCTAGGGAGCTTGAAAAGCCCTGCGGACTTGACCATGGTGAATACCGCTATCTTGAAGGTGCTTTCGGCAGGAGCCTTGGGCGTGTATATGCAGCAGAGCGGCGCCGCCTGGAGCGCAGAAGCCTTCCGTGAAGAATTGGGCGACGCCCAGTTCCCGATGGACCCCTGGATGAATTACCTGGAAGGTCCGGACGTGCTTTACACCTTGGGCCTTGAAACCTTTGCCTTGCCGGACCTGTGCATCTCCAAAGGTTCAGACGGCACGGACCCTCGCGAAGTCCTGAGCGTGGTGGCCGACAGCCTGTTTATGGAAGGTGTCAGCTCCAAGTCGGGGACCGAAGTGGACTGCGGCGAGTGCGGAATTTACGCCCTGCGGCAAGAGACGAAAAGCCCCTTCGCCAAGGACGACCCGGAATACAACCGCCAGGGAATCATGCGCCTTTTGAAACGCTAGCCATTTAAAAAATTATATTGCTCACCATGATAGATATTTACGCCTTGTCGAAGAACCCTCTTGTATTCCAGAAACAGCGGACCATCACGTCGGCCTATATCGACGTGTCCGGAAAGATGGGCCTTGCTCAGACGGTGCTTATGGTTCAGGATAATATTACCGAAAATTTCGGTGCCATGAAGATGGACAATTTTGTGGTGAAGGAGAAGGGCGGCTTCTGGGTGGTTTACAAGGCCAAGTTCAAGTTTTTCAGACGCCCGTACTGGCGGGACAAGGTGGTCACCACGTCGTTTCCGGCGGATAACCAGCTGATCAGGCTCAACGAAAATACCGCCATCACTACGACCGAGGGCGAGCCCATCATTTTGGCCAAGCAGGAAATGTGCTGCCTCAGTTTTGAAAACCACCGCCCTCTGCGGCTCTCGTCGGTGAATTTTCCGACGGAAGGTTTTCCGGAGACCCTCGATGCTTCGGAATTTGACCGTTTCCACGTTAAGCCGGAAGAATATCAGGAAGTTTACCAGCAGAAGGTACTGCCCCAGCACATCGACATGTCCCACCACATGAACAACATCGAATATGTGAAGCTGGCCCTGAACGTGTTCGGGACTCCCGACTGGGAGCTTTGCAATCCGGCGACGTTGGAGATTCATTACCTGGGAGAATCCAAAGAAGGCCAGACCCTGCGTATTTTCCGTGCGGACCACAGCGGGGCCACCTACATGCGCATCTTGGATGAGACGGACCGTGCCGTCTTCGAGATGCGTCTTCGCTTGATGTAGCTGTTTTATAGCAATTTTCCGAGAGCCACGATGGCAGCGGTACGGGCCCGGAGCCTTGTGTTCCCCAGGTTCAGGGCGTAACTTTTGCCGCCTGTAAAATCTTTGGTCATGCGGATTTCTTCTGGAGAAAACCCGCCTTCGGGCCCCACCAGAAGGGTCACGGGAGTTGAAGTTGCGTCGCTCTTATTGTCACTGGCAGGATCGGCTGTGAGTTTGTCTGTGACTTCTTTAGGGGCTGTCCTTTCGCCATCTACATCGCAGAGGATCAGGTCGCCACGGTAACTTTTTAGCCATTCCTTGAATTCGACAGGTCCGCAGATTTCGGTAAGCCAAGGTTTTTTGGACTGTTTCAGGCTTACCAGGCTCTTGAGCTCGGAACGGCGGACCAGCTTGTGCAAGTCGGAATTCTTGGGCTCTTGGGAATAGTCCGTCCGTAAGAAGGTAATGCTTGCAATTTCGGTCTGGGCGGCATGGAATACCACTTCTTCCAGGGCGTCGTCCTTGAGACAGGCGATGGCCAGGTTCAGCAACGGTCTCTCCGGTTTGGGCGTTTCTACCTTGGAGATTTCCACCTGGCAGGCCCTCGGGTCGGCAACCGCAATGGTCCCGACTGCAAAGTGGCCCAGTCCGTCGCAAAGCTCCAGAATGTCCCCTTGTGCAGCACGGCATACCTTTACGGCATGGGCGCTTTCGTTTTCGTCCAGGGTTGCCCTTCCGCATTGGATTTGTGGGCAGTAAAAACGGCTATCGGGGGTCTTCATGGCATCTAAGGTAGCAATTTTTTCTACCTTAGCAGGCATGACAGCGCACAAGCCCGTAAAAGTGGTGGTCTTTGACCTGGACGGAACCCTCTACCTGAGCGGCCGTCCGTACCCTGGTGCGGTAGATACCGTGAAGCGGGTGGCCTCGAAGGTGCCGGTTTACTACCTGAGCAACAATACCAGCAAGTCGCCCGTGTTTTACGAGAACCGCCTGAACGTGATGGGGCTTCCCCTTCGCGACGACGGCATTATTTCTGCGCTGACTTTGTCTTTGGCTGCCATTCACGAAAAGGGGCTCAAGAACGTCTATTTCTTTGCCAATCCCGAAGTCTATGAATGGTTTGCCGCTCAGGATCCTTCTCTCAATTTGCGTCCTGCCGTAGAAGATACGGAACTGGTTCTGGTGGCCTACCACAACAGTTTTGACTACCGGGAACTTTGCGAACTTTCGTTCCGGGTGCAGCGGGGGATTCCCTTCTGGGTGACCCATACGGATTTCGTGTGCCCCGACGCCCGCGGCCCCGTGCCCGACATCGGGAGTTTCATGGCGCTACTCAAGACGGCCTACGGTGTAGAACCGGAGCGCAGTTTCGGTAAGCCCAATCCCGCCATGCTTTCAGGATTGTTGAAGACCTATGCTTCCGAAGAAATCCTGTTTGTAGGGGACCGCCTCTATACGGATTTTGAACTTGCCAAACGTTCAGGCTGCAGGTTCGTACTGCCCCTGTGCGGCGAAACCAAACGCTCGGACGTGGAAAAGCTGGATGTGAAGCCGGAATACGTGGTCGAAAGCGTCAAGGATATCGATTTCGAGGGCTTTTTCGAAGGTCGGTTGTAGCGTTTTTTGCGAAAAAAATGTATAATAGGGTTAGAGGTTTTTGATGAACTTGAACTTGAAAAGGTATGTGGCTCCCTTTGGGGTTGCCGTCGCTTGTGGTTTTGTGCTTTCGGCCTGCGGTAGCGATAGCGGTTCTTCCAGTATTGATTTGGAAGATTCTTTTGACATGGTTCTCTCCAAGGCCCACTATGATTACGATTCCGACGACTCTACCTTGACGGTCACTTACCCGGTCTGCAAGGTGGGTGAACTTGGCAATCTGGTATGGAAAGAGGAAGATCCGGATTCTGTTTTCAAGTACAAGTCCTATTTGGATAAGACTACCGCCTTGCGTTTTGAAAAGGATATTACGGAACCCGCCCGCTTTGAGTTTGACGGTGGCAAGTTCCCCGTAGGATTTTGGCAAGTAGGCCCGGGCAAGAAGGGCGACAAGTTCCAGATGGGCTTTCGCTACGAGAAGGGCGATGACATGGCGTCGGTAATACACTATTCCGGTGAATGCTATGCCCAGGATTTCAAGGCGAACCTGTTCGAGGAAAATCTCGCCATTGTCCAGACAGAAAAAGCCCTGATCGATTTCTACCTAAAGTTCCAGCCTGCGGACAAGCAGGTGGTAGAGGGTAAAGCCGATGAGGAAAATGTCCTCAAGAATATCCGTGCCGCCGACTGCGACCGCCTGACCATGTACGATGACCTGGTGTCCATCGAGGTGGATGAACTGAAAGAATCTTCTGGCGAGCTGACCGTCTCTTACGAAGGTGATGAATGCTCCTTGAACTTCGCCATCCGCTATGCCATTGACGAAGACGACTGCAATGCCGCTTATGATGAATTCAAGGCTGATAAGGATGCCGAAAAGTTCAACTTCGCCGATTACAACATGAAGGTGGAATACGACGAATACTGTGTCGCTCAGCTTGTGTTGAACCTGAAGAAGGATCAGGGAATATCCCTGAAAAAGTCCGCCTCCCTGAAGTCCGACGGCAAAGAATTTGCCAAGGGCGTTGTTCGCCTGATTCTTGCCGGGCTGAAATAGTGACCGCATCGGCTAAATGCTTAGAGCCTTCTACGGCTTGCCGATGCTCTCGCAACCACGCCAGTTTAATAACTGGCGTTTGTTGCTCACGGTAACGACTGCTAACGCTATTTTTTTCGTGATTTCGCAAGTACTGCTATGCCGAAGATGGCGAGCAGTACAATAGCCAGTGCGCTAATCTTTAGGCATGCGTGGAAGGGCTTGCTCCGGTATTCCATGCGAACGGTGGATTTTCCCTTGGGCACTTCTACGGCGCGCAGGTTCCCGAAGGCCTTGTAGACCTTGGATTCCTTTCCGTTCACATAAGCCTTCCAGTAGGGGTGGAAGTTCCCTGCCACCACCATAATGGCGGGGCGGTCGCTATCCACTTCGAATACCTGGGTGTCCATCTTGGGCTGTTCCACGAGGCGGGCGTACCCTTGGACGATACCGCCTTCTAGTGCTTGCTCAGGATTTTCGGACAGGATGGCCTTTTCCTTGTAGTAGAAAGCGTTGGGGTCGTCTTGAGGTTCGTCCGGAACACTTGCAACTAAAGCCGCTGAGGAATCGGTAACGGTGCTGTCTGCGGCAGTGCTGTCGGCAGTTGCCACGGTAGAGTCTGCGGCCGTAGAATCTGCAACAGGTTCAGTCACGGGTTCTGGGGCCTTGGGTTTACGAATGGCGGCTTTCTCCTGCAAGGTCTTGATGGCGTCTTCGTCGCTCATGATGGTGGCATCGCCATAGAGGTAGACTTCTCCCATGGCGGTAGGGATAGGCATGTAGGTCGTGCCCCGCTGGCTATCGAAGATGATAAAGCCGATATTCATCAGGTCCAGGAAGGGGTGGGCCGCTTCGGGATTGTTGATGTTCAGGAGGAAGTTTGCGTTTTGCTGGCCGCCACGGAAAGCCCTGTAGCTTGCCAGTTCGTTGTCGTGGAACCCGTCGGCGTTGCGCAAGTGGAACTGCGGGAAGGCGTTTGCTCCCAGCGCCTTGTTCCTGGATAGGGAAAGCACGCGGGGTGTATTCAGACTGTCTGTCTTAAAGGGGACCTTGACGGCGGCTACTACGGGGTTTTCCGGCTGGAGGTATTCCTTGGCTTCTACGTTCTGGATGAACGCCCCGTCAATGAAGAACAGCTCAACGGCGGCCACGGCGGCAAGGAGCCCCGCTTTTTGGACAACGCCCGCTTTCCACTTGAAGGTGAACAAGGTGGCGGCCACGATTACGAGCACCAGGATGAACCCGGGAATGATTTTCCCTGCGCTCATCTGCATGGCAATTTCGTTCAGGGGCTTGAAATAGGGGGCCGTTACCGCATCTTCCAGAAGTTTTTGCCCGCTCATGAGGAACAATCCGATCAAGGTGAAGCCGATTACGACGCAGGCCTGGATAGCACGATGGGTACCGGGGAGACCGGCCTTGAAACTGTCGGTGAAATTGGCTACAGAAAATTCCTTTCCCTGGTCGTCCAGGCTCATGACGCCGAGACATGCTGCGGCATACACCAGGCAGGTGACAAGTCCGAAGGGCCCGATAAAGAGTGTCCAGTTGTAGCGGGCGATGACAACGATGACCAGGAGCAGCACAAACATGATGGCGCCGTGGAACAGGGCGCGGCGATTCCTAGCGGCTTCGCTGGATTCGTCGGAAATGGCCTTGAGGACCGGGGCGGCCATCATCACGAGCAGCAGGGGCAACCAGAACAGGGCCATACCCGGAGCGCGGAAATTCTTGACGCCAGGCAAGATGTTGTACCAGAGCTTGAACAGCGGAGAATGTGCCCCCATGCCGTAGCTCAGGGCGAGAACTGCTCCAAGCCCCCAGAACATGGCCCAGCGGCGCTTGCCGGGCAAGAACAGGCAGAGGAAACCGAGCAGGGTCAGGAGTGCGCCTGCATTGTTGTGATCCAACTTGAATGGGTTGTGTCCCCAATAGAAAGGAGACCCGCCCGAGGACTGGTATTCCTGTACGGTAAATCCCACGAAAGAACTGCCTTCCAGTTTCCCGGCCTTGTCGTCGTATTCATAGACGTCTACCCCGATGAACCCGGGCAGGAGCATCTGGGCCAGTTCCTCTTGATGCAGGGACCAGCTTACGGCATGACCCAGGTTGGTGTGGTCCCCTTCGCCACGGACGGACTGGGTGGTGGTGTACATGTAGGGAGGTACCACCTGGAAGCAGCTGATGGCAAGCCCGAAGGCGAGTCCCGCTGCCGCTAGGCCTATACGCCTGCCTTTGGTCTTGAAGGAATCGCAATGGAAAAAAGCTTCGTAGAGGGTATAGAATCCGGCGCCCCACAAGAACAGGTAGGTGAGCTGCAGGTGGCTACCGAGAATCATCCAGGTAATAGAAAGGGCGAGAACAATCAGGTAGGGGAGGCTTCCGTCCCGCACGATCTTGCGGATGGCGAGCAGTGCAAGCGGCGCGATGGCGAACACCATCATCTTTCCGTCGTGTCCGCCGTAGATGTAGGTGAAATATTCCGGCGAGAAGGCGTAGAGCATGCCGAGAAGTGCTGCCCACCAGCGGTTCCCCGTAAGGTTCCAGGCCAAGAGCATGGCACTCATGAAGGCCACCCAGACGGTCAAGATAAACTTAAAGCCTACGGCTCGGGCGGGGTCCGTAATGAACTGCACCCAAACAAGGGGGTGATAGACGTCGGCGAAAAGGGCATCGATGGTGGGGACGCCGCCCAGGCGAGAATCGTCCCATTCCGTGACGACAGCGTTTTCGGCGCGGAGAATACGGCTGCCGATACCGTTCAGCTGGTCGCTGTTCAGCATCAGGGTGTCAGGATTGAAGACGAATTCCCGAAAGACAATGAGAAGAATGCCCAAAAAAACTGCGGCAGTAACCGCAAAAAACAGAGGTTTCTTGTTTAGAAAGTTCATGTTGGACAATATAGCAAAGCGCTTGCTGGCGGAATGCACAAAAGGCCGGGCGCATGTCCCGGCTACACTTCAAAAAAATGCAGATGGCTAGTCCGCCGTGTTCTCATCGAGGCGGGCGGTCCGCACGATGCCGTAGATCCCGAGGGCCGAAATCAGGCAGACGGCGACAATCACCAGAATTTTGAAAACCTTTCCCATGGGTCTCTCCTTTCGTTATTCTAAATCTACCTGTTTTTTTTCAAAAAAGCAATAGGCTGGATAATTTTTTTTCCACGTATGCCCGAACCTCGAGCCTCGAACCTCGCTACTCTTTGGTCAAAATCATGCAGATGACGGGGAGTTTCTTGTCTACCTGGTTCTCGCTGGGGATGATTTCGCTTTCGGCAATCTTGCAGTTGAATTCCTTCACGAAAAATTCCAGCTGGGCGCGGTCGAAACCAAGCCAGATGTGACCGTGGGTTTCACGGAAGGATTCTTCTTTGTGCTGGGCCAGGTCCAGGAGGGCGAGTGTTCCGCCCGGTTTCAGAATACGGATGGCCTCCTTGAGGGCTAGGCGCGGGTCCTGGGCGTGGTGGAGCACCTGGCTCATGAGTACCAGGTCGGCGAAGTTGTCCGGGAGCCCGGTAGAGAGCATGTCCGCCACCTTCGGGGTGACATTTGCGATGCCCTTTTTCTTGAGGATTCTCTGGAGCCCGCTGATGACCTTGGGGTCATAATCCAGGGAGAATACGTTTTGGCAGCGGTTCGCAAGCATCAGCGAGAGGTCGCCCCCTTCGCCGCAGCCGATATCTACCGCCTTTTCGAAGGGCACCATGAGCTTGCTGAACAGGCTGATTTGGGCCTTGAGGCTGCCGCCGGCCTGGTCCAGCTTGTGGATCTGGCCCTTGGTCTTGTCGGTGCGGTCTTGCAGCACCTGCTCGGCGCGGCATTGGATGATGTCCTTGTCTTGCAGGTCTTCGTAGGCCTCCCGGATGACCGAAAGGACACGGCTTGAAAGCAGGAGTTCTTCGCTGAGCCCGTAGTAGGCCTTGATGCCGTCGCGGCGGTCTTTCAGGAGCTTGCAGGCCGAAAGCTTGGAGAGGTGTCGGCTGGCGTTGCTCTGGTGGATATCCAGGATATCCTTGATTTCGTTGACGGTAAATTCGGCCTGGTCCAGGAGCATCAGGATTTTCAGGCGCATCTCATCGGAAATGGCGTTGAACAGCTCGATGGAGGGCGTAATGGGCTCGCGGGTAATGTTCTTGCTCGGCATACCTCCAATATAATTTTTTAGTTTGGGGGTGTGAACGCTTTGCGGTGGAAAAAGTTTTTTTTGAGTCTGGTGGCCTTGCCCTTGATGGTGTGGGCGGCGGGAACGCCTGCGCCGGAAGAGGCCCACTACGATGTCTCCTGGTCCAAGGACATGCCGGTCACTTTCTTGTCGGCGTTCACGGCCTTCTTTGGCAATTACCGCTACACCCAGATGGAAAAGCCCGAGCCGGGGGACTACCGGTCGGTTTCGGAGCTGCTTCCCTGGGATAGGTCCCTGGCGGGGCGATACAGCGAGCCTGCCGACAAGGCGAGCAAGTGGGCGGCTGCTTTGGGGGTGGCGCCGCTGGCTCTCGCGGGTTATTCTTATGGAGTGGGGGACGCCTCCGGGCAGGATGCCGCCGGTTTTACCCTGATGTTTGCCCAGGCACTTGCCCTCCAGTCGGGCATAAACCTGATGGTCCGTTCCATGGAATTCTGGCCCAGGCCCTATGTCTATGCCAAGGACGGTTACGGCTCCGGCAGTCGCAAGGCGGTGGAACGGGCCGAAAAGGCGGATGCCGAGGCCTACGGGAGTTTTTATAGCGGGCACGCTTCGGCGGCCTTTACGGTGGCGGTGTTTACCGGGGAGTGGTTCAGCGAAATGTACCCCCAGTCGCCTTTTAGGGGTGTGGTGTGGGCAGGGGCGCTTTCGGCGGCGGCCCTGGAAGGGGTTTTGCGGATAGCGGCGGGCAAGCACTACCCCACGGATGTGGTGGTGGGGGCCCTGGTGGGTTCTGGTGTGAGTCTTGCGGTAATCGAAATCCACAAAAAACGGGATGAAAGGTTCTCCCTTTGGGTGTACCCTGGGGCGGCAGGCCTTACAATCCGCATATAACATTTTATTGTAAGTTTCGTTTTTTAATTTGGGATATATATTTGTAGGTGGAATTGAGGTTGTTTATGATGAGAATTTGGGTTCGCTTGACCGTGGTCGTGGCACTGTCTTTTGCATTTGCCTGTGCTGCCTCGGTCAAGGACAGCCGCGACGGGCGCACCTACAAGATGATGCCCTCCGGAAAGCTCAACTGGTTTACGAGCAATGTTTCTTTAGACGGCAAGCCCGATTTCAAGGACCGGGCGAAGGTCAGTTTCTACAAGAAGGAATCCTGGTCCAGGCTTTGCCCCGCAGGGACTCATCTTCCGGATTTGAAGGAATGGAACGACCTTGCCGAAGACAAGTTCATGGGGCCCCGTAAAAAACAGAATGCCAAGGCTTTTGCAGGAAATACCCGTGGCTATTACGACATGTCCAAAAAGAACCCGAAGGTCCAGGGGAAAGATGCGGCCTACTTCGCCATAGCGGGGGATGTCGGAAAATCGGGCATACAGGCGCTGATGCTGGACCTGAAACGCGGGAGTTTCCAGAAGGTGAACCTGCCCAAGGAATCCGTGGTGGCCGTGCGTTGCGTAGGGGAGCGGGACCTGCTTGCCGAAAAGAACATCTCCAAAGACGACATGCTCATGACGGATACTCGCGACGAAAGACAGTACAAGGTGAAAATCGTGGGCGACAAGATTTGGATGGTGCAGAACATCCGCTACGGGCTGACGGACGCCAAGACCCAGTGCCTGCTAGAAGATATGGAACTGTGCAAGAAATACGGACGGTTCTATACCCACAGCGAAGCCAAGAAGGCCTGTCCCAAGGGCTGGCACCTGCCCGACGATGGCGAGTGGCGGGATTTCCAGAAGGAACGCTCCCAGTGGGACTGGAACAGCATGGGTGTAGGCGGCTGCAAGGACTGGGACCAGTATTGCGACGGGACCAATACCGGACACTACTGGTCTGCCACTTCTATCAAGCGCAATACGGGTCGTTCCTGGGAATTTAGGCGCGAGGCCCGGAGCATCAACCGCACCGACGAGAGTATCCGCAAGGGACTGTACGTGCGCTGCGTTGCGGACATGCGGTAGGTTGTAGCGTAGAAGCGAAAAAGCCGTGCCAAGGGCGCGGCTTTTGATGTTTTTGGCGCGAACGGTTACCTGTACTGTGCGCTCCAGCGGCGCTTGAAGCGGGGCTCGTCCAGGACTTTTGCCCAGATGAATCCCTTGCGCACATCGGCGATGTTCCTTGTGGATACAGCGGGCTTGCGGAGCATTTGGGCGGTTTCGCTGTCGCCTGTGGAGTCCGCATAGCCTTCGCCTGCAAATGCGGCGGCAGATTCCCGGGCGGATTTGGCCCGTTCTTCAAGGGCGTTCAGTTTCTGCTGGCGTTCAAGTTCCTGACGACGGGCTTCTTCGTGCGCGGCATCGATTTCGTTCTTTCGGGAATCTTCTTGTTCCTGGGCGGTGCGTTGTTCTCGGTTGAGCAAGTTGTCCAGTTCTTCGATGTCATGCACCAGGACGTCGCAATCTCCTTCGCCCATGTCGTGACCCACGATGTGGTGGGCCTGCAGGTCCATCAGCATTTCGGCGGCGGTGTTTTCGTCAACGTCAAAGGAATCCATTAAAAATTCCAGGTTGACAAAATCAACATCGATGACCACCTCTGCGATGTCGCGAAGGGTCAGTTGCTCAGAATGCTTGCGTTGCACCGGGGGCGTGGGCGGCTCAATATTGCCTTGAGTCGCCTGCCTCTGTGCGTCTTCGAACTGCCGGATCAAATCCTGCAAGGAACGCGGGGGACGCTGCTCCTGCGTTTCGTCTTGGGATTCGTAGCTGTCGTCATCTTCCGGCTGGTACTGGGGAGGCTGCTGTTGCCGCTTGTTTCTGCTGGCTGCAACCTTCTTGATGACGACATCCAAAACCCAGATGCCTATGAGGATGAGTAGTCCTTCCATAATAGTTATCAGTTGTCAGTTATGAGTGCTGAGTTTTTTGTTAAAAGAAAGCATCATTTTTCTGATTTCGGTGATGTTCTTGCTTAGTGATTTCCAAGTCTCCTCGGTTATATATTTTAAATCTTTGGCCAAAATGAGCTGGTATTCTACTTCAGATGATGAGCCTATTGCCATTTGGATGAAATGTGCAAAATCTTTATTTGTTCGCCGTCCACAACCTTCTGCAATGTTTGTCGGAATGGACGATGCCGCTCGTCTTATTTGCGTGGTCAGGGTGAACAACTCGCTTTTAGGAAAGTCATTTTCGGTGATTTTGTAAATGGACAAAACCAGCGAGTGACTTTTTTTCCAAATTTCAAGAGATTGAAAATCCTGCACATTTACCTCACAACTCATAACTCACAACTCATAACTCATGACTCATGACTACTTGGCGGCTTCGCCGCCAGCCCCGATTTCCTTCCTCATCTGGGTGTCGGCTTCGATGTTCTTCAGGTTGTAGTAGTCCATCACGCCCAGTTTGCCGTCGCGGAGTGCGGTTGCCATGGCCATGGGGATCTGGGCTTCGGCCTCCACCAGCTTCGCCTTCATTTCCATGACCTTGGCCTTCATTTCCTGTTCGGCGGCGTACGCCATGGCGCGGCGTTCTTCGGCTTTGGCCTGGGCAATCTTCTTGTCTGCCTCGGCACGGTCGGTTTCCAGGATGGCACCGATGTTTTGGCCCACGTCCACGTCGGCGATGTCGATGGAGAGAATTTCGAAAGCGGTCCCTGCATCTAGGCCGGAGGCGAGAACCTTCTTGGAAATCATGTTCGGGTTTTCCAGCACTTCCTTGTGGCTTATTGCAGAACCGATGGAAGACACGATGCCTTCACCAACGCGGGCGATAACCGTCTCTTCGCCGGCGCCACCCACCAGCTTCTGGATGCTGGCGCGCACGGTAATACGGGTAATGGCATGCAGCTGGATACCGTCGAGAGCCACTGCAGAGACTTTCGGGGTAGTAATCACCTTCGGGTTCACGGACATCTGCACGGCTTCCAGCACGTTACGGCCGGCGAGGTCGATGGCTGCGGCTTCCTTGAAGTCCAGCTTGATGTTTGCCTTGTTGGCGGCAATGAGCGCCTGAATCACCCGGAGCACGTTACCGCGGCTAAGGTAGTGGGCTTCCAGCAGGTTCGTATCGACCGGGAGGCCGGCCTTGCAGCTCAAAATGCGGGCTTCCACAATCACCTGGGGAGGCACTTTACGGAGTCGCATACCGATAAGCTGGAAAATGCTCACGTTTGCCCTGGAGAACAAGGCCTGGAGCCAGAGGCTGAAGAACTTGCCGATGAAGGCGAGCAAGATGATAACGGCAATGGCCGCGATGATGATTCCGATGATTAAGAGAGTTTCCATGGTTTTTCTCCGGTATTTTATTTCAAAATTTAATTCAGTATATCGAATGCCGAAATCTTAATTGTCCAGCACCACCCAAATATGCCCTTCTTGCACGGATTCCACCTTTACTTTTGTGCCGGCCTCGATGATTTCGCCGTGGGTCTGAACGTCAAAGAGCTTGGTGCTGCCATCGGGCATGGTAAAGCTGGCTTGGCCTACGGGGCGTAAGAATGTCTTGGCTTCGCCAATGGCACCTACGGCAATTTCCTGCACGGCCTCGGTGGGGGAGGCGGCGGTTTCCAGGTCCGTCTTGAGCATGGGAGTCCAGCCTTCGGGCAAGAGCGGTATCAGGTACTTGCTGGCGGCGATGGGGAACACCAGCGCAATAGCCGCACAAGCTAGCATATAGAACAGCCCGAACAGCCAGGGAGTGGCGTCGAAGGTGGTCTCTACGGTTTCGGGGACGAACTCCGGAATTTCCTCTGGCGAGAAACTCAGCGCAAGGGCCAGAATCATGCAGATGATACCGCCTACGCCAAAGAGGAACGTCCCCGGCATCACGAAAATTTCTACCAGGAACAGCACCACGCCGGCCACAAGAAGTATGGCGGGAATGTAGCCGTCCAGTTGCGGCGCAAACTGCCCCAGGAACACGATGCCGATAAGGATAAGCCCGATGATTCCGAAAAGCCCGAAACCGGGGGTCTTGAATTCGATGTAAAGGGCGCCGAACCCGAGAATCAGGAGGATTCCCGCAATGGCCGCAATGGCCGAGGCGATGTCTTCGCCGAGAGTGGTTTCTACTTCGCTACGGCTTTCGATGGCAAGGCTCGTCTCGAATTCGTTACGGTCCTTAAAAGTCCCCTTGGAAAATCCCAGTTCCAGGGCTTCCTGGTCGGTCATGGTCAAGAGTTCGCCCTCTTTTACGAGAATCTTGGGAGCGCCCCAGAAGGCCTTGCTTGCACTATCCAGCACGGCGTACTTCTGCCCTTCGATAATGAGGGTGGTATCCCGTTCCGTCTTTTTGCCCTTGTCCAGCTTGGCGGTGAGCTCGAGCACTTCGAGTTCGGGTGTCACGAAGGCGGAACTCAAGAGTTCCGGGTAGCCGTTGCGCTGGGCCAGGTTCCTGAACTTGGCCCGCAGGGGCGACTGGATTTTTTCGCCTACGATTTGCGGGGTGCCGTCGCCGCCTTGCACAATGGGGGCGCAGTCCCCGATGGTGGTGGCTTCAAGCATGTAAAGTTTCTTGCAGGCGAGAGCAATGAGGCTTCCTGCGCTGATGGCCTTCTTTTTCACCAGGGCGATGGTTTCGGGACCCTTGACTGCCATGATGGTGTCCACCAGGTCGAAGGCGGCATCCAGGCGGCCTCCGAAGGTGTTGATTTCAAAGACGATGTAGTCCGGCTTTTCCTTGAGGGCATCGTCGATGGCCCTGGCGCAGAAGTCGTACATGGAAGGTTCTACGTCGCCTTCCAGCTTGATCCATACGGCGTGTTTCTTCTTGAGTTCCTGGATGTCGGAAACTTTGGCCTTGTCGGTGTCAAGAACCACAGTGTCTGTGGAGCTGGTCTTGGCGGAATCGGTAGCCACTGCGGTGGTATCTGCCGCTGCTAGGGAGACGAACAGCAGGATTGCTGAAATAAGACTAAAAAACTTGCTCATACTCTCAATATACGAAGATTTTCGCTTGAAATATTCAAAAAGAAGAGAAAATGCCGAAAAATGCCCGTGCGATTTATGGGTGATTATTCCAAGTTGGAGTAAAGAACCCGTTTTTTTATGAGTAAACTAATGATTTTAAAGGTATCTTCTATATAACGCTTGCCCGGCGGTAGCGAGATGAAACAGTTCCAGTTTGATTATCACAGTATCACGTCCCTGACTCGGGATCTCGAAAAGGTTCGCCTTTGGTACAAGTCAAAGAGCTGTTCTAATGTTGTTTTCCAGATATATTCCGATTCCCTGGACCGGGGGCAGATGGAACTGGTCAGCAATGTCATCACAAGGACCATCCCCCACGCCATCTGCATGGGTTGCTCCACCAACGGAAACATCGTAGAAGGAAGATTGTCCTCTACAACCATATCCGTAGTCTGTACCATTTTGGAAAAGCCCACTACGAAGGTGAAGCTGTTGCAGTACACCCTGAATGGCGAAACAGCGCTGGACGTGGTGGAAAATATCAAGCGGGAAGTCAAGGAAAATCCCTGGGTCAAGGGGGTGGAGCTGCAACTGACTATTCGCGGCATGTCCTTGACTCCCCTTTGCGATGCACTCCACGATGTAGATGAATCGATAGCCATTTTTGGCGGAGGTGCCTTTAACCCGGACCTGTCCAAGAACGATGCCTGCGTCTTTTCGAATGTAGGGGGGTATTCGGAACGGGGAATCCTTGTCCTTTTGATAGGAGGCGAAGACTTACATATCTACACCACGCATATCGCTGGCTGGAAACCCCTCGGCAGGGAATTCCTGGTAACAAAGGCTCAAAATGCCCTCCTGTTTGAACTGGACAGCAAGCCCGCTTACGAAATTTATTACCGCTATTTGAAAATCTTGAATGACGAACATTTTTTCGCCAATACGCTGGAATTCCCATTCTTTTACAAGCACAACGGCATAGATATTCTCCGGGCCCCTGTCCATTGCAACGAAGACGGCACTCTGGTCATGACCTCGGACATTGACGAGAATGTCAAGGCCCGCCTTGCCTATGGCGACCCCTGGACAATCCTGGACTGTATTCGTAAGGACGGAAAAAAAATAGGGGAGTTCAAGCCCGATATCATCAAGGTCTTTTCCTGTGCGGCCCGTCGTTCTTTTTGGGGAAAAGAAGAAATCAGTAACGAGACCCTTCCGTTCCAGAGTATCGCCCCTACATCGGGCTTTTACACCGCCGGCGAATTTTTGAGGACTAACGGTTTTGTAAACCAGCACAACGTGACGCTGGTGATTGCCGCCATGCGTGAAGGCGATGGCGACGATAGTCACAAGTTTGATATGGCGGAGGACTCGTTCTCGGGCCAGGTTTCCATGATTAACCGCCTTGCCACCTTTATCGATGCGGCCACTCAGGAACTGGCGCAGGCAAATGCGAAGCTGTCCCTGATGGCCATTACGGACCCCCTTTCGCACCTGTTCAACCGTGGCGAAATCCAGCGCTGTATCAAGGAATGCATAGCGGAGAAAACGCCTGCGTGCCTTGTGATGATGGATATTGACAATTTCAAGAAGATTAACGACACCTACGGCCACAAGGAAGGGGACAACGTCATTATCGGCATCTCCAACGTCTTGAAAAAGACGGTGGATGAAACGGGGCTTTCGGGAATAGACTCGTCGGATTACAGGGTGATGGAAGACGACGATGATTTTGATGAAACCAGCCGTGGACTGCGGGAATCGATTTTAACGGTGAAATCGCCTATTGGTCGTTGGGGCGGCGAAGAATTTATGGTGCTTTTGCGTGAGACGCCTATTGAAAAGGCTCTTGATTTTGCAGAAAAAGTTCGCAAGGCCTTCAATGAAATGGAGTTCGAAAAGGCGGGTCACCGTAGCGTAAGCGTTGGCGTGGTGAAAATCCAGGAGGGCGAATCTGCCGACTCGGCCTATGTCCGTGTGGACCAGGCCCTTTACAAGGCCAAGGAAAATGGACGAAACCAGGTGTTTCAGGCATAAGGAGACGAGAGATGGATGAAGGAATAAAAGTAAGAATAGATTCTCTCTACCATGCGCTATCCATTTTGGCGAATGGAGCGTATACCTATGTTACCCATATCGAATCAAATTGGACACGATGGTCCAAGGAGGCGGTGGATTACTTTGACCTGCCTGAAGAGTACATGCAGGATGCCCTGACCTGTTGGATGAAAAAGATTCACCCTGAAGATCGTCTAGGGTTCAAGGAAAGAGTTAGGGGGCTTTTTGATGGGGTTGGCGCTTATCACAACGAACAATACCGAGTCAAGAATAAGGGTGGCCAGTATGTGGTGTGCACCTGTCGTGGTGTGGTGTTGTGTGATGAGCATGGAAAACCTTCGTTTTTTGGTGGCGTTGTCAGGAACAATGACGCCCTGAGTTATTTTGACGATGTTACCAATACCAGGAGCCTTTATGGTTTTATGGATGACCTGCGCTCTTCTACCTGGAAAGGGGAAAAACTCCAGGTGATGATGCTGGGCCTTTCGGAGTTTTCGCACCTGAATGAAATTTACGGCTACACCTTCGGGAACCGGGTGCTGCAGGAATTCGCCAAGATGATCAAGGTGGAAGCTTTTGATATGGGAGAGTGGTACCGCATGGACGGCACCAAGTTTGCCATCGTGTGCAAGAACGCCACCTCCGAAGACCTCAAGAACCTTTACAAGCGGATACAGTACAACTGTATTCACGACCTGATAGTGGATGGCCAACATGTGGTGCTTTCCTTTGTGGCGGGCGCCATCAACCTGGAACGGTTTGACGTGTCCGTAGAAACGGTTTATTCGTGTCTCCGTTTCGCCTATTATGAGTCCAAGATTAACCATTTGGGCGAACTCTATGTGCTTAAGAACAGCGTCAGCGAAGATAAGCGCTTTGCCATTGAGCGCCTGAATGTAATCCGCAACAGTATTGTGAACAACTGCGAAGGATTTTTCCTCTGTTACCAGCCTATCGTAGATGCAGAAACCGAGATGATTACCGGAGCGGAATCCCTGATCCGCTGGAAAAATGACGAATATGGAATCGTCTCTCCGCTAGAATTCGTGGAGGTGCTGGAGCGTGACAATCTTTTCCCGGAGCTTGGCCGGTGGATCTTGCGTACGGCATTAAAAGATGCGAAGAAGTTCCTCAGGCGTTATCCGGGATTCGTGGTGAACGTGAACCTGTCCTATACCCAGCTGGAAAATCGTGATTTTGTAGAAGACGTGCTGGCCATTCTCAAGGAGACGGGGTATCCGCCCCAGAATCTCTGCCTTGAAATTACGGAGCGCTGCCGTATGCTAGACACTTCGCTCTTGAAGGAGATATTTACGGCCCTTCGGGAGCATGGCGTCAAGGTGGCTCTGGACGATTTCGGCACGGGGTTCAGTTCTCTCGGTATCTTGCGGGAACTGCCTGTTTCCACAGTGAAGATCGACCGCAGCTTTGTCATAAACATCGAGAAGGATTCTTCGGACCAGAACACGGTGCGGTTCATTTCGGAGCTGGCCAATTCCTTCTCCTCGTCGGTGACGGCGGAAGGTATCGAGACCGCCGAAATGCGGGATTACTTGCTCCGTTTCAAGATCAAGAGCCTGCAGGGGTATTACTATTCCAAGCCGCTTCCGGTGAAGGATTTTATGGAAAAGTATATCAAGGCTTAATGCTTTTTCTCTTCGCCTGTTGAATAAAGGGAGTAGGTAGGCATTGAAATAGTCAAGCCGACATAGGCTCCGTTGGAATTTTGATAGGCGTTGGTCCATTTTCGGTGGGCGATGCTAACCCAGCCGATATCCAGGTTCATGACGTCCCCAAGCGAGATATAGCCGCCCAGCATGAGGGTGGGTCTATCCGGGTGGAAAAAGAAATGCCCCCTGGCGCCAAATTCGACGTCTCTTCCGAATGCCATTTCTGCCATGGCCACCGGGGCAAAGTAAAAATCGAGCAGCTTGTATTCCGGCTCAGACTCGTTGCTGTAGGCTTCCTTTTCTCGGGTTCTTTCTGATACTAGCCATGAAAGTGCTACGCCGGTACCAATTCCGATAACTCCAGCTCTGCCGTAGTAACGCAACTTGACCGTCATGGGCCAGGTGAACATTTCGGTGGAGTCTGGATTGATGGTTCCTTCAAATTCTTGTTTTAGTTCCTGAGAGGCGCTCAAGAAACTCATGACAAAACCGGTATTGAACTGAAAATAAAAGCCGTAATCCCGCACTTTGGGCCCTTCGTTAATATTGGTATTCTGGTCGGATGTGTAGTCTGAGGCCGGCTCGTTTTCTTCATAGCTGTAATTGTAGGTCTGAACCTTGGTTGGCTTTTTGTATTTGCCCCAGACGATATGTCCTTCGAGCCCCTTCCTGATTTTTCGGTCGGAATAAATCTGCTTGCCGATGTATCGCTCCGAAGGCAACTGGAGATACATGGTAGAATTGCTGTGGGGCGTCTGGAGCAGAAGGGTTCCCAATTTTACGTCTTCGTCTACGCTGTATATGAACAGCTCCTTGCCGTTCAGCGTGTATGTGGCAGAAAATCCCTTCTTTAGATATATGTCGAAGTCTTTTTTATTTGACGTGAGCTTGAATTCCAGGTATTCTCCCTCTGAGTTGCTTTTCATTTTATCTATGAACAGGGGGGCAAGCTGGTTCCTGTCATTGTTGCGGAACAAGACCTCTTGGCAGGCTTCGTACCACAAGGACACCTGCTGGTTCCAGGCTCCGGACTTCTGAGGGTCCTTATCGACTTCAAAGTAATAGGCGACTTCTACGCCATCGGAAAGTGGCTCCGGCGATGCCTGGCCCTCCATTTTTAGCCATTGCTCCGGGCTCCAACCGTGCAATGGCATGGCTTTGTAGCAAGTTTCTATGGCTTCTCGCTTGTCCTTGATGCTGGCGACAAGCCTTGTCCCGCTTAGGCGGATTTCACCGGTAAGTTCCTGGTAATGATTTTCGAATTCGGGGAGAGTTACCCTGTAAAAAGAATCGCAGTCTCTGTCCAGTTCTTCGGATAGGGAAATCTCGCTACAGCGGTCGTTCATTTCCTGGATTTCTTGGGCCTCGCTCCACAGGTCGGTGAGCTTTTGGCGTGTTCCGTAATCCAAATCATCTCGGTCCCTGTAAGTTTGCAACTGCTTTAATTTTGACTGGATTTCTTCTTTTGAAATGGTCGAAAGAAGAATGGAAGGTTCTGCCATCGAAAAGATTGGGAGGCAGAGAACGGCGAATCCCATAAACTGGAAAATCTTTTGGCTTATCCATTTCATGGGCAAACCTCAAGAGTTTCGATACAGTTACCCAGGTCCATCTTTTTCAGGGCGTTGGTCTGAGCTTCGTCTTTTGTCCTGCCGGCTCCAGTTCCGCTCCATTTGCATTCCCTGGTTCCCGCCGAAAGGGAAAGGCTGACCTTGTAGCTGGTGATGTTCTTCAGAGTGCGTTCGGAAGTAGACTTGATACGGACGGTGACTGTTTGGGCGCTCCTGTCTTGCACCACCTGGCCGAAGTGTTTTGAAATCTGGTCGGCTACGGCGGCGCAAGACGACGGCCCTTGGTTGCAGGTGAGATTTAGCGGGCATACAGAAGAAGAAACCTGGTAGGGAACCTTGGTTGCTATGAGGCCCGCGAGGTTGCGCTGGTTTGCAGAAATGGCCGGTTGGATAAGGATTTCGCCGGAACCGCGGGTCAGCTTGCTTGCCGGAATTTGGAAGGTGGCTGCACCTTGGGCATCGGTAGCGGCATTTGCAAGGGGTTTTCCGCCGTTTTCGATAAGGAGTGGAAAATTGGGGATTGGCCCCTTGGGGCCCGCTACGGTTACGGTTAGGAGAAGGTTCGATTTCGGGCCGAGTTCTTGCGGGTTGCCCTCCTTCGAAACGGAAATCTGGAGCTGCCGTAGGGCTAGCGTCAGTGCCTGCTGTATGGCGGCGGATTCCGTCTTGAGCCGCATGGAGTTGTCCAGAGGAGTGTATAAGGACATTTCCTCCAGGATGGGCTCCTGGGATTTTACGATTCCTGGAATTGTGGCGAGCTGTCGGTCTGTTTCGACAAAACGCTGTTCTGCAAGGGCCTGTCTTGCCTTGGTTTCCGTTTCGTTGATTGTGCGCTGGAGGGTTTCCAGCTTGAACCTGTATTTGGAAACGAGCTCGTCCAGATCCAGGGTGGCGGTGGCTCCGAAACGCTTGCCGTCCTTGGGTAGAACCTGAATGCGGATGCCGTTTAGAAGCAAGTCTGATCTGGAAAAATTCTGGCTTTTAATTGTCTTTTCGATTTCGGAGTTGCCGTTGTCGGGGGTTGTTTCACTGTGGGTTACGCTTGTGGAGGCGTCAATATGTACAGAAATCTGTTTGGCAACCCCCGCACGTGCCGCCTCCGTAGCCGCCTCCTGGGATTCTTCGGAATAGCCGGTCCAGGAAATAACCTTGGCCGAAACGGCTATGGCAAAAACGAAGAAAATGAGGAGAACTTTCGGAAACATACGGAATGCCGGGTTAGTTCAGTTCCAGAATGATAAGCTTGTTGACGATGTTGTTCTTCTTTGCCTGGGCAGAAGAGGAAACGGCGCTTTTGATGGCCGAATAGACGGCGTAGGCGTCCGGATAAACCTCGGGGTCTGCATAGACGATGATGTCTATGGTCCTTTCGGTTACGTTATTGACTCGAACCGACTTGAAAGTACTTCTCAGGGAAGATATGCTCAGGTCTTGCAGGTCTTCCAGTCCCGAACCCTGGAACCGTTCGCCAATCCGGAGGACCACCTTATACTGGACGCCTTTCTTGGCGTCTTCGTTCCAGTAAGAGAGGATTGTCTTTTCTAGGGCGGGGAGCGCCTTTTTGGCGGCAGAAATTACCAGGTAACGCTGTTTGTCCTTGCTGTTCCCGTGGTTCTGGACCATACCGGTCTTGGAGCCGAGCTGCCTGGCTGTGGAGGTTTCATAGGCGGAAAGTTCGACGTTCACCATGTCGTTCTTGATGGAGCCGGAGAACTTAATATAGACGTCGGCGCCGAGGGCAAGTCCTGCAATGTAGGACATGTCGTCGCCGTTGCCAGAAATATCGCCCTGCATCTGGATTAGGTTGGACAGGTCTTCGGAACCTTCCAGGGAGCGCACCTCGTAGCCCTTTTCGGTCAGGTATTCGTTAATCCCTTCCATGACGGCCTTGGCAAAGGGATTGTTGGAAACGACCTCCATGGGGGAGGAGCCTTTACCCGAGGCGGCGGGTAGTGCCATCAGTATGGGGCGAGAAACTCCGGAGTAAGCGGCGGTAGGGGCCGAGGTTACAGACGGGGTGCTTGCCGCAGGGCTGGTTTCGGAGTCTAGCGCGCTGTATCCTGCCCGTGCCCTGGCGCGTTCCGCGTCGTGGGATGGGGGCGCAGAGGTGCAACCGGCTATGCCTAAAAGGGCCGCGGCAAAAATTATGTAGCGACAAAGTGTTTTCATTGTTCTTCCTTGCCTCTAATATAAGTTTTCTACGGACGAATTAAGCAAAAAAAAGGATTTCTACTGGATTTCTATACCTGTATCGCGTTCGATGACTGTCTCGCAGGCCGCCTTGAAGGTTTCGGGGGTGGCGACGATGGTTAGGCTCTGTTTTTTTGTACGAGTCACACCCGTATAAAGAATCTGGCGATTCAATAACGGATGTCCCTTTCGCGTAGGCAGGAACATCATGATGTTCGGGTAGCCGGATCCCTGGGATTTGTGGATGGTAATCGCGAAGGAGGGGTCTAGGCAATCTTCTGGGAAATAGGAGAGCGGGTAGAATACAAACTGGGATTTTTTCTTGAGCATCAAGAAAAGCTGGTCGTGCCTCGCGGACTGCACCACGATTCCCGTGTCGCCGTTGTACAGTTCAAATTCGCTCTGGTTGCGATTAAATATCAGGATTTGTCCCACGAACCTGGGGGCCACAGCCTGGGTAAGCGTTTCCGAGACGATTTGGTTCAATGTTTCAACGCCCCGGTTTCCTCGCCGTTCTGCCGATAGGATGCGTGACCGATTGGCCAATTCCCATAACTGGTTCCGGATTTCAAGTTGCTCGGGAGGAATGCAATCTGCAGCGATGTCCGGGTTTACGGACTGGGCAAGTTCCATAAGCGGTGAGTAGAATTTTTTTGTCCACTTGCAGACAAGGCTTTCGACTGCCCGGAGTTCCTCTCTGCGGGAGAGGGCTTTTCCCTGATTCAGGTCAAGCATGTAGATGCTGTCGGCTTGTTCCCAATAGCGCATGTGTGGTTCAAATGAAGATGCTTCGAACGGGACTATTTCGCCCCGCTTGATTTTTCCGGCGAGTATGCCTATTTTAGAATCATCGCCGAAACGATTGGAACGGGTGAGCTTGACCACGAAATTGCGGTTGAATTCCAGGATGTTTCCAAGTACCGCGCCTGCATCGACGGAGGGTAGCTGGTTCGGGTCTCCAAGGATGAATAGCTTGAAGTTCCCGCTGGGGGGGAGAGCCTGGAGGAAGGCGGCAAAGAGCGAGATGTCAATCATGCTGGCTTCGTCAATGATGTAGATGGCCTGCTCAGGAAGCGGATTGCCAGAATTGAATGTGAATCCGCCCTTTGCAATACTGTATTTCAAGAGTCTATGGAGTGTACTGCTCGAAGCCTTTGTCAATTTTTCTAAAATGCGGGGGTGTTCCTTCTTTTTCGAATCCGAAATTTCGCGCAGGGTATCTTCCATGCTTTCGGCGAGACGGTCCGCTGCCTTGCCGCTGGGGGCCGCCATGTACAAATCCCAGTTTAGGTAATTGGCGTCACATTCAAAGAGTTTCCACAGCAAAAAACCGATAACGGTTGTCTTTCCAGTGCCGGGACCGCCCGTAATAATCAGATTCTGCTTTGCGCCTCGGGTGATAACTTCGATTTGACGGTCGTCAAAAACAATAGGGGAACCTTCGCGCAAAAGATTCTGTACAAATTGTTTTGTCTGTTTTACATCGTTGTTGTCTAGTGTAGTTTCCTTAAAGAATCCCGACTTGAAGATGTTTTCGATATGGCCCTTGTCTTCAAGGTGCTTGGCCGAAATGAGATAACAGCCGTCGGTCGTTTGCTGAATGCATAGGGGAGTTGATTCCTTTCCAACAATTTGCGCATAGTTCCCCGAAAGAAAGTCCTTCACGCCATTCCTGATGACTGATGAAAAGATTTCCGCCACCGCGTAAGGTTCCTGCCGCTTGATGCCTTTCAACGTATCCCGGCTTTCTGCTTGCACAACGAGACCATCCCTTTTTTGTTTCCACTTGGCGAAAAGGCGTTCGGAATCGAGGGGGATACGGGTGTTGCCGTCTTCCAACAGGGAGAGGTAGATGTATAGTACTTTCTGCGCGTCGCCCGAAAGGTTCGGCCTTTGCTGCAGGTCGCAGAGCAGATTGTGCATTTTTTCGGCGATAGGGGAAATTCCGCGCATTTCGCGGAGCAAGGAGTAAAACTCAGCTGTAGTTTCGCAGATGTTCGTATTTTCCATTATGCAGTCTCCTTTGCACTGCGCCCCATGAGTGCGGCTATGTTGCGGTAGCTCCTTTCGAGATCGGCGTAGCATTTCCACGTTTGACAATAAATGCCGTTGCTGGTATTTGCATGGGTGCCTCGGGCCAGGGCGTAGTAGATTCCGCCAAAATGCCGCTCGTAAATATCTTCTTCACTCATGTTGCCGTAGAAATGCCTGAGCCATTTTATGAGCAGGTAGCTATAGAGGACCCGTTGCACAGAATACTCGTCCGTTATTTTTTGAGAGAGGGCGTCCTTGTCGCTGTAGTCGGCGTCGTCCATTACGTCCGATTTCCAGTCTAGAATGGAGTAATAGTCTTCACCATCATCGCCCTTCCGAACGAACATCAGGTCGATAAATCCCTTGCAGAGCGTATTCATCCAGTTGGATTTACTCGAATCGTGGGCGTCTAAATGAAATCCCATTTCGGCCCGACGATTGCTTGCGGGCAAAGTCTTGAGTCGGAAAGTCTTTCCGGTCGCCTCGCTTCCGTGAATTTCGGGAAGTTCCGCATTCATTGTATTCCAGATAAAACCGGCTGTGAGGCTGCTCCATTCGGGATGTTCCTGGATATGGATGGAATTTCCCAGATAGATTCGGATTATCAGGTTGCTAAGTTCTTCATCGTTGCAGGCGGCATCTTCGTCGGGCAAGTTGCCAACACGTTCAAAATCCAGGTTTTCAAAAACCTTATGTAATGCGTCGCCCAAGTTGGCTCCGCGGGGATAGTTCGGAAGGCTCGAAATGGGCGCCGTCCTGTCGTAGTTGTTGCAGGGAATCACCAGCGAAGAGGCTTCGTCAATTACGATGCTCGCATTTTCACGAGAAAGAGGAGCAACTCCGGCATCTTGATCATCACGGCCCGAGACAACGGCGTCTTCGCGGTTTGTCCGGTTTCCGTCAATCGAAATATCGTCAAACTCGTTACGAGCAGTATCGGACTTGCTTTCAAGCAGTCGTTTTTTAGATGCAAGACTGGAATAGGAATACTGGTAGATGCAGGCTCCGTTTACGCTGCGCTGCAGGACTTCGAAATTGGGCAGTTCGCTTGTATCGTTTTTTGCATCTTTTGCATTGTGCAATATCTGGGCGACGATATTCTTTAAATCAGGGACACTTGTTTGGGCATAGGGGTCGTCTTGTTGCTCGCGGGCGTATTTTGTTTCAGAAAGATTTGCAAGAGCACGGGCCAAAAATGCAAAAGGCTTGTTTGGGTTGATTTTCCAGTCCCCATCGCCTGCATCTTCGTGCCAGATTTTGTACCGCGGTACAATCATCAGGGACTCTGCGCGCGTATAGGCGACATAGATAAGGCGTCTCCATTCGTCGTGGTTTTCGTCTAGACTGATTCTACGGGAAACATCGGCGTCAAAACCGAAGAATTTCTTTCCTTCGAAGCTGAACGAATATGGGGCGCGTTCAGGTTTGAAATTGTCGCCCCGGAGTCCGCCCGTAATAATCGCGATAGGGAATGCGAGCCCTTTTGACGCATAAATTGTCATAAGGCTTACCGCATCAAAATCGCTGCCTTTCGCTACAAGGTTGCCATCGGTATCATCCACGTCTTCGGAAGCATTCGCAAGTCCCTGCAGGTGCTTTATGGTTTCTTCAAGGGAAACGTGGTTGTTGTATAGAAAATCGAAAATGTAGGTCCCGATTTGCTTGATTTTTGCCAGCTGCTGCAAGGTCGCAGGCGTACTCAGATACTTGTCTATTTCGGTTTCCTGGTAAATGCTTTCTTGAAGTTCTGCCCAGCGGGACTTTGAAACCAGATGCCGCCAAGACATAAACAGTTTCATGATTCGGCTGGTCGGGTAAGTGAACGATTCGTCTTCGACGCGTTCCAGAGGTACCCTGAAAAAGTCCGTGATGAGAGCCTCGTTCAAGAATTTCCGATTCCAGCTGGAAAAATCGGGCGCATTAAGGGCTTTCAGGAACGAAATCCAGTTGGCACATTCCCTGCCGCTGAACAGGTTCGTGTCCTTGTAACGGGCATACGGTATTCCCACCTGCGCAAGCGCGCTTTCCATGGCTGTCATTTCGCTCCGGGTACGGGAAAGAATGGCGAAATCCGAAAAGCGAACATTCCGCATTTCCTTCTTGTCCTTGTCGAAGACCTGCAATGCCGTTTTTGTGCTGTCTATAGCGCTAGGAGCGCAACACTCCACAATCTTTCTCACGGCAAAGTCGGCAAATTCAAATTCGTCGTTAATCCTTGAAATCCAGAAGGGCTTGGCCGGTTTGCCGTTCAGAGTGGGAGACTTTTTCTTGCGCTCTGCTGGGGGAACTTCCGATTTAGAAAAGTCACCCTTGTCTAAAAAGTCTTCTTTGAACAGTTCATTGCAGGCTTCAATAATTTCATCGCTAGAACGGTTGTTTGTCGAAAGTCGTCGCCCGTTTTCTCTGCCGATTTCGGAGATGGCCTTACGATACACGCCGACATCGGCTCCCTGGAACGAAAAAATAGACTGCTTGGGGTCTCCCACTACCACAATGTTGTTGTCGGGGGCGTCCAGGAAAATGGTCTTGAAGATATCCCATTGCAACTGGTTTGTGTCCTGGAACTCGTCAATGATGGCGTAGCGGTAGGTTTCCCGTAGTTTTTGCAACAGCTCGCCGTTTCCTCTCACTATGGAATCGTGGACTCCATTAATCATATCACTGAAAGACTGCGACTTGCTTTCTCGTTTGCCCTTCTGCCACAGTTCAACAAGTTCGTTCACATGGTCGCAAATGAACTGGTGATAATTGCTGAGTTTCTTTTTTTGCAGGTCTTTTTTCTGAAGATCGAAGAAAAAATCTATGGCATTGTTCAATTCATTGGTATTCCAAATGCCACGCCAATTCTTGTCAAATTTTTTTCCGCTAAATAGCTTATCCGTGCCGTCGTATGATTTAAGTGCTTCGATGAAGTCAGAAAGCTTTACGGTGTTCTTCTTGTTCTTGAATTCTCTCTCGGCGGTAGCATCCTTATTTTCAAGCAACGTATCCCATGCGTCTTTCGCTTCTGGATACCATGTGAGAATTCCGTCAAGGGTGCTGTAATCGGGTTCAAATTGGCTTGTCCCGTGATTTTGCAGCATGAATCCGGCTGCATTCACGAAATTCTTGACGAAAGTATCCATCTTGAACTTGGGGGTGTTCAGGATTTCCTTAAAAGAAGATTCGAATGACCATCTGTCGCGTATAAGCCGCTGGATTAAGGTCTCGATACTGTCGTCCGAAACGACGTCAAGGTTGAACGAGGATCCGGCCTCATACGCAAAATCATGGAGTACTTTCTGGCAAAAAGAATGAATGGTGAATATGGGTGCCGTGTGAATGTTCTGAAGTGCCTCGCGGTAACAATCATGGTTTTCTTCGGCGAGACATTCTTCCATTTTCTGTCGGATACGGTCTCGGAGTTCTCCTGTTGCCTTGTCGGTATAGGTAACAATTAGAATCTTGGAAAGCGGAATTCCGGGTGTGCCCTTTTCACCACGAACCAGTTTCGCTACCAACTGCTGTATGGTGTAGGTCTTTCCGGTACCTGCCGAAGCATCGATATACAGGTTGTTTCCAAAATGAAAATCGTCAATATTAAAAAGTTTAATCTGGGTCATCGACTACTCCTGCGATATCTTTACCGGGTTCCCACAAGCCGGGTGTCAAATCCATAAGATCCTGGCATTCCTTTTTCCAGAGGTCCATAAAATACCTGTCGGAAAATCCGCTGACTTTCTTGATGTCGAAGTATTTCTTGCCCGCAAAGTATTTCCAGGGGGAATGGTTTTCGTCGTCAAAGGCATTGATGTAATCGTCATAGGATTCGATTTTGTTTTCTAACACCATGTCGATGGGAAGGACCTTGCTGTAACGCTCCCATACACCATTTGTATTCATCTGGACGCTAAACATTTTATGGTAAATCTGTTCAAGTAACTGCTCGGCCGTAGCGGGCGAAAGATCTATGCGTTTTGCCTGCCATGTTGTTTTTGAATAGACGTCTGCAAATATCTCGGGAACAGGTTGTTCTTTGCGTCCCGCTTCACGGATAAGGGCGAGGGCCTGGATGTAGCCCGCTAAAAAATGATACTGGTGGATATTGGCACCTGCGGTATCAATCAAGTGTATTTGGTGTGCATTTTGTGCCATAAGCGGGATGCTTCCGAGGAGCGTCCAGCCCTTCATTTTGAGTTCTACGGACCGCCTGCCGTACTGGAATGCCGGTTTCGGGTAGTTACATTCTATAAGGTATGCGAGATTGTTGATTTCGTCGCGAATTTCGCTCCAAGAACGTTCACCGAAAGTTCCTTTGGGCAGGAGTCCCTTGGAGATGGCGTAGTTGCGTATGTTTTCTTCGGTTTTCAAGTAATCGTTTTCGAAAACTCCCAACTTTTGCGCCAGGAGCATACGTCGAATGATGGTTTCCTGCAGATGGTCAATATGGATTGGCTCGAACTCCGTTTTTTCGGGATCCTCCTTTTCGTCTTCGATATGCATCATCTGGGCGACGCGGAATTCAAAGGGGTCCTTGAGGAATTCCTTGAACTGGTAGATGCTCGCCTGTTCGGGGAGCCGCGGGTCTTCGCCGTCGGCTTCGCTAGGCGTGAAATTCGCGACGGTGGTGCTGTCGCCAAATTCCAGTTGAGCCTTCTTGTTACGGATTTCACGACGGGTGTACAGGTCTTTCCATGGCCGTGTTTCGTCAAGAGGCACGTTTTCGTCGGGCCAAAGTTCCTTGAGAACAGATTTCTCTTTTATGCCGGACGCCTTGACCGCATTTCTCAAGAAGTTGCGGATGTCGTTCACGATAGACGAAGGGTAGAAGTCTTCGTCTTTTTGCAGGTCCTTGTTGACGTAACTGATAAAGAACCCTTCCGCGGTACTCATGAGTTGGCAGAGGAATGCGTAACGGTTTCGGCTTACGACCGTGTCGTCTCCGGGCCAGGGGCGGCAGGATTTGCGCAGGTCAAGCGTGTTTGTGTTGCGTACACCGGGGAAGTTTGCCGCATCGGCCCCTATGAAGAAGAGGTATTTTGTGGGGATAATCCGGTTGGGGGCGAATTTCATGAAGGTCAGCCCGTTGATAAACAGGTTTCCGCAACTGTATTCCGAACCTCGCGCAGCCATTAGCAAAGTCTGCGAAATACACTTGAACGAAACGGTCTTGCTGCCGGCATGATATTGACACTCAAGATTTTCACGGGCGGCAGATACCGAACGGTAGATGACGCTTTCTCCCATCAGTTCGTTGGATGGGTTTCCCATGCAAAGCCACGAATCCAGGAATTGATACAGGTTGGGAAGTTCGTCGTACGGGACTCCCGCCGTTCCCTGGTTGCACCAGTTTTCCAGCGAATCGATAGCATCGACGAACCGATAAAGGGAATTGCTGTCGGCACTGCTGATGTCGCTGTAGGGAGAAATTTCTCCATCGTCGGTGGCGACACTTCCGTAACTGAATCGGGAAAGCAAAAGCCGCCGTGTCGCCGTAATCCAGGATTCCTCGTGCCGACTTTCACCGTTGTCTTCCACGATGCGGTCGCGGTAGATGTTCATGTTGGTGGCCCAGGATTCCCAGGCTGCAATCTCGTCGCCATGAATTTTTCGAACATTCTGCACCACGGGATTGCGCACCAGAGCGAAAAAGTCGGGCCTTGAAAGCCCGCCCTTTTCACGGATGGAAAAAAGGATGCCGAGTGCATTTGCCGTAAGGGAGTCGCGGGCGGCAGAGTCCACGATATTGAAGGGGATGTGGAATCCGTCGCGGGTCTGGTCGAAAACCTGGAAAATGGCTGTACGGTAATCGTCAATATTAGGCGACACGACAAGGATGTCTGCAATCGTCGCCTTTGGATTTCCTTCGGAATCCTTTTCAGAAAGCAGTTTGCAGATGCGTGAATGGAGCATTTCCACCTCGCGGATTTTCGAGGGGGCTGTGGTCACGCTGAAGGATTCGTCTTTCGCAAAGGGAATTCTGGCAAGGATACTCGCATTTTCGTTGAAAACGTTTTTGCGGTTCGCTATCATCCATTGCACGTTGTGGAGCAGTGTGTCGCAGGACGTTTCCCTATTCCGATCAACGATGGAATTGCTGTCGAACATGAAATTGTAATCGGTAGCGAGGCTCCACAGCTTGATGTTGTCGCGACCCGCCTTGCCCCAATCGCGCAGAAGCTCGTTTTCGTCTGCATCTACCGTTTCGCTTTCATCGTCGGGACTGGTGGCAAGTTTCGGGAGCGCGAGTTTCATACTCTCAAGCGGTTTGCGGGTCCCGCTGCAGTCTTCCCAGAATGCCATACACGGGTTTTGGATATACGCATAGACCTGGTTGCCTTTCGCGAATTCCTGCAAGATGACGCGGTAAAACTGTCCCATGCCCGAAAGCCCGAAAATAAAGACAGGAAGTCCGCTTTCGTAGTGGAATTTTACACTGCCGTCTTCCCCTTTGCAGGCCTTGTACAGGTAGGGGAGGGTGAGATAAGTGATTTCTCTTCCATTTTTTTCGGCGTATTTGTCGAATACCCGGGTTAGAAGGGACTTGTCGCCATCGCCGGCATGGAAAAGGGACGAATACAACTTACGCTGCCAGGATTCGTTTGCCGCGGCCGTCTTGTCGCGGGTAATGAAGAAATCCTTCAAGGAGCCTTGTTCCCAACAGTCGAGAATCCCCTTTGCGCTTTCGTTGGTTTCGGAATCGGCAATGAACCCGCTAGGACGGCTCGTCTCGTATTCCAGGAACAGCCCCGCCATCACGTTTGCAAAATCAAAAAGTCTGTTTTCGTCTAATTCGCCGTCGTTTTCGAGATAGGACTTGACGCTTTCGCCCAATAGTTCATAATTGCGTTTCCCGTCCGATTCCTGCTGCAGGTAAGAGATGATGACGTTCGCGAGCATGTCGGAACTTAATTTCTTTTTAGAGTCGTCTTTTCCCACCAAAATGTCGAACAAAAAGCGGTCAATGGTGCTCTTGTTCAGGTTCGCAAGCACGCCCTTCTTTTTCACCCAACGCAGGCGGAACCATTGCTCCAGTTTCGGGTCCGGGAAAATGACTACGGGGGCTTCGAATGGATTTTTCCAGACAGATGAAATCTCTTCGATCATCTCGTCGGCGAGATGTTCCAGATTCAGGGCGAATTTCAAGTGTAGCATATTCAGAATCTAAAAAAGATTTATGGTGTTCCTTCCTACATATCGTAAAAAAACGCCAAAATGTCAAAGTAGGCATGATGGCGTTTCTCCAAACGGTAGGATGTTAGAACTTTATTCGTATCACGATGGCGTTCTCAAAGTAATCGGGATTGCCGCCGATACGCCAGAGGGAAGATTCGTACCCGTAAAGATTGGGACGTGCCTTGCGGAGGATGGCTGCTCCGTTTGCCCGCAGGTAGCCCGCTTTGGCTTTGCTGCGGAAACCCTTGATGACCGCTGTCAAATCCTCGATGCTTACGCTGATGGCGTTGTGGTCGTGGGGGTTGTAGGGCTCGGCTTGTACTTTGGTCTTGAGCGAGGCAAAGACATCCTGGTATTTTTGTCCGACGGCATCGGGGGCGCTGGCGAAATGGAATCCGGCTGCGCTGTTGGAAAGGTCCTTGAACCTGTCGATTCCCGCAAGCCAGGGGTGGTTGGACGCTCCCACGATTCCCATGGTAAAATCGAAATGGCGGTCCGCGTTTTCGCTGAAATAGCGGATGAACATGGCTTCGGCGGATTCCCTTTCGGAATCGGGTTTCAGGGTGTCGCGGGCGGCGGCAAAGAGGATGGCCGCGGCGTCAGTCTCGCCTGTCGATATGGGGGCATTGTTGGCGTAAATGCGTTGGAAGTTGCTTTCGCCACGAAAGCCGCCATAGACAAATGCAAACAGTGCCTCTGCCGCCACGGGCTTCAAGATGTGTAGCAAAATCGGGGTGAAATTTGCGAATACCATGGAACGGCGGTGCAGGAGTTCTGCCGCCAGAAGGCCGTCCTTTTCCTGTACAGCAAGAAGCAGCGCCCCCACGTGCAACAAAAAGGAATACTGGTTTGCGTCCAGGTTCTCTGTGCTTGCGGGCAGGAAAACCGAAATTTCCGCCTGCAGGTTTGTGGGCAGGAAGGTGTACCACGAAGGCGTGAAGTAGGCGCTGCCTTCCACATTTTGCATCTGGGAAAGTTCTGCGGTCTGCGGTGTGGCCGTGCCTGCGTAGTCCAGGATGCCGGTTTCGCTACGGGAGAAGGCATGGACGGTTGCAGTTTTGGCCGTTTCGACCTTGACGTAGAAGATTTCTTTAGCCATGTTGGCCTCCTTGTTGAAGGTTGTACTGCAAATATACTTTCATTTTTATGTCATAAAATGACATATTTCGAAATTCTGAAATTTATTTTCCGTTTAGATGTTTTCCATGAAGTTTTTTACCAGGGAGCTTTTTTCTGAGTGAAATGGCTGTTTTGGGTTGTCCAGCAGAATCACGCTCCCATCTTTTTTCTATCTTTTCTGCCATGACTATTGAAGACTGGCGCGCCCGCATAGACGCCCTGAACGGGGAACTGATCACCCTCTTGAACAAGAGGGCGTCTTTTGCCCATGAAATCGGGAAGGTCAAGAAGCAGGCGGGATTGCCGGTCCTGGACGAGGGCCGCGAAGCCCGTGTCCTGAATGCGGTGGGGGAACTTGCCCAGAAAAGCGGTGGCCCCCTGACCGAAGAGTCGGTGAAGCGCATTTTCCAGGTAATCATGGAAGAGACCCGCAAGGTGGAGGATTGATGAAACGGTTCACTCTGGTGGGTTTCGGCCTTCTGGCCAGTTCCATTGCGGCTGCGGTCAAGCAGGCCAAGTTTCCGGCCATTATCCGTGCGGTAAGTTCCGCCGCCACCCTCAAACGGGCCCGGGAACTGGAGCTTGCCAACGAGTTTTTTGAATACGACGCGGTGGAGGAGTGGTCCAAGGACAGCGACCTGATTTTGCTGTGCGGGCCCATTCTCCATATTCTGAAGACCATGGAAGCCCTGAAGAATGTCTCCTGGGCCAAAGGTGCCGATGCCTCGCGGCAGGTGCTGGTGTCCGACATCGGGAGCACCAAGGTGGAAATCTGCAAGGCGGGTTCGACCCTGCCGGCCCCCTTCCGTTTCGTGGGGAGCCACCCCATGGCGGGTTCCGAAAAGCGGACCTGCGAACACAACGACCCCGCCATTTTCGAGAACGCCTACTGGTTCGTTTGCCCGCCCGAGGGCATGTCCGAAAGCACTTACGAACCATTGCTTAGCCTGGTGAAGTTCTTGGGAGCCACCGCCGTGGTGTTCCCGCCGGAGCATCACGACGCCACTATGGCCTGGGTCTCCCACATGCCCCAGATGCTCAGCTCGACGCTGGCGGGGAACCTGCCGGAGCGCCTGCTTTCTCACAACTACCAGCATTACGCCGGCAGGGCCTTCCGGGACATGACCCGCATAGCCGCCTCCGGCTGGGGAATGTGGCACGACATCGCCGTCACCAACAGGAACGAGACCGTCCGGGCCCTGGAAGAGGTCCGTGCAGGACTTGACCGCACTATCCAGGCCATGAACGCCCTGAAGGTGGTGGACGGCTCGGCGCCTTCCTTGCCTGCTGTCGATGATAAAGCTGCTGGCGACAAACCTGCCGACGACAACTCTGCCGCGCTGGAAAAGATTTTCAAGGCCGGAAACGACGGCCGTGCAAGCCTGTTCGCCCCGGGCCGCAATGCCGCCTCCGCATTCTTCGAGATTACGGTCCAGCTGAAGGACAAGCCTGGGGCCCTCCTCAGCGTGCTGGAACCGCTGGCCCAAGAAGGTATCAACGTCCGTGACGTGGAACTCATGAAGGTCCGGGAAAACGTGGCGGGCACGCTCCTGCTTGCCTTCAAGACCGAAGACGAGGCCGCCCGCGCCCTCAAGCTTTTGAAGTACCTGGATTACGAGGTGAAGGAACGGTAATGGAATTCTTTTTGAACCCCGACCGCGAACGGACGAACCTGACCTTGGTCATGGCGCTGCTGGTCAACGGCCGCACCGTGCTGGAAGATTTCTCCTGGTCGGCGGAAGGCCGCGGTTTTGCCAAGGTCCTGGAAGAATTCGGGCTTTCCTATTCACAGCAGGGGCATGCCCTGGTGCTTACCGG
Source organism: Fibrobacter sp. UBA4223 (assembly GCA_002382975.1). Lineage (GTDB taxonomy): Bacteria > Fibrobacterota > Fibrobacteria > Fibrobacterales > Fibrobacteraceae > Fibrobacter. The sequence goes on from DFTB01000010.1 coordinate 76,809, forward strand.
CAAGGGATTCCAGTATCCTGTCCCGTCGCTACTTCCCATCGATTTCGGGGAGCGGGACAGTGTGCTTCTGTGGACTCTCGCAAGCCGCGACACGGAGCAGGTCTTTACCTTCGCCGCCGAAGAGGGCGAGGCGGGCGTTGCCGCCGTGGCCCTTGCCAAGGAACGGCTCCAGTCCTATTTCAAGATTCATGTAGAATCCGACGAACCCTGCTGTTTCAAGTTCCGCTTCGATACTGCCGAGCCCGCCCTCAAGAAGGATTCCCTGGGGAGCGTTCCCTATATCATGCGGGCAAGGCTTCTGATCCGGGCCCTTGTCCGTGGTGAATTTTTGAGTTTCGAAGAAAAGACCGTTGTCCGCGACCAGTGGACCCGCATGCTCCAGTATTTCGGCGTGCCCCTCCGTTACGAGGGCCGCGGCGTGGAACAGCTCAGCGAATTTGAACGTCGCCTGCTCATGGCCCAGGGCAAGAAGGTGGAACGCACCCAGTTCACCGAAATGTCCGAGACCAAGGTAATTACGGGCCGCGACTACTACGTGCCCGGCGACTTTACCGAGGCCTGCGCGCTGGTCTTGCTCTCTACCATCGGGGCTGTGCCCAAGGGCAACCGCATTCTCATCAAGAACGTGGAACTGAACACCAGCAGGGTGGGGGCCATCAACTGCCTCAAGCGCATGGGTGCAAACATCGAGATTGTGACCCGCCGCGAAAAATACGGCGACGTGTTCGGCGACCTGGAAGTTTTCCCTGTGGATGCGGGCAAGCGCTTGCAGGGCCGCCGCTTTGGCGAAGATACCGTGGCCACCTCCATCGAGGAATTCCCCCTGCTGGCCGTGGCGGCCTGCTTTGCCGAAGGCGAAACTATTTTGCGGCTGCCCAAGGAACAGCGCAAGCAGTGGCGCCCAGTGAACGAGGCCCTGGCCGAAAACCTGCGCAAGACCGGCGTAGAGGTGGGCGTCTATGACGACGGCCTGGTGGTCCGCGGTCTCGAGAACATCACGGCGGTTCCGGAATTCGACGGCGGCAAGAATCCCCAGGTAGGCCTTGCGCTTAACGTGCTGGCCCTCGCTCTCGGCTGCGACGAGCCCGTAGGCCACACCGAAGTGGTGGAGGAACATTTCTCGGGAATCCTCAAGAAACTGTCGGACGCCATGGTGGACGAAAACGTGGAAGAACCCGGAACGGTCCCCGATGGGGTAGAGGCGTAAAAAGGGTAGGGGGAGAGCATGAAAAAATTTTTCGAGAAAATCGGTATCGTCGGTTTCAAGGACAAAAGCGCTGACCTGGTGTCTGCCCTGGAGCAGATTTCGGCTTGGGCCGAAAGCCACCCGAAGGTCTGCTTCTACGCCCTGGATTCCCTGAAGGGCCTGGTGAAAAAGCCTATCCGCATAGTGAAGGAATCGGGACTTTCGAACATGGATCTGCTCTTGGCCATCGGCGGCGACGGCACGGTGCTTTCGGCGGCCCACATCGCTCTTGGGCACGGCATTCCCATCTTGGGAGTGAACGCGGGTCGCGTGGGATTCCTGGCGGAGTCCCGCGTAGAGGGTCTATCCAAGACTCTCGACGATTTGCTTGCGGGGGAGTTCTCCACCCGCGAACGCATGATGATCGATGCCGCCGTTTATAACGGACGCAAGTGCCTGTGCAAGCAGACGGTGCTGAACGAGGTCCATATCCGTGCCCACGCTCCCGACCGCATGGTGAACGTGAACGTGGTCTATAACGGCACGAACCTGACGGAATACTGGGCGGACTCGCTTTTGATTTCGACCCCTACGGGTTCTACGGCCTACAACCTGGCGGCGGGCGGGCCCATTATCCACCCGGCGACCCCTGCGGTGGTGCTTACCCCGGTGGCGCCCAGCAGCCTTTCGGTGCGGCCCCTGGTGCTTTCCCTCACCTCCAAGAAACTCCAGATCGCCTCGGCGGTGGACCGCCCCCTGGACCTGGTGTTCGACGGGCGCTTTACCTACCAGATGAACCCCGGACAGCATGTGGTTCTTGCCGAAAGCAAGGCGGTGACCACCTTTATCCGCATGCGCCACACCGGATTCGTGGGGGCCCTCCGCGAAAAGCTGGGCTGGACCGGCAAGCCCAAGCTGGCTTAGAGTCTAGACTGCTTTCCTGACAAGTTCCCCGTTCAGGAACATATGTAGTACGGAATTAATGAGCGTCTGGTAAGGAATCCCTTCCGCTTTTGCACGTTTTTTCACATTCTGAATATAGCCTCTTGTATATACGATGTCAATACATATCACCTACTTTGGGTCGTAAGACTACCAAATCTACGAACGAAAAACGCAAAAAGCGATTTTTCCCTCAATTTGGCAAACAGTAGTTAACAGAATCGTGCATTATGCAACAGTTGTTTGCAAAGTGTTCCGGGGCGACGCTCTGGCTTATTTCAGCCGTTTGTTCTCTCCGATGGATTCCAGTACGGTCATTTGAGAAATCGCAATTTGGTTCAGCTTTTGCAATCGTTCTGGCTGCGGCAAGCCTTCCTTAATCAGGACGGAATTCAATGATTCCATGTTCGAAAGGCATATAAGTTGGTTTACTGTCGCGTAATCGCGGACATTTCCCAGCAAATCGACGTGTGCATCGCGCCATTCCTTAGCGGTAAATCCGAATAAGGCAACATTTAGAACATCAGCTTCGTTTGCATAAACCATGCTCATTTGCTGTTTTGTAAGTGTTGCAGGAATCAGGTTCTGTTTGATTGCATCCGTATGGATACGGTAATTGATTTTAGAAAGTTCCCGCCGCACGGACCAGCCTATTTTTGCCTGCTCCGCTTCTTTGGGTCGCTGGTATTCGCGAATGAGGTAATACTTAAATTTTGGACTTAGCCAAGAACCAAATTCAAAGGCTATGTCCCTATGGGCGTATGTTCCTCCATAACGACCGGCACTCGAAATAAGCCCAATTGCGTTTGTCCGCTCAATCCACTGCTTGGCGGAAAGAACGTAACCATTGCTACCGGCATTGAATCTAATGTTACTGAATTCCGTAACATTAAAATCGGGGTTATTAACTTGCTCCCATATCCCCAAGAATTCGACCGCGTAGCGCGTACTAAGCCAATGTGAAATGACCAGACCCGTTGATTCGGCATTCTTGTGCTTTGCCATGTCTGTCAAGCTGATATAATCGTCGTGGTTCCTTTGCATAAAGGAGATACTGTTATTGTCAAAGACAATCTTCTTCATCGACCCCTCCCTGCGGACAAGCGAAAAACCGCAGTGTCTGAAATTTTGAGCACTAGAACATTTGTTCACTATCAAATATAATCTTTCTTGGATTGTTTGACAGAGAAAAAGAAAAAATGCCTATGCAAGATGTGTTACGGATTTCTGATTCCATTCATCGATTTGTGGAAAAACCGATAAAGTAAAAGTTTAGGGTTAAAAACGTTTAATATGCAACAGTTGTTTGCATAATAATCGAAAAACGGGCCGACCTCTTGTTTTTGTAAAGAGGATAAAGTATATTTTAGGTAGGAACCACTAGGGGTTGCCACCCAGGCCTACGCCTGTTACCATATGGACAAAGCAAAAGAGGAACTATGGCTCGCGAAATTCGAGAGACTCCGATTTTGTACGGTGAGGATGCTCGCCGTTTTTTAGCCCGTATGCAGGAACGGCGCACCGAACCTCCAGAAATTCGTGAACGTCGTCTTCGCAACTACGAGTTCATGAAAAAAGCCTATGAGCGAGGCATGGCTAAAATGCGTGCCCGCGAAGCGGCCAATGGAGGTGATGATCCGTGTTTCAGAACGGTATAGACAAGAATAGGCTTGATTTTATTAGGCTCCGCGAGGCCAAGGCTATTAGTCATTTTGATTGCGGTGATGCCGACTTAAACGATTTCATTCTCAACCGAGCCTCGGCTTACCAAAAGCAAAAGCTTGCCGTTAGTTATGCTTGCGTTGATTCCAACGACGCAAGCAAGGTTTATGCCTATTGCAGCCTTGCAAACGACAAGGTGGCTTTGGACGATTTCAAGGACAAAACGGAATTCAATCGTTTCCGCAAGAAACGAGGGTTTCCAAACGAGAAACGGCTTAAAAGCTATCCTGCGGTCAAGTTGTGCAGGCTGGGCGTAGAAAATTCCGTCAAGGGAAAGCAAATTGGAACGACTGTCATTGATTTTATCAAGTCTATGTCTGCATTGGACAGCAATGCTGGCTGTAGGTTCCTGACGGTAGATGCCAACCTGAATGCCGTTCCTTTCTATGAAAAGAACGGTTTTGTCCGTATGAATGCCAAAGACGACAATCCGCACACTCGCCTTATGTATTTTGACCTGAATGATATTGCGGGAGACCCTGTTTGAACCTTTGTACAGGGGGAATCTTCCCCCTTTTATGTTATAATTCCTATATTTCTCGTAAACCAAGGAGTTTTTATGGCTGAAATCGGTACACCTCTTAGTTCTAGCGCCACCAAGGTCCTTTTTTGCGGTGCGGGCGAGCTGGGCAAGGAAGTCATCATCGAGATGATGCGTCTCGGCGTCGAAGTGGTCGCCGTGGACCGCTACGCTAACGCCCCGGGCATGCAGGTGGCCCACCGTTCCTACGTCATCAACATGCTGGACGGTGCCGAACTGCGTCGCGTGATCGAGCAGGAAAAGCCGGACTTTATCGTGCCGGAGGTGGAGGCCATCGCTACCGACACGCTGGTGGAACTGGAGAAGGAAGGTTTCCACGTGATTCCCACGGCCAAGGCCACCAAGTTGACCATGAACCGCGAGGGTATCCGTCGCCTGGCCGCCGAGGAACTGGGCCTCGCTACCAGCCCCTACCGTTTTGCCGACAGTTACGAGGATTTCAAGAAGGCCGTCGCCGAGATCGGCATCCCCTGCGTGGTGAAGCCGGTGATGAGTTCTTCGGGCCACGGCCAGAGCACGGTGAAGACCGAGGCCGACGTGGACAAGGCCTGGGAGATTTCCCAGACGGGTGGCCGCACGGGTGCGGCGAGCCGCGTGATTGTGGAAGGCTTTGTGCCTTTCGACTACGAGATTACCCTTTTGACGGTGCGCCACGTGGGCGGTACCAGTTTCTTGCTGCCGGTGGGGCACCATCAGGTGGGCGGCGACTACCAGGAATCCTGGCAGCCCCAGCCCATGAAGCCCGAACTGCTGGAGCAGGCGAAGGAAATCGCGAAGAAGGTCACCGACGCCCTGGGCGGCCGCGGCATCTTCGGCGTGGAACTGTTCGTGTGCAAGGACAAGGTGCTGTTCAGCGAAGTGTCCCCGCGGCCCCATGACACCGGCATGGTCACCATGATTTCTCAGGACCTTTCGGAGTTTGCGCTGCATGCCCGCGCAATACTGGGCCTGCCTATCCCGAACATCGCCTTCCACGGCCCCAGCGCTTCCAAGGCTATCGTGGTGGAGGGCGAGTCCGACCACGTGAAGTTCAGCGGCCTGGAAGATGTGCTTGCCGAACCCGACACGGCGCTTCGTTTGTTCGGAAAGCCCGAACTGAAGGGCCACCGTCGCATGGGCGTGCTCCTTGCCCGCCGCGACACGGTGGAAGAGGCCAAGGCCTGTGTCATGGCCATGCGCGAGAAGGTGAAGGTCACGCTGTAGTCATCAGGTCAATAGGCTTGATGTTTTCAAGTTCCTTGGCAATGTCGATTTTGACATTGCGGATGTCTATGTCATCTTGCAGGGATATGAAGTAATCGTCGGATACTCCAAAATACTTGGCGAGCCTTAGGGAGGTGTCGACCGAAATCCTCCTGCGGTCATGAAGGATATCCTGAATTCTTGATACCGGGACGTTGATTGCCTGTGCAACTTTGTAGGCGGATAGACCCATAGGAGCGAAAAACTCTTCGGTGAGAATTTCTCCAATTGTCGGCGTCTTGATGTGCTTGCTCATTTTTTTCTCCTAGTGGTAATCAACTATTTCGACATTGTGAAACTGACCGTCAGTCATTGTAAAGCAGATACGCCACTGGTCGTTTATGCGAATGGAATACTGCCCGTCTCTATCTCCGTGTAGTTGCTCCAAACGGTTGTTGGGAGGAATGCGTAAATCTTCGAGATTTTTAGCATTGTCGATCATCATCAATTTTCTTAGGGCTACTTTTTGGATTGTACTTGGTAGTCGCCTGGAGTACTCTTGGTTATAGACTTGTTCGGTTTCCTTGTTCGCAAAGCTTTGTATCATCTTTAATATACCTATTTTGCGTGTATATGTCAAGCGGGTATAATCTTTTTTGATTGGCCTGTCAATATATGAACTTTTGACGAAAAAAGGGACAAATATTGTTGCTTTTTGAAGGGGCGTATGGACTATTTTTTGCAAAATGTAACCAGGAGTTTACTTGACGGGGGGGATTCTGTATTTATATTGATTGTCGGAAATGATTCCGCATTTATGGAGCAGAATATGTTCAAAGCGAAAAAAGAAACAACTATCCTCTGTGGCTTGGCCATTCTCGTTGCGTCGTTTATGGGGTGCAGCGACAGTGCATCTGCGAACGATGTGGGTGAGGCAGAACAGGGAGAATCTATTTCGTCTTCGGTAAGTGGTGAATCTGCTCCTTCCGCACAAGATGTCCCCGGTTTGTCCAGCAAAGTGCAGTCCAGTTCCAGTAATGGAGCAATGGGCGGCACAAGTTCAGTGAGCCAGGGCGGTCAAAATCCTTTCCAGGGTTCTTCGTCCTCTTCTAAAAAGGCGGAAAGTTCCGCCGCAAAGAGACCTTCGGATTTCAACGGGCTTACGCGGGAAGATTTCTTGAATGACGAGATTGAATATTTGGAATTTGAGGATGAACGTGATCACCAAAAATACAAGTACGTAAAAATCGGATCCCTCTATTGGATGTCGCAGAGCCTGAACTATTCGGATAGTGTAAACTTCAAGAGCCTTGAGGGAGGAAAGAGTTTCTGCTACAACGACAATCCGTCCAACTGCGATGTGGCGGGTAGGCTATACACCTGGGCCGCTGCTATCGATTCTGTAAAGATAGATACTGATAAAGGAACTTATTATCGGTGCGGCTTGAATGCGAAAAATTGTACGTTGAGTGCTTCAAGCATAATACAAGGGGTTTGTCCTGAGGGATGGCGCCTGCCTAATGATAATGACTGGGTTGCCATGTATGTGACGGTTTACCAGGAAAACGGCGGGTATCCAAAAACCGTGGGAAGATACCTTAGGGCAAAAGTGGGCTGGGATGGCGGTGAATACACCAAAGAAAGTTTGGATTCATACGGCTTTTCGGCGATACCTGGTGGGGAAAAGGAGTATGTAACTTCTTTGAATTACAATTTTAAGGACATTCAATCCAGGGTGCTGTTTTGGAGTGCTTCTCCTGAAAAAGAAAATACCAACGAGGCCGGTGGCATAAACCGAGCCCATTATCTGGGCCTAAAGGCTGTGAGCGATGATACGGGGAATGGAATTGGTGCTTCAAAAATTCCGGGAGGTCATTACGTCCGTTGTGTCAAGGATGTAGAAGAACCCTGACGAAAAATTTTCGCTTGCATTAACAGGGTTTTAGGGGCTAAGCCCCTAGGCGAGGGGGTAGCGGAAACGGCAAGGAGATCCCCGCCTGCGCGGGGATGACAAGATGGTGGCGGAGATGACGAGTCGTTGTAGCGAGGGGGAGACTTCCCCCTACTAAATCGTTATATTTTGAATATGTTGACAAAATCAAATCTTTTAACTATAATCAAACTTGCCAAGCAACGTCTGAAGGAGATTTGAGAATGCCGTATGTCTATGTGAAGGATTCTGAGGGTTTTGTTTTCAAGAAGAAGGAATCGGAAGTTGCTAAGGGTGAAAAGGTCATCTCCGAGAGGGAGTATCGGAAAAGGTCGGGTCTTGCCCTGTACGAGAAGAAGTTCGGACATGGCGGCGCTCGTGAAAATGCAGGGCGCAAGACGAAATTTGCTTCGCCGCTAAAATTTCAGATTCGCGTTACGAAAGAGGAAAAGGAATTTTTGTCCTACGCTAGGGACAAGAAATTAGACTTTGCGGCCCTGATGAAAATCGCCATTAGCACAAATTTGTGAGAACTGTTCCCTGGCAGTAACACAGGTAATTCTCATATTGTTCTAGCAACAGTTGTTGACAAAATGCAAGCCCTCTGTTCGGGGGCTTGTTTTTTGTTTTGACTTTGTGTATATTTAAGGCAATGGAACCGACTTGACTGGTTGCCGCCTGGCCTTTGGCCAGTTTCTATATGGTATAACAAAAGAGGAAACATGGCTCGCGAAATTCGAGAGACCCCTATTTGGACGCCTTTGGCGTCCGCCTCTTTGTTCGGTCATAAAATTATGCAAGCATAATTTTGTGACGCTCACTTAAGGGCTATTGTTCGGCGAGGATGCTCGTCGGTTTTTGGCCCGTATGGAAGAGCGGCACCCGGAACCTCCGGAAGTTCGTGCCCGCATCCAACGGAATTACGAACTTTTCAAAAAGGCTTATGAGCGAGGCATGGCAAAGATGCGTGCCCGCGAAGCGGCCAACGGAGGTGATGACCCGTGCTTCAGAACCGTATAGAAATAAACAAGCTTATTTCTACATCACTCAGCGCCCTTGTCATTGCGCAAGCGCATGACCGGTTCGCCTCGGTAATAGGAATACCAGTATTCCTGCTACACTCGGCTCCTATGTCATTGCGAGGGGTGTAACCCCGAAGCAATCTCTATCCCGTATTTTATGAAACCTACGGTATATATCCTCTTCAATAGGCCTCGCGGTGTTCTTTATACAGGCGTGACAAGCGATTTGTGCAAAAGAATGGTTGAACATAAGCAAAGACTGCAAGGTTTTACCGCAAGATACAATGTCACGAAATTAGGGTACTGCGAATATTTTCAAGATATAAAGGATGCAATACAAAGAGAAAAACAGATAAAAGCTGGTAATAGGAAAAAAAAGATTGAACTGATAGAATCGCTAAATCCCCAATGGAAAGATTTATTTGAAGATTGTCTATAAATTAGGAAAGAGATTGCCACGGCCTAACGGCCTCGCAATGACAATCTAGACCCCCATACCCGCCTTATGTATTACGACTTAATGGATATTGTCGGGTAAAAAAGTTCAAAATCAATTCTCTTTGTCAGCCTTCAAGGATTCCTTGATGGCCTCTAGTTGTTCTTTTGTACAGGCCCCGGAGATGTAGATGATGTAGTCCCCGACAATCTTTTGCTTTTGGGGATTCATGTTGTAACTGTATTCCCAATGCAGGGGCAAGGTCTTCCCGTAGAACTGTTTCAGTTTCAAGGAATCTTCCGAGTTAAAAGAAATCAGGGGCCTTTCAAATATTTCAAAAGTCGATTCACGTGGGGTGGCCGCGCAATTCCATGGAACTGTACGGCACTCCAGCTTACCGTCTCCCTTGAGGGAGGTTACTTGCTTTGTACATAGGGAACCGCCGCCACTTATGTATTCAAGACCTTGCAAGAGTGGAACCTTTTTCTCTATGGCGGGAATGGATATGCTGAAACTGGTGAAGTAGCTGCCACTTGCTGCGGAGATGTCGACCTTGAAGGAGTTGTATTTCTTGTAGGCGTGGAGAGAAATGCCGCTTTCGCCGGGATTGAGTTCGGAACTGTTGTAAAAGCAGAAATCCGCAAAAATGGAGTCCCCCTGGGCGAAGGCTTGACCGCCAAGCAGGAATAGGACTAAAATAAGGGTAAAAGATGCCTTGTTCACCTTCAAAAGATAAGATTTTTTGCCTTTTCAAGGCCCTTTTTTGTATTTTTCGCCTATGAATTTTCATCCTTTTTTAAAGCTGTTCCTCTGTGCGGCCCTGCTCGCCCCTGCGGCTTTTGCCCAGGAGACGGTGGAGTCCGTCCGTCGCCAGATCAAGGCGGTGGAGGCGGAAACCGCCCGCGAAAAGTCGCTCCATGACACCGAGAAAAAACGCCACGCCGAATTCGTGGAGGTGGGCCGCAAAAAAGTCCAGGCCCTGGCCGCCCAGAACAAGACCCTGAAGGCAGAAATCGACTCCTTGAAGGCGGAACTGTCCCACCTTGCCGAGGCCCGCCAGAAAACTGCAGGCACTGTCCGCTGGTTCGAGGGCCGCAAGGCCAAGTACGGCGAGACCCTCGCAAAAGTTATCGACTCCCTGGCCCCCGTCTTTGAATCCGACTTCCCCTACCGCAACGAAGAAGCCGTCAAGAGCGTCCAGGAAATCGCGGGCCAGCTCCACAAGGGCCTCATCGAGGCGGACGACGCCCTGAACCGCACCCTGGAAGTGTTCTATGACCGCATCCGCCTGGGTTACACCACCGAGGTTTACAAGGGATTCTTGCAGGTGGACGCCCGCAGCGTGCCCGGCACCTACCTCCGCTACGGCGCGGTGGAGAGCATCTTTGTGAGCAACGACGGTAACGACGTGCTGTGGCTCTCCCGCGGGGCCGACGGCACCTACCGCTGGAACAACGTCTCCGACAACCTCGCCATGCGAACCGCCCTGAAGGACGTGATGAAGGTGGCCGAAGGCAAGACCGCCCCGAGGCTGGTGACCATTCCCGTGGTCGTTCCGAAGGAGGGGCTGTGATGAAAATCGGAATTCGGAATTCGGAATTCGGAATTGGAGGGGAACGCCTTCCCCTCGCTCGCACCGTGTCGCTCGCTACCCCTTCGAGCAGGGGCTCAGACGCCGCCCCCGCAACGCCCCGCTTTATTCGTTGGAGTGTTCTTTTCTTCGTCGCAGCTACCGCCCTGCTTGCTCCCGCAGCCTTTGCACAGCAGGCTCCTGCAGATATCGACGCCGTCAAGAAACGTGCGGAACTGAACAGCGCCAAGGCCGACCTGGAAGAAGCCCGCAAAAAGCGGGACATGGCCGTTGCCGCCCGCTGGAAAGACCGTGAGACCGCCAACCAGGAGCGGGAACTTTTCAACGAGAAGTATAACGAAAGCAAGGAGAAGGTGGACGCCCTGATGTCGGAGCGGGCCCGCCTCTTCGAAGACGTGCGCGTGGCTAGGGAAGACCTGGCGCAGGTCAAGCTGCAGGCCGAAAAGGCCCGTGCGGAATTTTTGTCTCTTGCGGCGGGCCCGGAGCGTCTGGAGGCCCTCGCCAAGTTCCAGGAACAGGGAATCCCCTTCAAGATTTCTGAACGGGTAGAAGTCCAGAACAAGGTCAAGAAGGAAATGGGCCTGTACAAGGACGACCCGGTCCGCATTGCCAAGGGACTGTTCGATGCCGCCCGCACGGAGATGGACTTTACCCGCGAAATCCAGATGGAACAGGGAGAACTGGTTTTTGGCCGGTCTGTGGCCCAGGGCATGCGCCTCCGCATGGGCGGCCTCTACGCCATGGAACTTGCGGACGCCGCCGACGGCCTCACCGGAATCAAGCCTTCGGCCCTGATGCTCCCCGTGGCCGGCGAAAAGAAGCGCAGTTTCAGTTGGCAAGAAAACCTGACGCCCGAGACCCGGAAAGAGATTGAAGCCGCCTTCGCCCATGCCAAGGATTCCGCCTTCGTCAACGTGCCGGTGGACGTGCTCTTGAGTACGGAACTTTCCTCCGAGCTGGCAAACCACCAGGAGACCACCTGGAAAGACGACCTGATGGAATTCTTCAGGAACGGCGGCATTCTGATGTATCCTATCGTGACGCTGTTCGGGCTTGGCCTGCTGGTAGCGCTGTGGCGGTTCCTGTGGCTTTTGATTGCGGGCTTTGGCGGCCTTTCTACGGGTCGCACCCTCAAGGCTCTCCGGAAGGGCGACCTGGAGACCGCCCGTGCCCAGGTGAAACGGGCCCACGGCAAGGTGGGGCGTGTCCTGAAGACGGTGCTTCTGAAGGACTATTCCGGCCGGGAGGCTGGAGAGAAGGCCCTGGAAGAGTTGTTCGCCCGTGAGGTCCCGAAAATCGAGAGCGGTCTCACCTGGATTTCGGTGTTTGCCGCTACCGCCCCGCTGCTTGGCCTCTTGGGTACGGTGATGGGCATGATCGAACTCTTCGACGTGATTACCATGCACGGCACTTCTGACCCGAAACTCCTGGCGGGGGGCATTTCTATCGCCCTCGTGACTACGGAAGCGGGCCTGATTGTGGCTATCCCGCTGCAGCTGATCCATACCTTCCTTACCAACAGGGCGGATTCTTTGCGGAGCCGCATGGAAAGCGCTGGCCTTGCGGTGCTGAACGCGTTGTGGGTCAAGGAAAAGTCCCAGGAAAACGCCTAAGGAACTGTCGGGAGTTTCTGTGGAAACCGTAAGCGAAATATCCGTCATCGAGGCGGCCTTCGGAATCCTCTTTCGGGGAGGGTGGGTGCTTGCGCCCATCTTTGCGCTGGGGTGGTTCGGATGGTTTTTGATGATAGAGCGCTACGGCTACTACTTTATGCTCAAGGGCGGCAGCGTGAACGGCGTGCTGGGCGGATTCTGGAAGAACCTGGAAAAGAAGGGGGAGGAAGAGGCCTTCAAGAAACTTTCCCGCCGCCCCTACGGTTATTTTTACGCCCTGGCATGCGACGTGCGGAAGTATCGTGACCAGGGCCCCGTGGCGGTGCGCAACGCCATGGAAGAGACCCGCCACCGCATTTCGGTGAACCTTTCCAAGTCTCTGAGGACCATCTCTACCTGTGCGGCCATCGCCCCCATGCTTGGCCTCTTGGGAACGGTGTCCGGCATGGTGCATACCTTCGAGACAATCCAGCTTTTTGGCTTCGGAAACCCGGTGCTCTTGGCCGACGGCATTTCAGAAGCGCTGCTTACCACCCAGGCGGGGCTTCTGGTGGCGTTCCCCCTGATGCTTGCCTACAACTACTTGGCGGGCCGCGTAGAAGACGTGGAAAAACAGGCCTGGAGCGAAGCGCTGAAGTATGAGTCCTATGTTTTTAAAGAGGTGACGCCGGTCGCGGACCGTGTTGCCGTTGCGGAGGAAAAATGAGTTTTATCCGTAAAAGATCGCAGGAAGGCGGAAAGATAGACGTGTCCCCCATGCTGGACATGGTGTTCATTCTGCTCATCTTCTTTATCGTGACGTCGACGTTCACCCGTGAGACCGGCGTGGACGTGACCAAACCCAAGGCAAGTTCTGCGAAGGACCTGGCCAAGGAAAGTATTTTGATCGGCGTGACCCGCCAGGGCACCATCCACATCAACGAGACCCAGGTGAACCTTTCCACCCTCAATACGGTGCTTCGCCAGATGATGGCCGAATCCCCGGATCGGCCGGTGATTATCGTGAGCGACCGGGACGCCCCCAACGGCGTGGTGGTGGACATTCTGGACGAATGCAACCTGGCCAAGGTCCGCAAGGTTTCCATTTCGGCGAATAAGGAGGAATAGTGTTTAGACGAAAGAACGCTCCATTGCTCCGCAATTTCGCTACAGACGGGAGACGAAAGATTTATAAAGGGGAAAGCCTTCCCCTCGCTCGTACTTTGTTACTCGCTACCCTTTCTAGCAGGGGCTCAATCGCCGCCCCCGCAATGCCCTGCTTTATGTACATGCTATTCTTCTTGAAAAAAATTTCTTTCGTCTATCGTCTTTCGTCTATCGTCTAAATCATGCTCGACTTTCTCGCGAAATATCTCCGGTTCCCGGTAGCGTTCGTGCTCTCCTTCGTGGTGAGTGCGGTGTTTTTCCTTGCGGTGCCGGTGCTGAACGCCCTCTTTTTTGACAAGGGTGCCAAGGCGGAAAAGCAGCTGGAAACCGTCACCGAGGTAGAAGTCCTGGTGAGCGAGAAAAAGCCAGAGGTAAAACAGAAGGTCATCCGCACCATCGTGAACCCCAATCCCTTCAAGATATCCTCTAACATGGGAGTCTCCCGCAGCCAGAATTTCCAGATGGACTTGTCCTTGGCCCGCGGTGCCGCAGGGGACGGCGTGGCCGTTGGCACGGGCTCCATGGAAAACGTGGTTTATGAGGCTGGCGAGGTGGACGAACAGGCCCAGCCCCTGAAAGAAGTGCAGCCCGCCTTCCCCGAAAAAGCGAAAAAGCTTGGCCTCTCGGGCTACGTGAAGGTCTATATCGTCATCGACGTCTACGGGGACGTGGCCCAGGCAAGCATCATGAGCCAGGACCCTGCAGGTTACGGCTTCGATACCGAAGCCCTGAAGGCCGTGCGTCAATGGAAATTCTCTCCCGCTAAACTTGGCGGCTACCCTGTGGCGCAAAAGGCCACGAAGGAGTTCCGCTTTGTCAAGTAGATTAGACGAAAGAACGCTCCGCTTACAGCGTCGCTACAGACGAAAGACGAAAGAAGTGAATGCAGGGAGGCGTTCTTTCGTCTTTCGTCTTTCGTCTTTCGTCTTGCTTTTTATCTTTGCGGTTCCTCTATTCGCGGCCGAGGATTACTTTTTCAAGGCCAACGAGCTTTATGACCAGGGAAAATTCAAGGAGGCGGTGCCGCTGTACCGTGCCGCCATTGACGAGGGCCGTTACGAGCCTTTCGCCTGGTTCAATTTAGGGAACGCCATGGTCCAGCTGGACCGCAAGCAGGTGGCTCTGGTGGCCTACAAGCGCGCCGTGGAACTGTTGCCCACCTTCGAGAAGGCCTGGATGCTCATGGGGGATCTTTATTACCTGAGTGGAGACGTGGGGGAGGCCATCGCGTCTTATAACCGGGCCATTGAACTTGGGGTGGAATCGGACCACGTGCACTTTGCCCTGGCGGAATGCTACCTGAAGGGGCGCGACTGGACTTTGGCCCAGAAGAACTTCGAGCGAGCCTTGCAGCTGAACCCCGACCGCATGGACGCCTGGTACGGCCTTGCCGAAGTCTACGAGAAGTTGGGCGATTACGAATACGCCATCAAGACCCTGCAGAACGCTCTGCAGATGACCGCCACCGCCGGGGCCGATGTCCACTTTACGCTGGCCTACTACTACCGCAGCATGGACTCCACCAGGCTTTCCCTGAACGAAATGGAAAACGGTCTGCTGATGGACCCAGAAAACGTTTCTGCCAGGCGCTACCTGGCCCAGATGTATGTGCAGAACAATTCCCCCTGGATGGCGATTTTCACCTTGGAAGAGGGACTCCGCCACAAGAAGGGCAAGGGCGATTTGAACCTGGATTTGGGACAGATTTACTTTAGCCAGAAACGATACGACGAAGCCTTCGAATGCTACATGAAGGCCTGGCTTGCCGGAAATTCCCAGGGTCGTATCGGCGCCGAGAACGTGGGCCACGTGTATTCCAACGCCGGCGATACCGAAAAGGCCGAAAGCCTTTACAAACGCATCCGGGAAAAGAAGTAATTTTCTCCTCCGAAAGAATAATTAAGAAAATCCATTTTGTTCTATGGAAACGCTTTTTTGTTTTATGAATTCTTGTAAAAATTGTAGTTAGTTGTAAAATTGGCGGTTTTTCCTTAAATTGACCATATTTGTTTTCTCAAAAAATACGGTAGAGTATTGTTTTTTTGTTGAAAAAAGTTTAACTTAAAAACAGATGAAACCGGTTTTTGATTATCAGAGTTATCGAGAATTTATCCTAGACTATTACAGAGAGCGGAAGCGTTGCTCGTCGTTTACGTGGCGTGGATTTGCTGCGCTTGCGGGTTTCGCATCGGGCTCATATCTCAAATTGGTATGTGATGGCAAAACCCGTCTTTTGGAAGAGGGTGCCAAGAAAACAGCTATCGCTATGGGACTTGTTGGATTTGAGTTTGATTATTTTGTTCTAATGGTTCGATATGAGAACGCCAAAACGGAAAGAGAAAAAAGAAAATGTTTTGAAGAGTTGCAGTCGTTGCGGGCGGCAAGCAATGTGCGACTTTTAGGAAATGAGTATTATGCTTACTATGAAACCTGGAAACATTCCGTAGTCCGTGAGATGGCTCCGTTGATGCCAGGAGCGTCGCCTAGTGAAGTTGCCAGGGCTTGTAGGCTTCCGTTGACTGCCACCGATGTTGCTGAAAGTCTTCATTTTTTATTGGGTGCGGGATTTTTGACCCGCGACGAAAATGGAGATTACCATCAGACCAAACGTTCGCTTACAACAGGCGACATGAATGTGGTTTCTGTTGCAATCCATTCCCTTATCCGTAAAATGGGAGAGTTTGCTCTTGATGCCTTTGACGTATTGCCCATTTCGGAAAGGCATTTTAGCGGGCTCACGATGGGCGTGACTGAAGAAAGTTATAAGGAAGTGGTCAAGGAACTTGCAGAATGTCGCAAGCGAATAGTATCCATTGTGTCGAAAGATAAAAAGCTAGAAAAGGTGTGCCGGCTGAACATACAATTTTTTCCATTGACGGAAAAAATGTATGAGGATTCGAACAAGAAGGGCAAAGGGGATTGATTATGAAAAGATTTGTAGATACGGCGTTTTTTTGTGTATTAGTCGCCGTATTTAACGCATGCTCTGATGTTAAGGATACTGCCGGCACGGATGAACAGAGCGAGGGCGTTGTGGCCATTGCCGAAAAGACCGTTTCGGGCGTATCTCAGAAGGGGCCCTTTGTGAACGGTTCCAGTGTGACCGTTCAAGAATTGGATGGCGAAACCCTGGCGCAGACCGGTCTTGGATTCGAAGGAAAAATCAAAAACGACATGGGAGAGTTCTCAATAAACGTAAAACGGCTAGAATCCCAGTATGCCCTTTTGAAGGCTACCGGTTTTTACCGTAACGAGGTCACAGGCGAAAGATCCAATAGCCAGGTGACACTTTACGCGCTCACGGACCTTTCCGACCGTGATGAGGTGAACGTAAACCTGCTTACACATTTAACATACGAACGTTCTTTGTATCTGACATCAACGGATTCCCTGTCCGTTAAAGGGGCGAAGAAACGGGCTGAGTCGGAGGTGTTCAAGTCTTTTGAAATTGAGGGGGATTTCTCTCCTGCAGAAGACCTAAACATTTTCGGAGAAAGTGAACAGAGTGCGGCACTGCTTGCTTTGTCTGTTCTGATGCAAGGAGATTTGTCTGAAGCGGCATTCAGTGAGCGACTTGCTGATTATGCGGCAGATATCGAAACTGATGGAATATGGAATGATGTAAAGATTGCGACAGCTGTTGCCGATTGGGCGTCAAATCAAGGTTTGAATGGCGGATTGGCAAGGATTCGTAGCAATGTTTATGCTTGGGGAATGCTTATGGGTGTACCCAATTTCGAAAAGTATGTAAACAATTTCTGGTGGCAAAATTATGGTCTTGGACTTTGTGATGCCAAGCGTGAAGGGATGGTGAGGCAAAACATAAATGAATTGAGCGAAAGTTACGGGTCCTACTTTATTTGTACGAATTGTGAGTGGCGTATCGCTACAGACGTAGAGAAAGATACCTTCGGCTGGAAGGATTCTACCGATGGCGCAATCAAGGAGGGGAATGTTACAGGTTTCATCTATGTCTTTGACAACGGCGCCTGGCGTTCTGCAAGCGATGTAGAAGCTCATCTCGGTGGCTGCGTGGCGACGATAGCAGATTCTGTTGGAAAAATTGGTTCAACCTATTACACCTGTAAGTTAAAACAGTGGGTTGAATCCTCTGTTGTTGAGTATGATACTTACCACTGGACCGCGGGTAAGGATGGTGACAGCCAGTGGGGAAATGTGAATACAAAGAGTTGTTATGTGTTTGAAAATGGAGAATGGCGTTTAGGAAACGGAAACGATTGTTCGATTGGTTTACGTGGCTGTACAATGGTTCGTCAAGATACGGTGGGATTGGGCTCTGACAATGTGTGGTACAAATGTGATGTTGGGAACTGGCGTGTGGCGACGAATATTGAAAAAGATACTGCGACATGGGGTGCCGGAGAATTTGACGGTGAAGTTCGTGCAGGCCAGGTAAATGATAAAGTCTTCTATATCTATGGAGAAGGTGATAAAGCTTGGCGCACTGCCACTACGCTGGAGTATGACACCTATCAAAAGGAATGTTCCGAAGACGGGAAAATTGTGGATGGCCGAATTAATCCTTCATTCAAATATGTTTGTGATGATGGTGCTTTCAGGGTGGCAACAGAAAATGATGTTCTTGCAGGTGTGGGATGTACGAATTACACGGAGGGTGAATTCAAGATTTTAAGTGGACAATATTCTTACTATAAGTGTGAATCGTCTGTTTGGAATTTCACGACTGAAAAGCTGAATAAGGGTGTGATAATAGATGAGCGAGACGGTCACGAATATAAAACGGTAGGTATCAAGTCGCAGCTATGGATGGCTGAAAATTTGAATTACAATCCTGGGCAAGGTGGTGCTGGTGATGAAGCTTATGATTGGTCTTGGTGCTATGCCAATGATCTAGATAAATGTGATACTTATGGCCGTTATTACACCTGGGCTGCGGCAATGGATTCAGCAATGACCGGTTGCGGATATGGTTCAATATGCTCTTCGGCGTTGCCGGTCCAGGGTGTCTGTCCTAGCGGTTGGCACTTGCCAAGTATGGATGAATGGGATACCCTGATTAATGCAGTGGGCATGTCCACTGCAGGCGTCAAGTCCCAAAATGGATGGGAAGAGTATGGAGTAGAAAATACGAATGCTTTCGGGTTCTCTGCATTGGCTGCTGGTGATTGTTCTAATGGCAGTTTTTACAATAGGGATGGCCTAGTCGCATATTTCTGGAGCTCCGATGCGAAAAGCGTTTACTTGCGCTTCGATGATTACGGCTTTTTTACTAGTGGCATTACTAAGGATAGTGGCTACTCTATTCGTTGCCTTCGGGACTAGGCTGCCAGTCTACGTGCTTGTTCCTGATGACAAGGAGTGGCAAGCAGGGTCTGGCTTTTAACCCCGCCTTGGGCGGAAAGGGATGATGATATGAAGAAAATGGGAAATACTGTGCTACTAGTGTTACTTGCCATATTGTGCAGCGTAATGCTTTCAGGTTGTGGTTTTGGACGCGTTCATCGATGTATGGAAGCTCATCCAGGTTGTCGTTGGAATTGCGAACTTCAGTACGGTTGGACGGGGTATCATGGGGCTCAGCATGATGAACTTGTACAAAAGGCTGCGGCAGAACGCTGTTATTGGTAAAGGAGATGTGAAGTATGAGAAAAGAAACGCTTATTGTTTATACATTCGCTTTTGTCTTGTTTGGCTGTGGTGATGAAGTCACCAAGGTCTACAACACTTATCCAGATACATCAGTTTCGATACTCGAATCAGAGAAAAAGCTGTCAAAGCAAGATTGCGATAGTTTAAATATTGGGGATATAGTATTCATAAAGGATTCTGCGTCCGTATATACATGCAATGGAAAAGAATGGATTTCTCTCAGGGGGCTAATGGTCGTGATGGCCAAAATGGAACAGATGGACATGACGGACAAAATGGAGAAAATGGCTCCGATGGTAAGAATGGGTTAGATAGGTTAGGTTGTTCCATAGTTCCGAAGGATATTGATTCCTTGAAAATTTCTTGTGGAAAGGATACCACCAGTTTGTTCATAGGTATAAATGATGAAATCTCAGGAGAGAAGCCGAATATCCTGGTTGATGAACGAGACGGGAAACAATACAGAATTGTCACCATAGGGCGGCAAACTTGGATGGCTGAAAATTTGAACTATGAATACAACAAAGGTTCTGCACAGAGTGTCTGTTCTACGGAAGAAAATGGAGTCTGTTTACAATATGGATGATATTATACCTGGGCTGCGGCCGTTGATTCCGACGCTATTTTTTCAAAAAGTGGGGCAACATGTGGATATGACAGCAAATGTGGTTTGGACGGAACTACCGTCGTTAGGGGTGTATGCCCCAATGGTTGGCATTTGCCTTCAAGCAAGGAATGGCTAACGTTAAGGAGTATTATGGGAACTCCTGACATGTGGTGGTCAGATACAAAGTACGGCGCAAATTATGATTCATATGGTTTATCCGTACTTGTGTCCGGTCGTTGTACAAGAGGAGGAAGTCTGCAAAATGACTTTTCTTGTAATCCAACACCCCAAACCACCTCGGGATCTCTTGTGGAAGAAGCTTATTTTTGGAGTTCAGACGAATATGATTACACTAACGCCTACTATTGGAGTTTAAATAGGAATAGTTTTAGCTGGGATGCCTCCGGTAAAAACACTATGTACAACAACAAATCCCAAGCATATTCTGTTCGTTGCGTGAAGGATTATTAGCATGATTCGAATATTAGACGCTATTCTTATTTTGGTGTATATGCTAAAACCGGAGAATACGTTCTGTTTTATTATCCCAAGGGCAGCCCCGTGAACGATATGATCAAGATGCTTTTGCGTTAGGGATCGTTGCACGCAGGTGGCGAGACTTGCGACAAATCTTTCGACGGAGTTTGAAATGACATGTCGCAAGGCTCGATGAGCCCCGCGGCTGATCCTCTCTAGGTTCTCGCGGGGCGAGCAGAGCCCGACCCGGCCTCCCTTCGGCAAACTCAGGGCTCTGGCCGGGGAACGCCCTAAGGGCGCATTTTTATTTGATGGCAAGGGCCTTGGCGACACATTCCGGCGAGACGCCGATAGAGCGTAGGTACTTGGCTATTTTCTTGTCGCGGGCGGCGTTTGTCTTTGCGGCCTCGGCCTTGGCGGCGGCTTCGCCCTCCCGGCGGGCAGTTCCCAGGCGGGTCGATACTTCTTCTTTCGTAACCATATCTGCTGCTACCTCCGTGATGAATGTGCTTGCCGAGTTGCGGACCCGCATGCGTTCGTAGACGTCTTCCAGGACTTCGTCTTTCCCTTTTGGAATTCGGTTGGCCGTGGGCATCTTCTTGAAAAGTTCAATCCACTCGTTTTCTAGTGAATTGGACTTTCGCGAAACGTATTTGGTCAAGTCAATTACAATATAACTTTTTTTCGTATAGACGGGCAAGGGCTTGGATTTTTTCAAATCGGAAAGGCGGAAAAGGGCGAATTCTTCGCGGTAGTCTTTGCAGAAGTCTACATTGAAGTTGCATATCCAAATGGAATAGACTGTGGGCATTCGGTAGGGGTGTTCCGTCCGCTCCTTTTTGGAAATTTCATTGTCCAGGGTGATTTTTGCGTTGATCGTGAGCAATGAGGAATAGAGTTCAATGCGGTCGAGGAAATCTTCGTGACTTGCCCGTTGCATTTCGATATCGATGAACCGTCCGTCCATGGTGCGGGCGTGGATGTCGAAGCGGGCTGTCTTTTGTTTTGTTGTCAGTGAGCTCAGCTTGACCGTTGGCTTTAGGTTTTCAATTGAAATGATTTTATGCTCGTCGTCAAAATGCAAAATGGCGTTCAAAAAATGGATGAGTGTTTTGGGCTTTTCAAAGATTTTCTTGAAAACCACGTCGTATGTGGGGTCAAAGAAGGTTCGTTTCTTTAGCTCGGCCTCTTTCTTGCGAATGGCTTGTTGACGGAGGCTTTGACGGTCTGTCTTGTTTATTTTGTAGTTCGTGTTCATGCACAGTACTCCTTATGAAAAATGACATCCTTTGGGGGATGTCGTGGCGCACTATGCCGAACTGTAGGAGAAATGTAGTTTATGTGTGGAAAGCGGCAAGATGAGCTTTGTAAAAGTTGTGTAAAAATGTTTCTTTTCTACATTTGTCCCCATGGCAAAGAAAAAAAAAGTTTTTAAGTCGGCGGCCCTTTCCCAGGCGAACCGCAGTAGGGAACAGCGCCTGCGTGAAAATCTGATTCAGGTGGTGAACGGCCAGAGCCGTTTGTTGAACCGCCCTGAAGATTTGTACGAAATGTTGGCGGATGGTCTTGACGACATCGAGACATTCAAGGACCCTCGGGAACAGTTGGAACTTTTGGCCTGGACCTTGCGGGCGGACTTTATCGCCTTCAAGGCGGACACCGACGAGGAGAAGGAAGGCTGGGACGCCCTCTTCTACGATGCGGGAACCTTCTTTGTGGAACTGGCCTCCCAGTATACCGACAAGGATTACGTGGCGGACTTGGTTCACGATCTTGCGCTAAGGCACGTGGGTGGCGAAGGCCGCTCCGTGGTGTTCCTGAGTGTGGAGGAGTTCTTGCCCAAGGAACGGGCCCAGGCCCTGCTTGCGGAACTTCTGGATGCCGTGACGGAAGTGGACCAGGGCAACCGGGAAGACATCCTGGATGCCATCTGCGACATGGCGGATTCCATCAAGGATGCGGCCACATTCGCTAAGGCGGCCCTTTTGAAGGACCCCGACAAGAGCAACGCCACGCTAATCGATATCGCCAACGCCCAGTTTATGGCGGGGAATCTGGAACTGGCCAAGCAGTGGCTTGGCGACGTGCGGAATCCCGGTGCCGAAGACGAAGAGGCATTCTTGGATTTACAGGCGGCCATTGCCGACAGGGAAGGCCGTAAGTCCGATTGCATCAAGATGGCCCATGCCTTGTACGAGAAGTTCCCGAAGGTGGTGAACCTGGGCCGCCTCTGCGCGTTCGTGTCGGCACAGGAGGCCACCAGTTTACTGCAGGAATACGCCCGCTTCCGCAGCGGGAACGGCCTGGAGATGGACTTTATGCAACTGCTGGTGAGCCTGAAGGCCTACACCGTGCTGGAAGAATACCTGGACATGTTCGAGAAGGAACTCACCGTGCAGGATGCCCAGGACCTGAACGAAATTTCCGACGCTCTGGAGAAGGACGGCCAGAAGGCCCTGGCGCAAAGGATTCGCGACTGGACGGTAGAAGAACCCGAAGAGGCCGAAGGATTTGATAATCGAGATTCGTAATATTATCTTTCGTCTTTCGTCTGTAGGCCCGTAGGGCCGTTCTCTCGTCTAATTAACTATATTCCCTACCATGAACAATTCCTCTACACGTAGCAAACTTCGCGACGAAGTATATACCCAGATGATGTGCGCCCAGGCGCGCCTCTCCAAGGATCAGAACACCCAGATGGGGGCGGTTCTCGTCTCTGCCGAGGGTCGCGTTATCAGTACCGGATACAACGGGGCCCCGGCGGGCTTTGACGACGAGACGGTACCCTACACCCGCGAAAAGCAGAAACTGGCCTACGACATCCTGGATGCGGATTCCGGCGAACTGCTGAGCCATCACGAGTTCGAGGCCAACAAGTACCCCTTCATGGTTCATGCCGAAATCAATGCCCTGCATTACGCCCGCGGGAAAGTTCCCCCTGGCTCCAAGCTGTACGTGATTGGCTTCCCCTGTGAGCGCTGCGCCCTGGATGTGAGCCTTTCGGGCGTGGCCGAGGTGTTTGTGACCAAGGACGATTACGACCCAAAGTCTACGCTGAACAACAGCCGCGACACGGCCTACTACATGTTCGCCCAGGCGGGCATCGTGGTGACCCTCTGCGGCAAGCGCCTGCGTCCCGTGGTCTCTAAGCCGAAGGAATAGACCCGCGTAACAGTCCCGTTACTTGCGGTCCATGACCCACTTGACGGCATCGGCGATGGTGCTGACTTTCACGATTTCAACTCCCTGAATGCTTTCGGGGAGTTTTCCGTTTCCGGGAATCAGGGCCTGGTTCATCCCCAGTCGTTTGGCCTCTTTCAGTCGCTGCTCCAGAAGGTGGACGCTGCGGATTTCGCCGGAAAGCCCCAGTTCTCCCATGGCGATGGTCTGCCTCGGCACGGGAATCCCCAGATGGTTACTCACGATGGCGAGGGCGAGGGCCAAGTCCGAAGAAGTGTCGTTCACCTTCATGCCGCCCGCGATGCTGGCAAACACGTCGGAGGCCCCGATGGAAATGCCGCCGAATTTTTCCAACAGGGCGAGGATGATGGTGAGCCGCTTGGGGTCGATGCCTGCCGCCACCCGCTGGGGTACGGCAAAACTGGTCTGGCTAACAAGGGCCTGTGTCTCGAAAAGCATGGCACGGGTACCTTCCATGGTACAGCACACCACGTTACCTGGGGTAGGAGGAGTCCCTTGCTGCAGGAACACGAGACTCGGGTTCAGCACGGGAGTGAGGCCGTGGCCCGTCATTTCCAGCACGCCGATTTCGTCGGTAGCGCCGAAGCGGTTTTTGATGGAGCGGATAATGCGGTACTGGTGATTCCGGTCGCCCTCGAAGTAGATGACCGTATCTACCATGTGTTCCAAGATGCGGGGGCCCGCAATCTGGCCGTCTTTGGTCACGTGCCCAATGAGCACGGTAATGCAGCCCGTGTTCTTGGCAAAAACCATCAGGTCCAGGGTGCATTCCCGGAGCTGGGACATGGAACCCGGCGTGCCGGAAAGGTCCTGCTTGTAGACCGTCTGGATGGAGTCGATGACCAGAATCTGGGGCTTGACCTTTTGCGCCTCGTCCAGGATTTTTTCTAGGCTGGTCTCGCATAGCAAAAGCATGTCGCTACCGGCCACGTTCAGCCGTTCGCTCCGGAGCTTCACCTGAACGGCGCTCTCTTCGCCGCTCACATACAGGCTCTTGACTCCGGCGGCGTTCATCACCGCCAGGGTGGAAAGTACTAGGGTGGACTTGCCGATGCCCGGGTCGCCGCCGATAAGCACCAGGGAGCCGGGAGCAAAACCGCCCCCCAGTACTCGGTCTAGCTCGCTGTTGGCGGTGCTGAGCCGCCGGGTGTCTTCGGCGGCCACATCTTTCAGGGCCACCACCTGGTGTACGGGGCCGCCTAGCCCTCGACCGGAGCGGACGCCCTCCGGCGTGATTTCGACGGAATGTTCTTTCAGGGTGCTCCAGGCTCCGCAGAATGGGCACTTGCCTGCCCATTTGGGGGTGGTGTTGCCGCATTCGGTGCAAAGGTACACCAATTCTTTTTTTGACTTTGTTTTAGATACTGCTACCATGTGCACTAATATAACTAAAATGCCGTGACAAAACGTGTCATTTTAAAAAATAGTGTACAAAAATGCAGTAATTTGGTGCGAATTGCGCTGATTCTACTCTTTTACGGCATCCAGAAGAACATTGGCCGTTGCTACGCAGCGGACGGCGTAGCCATAGCTCTTTAGGTAGGTCTGATTCTTTGCCCCACTTGTGGAAAGATACCACATGTATGCATTACTTTTGTCTATATCTGTTGATGTCCAGTAACGGGCGTATGCATCGCCCTTATAAGAAGAGCCCCATTCTCCGGTAGGTATGGCGCTGAATCCAGAAGTATTTCCGCAAGTTTTTCCCCATTCTCCGGTTTCGGCCATCAGGGCGTCGGCACTTCCGCAGATTCCGTTGAGCCATTGGCTGTTTGCCATCAGCTCTTCCATCTGCTCGTTGGAGGGCAACGTCCAACCTTCCGGGCAGGCAAGGTTGGCCGCATCAAAGGTGTATAGGCGTCCTCTTTGTACGCAGTTGTCGTTGTCGGGGCACTTGATTCCGTCTGGATACTGCTCTAGTGGCCCGCCGAATCGAAGGTCGTCGACCATCCAGATTAGTCCTGCGATTTTTGCAACCCGGTAGGTCATGCCATCGCGTGTGTCTGTAAAGGCATTGCAGTCCTCGCAATCAGTTGCCTTTGTGATTTCGTGATCATAGGTGTAAATCTTGCTAGAAGAGGACTGCTCTTGGGAAGATGAGGATAGAGTTTCTGAAGAACTAGAGGACCCTTGCAAAGAAGATGACGACGAGGATTCTGAGGAATTAGACGGACCTGAGGAGTGTTTCCATTCCTTCACTTCGGTCAGTTTTACCGTGCCGTCGGCAACGCAGCGGATGGCGTATCCGTAATCTTTCTGATAGGTTTGGGTCTTCAATCCTTTCAAATCGCCCAGGTACCATTCGTAGGCGCTTTGGATATCGTATTCTGTAGAGGTCCAGTAGCGAGCATACCCGTCCATCCTGGTGTAGTCGTGGTTGAATTCTCCTGTGGGCACGGCAGAGAATCCGTAGGTGTCGTAGCCTGGGTAGTCCCAACCCTCGACAGCCCTCATATAGACTTCGTTATTGAAATAGGTTTCGTTGTTCCTGTTGACGTTGATGTAGTCGTAAAGTTTTTGCCATTCCCTGTGTTCGGGTATATGGAATCCCTTGGGGCATACGCCTCTGTGGGGGTATTTTATTTTTGTGCCGCATGATTTCCAAAGCATGCAGTCCGTGTCATCCATGGCCGCTGCAAAGGAATATAGATAGCCGGTTTCCTTGCAGTTGTCCTTCTTATTGCACTTGATGTAGTAAGCGAGTTGCAATTCCGGGTCGTAGTAGCGTAGGTCTTCGGACATCCAGACCATGCCATCAATTTCTGTGACGCGGTAGATGTTACCATCTCGGGAATCCACGAAGGCGTTACACTCCTCGCAGGTTTTTATGATACCGCTAGGGGTCGTGGAGTGGCTATCCTGTGAATCAGGGCTGTCGTCTGAAGATTCTGAAGACTGGGCTTCGGTGATTGAACTAGAAGATTCTTGTTGATTCTTTGGAACGATGTTGCGGTAAAGGCTTTTTCCGTCTTCGACTTTGCAAAGGCAATCGTCAAGATTGCGCTCATTTGCATCTGCGACCATAGGCGCCAAATCCCCGTCGGTCCCCAACTTGTATGTGCAACCCGAAATTTGGACCCAGATATTCATGTATTTCTGTTCGGTAATGATCTTGATGTTGTAGCGATTCTTGGCCTTGTCGTATTCAGCAGAAGTGCATCTTGCGTAGAACGACAGCTTATAAGCCATATATTCGGTAAGCTGATCGCAGATGTGTTCTGCTATAAAGTCATTGCGGTCGAGGCTGGTGGACCAAGTGGCACTTTCGTCTATGTCGAACTGCTCATTACAGCGGGCGGCAAATTCTGCCTCTGTGGGGCCAGAAGAACTGGAAAAGTCTTCTGCGGAAGAACCCGAATCTCCACCGCAGGCGCTCAAGCAAAGGGTGCCAAGAATTGCTGTTGCCACTAACAGGTTTTTCATCTTCTTGTTTCTCCAAAAAATTTCAAAACTTTACTGCCAACTGTTCAGGAATCCCATGCCCAAGTTGAAGCGGATGCGGGTGGGTGCGAACCTTTTGGGAATCAGGGGCAGGTCGATGGGGTTTAGCTTGTTGCCATCTCCGTCTTCTTCGCCGATGCGGTCCAGGGCCCGGGCGAATGTAAGGGACATGTCCACCGGGATGCTTTCGAAAAGTTTGTTGGACCATCGGATGCCAAAACCTGCGGAGCGGTCCCAGAATCCGTGCTTGGTGAAATTGTCGGAGTTGTTCCACTTGCCGTTCCATGCGGCTCCCGCCTGGGCGAACACGTCAAGGTACAAATCCCTTGTGCTGAAAATCCACAGGCGCTTGCGCCAGTCGTCGTAGACGGGGAACAGGTAGTGGATTTCTGCTATGGCAGTCTTGGTGCCTGAGCGGGTGTAGCTTTCGTTGCTACGCACGTAGGGGTAGCCTTCCAGGAATACGGCGTTGTAGTAGTAAGAATCCAGGGTATCTTCCTTGGCGTCGGTACTCCAGTTGAAGATCCCGCCCAGCTTGCCTCCAGCGGCAAGCCGTGCGCCCGTTAGGGGGCTCTGGACAGACCCGTAAAGGTTCAGGTCCACCTGGTGGATGTTGAAATTCCTGTAACGGGGCTTGATGGAGCCGCTTTCGGTGACGTAGAAACTTTCGGCGAAGGTGCCCGGCCTGTACAGGTCGCTGTTGGAATACTGGTAAGTGACGACGGCGCCATTCCCCTGACCGCTGATTCCCGAACCGTCTTCGCCTTCGTGGTCGCCGTACAGTCCGAAGGTGGCGAGGGCGCTTATCCGCTTGTGGTAAGTCCAGGAGAAATCGTCTTCGTACAGGTTGAAATCCGCCCAGTCGTAGCCCAGGGCCACCTGCAAGGTGTCGATGGACTTGAACAGGCTGTAGCCAGCCATGCCCGCCACGGCCTGCTGGGAAATGGCGTAGTGGTTGAACCCGAGGGAGTCTCCGCCGTGGGCGCGCACGTCTTCGTAACGGACGGTATCCCTGCTGGTGTAGTTGGCGTAGCTGTAGTTGATTCCAAGGTCAAGAGGTGTGCTCCTGTTGAGCCAGCTTACAAAGAATTCTTTTTCTTGCTCGGGATTCAGGCCGTCGGCGTTGATGTAGTCGATGCCCTTGCCCAGCTCAAGCAGTAGCCCCAGCTGCACGACGTTTTTCTTGAGAGGATCGCTGAGGATTGCCAAGAGCCCAAGCTTCGCCTTGCGTTGGCCTTCGCCGAATACGGTCAGGTCCGGGGCGTTCTCGTTGAAACTCAGGAGGGGCACGAACAGCGGTATAAAGGGGATGGGATGGTAGTCCTGTTCGCCTCCGGCCAGCTCCCGCGACTCCAGAGGGATGAACTTCTTTTCGGGCCTCAGGGGGCTTCCGCGCAGCACGATGGGGGCGGGCGTTTTTTTCGTGGAGTCGGCGGCTTGTGCGCTGGTCAGAGATTGTGCAATTTGAGCGCTGGTCAGGGAACTTGCAGCCACCTTGACCTTCAGGGTGTCCCGCATTTCAATCTGGAAGGTGCTGTCCCGTTCGGCAAGGACCGCTTCTGGCGTGCACAGGCGATCTTCTGGCGGGCATACGCTCCAGAGGGTGTCCGGCACGGTGACGGTAGAGTCCCGATAGGTCACGACGACACTGTCGACGGTCACGCTATCCGGAACTGCATCGCGGTAGGGCAGTTTGTAAAGGGAAAATCCGTCCTGGTCGTATTGCGTAAAGTACAGCGTGTCGTGCCCGAGGGTTGGGGTGAAGGCACCGCCCACTACGTTGGTGAGGGGCCGCTCCGCCCCGGTGGTAAGATCCTTCTCTATCAGGTTGAAAATGCCGTTCCGGTTGCTGGCGAATACAATCTTTTCGTTGGAGAGCCAGTTGCCGTCCCGTTCGTCAAAGAGGGTGTCGCTTACGGTCTTGAAATTCTTTCCGTCACTGTCGATGATGGCAAGTCCCCGGTGCACGTCGTCAAAGAATCCGAAGAGAATCCGCTTGCCGTCTGGGCTCACCTTCGGACTGTAGATGTTGAAGTAGCGGAGCTTGCCGTCTGGGACGTATAGGTCAACAGGGTCCTCGGCAGAGAGTTCGCCGAAGTCGGCGTTGAAAGGAACCTTGCTCAGGATGAATCGGGTGCTTTCGCCATCTCGGCGGGCAAAGACCAGGAATTTACCGTTGGGGTCGAAGGCGGGGAACACCGCGTTGGCCAGGTGGGTCAAGAAATGTTCGTTCTTGCTGGTGTCACTTAGGGCGATGTCGAAGTGGGCGCGACCGTTCCGGTCCCGGTTCTTGAAAGAGACGTAGGCGAGGATAGGCCCACGCAGGCTGTCTTCGTACACGTCGATACCCTTGTCGAACCAGGGTTTCTTGGCGCGGAAACCGGACTGGGCGTAGTCCGAAATGTCGATGGGGTTCGTGTCGGCGCTGTCGCTTGCGTCCTTTTCGATGGCGATGTTTCCGATTTCAACTCCCGCGACGGTGTCTCTCGTCTCACTAACCGGCATCTTGAACACCGCTCCGTCGAACCAGGCTCCGCCGAAGTTTGAAACTCCGTAGAGGTTTCCGCCAGCCACCACGGGAAAGTCCTGCCAGAAGGCGTTCTCGGTCATCTTGGTTCCTTCCACCAGGGGGCCGAGAGAATCTTTTTGCGCCTGGTAGTGTTCCGTAATCTCTTTTTTCCAGGCCTCGTACAGGTCGTCTTCTGAAACGCCCAGCACTTTTTCCAGAGCGCCGGAGAGGGTTACCCGATAGGGCTTGGATAGTTCCTTCCAGATTTTCGGGATGGCGTCTTCGCCGTACTTTTTGGCGATGTAGCGCACCAGGCTAAAGCCCTGGGTGTAGGGGCCAAGTTCTGCCTCCAGGGAGTTGTCCGAAAAATCGTGCATATAGGTGAGCGGCATCAGATCGTCGTTCAGGGCTGCCGTACGGAGCAACATGTCTCGGTGGGTGTCCCAGGCGTCAAAGCCCATGCGGCTGGATTCGAACTGGGCGGTACCTTCGGCAAACCACAGGGGCTGCAGGGTAAAGGGGAGCATGGTGGCAAAGTCGCTGATGGTGCGCTCGTTGTAGTAGTCGGTGTAGCTGAACTGGAACCCGTACAGGTTCGGCGGCAGCTTGGAGGCGCTTTCGATGCTCACCAGGTGGCTGAATTCGTGGGTCACCACGTCGGCGACCCAGCCGTGGCTGCTCCTGATCTTGAAATCCCAGTTGGTAAGCCACAGGTTGATGGAATTTTCTGCCGGTATGGCGGCCCCGTTGCTGAACAGCGCATTGTTCAGTACGGCGCTTATACGGGGGAGTGGTTTGTTGTAGCGGTTGACTACGGAATCATAGACAGCCTCGGCATAGGTCGCTACCGCAGAGGCATGTTCCGAGTATTCGGCGGGGTAGATAAACTGAAAATGTTCCGTGCCTGCGGTTTTCCAGTCGATATGGCTCTGGTTGCCGTAAAAACCGGCCGCCAGTGCGGCACCTGTAAAAAACAGCAAGGTGCGTAAACCCGAAAACATCGGGTACAATTTAGGAATTTAGAGACAAGAAAACCACCTGATGGCTCAGGTGGCTTGTAAAACATTTGCTGAGTAAGGCGGTTCCCTTGAAAAACCGTGTCGCCCTTACGGTGTGGGCTTGGTGAGTCCCATGGCCTTGTCGAGACCTTCGACAAGCTTGCCGCCCCTGATGACCTCGAATCCGCCGGTGTAGCCCCAGTGGGTCCAGGGTATTTGCAGGGTGTCGCAGATTTCGCGCATGGCGGTCAGGTAGTTCAGACGGTCCTGGGCAGTAGAGCGCAGGTTGTAGGCACCGAACTCGTTGATGATGACAGGAACCTTGTTCTTGACGGCCCAGGCCTTTGCGGTGTAAATCGTGTTCAGCATGGCCTCCTTGTTGCCGGTCTTGTAGTAGTTCAGCACGTTGGACTTGACCCAGCTAGGAGTGGTGCTGGAGAGTCCGAGTTCGGAGGAGTATTCGGGCCATTTCGTCTTGTCGTAGGGGAAGGGGATGTTCTTGAGGTCCTTAGTTTCGCTCCAGCTTGCGCCCTGGTGGGTAAACACGAAGGGCTCGTAGGAGTGGATGACATAGACGATGTTGTCGTCGGTAAAGGGGGTGCGACCGGCTAGCTTGGTGATGGAGTACCATTCCACGTCACCGAAAAGCAGGGTGTGTTTTTTGTCCACCGTGCGGATGGAGTCAATAATCCCCTGTGCGGCTTCGGTCCATTGGGCGGCGGTCACCTTGCCGTTGCTCATGTCGGGCTCGTTCAGGAGTTCGTAGAAGATGTCTTCGCGCTCATTTGAGGCGAAGTGGGCAGCCACGGCCTTCCACACTTCGGCCATCATAACCTGGTAACGCTTGTTGCTTGCCGATGTTGCGTTGTAGCTGTTGTCGTATTCGTGGTAATCGATGGTCAGGGACATATTGTATTCCCTGGTCCATTCCACAAAGGAATCCAGCACGTTGAACAGGGTGTCCGAATCGATTTTCAGTTCGGTTTTTCCGGTGGCGTCCTTTACGAATTCGTCGCGGTTGAGGGTGTACTTGTCCAGGTCGATGGGCAGGCGTATGGCCTTGAATCCGTTTTCTGAAAGGATTTTAATGTCGTTCTTGCCTACCTTAAAGGTTCCGTTGAACTTGCGGTTTTCTTCCAGCCAGTTGGTGAAGCTTACGCCCTTGTTCAGGTATTTCATGGCTTTCTTTTGCAGGTCGGTATCGATATTCAATTCGCCCAAGGTGACTTTGGGAATCACGGCGTCTTTGGGAACGATGTCGGGCTTGTTTTCTTCTGCTTTCGGAGGTTCGTTGTTGTTGGAGCCTCCATTGTCGGCGCCACTACCGCCAATCAGGTAGATGTCGTCAACGAATACGGAATCTTGGGTATCCGGGCCTTTGGCCTGGAAACTCACCTTGTTGATGTGGGCTGCATTGAAGGCTTTTGCTGCGCCCCAGCCTTCCTGCTTCATTTCGGCAAACTTCACCGTAACGGTGGTCCATTCCTTGCTTGTTGACGGGCATGACGAATAGTGGTCGCTGTCCGTAATGTCGGAAATTTCGATGTGTATGCAGTGGCTTCCGCCTTTGTAGCGGTATTGGACAGCGCTGTACTTGCTATAGTCCTCGCCTTGCGGCATGGCGACGCCCCATCCAACATAGGCATCGTATTCGTATCCACCTTTTTTCAGGGTGTACTTGACATTGAATGAAAACTTGCTGCCGTTGTCGCTCTTGGTGGGGGCGGGGTGGCCTTCCGAGTCCTTGGTTACTGTTTCGATGGTGGATTCGGCACCGCTTCCGGCATCGTTGTAGACATACCAGAATTCACCCAAGGGGCTTTGGTTGTCGCCGTCCTCGAAATCGTCCACCAGGAGCTTTACTTCTGTTGCATTCTGAGTGGAATCGGCAGATGAATCGGCGGGAGTTTCTGGACCTGGAGCCGGTTTTTCCGAAACGCTTACGGTGTTGTCGCCATCGCATGCGGAAAAGCTCAGGGCAAAGGCACAGGCCAGGGGGATAGTCAGCAATTTCTTTTTGGTCATAAGAATCCTCTTTCCTTAATATACATAAAGTGTCCCTTATTATTTGCTTACTTTTAGAAAAGCCCCGTTTACGGGGGAAAACGGAAGGGTATTTCGGAATTCAGATTTCGGATTTCAGGGTTGATTTAATTCCGAATTCCGAGTTCCGAACTCTGAATTGTTGTTGTCACATTTTCTACCTTTTGCCCGTGGCCTATTTCTCCGAAACATATCACGAGTCCATCAAGTATGGGCGGCAGGTGTCCGGCGACCCCGTTACCCTCCATTGGGAAAATTCTGGAAATGTTTCGAACCCCTATGCGGCAGGCAAGCGCTATGCCACCAACGGGGTCAAGGCGGGCCAACGGAAAAAGTCCGCCTCGGAGGACCTGTTCGAAATTACCCACTCCTCTTCCACCCTGCTGAACCGCCTCTTTACCCAGCTGCAGAATGACGTTTCTGCCGATGGACTGCACTCGGTGGGCGTTTACGCCTACATAAAGGGCCAGAGCGTTCCCGACGACCTTTACAAGTTTGATTACGAGACCCGTGAACTGGTGGCCTACCCCTGGGAAAATGCCAAGCTGAAAAAGACCCGCTTGGAGGCTTTGGTCAAGGCCTTTGCCGACGGAAACTTTATCGAAGAAGCTCCCATTACGCTGTTCTTTACGGCGCTGTTGGACCGTGCCGTCTGGCGGTTCAAGGAAGCCGCCTACCACGAGCTGGAGCTGGACGTAGGCTCCTACGTGGGGTTGGCCTCCATTTCGGCCCGTTCTGCAGGAGCTATGGGTATTCCTCTCGGGAGCTTTGTGGATGCAGAAGTAGCCTACGCCTTGGATTTGGGGGTGAGTGAAATCCCTATGGCGGCGGTGGCTATAATGCCCAAGGCTCTGAAAAAGTATGAACTGGCCTCGCAGTTCGCCTATTCCAGCAGGGGAGAACTCCCTATGCAAGAAAATGCCGCCCTGAACCCCAGGGTGCGTGCCCGTTTCCTCTTGCAGAACAAGGCGGAGTGCATTACGGACCTGTCCAAGTGCGTCAAAGTTTTCAGGGTCCAGAACCAGGCTTTCGAAGGGGACGAATTTCCCCTGACTCCGCAAAAATACCCCAACGAATTTTTCTTCAGGGAATACGACTTCTTGGGGCCGGGGGCTCTGGAACACAGACCCTTCAAACCCTGGACCGCCTCCCTGGACGATTTTTCTACGCTGCTCCGCTGGATGGAAATCTGCACCCTGAATGCCTTCGGGGCGGGACTCCTGAAAATCTGGGTGGCTTGCTTTGACGTGTCCCTGGTCTATCAGGGAATTTACCGTTACCAGCCTTCGAAAAAATCCCTATACCTGCATGCCGGAAACTTGGAACGGGACGGCTTCTTGCAAGCGCACCTAGACGGGGGAAGTCCAAAAGATGCGGCCTTCGCGGTATTCTTTACGGTGGACCTGAAAGACGCCTGCAATATCATGGGGGACCGCGGCTACCGCTGCCTGAACATGAATGCGGGCTATGTGGCCGAGATGCTTCGCGAGTCTGCACGGAGTCTCGGCAAGTATGCTCGTCGGGAAACCTTCTTCTACGAAGACGAACTCAAGCGTCTCATGAAGATTCCTGAAAGCGAAACCCTGCTCTGTGAAGTCCTGGTAGGGCGCTAGGCCGCTGCACTCGCGCCGTTCATTACAACGAAGAGACGGCGTCCGTTTTCAGATTAAAGCAATAATTCGTGAGCCGGAACTCTCGAAAGGAAGGCGAGAGCATTGTCCTGGCCAGAGTGTAAGAACCACAGTCTAGGACAATGCGGTCAGTACAGGTGCCACCACTGCGGTGAACAAACCTGCGATACCGATGGCAAGGCTGCTCATGGCGCCCTGCACTTCGCCCATCTCCATGGCGCGGGTGGTGCCGAGCGCGTGGCTTGCGGTACCGATGGCGATTCCCTGCGCTACCTTGTGCTTTATGTGGCAGAACCTGCATACGGCGGGGGCCGCGACCGCACCCGTGATTCCCGTGACGGTGATGGCGATGATGGTAA
Organism: Fibrobacter sp. UBA4223; assembly: GCA_002382975.1. GTDB lineage: Bacteria > Fibrobacterota > Fibrobacteria > Fibrobacterales > Fibrobacteraceae > Fibrobacter. The sequence goes on from DFTB01000010.1 coordinate 111,017, forward strand.
CGGAAGGAATGCCGCCGATTTGTGACGAGATGACGCTCCCCATCGGGATGGTGACGGACTTGGGAAGGAGCGACAGTGTCAGCACCTTAGTGAGCCCCAAAAGCTTGCCGGCCACAATGACGCAGGTCATGGCGGTGATTGACCCTGCAAAAATCCCTGCAAGGATGGGTTTCCAGAAATGCTGGAGTTTTTGAATTTGTCTGTAAAGGGGAACTGCAAGGACCACGGTGGCAGGCGACAGCATTACAGAAATGTAGTCGCCGCCTACGTTGTAGCTTTCGAGGCTTACGCCCGTAATCAGCAGGAACCCGACGATAAGGATGTTGCCGATGAGCAGCGGGTTCAAGAAGGAATACTTGAATTTTTTGCTGATGAACACGCCGGTTTCGAACGCGATGAGCGTGAGGAATATGCCGAACAGGGGAGAGTTGATGATGGCGTTCATTTTTCGCCCCCGATTGTGCCGTTGCATTCTGCACGCTTGGAAAGGCGTTCTGCACGCAGGGCAAGGTTTTCCCGGTATTCCTGCCTGCGGATAAAAAACTGCGTGACCCGGCCGCCGGCAGCAATGGCCACGAGCGTGAAGGCGATGCAGAGGAACAGTAAAAGCGGCCACTTGGAAAGTACGTCGTCGCCGACGGCCATGATGGCGATGCTAGGCGGCAAGAAGAAGAGTGCCAGGTGGTTCAGGAAAAAGCTAGAAACGCCCGAAATCTGTTCCGGCTTGATGACTTTAGTACAAAGTAATATGAGCAGCAGGACCATGCCGATAATGTTCCCCGGCAGGGGCACGCCTACGATGCGGTGGAGAAATTCCCCGGCAAGGCAGATGGCGAAAATGACGGCAAGTTGGAGCGGAATTCTCATTGCGGGCGTAAATTTAGAAAAAGTGCGCTTTAAAAAAAAGAGTGCTCACGAATAACCCAAAGTGGCTTTTTTTGCTGAAATTTGACGTTTTTGTATCGTAAAAAGTTTAAAATTATCTTACATTCCTAAAATTTGCAAAAAAATGCTTGATTTGTATCAAAAATTGTTGCGGAGAAGGTGGCGCGAAAGTATCTTTGCTGGTATGCGTTCAGTAGTAGAATTTCAAGATTATCGAGAGTTTATGCGGCACTGGTTTGCCGAGAACAAGTTGCGTCATGGCCTTACCTGGCGCGATTTTTCGCATCGTGCGGGGTACGTGTCGCCGGTGTTCCTCAAGCTGGTCAGCGAAGGCAAGAGTTCCCTTCGGGGGACTGGTGCCGACCGCGTCGCCCAGGCCATGGGCCTGGAGGGCTTCGAAAAAGCGTATTTCAAGTCCCTGGTCACCTACAACCAGTCCAAGTTGGGGCCCGCCAGAAAAAAGGCCTACGATGAGATGCAGGCCCTTGCCCAGGCCCACAAGGTGAACGTTCTGGGCAAGGATTCTATGGGGTATTACGAATCCTGGAAAAATCCCGTGCTTCGCGAATTGGTTCCCCATGTGCCGGGAATGTTTCCCAAGAAGGTGGCGGACTGCTGCCTGCCCAAGTTGACGGCCAGTGAGGTGAAGGAATCCGTGCGCTATCTGGAAAGTCTCGGCCTTCTGGTGAAAAACCGGGATGGATCCTACAGCCAATCGGACAAGTCGGTCTCCACGGGCGAAATGAGTTTCGTTCCCCTGACCATTCAGCAGATGCACCTGCAGATGGGGGGCTTAGCGCTGGACGCCATCAAGAACTTGCCTCTTTCGGAGAGGAACGTTTCGGGCATTACCATGGGTCTTACCCAGAGAGCCTACAAGAAAATTGTGGAAGAACTGGCGGAATTCCGCAAGAAGGTGGTGGCCATCGCCACCGAAGACGACGGCATGGACCGTGTCTACCGCCTGAACCTTCAACTATTCCCTTTGACAAAAAACATACAGGAGATGCAGAATGCTTAATATGGAAAATAATCAGATTGTTCTGACACAAACGTCATTGCGAAGGAGCGTAGCGACTGCGGCAATCTCCTTGCTTCTTTTACTTCTCGCCGCTTGCAGTGGAGAGAACAAGACTTCTGGTGGCACCAGCGAAGAGACCCAGATTATCGCCATAGAAGATCGTACCGTAGCGGGTGTTTCCCAGAAGGGACCGTTCCTTCAGGGGTCTAGCATTACCGTGCAAGAACTGGATGGAGCAACCCTGGTAGAATCCGGGAAACTTTACCAAACGGGCAAGAGCTTCAAGGGCAAAATTGCCAGTGACACGGGAACGTTTCTTATAAAGGACATTTCTCTCAAGTCGCAGTTCGCCCTGCTGGAAACGGAGGGCTTCTACCGCAACGAAGTGACCGGCGAGGTTTCCAAGAGCCAGATAACCTTGAACGCCTTGGTGGATTTGTCCGAAAGGGAAACGGCCAATATCAACCTGCTGACTCATCTGGAATACGAAAGGGTTGTTGAACTTGTGGGTTCTGGCGAGACGATTTCCTCGGCAAAGAAAAAGGCCGAGTCCGATGTGTTCAAGGCTTTTGGGATAGAGGTGGACAATGCCTCTGCCGAAGACCTGGATATCTTTGCGAAAGGGGATGACAATGCGGCCCTCCTGGCCATCAGTATCCTGATGCAGGGCAATCTTTCCGAAGGGAATCTTTCCAACCGTCTGGCAGTTTTTGCCAGCGACATCGAAAAGGATGGCTCCTGGGACGACGAGAATGAAAAGACGGACATCGCCGATTGGGCGAGCACGGCTGATCTTGCGGCAATCCGTGCGAACATCCGCTCTTGGGAATTGGGCGAAGATGTTCCTGCCTTCGAGAAGTTCTTCAAGCGCTTCTGGTGGAACAGCTTCAAGTTGGGCGAGTGCGATGGTGAAACGGATGGTTTGACCAAGAAGAATGGCAATGAACTGAGCAAGACTTTCGGTAAGGATTACCTCTGCTCTGCTGAAGACTGGCAATTGGTTTCCGCTTCGGAGGGTTCGGGCTCAAACGATAACGGCGATGTAGGCGACAATGCCTCTTTTGAGTATGGGACCTTGACGGATTCTCGTGACACCAAGGTTTACAAGACCGTAAAGATCGGGGACCAGGTATGGATGGCCGAAAACCTGAATTACAAGGCCTATGGAAGTGTCTGCTACGGCGAAGATGACGCCAACTGCTCCAAGTACGGAAGGCTTTACACCTGGGGTGGTGCCATGGATTCCAGCAAGACAAATTGCGGATACGATGGAGGTGACGGGTGCAGTGATTTGGCAGCCCTAGTCAAGGCAAAGAAAAATGTTCAGGGAATATGCCCCGCCGGTTCT
>DFTB01000009.1 GCA_002382975.1 Fibrobacter sp. UBA4223
ACTACAACCTACGTGAAGTTGCAGAATGCCTACATTGCCGAAACCGGAAACATGCTTGGTAACTGGTTCTATATTGGTTACAAGGGTCCCGGTGATGTAACTACTGCAGGGTCCAAGACTACTGCAGAAACAAGTGCATCCACCAACTTCGTCTACACAGGTGCAATCACGGGCACCGTGGCGCTTAGCTCCACCGGTGCTATAGGTTGGAAAGCAGCCAACAAGGCTAAACTGAATGATTGTGCGGGTGATGGTGCGACATACAACTGGCAGATTTCGGTAGCAGAAGGAAGTGCTGCGGGCGAAGCTACTTATACGCCCTCTGTTCCTGGTGGTGCTGACTGCGAAGTTCTTACTCCTAGCTTTGCCGCCATCAAGTAAGAATACTTGAACAAATAAAGAAGGTCCAGCTATGTTGCTGGATCTTTTTTTTGTCCGTCCAAAGGCATTTGTAAAGCCATTGGCCATACAAAAAGAGGCCTACAAAGTAGGTCTCTTTCTATTATATTTCTGCTGGGATTTAGTCGATTTGGGCGGAACCAGTTTCATCAAGTTTTCCATAGCCCGGAGCAAGGACGTTACAATCGGCACCCTTCACGTGAGCCTTATATCCTGCACCATTGCCAGTTTGGGCAGTCTTAATTTTGAGTTCCCAATATCCAGTACCTGCAGCACAATTATTAAGCGAAGCCTTCGGCTCTGCTTTCCATACAGCTGCTGCTGTAGAAGGTATTGCAGCTGTATTTGCGGCACTCAACGTTTCCTCTGTGTACGTGAATACGTTGTTGGTCGTATTCATTTCGTAGCCAATCATCTTCCAGCTTCCGTAGTACGTGCCGCTTTCGGACACAAATGCGTCCTGCAACTTCACGTATTCTCCAGCCGCAGGACCGACTTCAGAGGCCTTGGACTTGGCGATCATGCCGAACAGTTTCGGTACTGCCACGGCGGCGAGGATGCCCATGATCACGATCACGACCATCAATTCGATAAGGGTAAAACCTTGCTTTTTCATAGTGTGTTCTCCTTGTTGTTAGTGACACATTTGTTTGGGCGTTATTGCCCGGTTACATTCTGTAATATACAACTTTTTTCACGAAAAAGCAATAGTTTTGTCAAAAAAATGTCACGTTTGTGTCACGACAACATGGAGTTCTGACAAAAATGCCGTTTTTCGCAAAAAATCGCCATATTACAGACGTGTTTGCTGGCATAAAACATAGATTTTTTTTTACAGAAAGGGAGATTTTCCCGGATTTTCATAGTCCAAGTTGGAATATATATCAAATAAAAAGCCTGTTCGATGAACGGGCTGGTTGGAAAACTGTTTGACGCTTGAACTATGTCTCCGGCGAGTCGATTTCCTTCTTGAGTTCGAGGACGGTTGACTGGGGAAGGCCTGTATTGCGGGCCACCATTTCGATGGGAAGCCCGTCCAGAAGGAAGTTCTTTGCGACTTCCTTCTTCGCTTTCCGGGCCGCGCCGTATTCCCAGTACGACTTGTCGATGTCTTTCATGATGTTGCTGAGCATATACCTTGCACTAAAATTACACAATTTCACCTCGTTTTGCAATACCCTGAACACGGGATCGCTTGCGAATTCGCTGAAATCATCCTCACGGTTGAGCGTGTCAATGGCACGGAGCCACTGGGCGATACGGCTGCGGTCGCCGGCGAACTGTTCGGCGTGCTTCAGGAACTTGTTCACCTCGACGAGCGTCACCGTCTGCCGTTCGAAATAAACGCGCTGCTCCTGGTTGCGCAGCTGCACCGTGTGGAGGTAGTTCGGTGAGCCCTTGAAGGCATCGAAGAACTGGAAACTCACCACGTGAAGGTTCTCGAGCGGAGTGAAGTCGCCAGGCTTTTCCATGCTGCCCGTAAGGCGCGCCACGTAGAGAACCAGACGGTCGCTGTACAACGAATCGTTGTTCTCGTGCTGGACGTCAATGGAGATGCGGTCGCGGGGTACGCCGTTGCCGCGGTCGTTGGTCAAAAGCAGGTCGGGTTCGACGCTGCGGTATCCCAGTTCGCCTGGAACGAAGGGGTTTACGAGTTGCGGGTTCTCTATGCGGTCCGAACCCACAAGGTTCAGCGCCGCGTTGATAAGGTCGGTGGTGAGCATCAGGTTCTTCTCGCTGGCGAGAATCTTCTTGATGCATCCGTCGTTGTAGAAATAGACGTTCCGGTGCTCGTGTTCCTTGACGATTGCATCGACGTCCTGCCCGTTGTCGTTTGCGGTCTTGAGTTGCTTGAGAAAGTTTGCGAATTCTTCTCTTGTCATTTTATTCCGTTAAATGCGGGAACGCGCCCGTATCGCGGACAGGGACACCCCTGTCTGCTATATAGACGATTTTTTGAGGCGAAATATGCCTGAAAAAATTGTTTACGTGCGGTTTTTACAGATGCAAGGAGATCCCCGCCTTCGCGGGGATGACGAAGATAGGGCGAGGATGACGATGGTAGGGATAGGAGATGCCCGGTCAGATGCGAATGAGGCGAACGATATGCAAAAACTTGTTTTTGCATATCTGAGCCGAAGAGCATCGCACTTGTGCAAGCCGGGGATGACAGCGGGAGGGGCCGGGATAAAAAAAGCCCGTTCGATGAACGGGCTGGTTGGAAAACTGTTTGACGCTTGAACTATGTCTCCGGCGATTCGATTTCTTTCTTGAGTTCGAGGACGGTTGACTGGGGAAGCCCCGTAAGATCAGCAATTTCATCAATAGGTTTATTCATCGCAAGCATTTTCTTTGCGATTTCCTTCGCCTTTTTCCGGGCCGCGCCGTATTCCCAGTACGACTTGTCGATATCTTTCATGATGTTGCTGAGCATATATCCTGCACTAAAATTACACAATTTTACTGCGTTTTGCAATACCCTGAACACTGGATCGCTTGCGAATTCGCTGAAATCGGCTTCGCGGTTGAGCGTGTCGATGGCACGGAGCCACTGGGCGATGCGGCATTTATCAAAATCGTAATCGTCGTTTACTTTGAACTTGTCTTCCCCGACTTGGTCGGGGACCTCCATTTCTTTATGTTGTCTACAATATCTGCTGTCACGCCAATAGATTCTGCAAGGTCGTTCCAGCCTGGGTTTGTTTTTTCTATCAAATTTATTTTCCATAAGCGATTCCAGCGTTTAAGACGCTTTTCCCTGGCAATAGCATCGTTTATGTTGAAGAACAACTCGTAATGCACGAGTTGATTTACGTTGTAGTCGCTGGTAAAGCTCTCGTTCAATTTTATTTTGTGCTCAACGATTCTGCGATATAAGTCATTTGTCACTCCTGTATAGAAGACGGTTCGGTATTTATTGGTGAGAATGTAAACGTAATAGTTGTTGTTCATATTTTATAGGAGGTCCCCGCCTCCGCGGGGAAGACAATGGGTTGGTTGATTTACAATTATATTTGAACGGGGATGGGCCCCCATCTATGTACAAGACGATTTTTTGAGGCGAAATATGCCTGAAAATTTTGTTTACGTGCGGATTTTACAAGTGAAGGGAGATCCTCGCCGGAGCCTGCCCTGAGCAAGGCCGAATGGGCGGGGATGACAAGGAAGGAGCGCGAGGATGACGAAGGGAGAGGGTGGTGGTAGGGATAGGAGGTGCCCGGTCAGATGCGAATGAGGCGAACGATATGCAAAAACTTGTTTTTGTATATCTGAGCCGAAGAGCATCGCACTTGTGCAAGCCGGGCATGACAGCGGGAGGGGCCGGGATGACAGTAGGAAGTCGAGGGGATGAGCAACAGCTGTTTGTATTTGGTCAACTATAGTTGCATAATGGACGTTTTTTCAAAAAGGTGTTGCCCTTTAGACGGAAATTTTATATATTGATGATGTTGGGTAGCCAACAGGTGCGTGGTCCTGCCTTAGTGGACAGTATTTAAAGATTGCAATCCCGTTTTCGGGGTTGCAGTCTTTTTTTTATTTTGGAGGATTTGTGAACGAAAAAGCAAAAGTTCGTTTGGTATATGTGAATCAGGACTATCTGGACATTCTTCGATCTGTGGAAAACAAGGTGAGTACAAAAAATCGGCCCTATGTGTTCCTAGGAATCACAATTAACGAACATCTATACTGCATTCCGTTAACATCACAAACGAACAGAGCAAGGGCGAGTGGATTTTTATTAGAAAAAACGCCGACAGGATTATCGAAAAGGCACTGAGGGTATACCGGAGCAGGGTTTCTGGGAAGAACCCTTTCGCAAATCTCTGGTGCTGCGATTTTAAGAGGTTGGAGGAATGCGCTTGCTAGGATTCCCGCTGGAAGGATGTACACGGATCCCCGCCGGAGCCTGCCCTGAGCAAGGCCGAATGGGCGGGGATGACAGCGGGAGGGGCGGGGATGACGAAGAGAGGGGAGGGTTTTACCGCACGACCTTGATGCTGGCCATGGCCCCCTTGCTTTGGGGGATGGCGTTTGGCTTGCACACGGATACCTGTGCGGCCTGGGTCTTGGGGTAGTGGTCCAGAATGAACTTGGCTGTTTCAAGCACCAGTGTTTCTACCAGCTGGAACTTGCTGTCCTTGATGAATTTTTGCAGGTGTTCCGCCAGCTGGGCGTAGTCGATGGAGTGAATCAGGTCGTCGTTCCGCGCAGCCAGGGTAAAATCCAACCACAGGTCCACGTTCAGAACTACGGGCTGAACCGCCTCCCTTTCGTAGGGAAGCGTCCCGATGATGCAGTCGAACTGCAAATCTTTTATAGAAATACAGCCGCTGCTGACTACCATACGTAGAGCACGATGGCGGCAGTCAGACTGAGTCCAGCCACGCCGAACCAGATGTTACGGGCCGTGGAGTAGGAATCCTGGGTCTTCTTGTTGGTCTTCTTGCGAGCCTGGAGCTCGGCGATGGTATAGCCGTTACCCAGGTCCGCCTTTTGTATCATGGCCTCTCGGCACTTGCCGTCGAAGTTACAGGCCTTGTCCACTTCGCCGAGGAGCTGGTCTTCGACATCGGACAGGTCGTCGTAGGCGTCCTTGGCCTCGTTGGCCTTGGAGTGCTGGATGACGCCCATGACTGCGGAACCCACGAAGACGGCGGCAAGACCAACGGCAGACCAGAAGCGGACTTCGTCGGCGATACCGAAACGGTCGGTCACGTCGCTGGAGGCGGCATAAGCGGCGTCATCGCGGCTGTCGGCTTCGCTGTTGTCTACGTCGTCAGCCACGCTGTAATCTTCTTCCTCTTCCTCTTCTTCTTCGCAGTCAGGGTCGTTCTCGTCACATTCTTCCTCTTCGTCCTTCGGACCGGCGCCGGCATCTGCGGCGGCGAATTCTGCGTCTTCGGCTGCAGCATCGGCGTTTGCGGACTTGAGCTGGATGGGGTCGCCGTTGATAAAGGCGATGGCGGTAGTGGCACCCGGGATAAACACGGACTTGCCGTCGAAATAGACCTTTTCTACGTCGTCGGTGGCGGGCATGCCGCGACGGGGGTAAAGCTTTGCCTTGACCAGTGCGGAGTAGTCCGTTCCTTCGGGGGCGGTCAGGGCCGACATGGAACTCAGGTCGCCCGCGCTACCCTGGTAAATCTGGTAGGCGGTGGGCTGCTCGCCGAAGGGGTCGGTGAACTTTTGGCGGACCACCAGGCGCCCCTCTTGGAGGGAGGAAACTTCTTCGACGGGAATGGTTTTCAGTTCGCCACCGAATTCTGCGGTGATGACTTCGTCCGGAGACCCAGGGTCCTGGGCGGTAAACTCTTCAATATCGTAGGGGCCGGCAAAGGCGGCGGCCACAAAAAGACATATCGTCGCTAAAAACGAACGCTTCATTTTTCACTCCAATAATAAATACCCATTGAAATATATAAAAAAAAACGGGAAATGTTAAAAAATTGCGACAAAACAGCATTTAGACCCTGTTTTTGGGGCGTCAGCGCTTATTTTAGGGTAGATATTGCCTTTTTTTACCGAAAATTCTACTTTTTAGCCCGTAAATTTTAACCCTAAAAGAGGAATCCATAATGGCAAAGCTCTCTATCGAAGATCTCGAACTCGCCGGCAAGCGCGTGTTCATCCGTGTTGACTTCAACGTTCCGCAGGACAAGGTGACTGGCGAAATCACCAACACCAAGCGTATCGAAGCCGCTCTCCCGACCATCCAGTACGCTCTCGATCACGGTGCAGCCGTCGTGCTCGCTTCCCACCTGGGACGCCCGAATGGCGAAAAGAACATGAAGTACACCCTCGCTCCGGTTGCAAAGAAGCTCGAAGAACTCATCAAGAAGCCGGTGAAGTTCCTCTCCGACTGCGTAGGTCCGGAAGTCGAAGCCGCCTGCGCCGCTATCAAGCCGGGTGAAATCATCCTCCTCGAAAACCTCCGCTTCCACATCGAAGAAGAAGGCAAGCGCAAGATCAAGAACGCCGATGGCACCGAAACCAAGGAAAAGGCTGACAAGGAAGCCGTGAAGGCCTTCCGTGCAAGCCTCACCAAGCTCGCTGACGTTTATGTGAACGACGCTTTCGGTACCGCTCACCGCGATCACTCTTCTATGACTGGTGTTGAACTTCCGCAGCGCGCTGCCGGTTTCCTTATGAACAAGGAACTCAAGGCATTCGACCAGGTGCTCAACAATCCTCCGCGTCCGTTCCTCGCCATCCTCGGCGGTGCCAAGGTCGCTGACAAGATCCAGCTCATCAACAACCTCCTCGACAAGGCCGACAAGATTATCATCGGCGGTGGCATGGCTTTCACCTTCAAGAAGGTTCTGAACAACATCGAAATCGGTTCTTCTCTGTTTGACGAAGAAGGCGCCAAGCTCGTTCCGGATCTGATGGCCAAGGCCAAGGCTGCCGGCAAGGAAATCATCCTCCCGGTCGACTACATCGCTGCCGACAAGTTCGCTGCCGACGCTGCCACGAAGGCTGTCACTGACGCCGAAGGCATTCCGGCTGGCTGGATGGGCCTCGATGTGGGCGCTGAATCCACCAAGCTCTTCGTGAACGCAATCAAGTCTGCAAAGACCATCGTCTGGAACGGCCCTGCAGGCGTGTTCGAATTCGAAGCTTTCGAAAAGGCTACCAAGGCTATGGCCGACGCTATCGTCGAAGCTACCGCTGCCGGCGCAATCACCGTGATCGGTGGTGGCGATACCGCTACGGCTGCCAAGAAGTACGGCGCCGACAAGAAGGTGACCCACACCTCTACGGGTGGTGGCGCTTCTCTCGAACTGCTTGAAGGCAAGGTTCTCCCCGGCGTCGCATTCCTCACTGACAAGTAATTTTTCCTTATAGGCTTCGCGATACTGCGTTGTCGGGACCCTCGCTGTATGTCTTATACAGCTTCGGTCCCTCCGCCTTGTCTCACTTGCCTCTAAGAAAAAGTTGAATTATATAGAAACTCTCGTTCACGCGAGAGTTTCTTTTTTTTGCATTGTCATCCCCGCACGGGCGGGGATCTCCTTTATGATGATGAAATATTGTATATTGGTTCGTAGGAATTTCGATAGGGAGCATTTATGTCCATCGCTGAACTTTCAAAGAATTTCCATGCTGAACATCGCGGGAACTGCGCGATGTCGGTGGCGTACGGTTATGCCCGGGCAACGGGCAAGTCCGAAGCGGAGGCGGTAGACGCCGCCGAGATGTTCCGTGCTTTCGGTGGAGGCAAGGCCCCGAACGGTCAATGCGGCGCGCTCTATGCGGCAAAAATGATGCAACCCGACCATGCAGAATCGATTGAAGATGTCTTTAAGCGCGGGGCGCAAGGCTGTACCAAGTGTAAGGAAATCCGCCCGAATAAGATTATCCCATGCAACCGCTGTGTGGAACTGGCCGGCGAAGCTCTTGATTTCCTGAATTCTTAGCACCGTAAGGTGCCCGCGAAGGAACTAGTTCCGAGCGTCGGGAGGGTCTTAGGGAGGGGCCCTGTGGGCACCCTCCCTAGTTGTTTAATATTGTGCTTTATTTGAGTCCGGCTTTTCCGATGTGCTTTCGTCGTGTTCCTCGATTTTGCTGACCTTGGTGAACCAGTAGTCCTCGCTGTTGATTGAGCTCATGTTGTTCACGAGGGCGTCGAGGTCGATGTTGCTTAAGTCGTTGTTTTCGTTGGGCATATCCTGAATATATAAAATCCCTGATGCTAGCGTTGTCTGGAGTTGGGATTTGCTTGTATTTTTTATCTTTCTTGCCATGAAAATCGCGATTTGCTTTTTTGTTCTTTTGTTTACGCTCCTAGCCCAGGCTCAGGAGCTGGATACCACCTACGTCATAGACGAGCAGGGTCGTACTATCGGGCTTATCCACGAGAAGGGAACTGTTCCGAGAATTGCTCCTGTTGCCGCCCCTGCACCGACTTCGCAGAATCCTGAGCCGGTTTCTACTTCGGTGTCGAATGGATATGTTGATGGCGTAGACAGTGCCGCCTATTACCAGAACCTGGTGGAACGCTATACCCTTTCTGGAGAAAAGAAACGCCGTGTCGGAAACGGCATGATGATTGGTGGCGGAGTTGGCTTGCTGCTTGGAGTTCTCATGATGGTTGACGCGTATGAAGGGGCGGATCGCTGTGGAAATGAAGATTATGGCTGTAATGACGAAGAATTCCTAGAGTTTTTTACGGGGTATGGAGTAGCCATAGCTGGGGGAGTTGTTTTTGGTGTAGGTGTAACCCTCAAAATTGTAGGCGGTGCGAAACTTCGCCGTGCTACACGTTACCGGGAATCCCTGGAACGTTACAATTCAAGCCGCCTTCAGGCACTGGAGTTTAGATTAGAACCTTCAATCAATCCATATAACGGTTCTTACGGCAGTAAACTGTCTCTAAGTTTCTAAAAATTCTATCTTTGGTGCCGGTGGATGGGCAAAAAAAGGATAAATATGCGATCAAATACCCTGGCCCTGTTTTTTTTATCGTTTGTAGCCCTTGTTGGTTGCGGGGGTGATAAGACTTCTTCCACACAACCTGAGTCTGGGGATAATCCTGGCCAAGACAATCCACAAGAGGTTTCTGAACCCTGCGCTCCTGCTGACGAAGGAACCTATCGTTGGGTAGAAGAAGGGGTTGTTTTTCAGGTTTGTGAAAACGGGCTTTGGACAACGGACTCCGTCAAGACAGGAAAGCGAGGCTTTGACCCGTGCAAGTTTAATTTCGGTGCTGCTTGGCAAGGATCACATGAGGATTCTGTTTACTATGCGGGGCTGGATTATGTCTCGGTTTGGCTGGGGGATAATCCCTTCTATAATTTCTTTGAACAGCGCATGGTGACCATGTGCTTGGATACTCGCGCGACTCCCATGATTTACGCGTATGTGATTGCCGAATTTGGCAAGGACTTGGGAATGGAAGATTGCGATGTCGCCAAGGCTCGTGGCAAACAGTCTTTGTGCGTGTACGGGGCTGACTTGATTCGCGAGTATTTTGCGGATTCTATTTTGTATCGTTATCGGGAATACGCCTCGGGAATGGCCTACCAAATCAGTTATATGACGGACGGGTCTGAAAAGTTTGAACCCATTTGGCTGATTGAGCCGGATTTCTACCAGTATTCTCAAATGGCTTCGGACCAGAGTGCCGCTATCAAGGGCGAGGAACAGTTGAATGGTGGTATTCCGGATTCCATGATGGGGGTGTATTTTAAGCAGATTGTAGATACTATTAAGGCTTATTTGCCTGATGCAAAGATTGCTGCTGATATTTCTCCTTGGGTGTCGGATAAGGATTCCCTGGGGCTTGAGAAGTGGTTCTCTCATTTTGACTTGTCTTTGATTGATTATGTGAGTACTTCGGGTGGCCGTACTATGGCGAATGCCCAGAATATCAGGAGTACTAATAAGTTGACCTGGAAAAAACTATATGACACCCTTAAAAAACCCATTCTTGCCGATGTTGGGTATTCCGCAGGTGGCAATGGGACTGGACACGCCAAGCTTTGGGACGATATTTCTAATTTGGAAGCACGAGCCAAGGATGGGGTTGTCGGGGTAATGCAGATGGATGCCGCCCTGGACTACCCGTTGCGGGCAAGCTATATCCGTTCACGCTTGCAGGTGGATTATCCCTGGTGCAAGGAGTAAATTTATGAGCGTAATCGTCGTGGATTACAATGCCGGAAACCTGACTTCGGTGATGAATGCCCTCTCCCGCATTGGAGTAGATGCGAAGTCCAGTCGGGATGCCGATGAGATTGCGAAGGCGACGCGTTTGGTGTTCCCGGGCGTGGGAGCCGCCGCGTCTGCCATGGAAACTCTGACCCGCACGGGTATCGGGGATGCCATCAAGACTGTGGTAAAAGCCGGGAACCCGGTGCTGGGAATCTGTATTGGCTGCCAGATTATTCTGGAAGAAAGCGAAGAAGACGGCGGCGTGAAGACCCTCGGTCTTATTCCGGGACGAGCGGTGCGGTTCAAGGATGAACCGGGCCTGAAGATCCCTCACATGGGTTGGAACCAGGTGAACTTTACCCAGGAACACCCGATTATGGCAGGCATTCGGAGCGGTTCGGACTTTTACTATGTGCATTCGTACCATCCGGTGGTGCCTGCGGAGAACGCCTTTGCCGAAACCACCTACGGCACCCAGACATTCCAGGGGCTTATCGGCAAAGGCAACCTGGTGGCCTCCCAGTTCCATCTGGAAAAGAGCGGCGACGTGGGCCTGAAAGTCCTGGAAAATTTCTGCAACTGGAACCCTTGAGGTGAGTATGGAAAAAGTTTATCGCTCCGGAATTGGTTTTGATGTTCATAAGCTGGTAGAGGGCCGCAAGTGCATTATCGGCGGGGTGGACATTCCCTACGAGAAAGGCCTCTTGGGCCACAGTGATGCCGACGTGCTGTTGCATGCCATCAGTGACGCTCTTTTGGGTGCTGCCGGTCTCGGCGACATCGGGACGTACTTCCCCGATACGGACCCGGCCTTCAAGGGAGCCGACAGTCTGGAACTGCTCCGCAAGGTGGGGGAAGAAGTCCGCAAGGCCGGTTTTGAAATCGTGAACATCGACAGCATTGTGATGTGCGAACGGCCCAAGGTGAACCCTCACAAGGACCAGATGAAGGCGAACATCGCCCGAGTGCTTGGTCTGGACGTGAAACAGATTGGAATCAAGGGAACTACCACCGAAAAGCTGGGATTTACGGGTCGTGGCGAAGGTATTGCCAGCCAGGCAATAGCCATGGTTTACAGTTTGGTGTGATTTGGCTCAAATTTGCGGGTCTGTGCAGGATTGCGCTTGCTTAAAACAAAATATATATTTCGGTATATGAAACGACTGTCTTGTGTTGTTGGTTTTGCTTTTGCCTTGGGGGCTGTTGCTCCCTTGGTTGCCGACGACAACATACCGGATGTTATACCGATTATCATTGTTTCTGCTTCAAGTTCCAGTTTGGAAAATGAAAATAGCTCCAGCTCGGCAACAGCTGTTTTAGGCAGCTCAGCGTCAGTATCACCGGCTAGTTCTGCCGCGGTAGCGCCTGCCAGTTCCGCTTCGGCGGAAAGCAGTTCCAGCGTAAAGCAGAGCAGTTCCAGTCGCAGCCTGGACGATTCGCCCCTGCTGCCGGTAATTTCTCACGATACGCTTAGAAGTTCTTTGCCGGAGAATGGGGATGCTTCGATGGCACTTCCCCGTAGTGTTTCTGCCCCTGTCGCTCAGGGAGCGGGTCGCTGGTTCGATTTGCAGGGGCGTTTGCTGAAAGGCAAACCTACGGTTAAGGGAACCTATTACCATAATGGCAAGGCCGTTGTAATCAAGTAGAAAAACAAGCTGAAAAGCGCGCTCGAGGTCAAATATCATTTGCGCGTTCTTTTGTCGAGAGGCTTTATAATGACTTTGTTCAAAAAATCCATTTTCTTTGTGGCCCTACTGGGTGCTGTTCTTTGCTGGTCGGCTGACGACCCTAAGCCCTATGTAGAAGGTGATGCGTTGCCCAACGCTCTCAAGTTTTATCCGCCCCCGCCAGACACTAATTCTGCGGCATTTGCCTACGACATGGCGCAGTACAAGTGGGGAAAGTCAGTCCGGGTGACTGATACGGCTCGGGCAAATTTGGCCATCGCCCAGGCCGTGACGGACGATGCCGAGATGGCGAAAATGTTCAGCGAACCCTTTGGCATGGAAATTTCGGAAAAGAACACGCCCGCTATTATGAACGTGCTTAAGCGCGGGATATTCACCATGCGTCTTGCATCCCGCGTTGCAAAGAAGCACTACATGAGGGTGCGTCCTTACGCCCGCCTCAAGGAGCCGACCCTGATTCCGAGTGCCGAAGAAAGCCACCTGACTAACGGTTCGTACCTTTCGGGCCATACCGTTCGTGGCTGGGGTATGGCGCTCCTGCTTGCCGAAATCAATCCGGCGGCCCAGGACGCACTGCTAAAGTACGGCTACGAATGGGGCCAGAGCCGTGTGATTGCGGGTTACCACTGGCAAAGTGATATCGAGGCCTCCAAGGCCGTGGTTACGGCAGTTTTTGCCCGCTTACATGCCGAAGAGGCGTTCCTTGCCGACATGAAAAAGGCCAGGGACGAATTCAAGAGGCTTTCGGCCAAGCAAAAGAAAAAGACGAAATGATTTGCCTTTTACAGAAATTGGATAGACTGCTTGCGTATAAGCGTTCTCTAACCCAAAAATAAGGTTGTTCCCCTTTGACGATTCAAGGGGGATTTCTATTTTTGTGTATAGATTTAGAAACAAATGATTCTACGATGCAAATCCGGACTAGCTGAAAGGCAGCGACGATGACCCCGGTAAGCGGCGCCAATGAATAGGAAAAACCTATGACCTTAATGATTCTCAAGATGCTCGGATGCCTCGCGCTCCTCATGTTCGGTATGAAGACCATGAGTGAAGGCCTCCAGAAACTTACCGGTGGACACCTTCGTGCGTTTCTTGGTACTATGACCAAGCACCGGGCCGGCGGATTACTTACGGGAACCTTTATTACCGCCGCCGTGCAGTCTTCTACTGCCACTACCGTCATGACCGTCAGTTTCGTCAATGCTGGTCTGCTTACCCTTAAGCAGGCCATTCCTGTTATTATGGGGGCGAACATCGGTACCACGGCCACGGCCTGGATCATGTCCATCTTCGGATTCCAGTTCAACATGAGTAATTTCGTGTGGCCCTTCTTTGCCCTGGGAATTATCCTCTCCTATGTGCGGAAAAGCAACGTCAAGAGTTTCGGCGAATTTGTTTTCGGATTTTCTTTCATGTTCCTGGGGCTTACCACCCTACGCGAAAATGCGGTGGCCATGGACTTGTCCCACAACCAGGCGGTCATTGACTTTTTTGCAGCCAGCGGCAACTGGGGCATTCTGTCCACCTTGTTGTTCCTGCTTTTGGGAAGTGTCCTTACCATGTGCGTGCAGTCTTCTGCCGCCATCATGGCCATTACCCTCCTTCTTTGCAGTAGCGGGGTGCTCCCGATTTACCAGGGCATTGCCCTTGTGATGGGTGAAAATATCGGAACCACGGTGACATCGAACCTGGCGGCCCTTTCGGCCAGCACTCAGGCTCGGCGTGCTGCCCTGGCCCACATGCTTTTCAACGTGTTCGGCGTGGTGTGGGTACTGATTGTTTTCCACCCCTTCGTGAACATGGTTTGCCATATCGTCGGCTTTGACCCGAATTTTGTCCCCCAGACCCAAGAAGAAATTGCCGAGGCCAGCGTGCGGGTGACTTACGCCCTGTCCGGATTCCATACGGCATTCAACCTCTGCAACGTGGCGATCCTCATCTGGTTTATTAAGCCCATGGAAAACATCATCTGCAAGATTATCCGCGAAAAAGAAGATGGCGAAGATTTCAGCATCAAGTTTATCAGTGCTGGCCTCATGAGTACCGCCGAACTTTCCCTGTTCGAAGCCCGTAAAGAAATCAACCTGTTTGCCGAACGCACCCTGAAGATGTTCCGCTTTGTGCCGGACCTGCTCAAGATGAAGGACGAGGGCGAGTTCACGAAGCTGTTCGCCCGAATCGAGAAGTACGAGAACATCAGCGACAAGATGGAAATCGAGATTGCAGGCTACCTGAACAAGGTGAGTGAAGGTCGCCTGAGCCCCGAAAGTAAGCGGGTGCTGCAGTCCATGCTCAAGGAAATTTCTGAAATCGAGAGCATTGGGGACTCCGTCTACAACATGTCCAGGGCTATACGGCACAAGTTCCAGAGTGCCGACGACTTTACCGAAGAGCAGTACAGCCGTATCGAAGGCATGATGAAACTTTGCGACAAGTCCATGGCCCAGATGGTGGATATCATCGAAGACGCCCCCCAGGCCGATGTGAAGTCCTCCTTGATGATGGAATACGAAATCAACGATTATCGCAAGATGCTCAAGCAGTTGAACATAGACGACATCAATGCTCAGCGCTACAGCTACCAGATGGGCGTGCACTACATGGACGTGATCAACGACTGCGAAAAGCTGGGCGACTACGTGATCAACGTGGTGGAAGCTCATGTGAACCACAAGCTTTCGGGCTAGGCCGTCTTGGTTGACATTTTATAACTGTTTTTTTTTCTTGTCATGCCCGTCCCGCATCAAGTGCGGGATAAACTCCAGCGGTCAACGTCTCGTTAAATTTGTATAATAGGCATATCATGCTTTTTGATGAAATTATAGACGACACCTACGAGGTGTCGGAATACCCCGCCCTTGCAGGCCTTACGCAGGAGTGGCTTGAAACAAGGCCCTTTGCGGGCCTGCGCGTGCTGGCGGCGACACCCGTGTTCCGGAATACGCTGGTGCAGTACCGTGCGCTTTTGGCCGGCGGGGCAGATCTTTCGGTAGGTATTTCGAACGATTCCGACGCGGGTGCCGAAATGCCTTGTGACTCTGGCATTGTAGCTCTACTGCGGGAATCGAACATTCCGGTGCTTGGCTTGCAAGACGCCTTGAAGGCGGAGTCCCGCGGCGAAGGTTTCGACTTGATTCTGGATTGCGCGGGCCAGTTTTCGGCATGCCATCCGAAATATGGTTTTGTGGAACTTACCCGCAGCGGTGTGCAGTTTTACGAGAACAGCGAAAAGCCGGTATACGTGGCGGACAGCGGTATCGTCAAGCGTATCGAGACAAGTCTCGGGACCGGGGAAGGTTATGTGCGGGCACTTTTGCAGCTGGGCTACGGCAATGTTGGTCGAAATGGCGCAGATGCGGGTGGTGACGGTGCCGCCTTTGCCGGAAAAATTTTTGTGGTGTTCGGGAGCGGCAAGGTGGGGCAGGGAATCGTTCTGCAACTCTTGCGGGAAGGCGCTCACGTGCAGGTGGTAACGGATAAGGCTCGCGGCGTTAGTCCTTTTTTGGATGCAAACGACGTGCCTGTTGCGGATTGCAACGACCTGAAATCGGTTGTAGCTCTTGTGAGTGCTGCCGATTTTGTGGTGACGGCTACCGGCGTGAAGGGTGCTCTTGACCGGCCGGAGCTGACGGCGGCTCTGCTCTCTTCGAAAGCGGTGCTTGCCAACATGGGTGTCGAGGACGAATATGGCTCTAGTGTTCCTGCCGGTCGTGTGCTTGCCGAAAAGAAACCCCTGAACTTCATTCTAGAAGAACCGACCCACCTGAAATATATCGACGCGTCCCTCGCTTTGCACGGGGCACTGGGGGAACTTCTGGTGCGTGAAGCTGCGGATGCTTCGGACAAAAAAAATGCGGGCCCCATGGACCCGCCAAGCGAACTAGAACAGCGCATTCTCTCGATGACCATGCAGGACGGCCTTATCGGTCCTGAAATCGCCGAGATGCTGAGCCTTTAATTCGGCTAGTTCTTCTTTCCTTCGAGTTTTTCGAAGAACTTCTTGGTTTCCCGGGCGACGACCCCGCTCAGGAGGATAAGGGCCACCAGGTTCGGGAAGGCCATGAGTCCGTTGAAAATGTCGGCACTGGTCCATACGGCGCTTACCGTGAGGTAAGGCCCGATGAACACGGCCGCTACATAGAACCAGCGGAAAGTGAGAATGGCTCCTTTCTTACCACGGCCCACAAGGTATTCTAGGCAACGTTCAGAATAATAGGCCCAGCCGAGAATAGTGGTGAAGGCGAAGAATACCAGGGCGGCAGTGAGAATGTAGGGAGCAACGCTTGAACCGGCCGGCAGGTTCGAAAGCCCGCGGACAAAAGCTTCCATGGTAATGTTCACGCCCTGGAGCCCGAGTTCAGGAGTCCAAGCTCCGGTCACCACGATGGCAAGGCCTGTCATGGAGCAGATGACGATGGTATCAATGAAGGTCCCCGTCATGCAGACCAGTCCCTGACGGACAGGCTCCTTGGTCTTTGCTGCGGCAGCGGCGATGGGAGCAGAACCCAGACCCGCCTCGTTGCTGAAGATGCCGCGGGCGATACCCTTTTGCATGGCGATAAAGATGGTACCCACCACGCCGCCGGTAACGGCGCTAGGGTTGAATGCAGCCTGGATAATCATTTCGATAGCGCTAGAAATTTTAGAGAAATTGAAACCGAGAATTAGTAGGCAGAAAAGAATGTAGAAGATGGCCATGAGGGGCACAATATAAAGAGAGACTTTCGCGATACGCTTGAGCCCGCCGATGATGACCATGGCCGTAAAGCCTGCGCACAGGAGGCCTGCAATGGCGGTGGATACGGAGACGGAATTACCGCCGATGTTCACGAATTCTCGGGAGGGGAATACTGTTGCTACTGCCGAGGTGATGCCGTTCACCTGGGTGATGGTGCCGATGCCCAAAAGTCCGGCAAGCACGCCGAAGATGGCAAACAGCACGGCTAGCCACTTGAAGTTAAAACCGAAACGTTCCTTGATGCCGGTTTCAATGTAGTAGAAGGGGCCTCCTAGAACTTTTCCGTCGCTAGCCACCTTGCGGTACTTGACGGCCAAAAGACCTTCGGCATACTTGGTGGCCATGCCAAAGAATGCGGCCACTTCCATCCAGAAAAGGGCTCCCGGACCGCCGGTGCCGATGGCGGTAGCCACTCCTACGATGTTTCCGGTACCTACTGTTGCCGCAAGAGCCGTGCAGAGGGCGGCAAAGCTTGAAACTTCTCCCTGGCCTTCTTTTTCGCTGTTGAGCATGTAGCGCAGGGCATTGCCCAGGTTTGTGACCTGGAGTACACCCAGGCGGCAGGTGAGCAAGATACCTACAAACAGGATGACGACGATAAGGGGAATACCCCACACGTAGCCGTCGATGGTATCTAAGATGGAATTGAGTGTTTCCATGAATAACCCCTTTTATCGGGTGTGTTTTTTCTAATTGGTGGCACAAAAGTAGAAAAAAACGTGTTGATTATAATCTACATTGTATTTCATGGACACATCGTTATTGGATAAGGCCATTGTTTTCGCTGTCAATGCCCACAAGGGCGGCGAGCGACGGGGCAAGGGGTTCCCCTACATAGTGCACCCTATGGAGGTGGTGGCCATCGCTGCCACCATGACCGGCGACCAGGAATTGCTTGCGGCGGCGGCGCTTCACGACACGGTAGAAGATACGGACGTGACCATGGAAGACATCCGTCGTGAATTCGGCGAGCGGGTGGCGTCCCTGGTGACGGCGGAAACGGAAATTCCCATAGAGAACGTGACCGAAGAAGAATCCTGGCATATCCGCAAGCAGGCGGCCATAGACCGTATTTCGGCAGCCAGTCACGAGGCCAAGATGGTGGCCCTTTCGGACAAGCTGAGCAACGCCCGCGCCATTTACCGCGACTACCTGCAGATGGGCGACAAGGTCTGGGACCTGTTCCGCGTAAAGGACGTGGCGGACCACGAATGGCATTATCGGGGCCTTGCCCGTGCGCTCTCAAGCCTGAAGGGAACTTTCGCCTACAACGAGTTCGAAGAACTGATTTCTAAATTGTTTGACAAGTCCGGCTCTAGATAAGGAGACACTTGCTTTATGTCTGATAAACCCGTAGGAAGTTATGGTTTGGATGCCCACGGCAACACCATTCTGGAGGAGTTCCGGGAGAACCGTCCGGTGTTTGCGAAGATGCTCTCCATTGTCCGGGACACGCTCCGCAAGAGTATCCAGGACAACCACATCTATATCAATGCGGTAGAGGCGCGAATCAAGGAAGAAAGCAGTCTTGCGGGCAAGCTGGACCGCAAGGGTGAAAAGTACAAGAGCCTGGACGACATCACGGATATTCTGGGCGTGCGTGTCATTACCTTCTATAGCGACGAGGTGGACAAGATTGCGGCCCTTGCCGAGCAGCTCTTTGAAGTGGACTGGGTGAACAGTATCGACAAGCGCAAGATGCACGAGCTTCACAGCTTCGGCTACAATTCCCTGCATTACATTTGCAGGCTGCCCGAAAAGATTTACAAGGATCCGGAATGCCCCCAACTGAACCAGTTCCGCTTCGAACTCCAGATGCGAAGCGCCCTGCAGCATGTGTGGGCCACTCTGGACCACGACACGGGTTACAAGACTGGCGTAGAGGTGCCCAGGGAATACCTGCGGAACCTGAACCGTCTGGCGGGAATGCTGGAGCTTGTAGATGAACAGTTCTGCCAGATTCGTACGGGTATCAACAACTACCGCCGTCGCGTGCAGGCCCTGGTGCATTCCGGCAATTTCGAAGAGGTTTCGCTGGACGGCGACTCCTTCAGCAATTACCTGCAGCTGAGGCCTTTCGATGCGCTGAACAAGCGCATAGCCTCCATCAACCAGGCGGAAATCCACGAGTCTTCGCTGCTACATTACCTGAAGGTTTTCAAGGCTCTGGGCTTTGAATCTTTGGGCGATATCCAGAAGCTCATTCGAGATTACGGAGAGGACGCCTACCAGCTGGCGGTTTCGCAGCTTGGCAATACGGATATCGACATCATCAGTTCGACGGTAGCGCCCCAGAACCTGGTGGTGGTTTACATCTTGAAACAGGGCGGCGGTGAAATCGGCCTCAAGAAGTTCTTTGAACTTTTGTATGGGGCGCAGCCCAAGAACGAGGCCCACGCCCACCGCCTGATGCAACGCGCCAAGCAGCTGCCGTTTATGCAAGAACTTTAAATCATCCCTTCGACTTTAGAGCAAAGAGCTTCTGCTTCTTCGGCGGTGGGGGCTTCGGCGATGACGCGGATGACAGGCTCGGTGTTGCTGGCACGCACGTGCACCCAGGATTTTCCCTTGCCGAGCCACAGTCCGTCGCGCTCGTCGCTTTTCCAGTCGGCGAAGGCCTGCTTGACCTTGGGCAGAATATCGGCCACCTTCTTGTCGCCCAGCTCGAATTTTTTCTTGGGCATCACGTAGGCCGGGTTTTCGGCAACGAACTTTTCGGGACCGCCCTGGTGGTGGGCCATCCAGCTGAGCACGAGAGCCGCCGCTACCAGGGAGTCGCGACCGTAGTGGAGGGCGGGGAGGATTACGCCGCCGTTTCCTTCGCCACCGATAATGCAGCCCTTCTCGATCATCTGCAGGCTCACGTTGATTTCGCCTACCTTGGCCCGGCTGCATTCACAGCCGTACTTTTCGGCAACGTCTTCGTTCATGCGGCTGGTGGAAAGGTTCACGCAGGTGGCTCCCTTCTTTTGGCTTAAAACCTCTTCGGTTGCGATAGCCAGGGTGTATTCCTCACCGATACTTTGTCCTAAACCATCTACCAGGGCGCAACGGTCGGCATCGGGATCAACGGCAAAGCCCAAGGCGCAGCCGTTCTTTTTGACGGCGTCACGAAGGTCGCCCAGGTTTTCGGGAATGGGTTCGGCCCCACGGGGGAAGGTTCCGTCGGGTTCACAGTGAACACGAACAACTTCGCAGCCCAGCTCTTCTAGCAGGCGAGGCACGATGTAGCTGCCTGCGCCGTTTACGGCATCCACCGCCACCTTGAACTTGCACTTGCGGATAGCCTCCACATCCACGAAGGGGATGGAAAGCGTCCCCTGAATATGGATACCGTCGGCATCGGGGGCGACTTCGTAGCTGCCCATGGTACGGTAGTCCGGATAATCGAACCGGTCCTGGTCTGCCAGTTCGAACAGTTTTTTGACATCGTCCGGGCCGAGGAATAACCCTTTGTTGTTCAAGAACTTAAGGGCGTTCCACTCCAGGGGGTTGTGGCTTGCGGTAATGATGATGCCGGCGTCTGCCTTGAAGTGAGTGGTCAGGATTTCCACAGAAGGAGTGGTGGAAAGACCCACATCTACCACGTCTACGCCCGAAAGCCTGCAGATGCCCGACACGAACTGCTGAATAGCCTCTCCGGTGGGGCGGCTGTCGCGGCCGATGACCACCCGCTTGGCCTTGGTAATCTGGAGAAAGGCCTTCACATGGGAAGACAGGACCTGGGGGGTAAGAGTGTCACCCACGATACCGCGGATGCCCGAAATGGAACGCATGAGCTTGGACATAGAAACTCCTGGAAAAAAAGAAAAAGCCCCGCGGTGGGCGAGGCTTCGGAAAGAAACTTGTTAGAAGACAGGGGCGCTTGCGGCTTTTTCTTTGGCCTTGGCCTTTTTGCTCTGTTCCTTGGCCAGGCCTCTGTGTTCCACCACGCCCATCACGAAATAGCGGTTGTTGTTCTTGACCACGGAGGTGAAGGCGTTGAGGGCCTTGACGGAGAACCACTCCTGGTAGATGTTCCTGCCGTTCTTGATGTTGGTCTCGTCAACGGTGGCGGGCTCTACCGGCTTGCCGTACTTGAGAGTGAACTGCTCGGACATGTAGGTGGCGGCCTCGATGGCCTTGTTCTTGCGGGATTCTTCTACGCGGCCGGTACGGATTTCGAAGGCGTAGAACTTGTCGTTCTGGTTGAAGATGAAGTCCACCTGCACCGGCAGTTCGCCGAACTTGAACACGGGGATGACCACCCGTTCGCCTTCGCCGCTCTGGCCATAGGGTTCGTAACCCATCTTCATGACCTCTTCGATGACGGTCTGGCGGTCGGAGCCAAAGGGAATGCCTGCAAAATCTTCACTACGCTGGGCGAAAGCGCTCATGGAAAATGAGAACACAAAAAGCGTAATGATAAGCAACAATTTCGGCATCATAACTCCTAGAAGCATTGTAAAATATAGTAAACTCTTTTAAAAGGGGAGCAGAAAAGGGGGATTTTTTCGCCTTTTATCTATATTTTGGGCATGTCTAGCACTTTTGGTAAGATTTTTTCTGTTTCGACCTGGGGTGAATCCCATGGTCCTGCCGTCGGGGCCGTATTGGACGGCTGCCCTGCCGGAATTCCCCTTTCCGAGGCCGATATCCAGGTTTTTCTGGACCGTAGGCGTCCGGGACAGGGCAAGATGACCACGGCTAGGGCCGAAAAGGACCAGGTGAAAATCCTGAGCGGCGTGTTCGATGGCAAGACCACCGGCACTCCTATCTCCTTTGTGGTCTTTAACGAGGACCAGCGGAGCGGTGACTACTCCGACATCGAGAAATGGTTCAGGCCTGGCCATGCGGACCTGTGCTACGACATCAAGTATGGCTTTAGGGATTACCGTGGCGGCGGACGCAGTTCTGCCCGCGAGACCATCGGTCGCGTGGCTGCCGGAGCGGTGGCCCGGAAGTTCCTTGCCCAGGTAGCAGGTGTAGAGTTTGTGGCCTGGGTGGATAGTGTGGGTGCTGTGGATTGCCCCGCCCTGGATTTGGAAACTCTGTCGGCTGATGCGGTAGAGGCTTCTCCTGTGCGTTGCCCCGATGCGGCTGCCAGCGCCAAGATGGAGCAGGAAATTTTGGACGCCAAGAAGAACGGCGACAGCGTAGGCGGAACTGTTGGACTTGTGGTGCGGAACGTGCCTGCAGGTCTCGGGGAGCCCGTGTTTGATCGTCTGGACGCTTTGCTTGCACAAGCCATGCTTTCGATTCCGGCCTGCAAGGGTTTTGAAATCGGGAGTGGTTTCAAGGCGGCCCGCATGCATGGCAGCGAACACAACGACGAGATATTCTTTGACGGAAACCGCTACAGGACCCGGACCAACAACGCGGGCGGCTCTCTGGGCGGAATCAGCAACGGCGAGAACATCGTATGCCGCATGGCCTTCAAGCCCACGGCCACGATTTCGCAAGAACAGAAGACGGCAGGCCGGGGTGGCGAAAACGGCAGCCTCGCTGCCAAGGGTCGGCACGACCCTTGCGTGGCCGTGCGCGCGCCTGTCATCGTGGAGAGCATGGCGGCCCTGGTGCTTGCGGACTTGTTCCTGCTGCAGAAGAGGAATAGAGCCTGAGGATAATTAGGAATTCGGATTTCGGAATTCGGAGCTGATTCTTAATTCACAAAATTTCGTGCTGCTTATGCTGCTCACGTTAATCTACAGAGCTCTCTACAAGCTTCATCACTGGATTTTTCTCCGGCCGGGGAAGCCATTGGCCCATGCCAAGCTGATTGTGGTAGGGAGCTTTTTGGCGGGCGGTGCAGGCAAGACTCCTTTTGTAGTGTGGCTTGCGGAGCATCTCAAGAATCATTCTGTTAATTTGTCTAAAGCGACGGAAGGCGCGAAGGTGGCGGTGCTTTGCCATGCGAAAGCCTGCGACGAGTTTGAACTTTTGAAAAAGAAACTCCCTTGGGCGACGGTGGTGGCGACACCTAACCGTTACAAGACGGCCCGTGAGCTGGACCTAGACTTTGACTACATCATTTGCGACGACGGCTTTGAGGATAGCCGCCTGCGCCCTGCGTGGACGGTGCGGCTGGACTGGAGTGAACCGCCCCGTAGGTTGGCCGACTTGTGGCCCGCAGGGCCGAACCGTAGCCTTGTGCAGGACCATGCGCCTGCGGACACAGTCTTGAAGTGCTACGGAGAAAAGCCGGACGTGAAATTCTCCATTTCAGAAATCGTGAATGGTGCGGGTGAACGGCTAGAAACGAATGGTGGCGGCGAACGACTGAACATAAACGGCGGCGCGGGCAACGGAGAAGCTGCCGCAGGTTCGGGGATGTGGGCCCTGTGCGGCATCGGGAATCCGGAACGGTTCTTTAGGGATGTTGAATGCTTTGGTGTGAAAGTGGCGCGGAAGGTCGTGCGTCCGGACCATGACCGCCATTTTGAAGGCGCCGTTCGGAACGCGCTAAAGACGGCCCGCTGCGTGCTCATGACGGAAAAGGACTTTGTGCGGCTGGGCGAAGACTTGCAGAAGAGCCCGCAGGTGTACCGCTGCGTGCAGAAGGTGGAAGCGGATTTACTACTTTTATCGTCAGAAGAGGTGAAAATATGAACTTGACAAAGCGCATTTCTGAATTGATGGCATCCCTGGAGACGGGAATTCCGGAGAGGGAATTCCAGGTTCAGCTGGGATTTTTGGCTTCTTTGCTGGGTGAACCCTTTTACCTGTATGGCCGCTCCGGTTCGGGAAAGGGCCTGATTCTGGAACGGCTTGTGGCGGCTTTCAAGAACGCGAAAGCTCTGAAGATCGGGTCCCGCGAGCAGGATATGCCTGATAATTTGGGAAGTTACGATTTTATCCAGTTCCTCGCCTACGACCCCAGGGACGAAAAGACCAAGGACAATGCCAAAATCGCCATGGAAGACCATGGCAAGGCTTCGGTCATTTTTTCTAGCGAGATGCGTCCCGAAGATGCCCTATGCCGTGGCGAGATTATTGACGCCATAACTCTTTCGATTGTGCTGCCCGAAAATATTTCGGCCAGTTCCCTTTGCGAACTTTTGAAAACCCAGGGCGACGTGACCAGTACACGTGTGTCTCCCGGCCTAAGCGTCACCGCCGAAGAAAAGGCCCAGTGGAATGAAGAAATCAAGAAGGTGGTTTTGTCCGATGATGCCCTGAAGGTCATTGCGGGTGTCGTGGAAATCTGCGACGAAAACCACATCTACATTTCTGTGCGGAAATGGATTGCTCTTGCAAACATCATGAAGGCCATGGCCTTCTTTAACGGGCGCACGGAAACCCGCCTGGAAGATACCTTCTTCTTGGGACACCCCATTTGGTCCAGGTCCGTGTCCAACAAGATTATTACGGGAAAGTATCGGCAGATTGTGCTGAAACAGCTCCTCAAGGATGTGCCCGAAATTCTGGAAAAGCCCTACGATGCAGAGAATCTGATGAGCCGTATCCAGAAGTTGTTGAGAAGCAGCAACAACCAGTACGAAACCAAGATGTTCAATGATGAACCTTGCGTGTTCTACCGCATTACCATTGCCGGTGAAACAGTGCCCTTGTACGCGCCCCTCCGCTATATCGAGACAGAAGGGGACTTTTTCCCGTACAACGAACTGAAGCATGTGGAAAAGCGGGTGCGCTGCAATTACCACGGCACCTCCAACTGCACCATCTCGGTGGCGTCTTCGGTGAAATCAACGGGAATCCGCACCATGGTGGCGAGGAACAATACCATTTCGCCTAACGAAAAGTACGAAGATTACGGCGTGCTGCCCACCCACATTCTCAAGGAAAACGACCCAGAGATTGCGGAAAGGAAAAAGACGGAATTGGCCGAAATCCGTCAGGAAATCCAGACGGTGGCGGAGAAAGAGACCAAGACTTTGCAGGCCCTCAAGACGGTCTTTGCAAATATCAAGAGCTCCAAGGAAGACCTGTTCTGCAACAAGGAATTCTTTACGGAATTGCAGGACCAGGTTACCGCCCTGTTCGATTCTACCAAGGTGGTTCTCGGAAAAATCAAGGAAGCCCACGACCTGCTGGCAAGCCAGGGCGCTTAGTTATTGCGCCTCTGCTTACAGGTTGTCCACGCTGTCGGGGATTTCGTTCCGCAGCACTAGCAAAATGGCGTTTTGACCCACGACGACATAGCGTTCGTCGTTGATTTCGATTTCGTAGCCGCCGGCGTGGAGGTATAGAGCCTCGTCCCCTTCCTTGACCTGCAGGGGCACGTAGCTTATGGGGTCCTGAGATTCGTTCTTGAACAAATCGTCGGGGTCCTTGGAGGCGGGAATCGGATACCCCGGACCCACCTTGACCACCAGCCCCGTATGCACGGCGTCGCGCTCCTTGACACTGGGAGGCAGGTAGAGCCCGCTGCCGGTCTTGTTGGATGCCTCAAGGGGCTTGATGAGGATTCTGTCCCCGATGATGACGATATTTTCAAGTGAATTCAGCATGCCCCCAAATTAGAAATTATATTGGATAGCGTGGCACTGTTGGTGATAGCGATTATTTGGATTGCCATTTCGGCTTTCCTTGTCTTGTACTTGGGGCATACCCCAAAGGGCAGGGCGTGGGCGAAGTTGCTTTGGCATCACCGCAAGGTGCGTTGGGCTCTGCTTGCCTTCGCCGTTTTTTGGGCGTCGATTGTGGCGGCCTATGCGCTGTACCCTCACGACGTGGCCGAAAGCGGGCAAGATTCCAGGCTGGTGTTCAGGGATTATTCCAGGACCATGGTCACAAACCTGGGTAGTGAAAAGGCTATCGTCATAGATTCCGTTTGCGATTTGACAAGCCCGACGCCGGAGCTTGCCTACGGCCTGCCCGCCCTGCTGAAAATCTACAGCGAAGAGGTGCAGCGGCCAACGACTCCGAGGCTTGTGCGGCTGGACGATACCCTGTGGATTTCTTTTGACGGTTACAAGCAGTTCAAGAATCGCGGAATCCGTATAGTGAAAAAAGTGCAGCAACGGCTTGGGGCCCGCTACTTGGTGAAGATTGATTCCAGAGGGGAGAATCACCGGCTGGAGCTGGTCTATAAGGGTGCGCCCTGGAGCACGGAACAGCTGTGCGGTCTTCCTGTGATGGAAGCGTCTATCAGAGAAAATGTGGACCCTGCTCTCTTGATGGCGGTAATCCGCCACACGACGAATTTCAAACTGGAATCGGAAGGGCTTTCGCAGGTCTATACTGTGGCGTCAGAACTTGCGGCGGCTCTGTCGCAAGAAAAGACGGTCGAAGATGCCGTGGCCCAGATGTACCCCAGAGAGCGGGGAAGCCTTCACGAGGAATGGCGGAACAACCCGCTGAAGCAGTCCTGGATCGAAGAGGTGCTGAAGGATGTGCCTTACTACAAGGCGAACGGATTAGTAAGGGACTCCGCAGACAGCGGAAGCTCGGTTGAAAGTGTTGGTCAGTGACGGCCGAAGCGGCGGGT
The DNA here is from genome assembly GCA_002382975.1 of Fibrobacter sp. UBA4223. Lineage (GTDB taxonomy): Bacteria > Fibrobacterota > Fibrobacteria > Fibrobacterales > Fibrobacteraceae > Fibrobacter. Next base: position 25,910 of record DFTB01000009.1, read on the forward strand.
CTTGCGGAAGGGCTTGTCGCCGTGAAATTCCCGGAAGGGCTTCTCTTTGCCCTTCGGTTTCTTGCCGAAATCCTTTTTGCTCTTGAAACTCTTGCGTTCTTTTGGCGGCGGCGCGTCGTCGGTCATGAGCCGGAACTTGGCGTCGTTACCCCGGATGGTCATTTCGGAGAGAATGTCCAGCACGCTCTGGTCGGTATTGTCCGGAAGTTCTACGGTGCTGAACTTGTCAAAGAGCTTGATGCGCCCGATGATGGCGCTGCTGATGTCGGCCTCGCCGGCGATGGCGCCTACGATGTCCCGAGGGGACACATGGTCCCTGCGGCCCACCGCCAGGTAGTAACGAAGGTAGCCTTCTTCTACACCGTTGGCGCCTTCCTTGCGTTCCTTGCGGGGCTTTTCTGCCATGTCGTCCCGGTCGCCGTTGTCCCGGACCTTCGGGGTAGAGAGCTGTTCCATCTTGGGGAATAGCGGTTCCCGTTCCTGGGCCATGCACAGTGCTGCGGCGGCGATGTCTTCGACATTTGTTCCCAGTTCCACCGTCATCTTCATGAGGATTTCTCGGAACTTGTCGAGGTTTGCGTTTGTTAGTTTGTCTTGAATCTTTTTCTGGAAATTGGCGACGCGCTTTGCGCTGATCTGTTCGGCACTGGGGAGGGCCATGGCCTCGATGGGCTGGCGGGTGGCCTTTTCGATGGTCTTGAGCAGGCGACGTTCCCTGGGAGTGATGAACAATATGGCGTTTCCGCTACGGCCCGCGCGGCCGGTGCGGCCGATACGGTGCACGTAGGATTCCGTGTCGTAGGGAATGTCGTAGTTCACCACGTGGGTAATGCGGTCCACGTCGATTCCGCGGGCCGCGACGTCTGTGGCCACCACGATGTCCAGCTTTCCCATCTTGAGACGGTTGATGGTCCGCTCCCTGAGAGTCTGGGCCAGGTCGCCGCTCAGAGGGGCTACGTTGAAACCTCGTGCTTCCAGCCGTTCCGAAACTTCGGAGGTGGCCTGCTTGGTCCGCACAAAGATGAGCATGCCGTCGAAATCTTCGCCTTCGATGACCCGGGCAAGGGCTTCCATCTTATCGTGGCTCTTGACCAGCAAAAAGCGCTGGCGGATATTTTCCACCGTGGTGGTCTTCCCTTCGATACGGGCTTCGCTGTATTCGCCCAGGTGTTCGTCGATAATCTCGATGACTTCTTTGGGCATGGTGGCGCTGAAAAGCGCCCGCTGGGCGTTTTTGGGAATCTTGCTCAGGATAGTTTCAACATCTTCCATGAATCCCATGTCCAGCATTTCGTCGGCCTCGTCCAGAACAACCGCCTGGACCTTGTCCAGGACAATCGAACCCCGCTTGAGGTGGTCGATGAGCCGGCCCGGCGTTGCCACGATGACGTTGGCGGCCCGCTTTAAAGCCTTGAACTGCACCGCAATGTCTTGCCCGCCATAGACGGGAACCACGTGGACCTTCGGAAGCTTCATGGCATATTGCTGGATTGCTTCGGCCACCTGGATAGAAAGTTCCCGCGTAGGTGTCAGCACCAGCAGGGAGGTATCCTTGCCGTTGAACTCTATGCGGGAAAGCAGCGGGAGTGCAAACGCTGCGGTCTTGCCGGTGCCGGTCTGTGCCGTACCCAGCAGGTTCTTGCCCTGCAGCAAGGCGGGAATGGCCTTTGCCTGGATGGGGGAGGGTGTTTCGTAACCTGCGGCCTTGACGGCTTCTAGAACTTCGGGAGCAAGGCCCAAATCTTCAAAACCCACTTCTTGTGGAGTTTCGTCAAGGATTGTCTCCTGTTCGTTTTCGAGATTTTCTTGTTCCATAATGACGATCTCCATAAAGGGAGTTTTGAGTGGTGAGTGGTGAGTGGTGAGTGGTGAGTGGTGAGTAGTGAGTTTTTATAATCGCACCTTTGGTGCCAAATTATATTCTGAAGATTGAAGACTCATAACTCATAACTCATAACTCATAACTGATAACTGATAACTGATAACTCCCCAAATATAGCTTTTCATTTTTATTATCATTTGGTAGATGAGCTACGAATGCAAATACTTGCGGAATACCTTTTGTGACAAGCGAAAAAAGGAATGCGACCCCGGTTCGCCCGGTTGCGTGCTGTTCGGCAAGTTCGCGTTTCCGCTGAAAAGTGGTGAAAAGGAATCGCCAAAGAAATGACCGCTAGATAGCCAGCGGCATCCAGGGTTTCACCACGTCTATGGATTTGAGCATTCCCTGTTTTTGACGGCGGATGGCCGCAGCGGCAATCATGGCACCGTTGTCGGTACTGAGGCTGCGGTCCGGAATGCAGAAACGCACTCCGTGCTTTTGGCAATAATCCAGGAGTCTCGTGCGAAGCCAGGCGTTGGCGCTTACACCGCCTCCCATGACCAGGGTTTTCATCTTGGTCTTCTTGAGGGCGTTGATGGTCTTGGTGACAAGGCTATCAACGATGGCGTCTTCCAGGGAGGCGCAGATATCGCCCAGGTTTTTCTGGATGTATTCGGGGTCGTGAGTCTCGGTGTAGCGGAGTACTGCGGTCTTGAGCCCGCTGAAAGAAAACTCGCAGCTGTCGTGGGTGTGGAGCGCCCGCGGGAATTCCACGAATTTGCGGTTGCCGTTTTGTCCCAGCTTGCTGATGGTGGCGCCTGCCGGGTACTTGAGCCCGATGAGCTTTCCACACTTGTCGAAGGCTTCCCCTGCGGCGTCGTCCCGGGTGCGTCCGATGCTGGTGTACTTGAATCCAGGTTCTTCCAGTACCAGTTCCGTATGGCCGCCCGAAACGGTCAGCGTCAAGAAAGGCGGTTCGATGTCGGGGTTCGAAAGCCAGGCGGCGGCCAGGTGTCCTTCCAGGTGGTTCATGCCGTAGGCAGGGATGTTCAAGTCCCGTGCAAGTCCCTTGGCAAAGCTTGCACCCACCAGCAAAGGACCCATGAGCCCTGGGCCTGTGGTGTAGGCGATGGCGTCGATATCGGTGAGCTTGATGCCTGCTTCCTTGACGGCGGCTTCGGCGATGGGTGCAATCTTTTGCAGGTGCGCCCTGGCGGCAATTTCGGGAACGACGCCGCCGTAGAGGGCGTGTTCGTCAATCTGGCTGTAGAGCGGGTTAGAAAGGACCTTCAGGGGTTCGTCTTGCAGCACGGCGCAGGCGGTTTCGTCACAGCTGGATTCGATGCCGAGCCAGAGCATTATTCCTCTTCTCCTAGGGAATCCACAGGCGCTGCGGTGACTTCGGTCTTGATCAGTTTCACCTTGTCGGGCACAAGCTCGTAGCCCTTGATGGACATTTCCCGGTTCACGGAAGAAGGCAGGTTCATCTTGACCGTAGGCGCGAGGCTATCTACGTCTTCGATAGCAAAACGGTTGATTTCTACAAAGAGCTGAAGATTCTGGGACGTGATGGAATCCAGCACGTTCTGGCCGCCGGTAATCTTGATGGATACCGTGTCGGGAGAGAGTTTTGCTTCGTCTTTGTTGTAACGCCCGATAAGATGCACCGGAATTTTCTGGAATGTCTTGCTTTCCAGCTTCTGGATGTCGATGTTCATGATGACGCTGGAATCGCTGGGCGTCACGTAGGCGGGGAATGTTTCCAGGTTCAGGGCTACCTTGAAATTGTCGTTGGCGGTGAGGCTGTCGAACCGCACGGAATCCGTGGGGATTTCGAAGATGCGGGTCAGGGCGTCTCTTGCGCCGGATACGCGAATCTGCTCGGGAGTGATTTTCGGAACGTCCGTCATGATGTAGCCGGGCGCCGGGTCGAAGGTCACGTTGGACTTGACGGGAATGTTCCGCTCGATGCGGGTGTCAAGATCCAGGTCCAGAAACAGGAGCTGGTTCGACGGTTCTACGAACTCCACGTTAGGAAAATTCGGTGCCGAAAAATTTTTGGACCCGATGTGCTTGCGGGTGGCGCCCAGTTCCGCCTCTTGCAGGTCGATGACAATGGAGACCGCGTTGGAATCCTTGTTCATGTAGTTCCAGCGCATGCGGATAAGGTCGAAGGCCGGACCCTTGACGGTAATGGGCAAGGTGTGGGGCGGCTTGGAGGCTACTGCCAGGAGTTCGGGCAACCGGACCAGCTTGACGGGAACCTCCATGGTAATTTGAAAGTCCTTGGTGGACATGACAAAAAACCAGAAGGCGATTCCGAACAGGAAGGCCATTATCTTCAATCCGATATTATTCATAGCAGTACCGTGATAAACACTAGCAAATTTAATTATATTCGGGCGGTGCTAGGACAATTAGGCTACTTAATATCTGAATCTTTTCGGGGGCTGAAACAGCACCGCACCGTGGTGCTGCCGTCCCTGGTGACCATCTTTCTGTGTTCTGTCTTGCTGGCGGGCTCCCTGACCTCCTTCGGGGGCGTGGTGAAGCTTCTTTCGGCGGAGAAGGCCCTCTATACGGTGGAGGCGTTCTTGCCCAAGACGGTGAGTGCCGATTCCATCAAGGCCATCTCGGAAAACCTGCTCCATACCAAGCGGGTGGAATCCGTCGAATACGTGAGCGCCGATTCGGCCCTGGCGGATTTCCGCAGGCATTTTTCGGGAGAGATGCTGGACCTGGTAGAAGGTAACCCCCTTCCGCCGTTTTTCCGGGTGAAACTGAAAGAGGAGGCCCACAACCCGGTGGACCTGATGGAAGCCCGTACGGAACTTTTCCGCAAGGGCTATTTCGAAGAAGTCCAGGCCCCCATCGAATGGGCGGAACGTATTGCCAAGTGGAAATTCAAGATGGTGTTCTGGCCCCTGTGCCTGAGCGTGCTGTTGCTTGCCACCCTTTCTTTGATTATCTGCAATTCGGTGCGGCTGTCCCTTTTCTCCAGGCAACTTTTGGTAGAAAACATGAAATACACCGGCGGGAGCCCCTTCTTTATCGAGTTCCCCTTTGTGCTGGAAGGCTTGATTCTTGGACTTGTGGGTAGCGGCCTTGCGGTAACCCTCTTGGCGGTTCTTGTAAACGCTATCGGAAACGCGATTCCCGTGGTGGCAAACAACAGGAGCGGTCTTGGGCTCATGCTTGCAGGCGTGGTGGCGCTGGTGACGGTCCTTTCGGCCTACTTCAGCTACAGGACGGTGCGCAGGTTCTTGACGGTGAAGAATTTTGAGCAGGAATAAGATGCGGATTCTTTCCATCATCTTGTGTCTTTTGATAGGGCTCTCTTTCGGAGCGCCTAAAAAGACCGATGCCCAAATTAAGGAACAGCGCACGGCCCTCAAGAAATTGGAGACGGACCTGGCCAAGAAACGCAAGGAACTGGCCTTGCTGGAAACCGAAGAAAAAGGCGTGCTCAACACCATCTCCCTTTTGGACCAGAACCTGAACCAGACCCGGACCTACATCCAGGAACTTTCCAAGAGTGAAATCCTGGTGCAGGGGGCGGTGCGGCAACTTTCCCGAGACCTGGATTCTCTGGACCGGCAAATCAGGGAACGCAAGGAAGTCATGCGCAAACGCATCCGGACCCTGTACGAAAAAGGCCGGAGCAGTGAAGCCGAAGTCCTGTACGGCCTGCTGACCCAAAAGGGAAACCCGGAACGGCAGGTTTACTGGGTCCATCATCTGCTTTACCAGGACCAGGAACAGGTGAACACCCTGCTTAGGCTCATGCGGGAACGTGACGAAAAGAAAAAGCAGGAGATCAGTCACCTGCAAGAGCTTTCCCAGCTGCGCCACAAGAAGAATGCCGAAGAAAAGGGCCTGGTGACCCAGATGAGCGGGCAAGAGAAAATGCTCCTTTCGTTGAAGCACGACAAGGCCATGCAGCGTCGCGCCCTGGAAGAATTCGAACGGAACCAGAAGACCATGCTTGCGTTGATCAAGAAGTTGGAAGAAAAGCGCAAGAAGGAGCTGGCTGCCGCCAAGAAAGCCGAAGCGGAACGCAAGGCGAAAAAGGCCAAGGAAAAGAAGAAAAAGGCGAAAGAGAAAGTGGTGGAAAAACCGAAGCCCACGGTGACCACCACTCTCAAGGGCCCCAAGTGCATGCCGCTGGAAGGCGAAGTCATCAGTCGTTACGGCCTGCAGGAACACCCCGTGCTCCACATTGCGACACGTAACCTGGGTATCGAAATACGGGGCAAGCGAGGCAAGATGGTAAAGGCTGCCGCTCCCGGTACGGTGGTGATGGTCTCCGAAATCGACGGCCGTGGTCCGTCGGTAATTATCGAACACGAAGGCGGAACCTACTCCGTTTACGGGCACCTCCGTTCGATTCGCGTCCAGGAGGGCAAAGTGGTGCAGAAATGCGAAGAAATCGGCGAAGTAGGCGATATTGCGTCCTTAAATGGAATTAAATTGTATTTCCAAGTTAGCGAAGGGACCCAGACCGTGGATCCCCTACAGTGGTTAAAGGAAAAATGATAGAGTACAGGCTAAATGGTCCAGCTTCTCAGGAGCGCCAGCGGATTCGGCTCATGTCGGCTCTGCGGGAAAACCGTTTTCCTCAGGCCATCTTGATTGACGGCCCTGCAGGAATCGGCAAGAAGGCCCTGGCTATGGAAATATCCAAGGCCCTGCAGTGCGAGAACAAGGAAATGCGCCCCTGCGGAAAATGTTTCGGCTGCAAGCTGGCTATGGACGCAGGTGTCACCGACGGTTGGGTGGTGCCCATGGAGTCCAAGGAGGCCCACGCCCGGAGTGCCGCCGACGTTTCTGCCGGCAGTACCGCCAAGACGGTGCAGGACTACAAGCTGGCCTACATTTCCGAGATTTTCAAGAACCCTTACCGCATTGACATTTTTAACGCTGCCGCCGAAATTTCGGTGGAGCTGATCCGTTCCATGACAGGCGCGTTCGCCCTGAAGGGGGACCGTGTCCGCGTGATTATCGTGGCCGAGGCAGATCGCATGAACGATTCTGCGGCTAACGCCTTCTTGAAGACGCTGGAAGAAGTTCCGCCAGACACCTACTTTATTTTGACCACCAGTTCCCGCGAAAAACTTTTGCAGACCATCCGCTCCCGCTGCCTGGCGTTGCACTTGTTGCCTCTCAGCGACAAGGAGGTCCGCGAAGAAAGCCTCCGTATGTTGGGTGAAGACGCCGACGAAGATAGCGTCACCGACGACGTGGTGGGGCTTGCGGTAGGCTCTCCGGGCAAGGCTTTGTACTATGTGGAACACGGGGCCCGCTGGTGCGCCATGGCGGTGGACTTTTTGCTGATGAGCCTTCGTGGGGATTACGGCGATTTGTTTGCCGCCCTGAAAGAAGCGGATTTTGAAGATCCCCTGGAGGCGAACCGTTTTCTGGACGTGCTGGGCTACTTGATTTCGGACCTGTTGCGTGCCAAGTCCGGAGCACCCTTGCGGATACCGGACACCACCGGTCGCGTCCATCTGGAAAATTTCCCGAGGGTGAACGTAGATGCCCTGGAAATGGCATTGAAAGACGTGCAGGAAACCATGTCACGTATTGCGACCCGCAGGTCCACGGAAACCATGTGCCTGCAGGCCCTGGCCATCAAGCTCTTTGAAGGATATAAATGACCGAAGACCTGGTGGCATCGACCCTTTCTATGGAACTGGGAATCCCCCATCTGGTGGCGAGATTCCTGGTGTCCCGCGGGTACAAGTCCGTGGGCGAGGTGCAGAAACTCATGGCCGGAAGCGCAGACGACGTGCTTTCGCCTTGGCTGATGCTTGGAATGGATCGGGCCATCCAGTGGATTATGGATGTGCGGGACCGTAAGGAAAAAGTCTTTATCTTCGGCGACTACGACCTGGACGGCATGACCTCGGTAACCCTGTTGACCAGGGGTCTGCAAGAGGCGGGCATCGAATCCGAGTGGAGGCTCCCCAGCCGTTTTGGCGACGGATACGGCCTGTCTATGTCGGCGGTAGATGAAATGTTCAAGTCCGGCGCACGGAACGTGATTACGGTAGATACGGGCATTACCGCCAACGGTGAAATTGCCTACGCCAAGGAATTGGGCATGGCGGTGATGGTGATAGACCACCACCAGCCTTCTGGAGATGGCCTGCCTCCTTGTGACGTGCTCTTGGACCCTCACCAGGTAGGGGATACTTACCCGAATCCTGAACTTTGCGGCGTGGGCGTTTCTTACAAGTTTATTTGCGCCCTGTTCGAAAAGCTGGGCAAGCCCGTTCCCGAAAAATACCTGGACCTGGTGGCCCTCGGCACACTTGCAGACCTGGTGGGTATGACACCCGAAAACAGGGCCTTTACCAAGGCGGGCCTCAGACGGTTGCAGAACAGCGAATGGCCCGGACTCCAGGCGCTGTACAATTCTCTCCAGAAGCCGGGAAGCCTTGTGGGCGGCATCGACGTGATGTACAAGTTTGCGCCCCTGCTGAACGCCCCCGGCCGTATGGAAAGGCCCGACCCGGCGCTAAAACTGTTGCTGTGCGAAAACAAGGCTGACGCCCCGACGCTCCTTTCGGAGCTGAAGGACTGGAACGCACGCCGCAAGCAGAAAGAAGCGGAAATTACCGACATGGCCATGGAGCAGGTCCAGAACATCTACGGCGAAAACATTCCGCCGGTGCTGTTGGTGGCCGGCGAGAACTGGCATGTGGGCGTCATTGGGATCGTGTCCGCAAAACTCGCGCAGGAATTCAACCGCCCCACGGCGGTGCTTTCGGTAATGGAAGGAATGGCTCATGCCAGTGCCCGTGCCGTTCCCGGATTCAACTGGCACAAGGCCCTCTTTGAATCTCGGGACTTGTTCGACCGTTGGGGAGGCCACGCCAACGCCGCCGGATTCTCGCTCCCTGCAGGCAAGATTCAGGAACTGCAGGGCCGCATTCTCGTATCGGCGAAGGAACAGGGCTACACCGGCGAAGTCCCTCGTGAGACGGGCGGACAGAATTACGACATCCAGGTGGCCTTGGGCGAGCTCCTTGTAGATCCGACCAACAAGAACGGCGCAACGGTGCTGGACTATTTCGACAAGATGGAACCTTTCAGCGGGAACTTCCCGTATCCTGTGTTCCGGGCTGAAAACGTGAAGGTCCATCGGCTGCGGGAACTTCGTGGCGGCCACCTGCAGATGGAAGTCTCCCAGGCGGGGAGTCCGGCGTTTTCGGCTATTGCCTTCGGGCTCCGCAAGTGCAAGGCCCTCATCGGCAAGAGCCATCGGGTGACCATCGTGTTCGAGCCCACCTGGAACTATTACAACGGCAGGCGTTCCTTGCAGCTCTGCATCAAGTCCATCGAGTAGGCGGTTATGATTAAACGGAACTTTCCCCTGATCGTGCTGTTCCTGGTGTTCTTGGGCCTGCTGGACTTTATCTGGCAGGTGACGCCCTACAAGGCTCCCGTGGGTCAAGAGCCCGAGTCTGCGGTTGCAGGGCCAGAAAAGTCCAGGGCTTTTACGGGCCGCATGGACATGCCGAACCTGGACGACATCTACGTGCTGGACAATTCCGCAGGTCGTGATGTGGAAGCCCTGGAAAAATACATCCAGGGTCGTGCCGCGGGCCTGCACTGGCTCGGTCAGGAGCATTTCAAAAAGAAGGGCGCCGACGATATCCGCCTGGGGCTTCATCTGGTGGTGGATTCCCTCGGAATCTTTACCTGCAAGGAAATTCTCTTTTCCGATGCCGACGACGAAACCTTCGAGCAGAAACTCAAGGACCACATCGAATACTTTTGGCGGTACAAGAAAAGCGAAAACGGGGTAACCGATTTCTGGATACCCCTCCGCTGGAAAGCGAAATACTCCAAATAAAAAACGCAGGACTTTGCCTGCGTCACCATGTTGCGTTCGTCACCCCCGAGGGTCCTATCGGCCTTCGGCCTCCAGGATGACAGGGGGTCCGCTTTCAGTATCATCCCTTCAGAATAGCCAGCAACTGGTCGGCCTTCTTCTCGATAAGGATGAAGGCTTCGAACATGCGGGCTTCGCGCCATTTGGTAAGGTACTTGCCCCACCATTCGGTGGCAATCTCGTCTGGAGATTTTTTGTCTTTTTCGTTCTGGTACCAGATTTCCTTGGAGACTTCCCTGATGACGGCGGCCATGTCGGCGGCAGGCTGCAAAGACCCCTTGCAGAGAAGCAGGGCCCGCAGGTTGTCCAGCAGGATTTCGTCGGTGGGGGAGTCGGAATCGTCACGGGCGCAGTCCCAGATTTCTCCACGGTGACGCTCTGTCCAAGAAAGCAGATGGCTTTCGGTCTCTTTCAGTTCGCCTTTGGCGAGTTTTTCCTCTACCGCCTCGCGGGGGTAATAGATGCTGTTGGGGTAAAATTCAATCATAGGCGTCCTAAAAAGCCATTAGTGCCCGGGGCGGGACTTGAACCCGCACGAGGTTGCCCCCAAGGGATTTTAAGTCCCCAGTGTCTACCATTCCACCACCTGGGCCATTGGCGTGGCTCAAATATATAAAAATTCCTGACTAGGATTGGCGCGAGGGTGTATAGTTCGCCAGGTATTCCTTCATTTCCTGGATGTAGGTCTGGCATATGGAGGATATGTTGAAGTTCTTCTTGACGATGTACCCGATTTCCATGGTGCGGTCGTCTTTGCCCTTGCTGTCCTTGAAGGGAACGGCCACGTAGTCGGAACCGTTGATTTCTTCGCTGATAATTCCCGAACAAAGAGTATATCCGTTGAGCCCCACCATCAGGTTCAACATGGTGGCTCGGTCATTGGCCTTGATGGTCCGATGGTATTCGTTTGTACTTAAAATCTCTTCGGCAAAGTAGTAGGTGCCGCTTTCGCTCTGTTCAAAGGAGAGGCAGGGGTAGTCCGAAAGGTCGTGCAGGTTTACAGACTTGCGGCTTGCTAGAGGGTGGTTTTTCCACATGTAGGCGTAGGCCTTGCAGTCAATCAGGTGGTGGAATTCCAGATCTTTTTCCTTGAACAGGTAGTTGATGTACTTGCGGTTGAAATCACTCAGGTACAAGATGCCGATTTCGCTCTTGAGGGTGGCCACGTCGTCGATGACTTCCTTGGTCTTGGTTTCCCGGAGGGCGAACTCGTATTCGTCGGAGTCGGACTTTTTGACCATCTCCACAAAGGCCTTGACGGCAAAGGAATAGTGCTGTGTGGAGATGGCGAACTTTCTTTTTTGGCGCACGCCGTCGCTGTAGTGCTCCAGCACGGTTTCGTAGTGGTGGTACAGCTGGCTTGCCTGGGCGATAAACTCTTCGCCTTCGACGGTGAGGGAGACCCCACGGCTGGTGCGGTTGAAGATGACGATGCCGATTTCGTCTTCCAGGTCGTGGATGGCCGCCGTGAGAGACGGTTGAGAAATAAACAGGTTCTCGGCTGCCTTGTTGAAGGAGCCGACCTTTGCGATGCCGATGGCGTAACGAAGTTGTTGGAGAGTCATGGTTGTAGTTCGGATTTCGGAATTCGGAGTTGGGAGTTGGTATTAGAAGGTTAGTATGGAAGATGTATTTCCTATGTGTTTGATAGGAATAAATATAGGTAAAAACTATATCTTTCACAAGAATTTGTTAGAAATTACCCCAAAAAAAGAAAAAAATAAGCAGGTGTTGGTGCTGGAGCAATATGTATCTAGATGGCAGAATCTATTCGACTTATGTCTGTTTTTATTGTAAATTGCTATTTTTTGACACGGAAAACTCCTGCGCAGAGTTGCGCGGGATATTTGAGTTTTTTAAGAGGAATCTATGAGCGAAAATTCTGCTACCCGTCCTGTCCGCGTACGTTTTGCCCCGAGCCCCACGGGCTACCTGCATGTGGGTGGCGCCCGCACCGCTATTTACAACTACTTCTTTGCAAAGCACATGGGTGGCACGTTCTACCTGCGTATCGAGGATACCGACCGTAAGCGTTACAACGAGACGGCGCTCCACGACCTGATGCGTGACCTCAAGTGGCTTGGACTCCAGTGGGACGAAGGTCCGGGTTGCGAAGGCGACTGCGGTCCGTATTTCCAGAGCGAACGTCTGGACATTTACCACCGCGAAATCAAGAAGCTCCTGGATGCGGGTTGCGCCTACTACTGCTTCTGCACCGAAGAACGCCTGCAGGAAGTCCGCGCCGAACAGGAAAAGTCCCACGTGCCGGTCACGGGTTACGACCGCCACTGCCGCAATATTAGCCGTGAAGAAGCCGAAGCCCGCATTGCTGCCGGCGAAAAGGCGGTCATCCGCTTCAAGGTGCCCGAAACGGGCGTCACCGAATTCGACGACATGATCCGCGGTCATATCAGCTACCAGAATGAACTTCTGGATGACCTGGTGCTTATCAAGCGCGACGGTTACCCGACCTACCACTTTGCAAGCGTCGTCGATGACCACCTGATGGGTACGACCCACGTGCTCCGCGGCGACGAATGGATCAGCTCCACGCCCAAGCATGAACTGCTGTACAAGGCGTTCGGCTGGCAGCCGCCCGTATGGTGCCACCTGCCGGTGATTCTCGACAAGAACGGCGGCAAGCTCTCTAAGCGCAAGGGTGCCGCCTCCGTGGGCGATTTCCGCGACCTCGGCTACCTGCCCGAAACTCTCGTGAACTACCTCGCTCTCCTGGGCTGGAACCCGGGCGACGACCGCGAAGTCATGACCATCAAGGAAATGGTGGAAAGCTTTACGCTGGAACGCATCAACCCGAAGTCCGCCAGCTTCGACGAAAAGAAGCTGCAGTGGATGAACGGCCAGCACATTCATCTGTGCGATGACGCATTCCTCAAGGGAATCATGAAGGAAGGCCTTGCTGCGAAGGGTATTGACCTCTCGAAGGAACCGGAAGAACGCCTCGACGAAATCGTGAAGCAGCTCAAGCCCCGCGCTCACTTTGTGCAGGACCTGGCCGACATGGCGGTGTACTTCTTTGTCGCTCCGACCACTTACGACGAAAAGGGTGTGAAGAAGCACTTCGGCGAAGGCTCCAAGGAAGTGGCGACGCTTGTGCGCGACATGCTTGCCTCCATCGAAGACTTCAAGACGCCTGTCATCGAGAAGGGATTCTACGACCTCGCCGAACGTTGCGGCCACAAGGTCGGTGAACTGGTGGGTGCTCCGCGCCTTGCTGTTTCTGGCGTGACCGCAGGCCCCGGCCTTTGGGAAATGTTCGAAATCATTGGCAAGGAAGAAGTGCTCCGCCGCATCGACGTGGCTCTCCCGCTGATGAAATAAGCGGGGCGTTACGGGGCCGGCGATTGAGGCCCCGTTCGAAGGGGTAGCGGATGCCCGGTAGGGCAGAAGCGAGGGGGAGCCTTCCCCCTAACCCCAACCACCAACCACTAAACTCTTGCCTCCATCAGCCCTAACACCTACAACCTACAACCTACAACCTATAACCTAATCTTGCGTAAACAGTTCCCCTACAAACTTCTGACCCAGAAAATGTTTTGCTGCCGTTGCCAGCGGGTAACGGAGCATGGGATATTTGCGCGGGAACCCTATTCTACCCACGGTGGCATGGAACCGAAAATTCCGCTTCTGTGTTCGTGCGAAGCGTGCCAGAATGTCATCATCTGCTTTTCCAACGAGTTTAGCTTTGGAACAAGCGTGGAACATGCGGACTACACGAAGATTTACGGGCACAACCGAATCCAGCCCGGGAACTGGTTGTTTTTCAAGGGCGGTGTGAAACCGGGGCTTGTCAAGAGTTGTTTCCAGACTCACGACAAGGAAATTTACGTGCTTACCTACGGTGGCGCCAAGGACGAAAAGGTGGAATGCCCCAAGTGCCATGTGGAATCTGAGGTAGCGCCGGGCGGGTATCGGCTGCTTCCGGCCCAGAGCGCCTTGACGCTTATCGGCGACCATGTGTATCACGCCATTCGGGACATGTTCGGCGTGGCGGTAGGCTATGTGAACGACGGCGAAAAGGACAAGTTGGCCGTGCAGATGGAAGACAAAAGCCTGCTGTTCATCACGCTGCCCCAGGCTATACAGAACCTGCCCAATGCAAAGCTTTCGGATATGACCCGCAACAAGCTGATGCAGTTTTTTCCGGAAGATTCCCGTCGAGTTTCGGTGACGGTGGGGCAGGGGATTGTGTATCTCGACGGCCTTGTGAAGAATTTGTCCGTAAAGCGGGCTATCAGGGCCTGCGTCAACGGCATGCAGAGGGTCCGGGGCTGTGTTGACTTTATGAAAATCAGTGCGGAATCCTACACGTCGGACGAGCAGATTGAAAAGGCGATTCTCTCTCTCTTGGAAACGCCGGGGCTCAAGATTTTCAATTACAAGGTGCAGGTGGAACAGGGGCGCGTGCAGGTGTCTCTGGACTGCGTTCGTGAATATTTCCCAAAAGAAATCGAAAACAAGATTGCGGAATTTCCGGGCGTGCAGGACTTGGACGTGAAAATTAATTCGATTCCTATGGACGAGATGGAAAATACCAAGGTCTGTAAGGAACTGGAATACGAGCTTTCCATGAATACCCGCTTGGGAGATTCCTTGATTCGCGTGAATTACGTAGATGAAAAGTATTTGCTGGAAGGAAAGGTTCATTCCATGATCCAGAAACAGCTGGCCATGTTCTGCGTGGCAAGGCGCGTGCTGAGCACGTCTATTGAAAACAGGCTGAGGATAGTTTAAACAAAGAGGTCAATATGGCTGGAAAAGGATACGAAAAAATCAACGACGTGAAAGCCCTGCTTAAAGAATACAGGACCGTAGAAGAAATTGCGACCCATATCGGGCGCGGCCCTCGCACGGCATTCCGCTATCTGGAATACCTGCGGGGCGAAAACTGCGGGCTCCGTAAAGGCAAGAATAGCCTGGGCCAGACCGCGTTCAAGATTCAGGTGAACGAGCAGGTTTCCTTCAATCAGGAATCCGTAAAGCAGCTTGAAAAAATCAAGAAGAACATGACGGGAAAATCTCCCAGCGATATGAAAAATCGTAAGCTGGTGGACAAACTGATTGCCGCCATGCAGACCACCAACCCCGACGATTTCAGACCCGAAGCCATCACCACGGACAAGGACCTGATTATGGATTATGGCCCCTGGAGCGACAACAAGATTCAGGACCTGTACGTGAACAAGGTGCTGGACGCTATCCACAGCGGTGTGAAAATCCGTATCGCCTACCACCACGGCACCAAGAAAAAAGATGACGAAACTATCGAGATTAGCCCCGTGAAGGTGGTGATGCGTATGGACACCGTCTATATTATCGGCGCAGACGATAGCTTTGCAGAAACGGGTATCTTGAAAATGTACATGCTTGAAAACGTGATGAACATTACGGTCACCAACAAGCTGGCCCAAAGCGGAATCTTTTTTGACGAGCAGAGTTATTACAAGTATGCCTATGGGAAATATATAGATCCGAAAATTGCACCCCAGGATATTTCCCTGCAGATTCGTTCCAGCAATAACGACTGGCTCAAGACTCAGTTCGAAAAGTCCCATTTCAATCCTCCTGCGGTTGTGCGCAAGGACAAGAACAAGAACGACATTGTGGACCTGAAACTCCGCATTACGCCCGACTTTAAAGCTTGGCTTATGGGCGTCTTGCCGGACGTGAAAATCCTGAAGCCGGAATCCCTGAAAAAGGAAATGAAGGACCTGCTGAAGAAGACCTTGTCCGAAATGGAAGACTGACGGAAAGGAACGTAGCGCAATGGAATCGGAACACAAACTTTCGGATTACAATTTCGAGTTCCCGAAGGAACTGATTGCAAGCCGCACGGCAGGCAAGGGCAAGACCCGCATATTGCACTGTCCCAAGGACGGCGGGGAACGCCGTATTATGAAGGCCCCTGAAATTGTGGAACTGTTCCGCCTCGGTGACTGCCTTGTGGTGAACAACACCAAGGTGATTCCGGCCCGCCTCTACGGTCACACCCTCCATGGCGGCGAAGTGGAAACCCTCCTGGTGCAGGCGCTGATTCCTGCAGAAAACGGAGAGGCCCGCTATGAGGCCCAGGTTCGCCCCGGCAAGGCTTTCAAGATTGGTCGCGAACTTGAAATCGCCGGTGTCAAGACCGTTGTGGAAGACATCAAGGAAGACGGTGCCCGGGTGCTCCGTTTTGCGGTAACTCCGGTGGAACTGGAAGCGGTGATGAACCGTGAAGGCCATGTGCCGCTGCCGCCCTACATTGACCGCCCCGATGACGAAGACGATAAGTTGGCCTACCAGACGATTTTTGCAAAGTATTCGGGCGCCGTGGCCGCTCCGACGGCAAGCCTCCACTTCAGCGAAGAAATGCTTGAGGCCCTGAAGGCGAAGGGCGTCTATGTGGCCGAGGTCACCTTGCATGTGGGACCTGGAACCTTCCAGAATATTTCGGTGGAAGACTTTACCCAGCACAAGATGCACGGCGAGCATTACGAGTTGACCAGGGAAAATGCCGAGATTATCAACAAGGCAAAACGGGAAGGTGGACGCATCGTGACCGTGGGCACCACCAGCACCCGTGTAGTCGAGACCATTGCCGATGCCAACGGAATCGTAAGGGCGCAATCGGGCGTGACACACGCGTTCTTTTACCCCGGTTACCGCTACAAGATTGTGGATGGCCTCTTGACCAATTTCCACTGGCCGAAAAGCAGCCTCATTTTGCTGGTTTCTGCGTTCTATGGCCGCGAAAACACGCTTGCCGCCTACAAGATGGCAGTGGAGAACAAGATGAAGCTGTTCAGCTACGGCGATGGGATGCTGATACTGTAGAACCTTGCATTTGCAGGCGTTTCATAGTGCCGGGCTTGTCGGCCGCATTCCCTGCTCAGGTTATTTCGATGTAGTAGAATCTGCTTCTAGGGTGGGAATCAGCTTGTTCTCTTGGCAGAGATTTTCTTCCCTGATTTTGAAGGTGAAGTCCACCAGGTTGTTCTCGAACATTTTCTGGTAGGGCTTCTTTTGCTGCACGCTCTGGAGGGCGCAAGTGCAGTAGTTGATACGCTGGACCAGTTTCGCTTCGTCCGAAGGAGTGCCCTGGGCAAAGACGCATTCGTGCATGATGGCGTATTCCATGGGACGGTCGTAACGTCCCTTGCACTTGTTTTTAAGGTCGGGCTGTGCGGCCACCTTTTCGATAATCCCCTGGCTGGGAACGTCGTTGACAACCTTGCAGGTGACAAAGCCGCCGGCAAAAAAGGCGAGGCAGAGAGCCATGTTGATAAGGAATCGCTTGCCACGGCTAATCTTGTTGTAGTTCCGCTCTACGGCTTCCAAGGTTTGGGTGGCGTGTAGCCTGACGTCATCTAAATCGTTGTTTTCCATGGCGTGTACCTTAGTTTTCGCTTTCCAGAGTCCAGATGTCGGGCATGGTGCGGTATTCTCCGGCGCAGTCCAGCCCGTAGCCCACTACGAAACCGTCTTCGATGGAGAACCCGACGAAGTCCGCCTTGTAGTCCACTTCCCGACGGGCCCGCTTTTCTAGCAGCACGCAGCTGCGGACTTCGGCGGCGCCTTTTTCCTTAAGCAGGTCCACCAGTTTTTGCAGGGTGCGGCCCGTGTCCAGAATGTCGTCGATGAGCAGGACCTTTTTGTCTTTCAGGTCCAGTTCGTCCAGCAGGGAGACCTTCAGCTGGCCGGAGCTTTCCGTAGAGTCGCCGTAGCTGGACGCCCTGATGAAGGAAACCTTGATGTCCTTGTTGGGGAAATGCCTGCACAGGTCCGACACGAACACGAAGGAGCCCGTAAGCACGCCTACGATGGTGTCGAACTTGTAGTTCCGGGCGATTTTTTCGCCCAGAAGTTGGACCATCTCCTGGATGGCCTCAGCCGTAAAGAGTGGCATAAGGCTCATCTTATACATTGCCTACCTCGAAATTCAGCCACTGGAACACGGGAATCATGGCTTTCAGCTTGCCCTTGGGATTCTTCTTGAATTCCTGGAACATGGGGAAGGCCTGGTTCTCGATGGAGGTCTTGTCGATGTAGATGTGCAGCCAGTCCGCCAAAGAAATCAGGTTCGTGATGTAGAGGACGGTGGGCTGTTTCAGATTCTCGAAAACCTGGTCCAGGCATTCTACAATTTTGCGGTGGATCATGCGGCCCGTCCCGCCGAAGGAGAAGGTGGCGTTCAGGGAGTTGGCTTCCTTGACCAGGGCCTCGATTTCCTTGAAGTTTTCCTGCTCCGGATTATCCAGGTATTCCAGCACCAGGTGGTGGATCTTGGAATTGATGTCCAGGGAAAGAATGGTCCGGATGGTGTCCGGCAGGGTATGGTCCGGGTCGGCCAGGCTGTCGATGGAAAGTCCCTTCTGAACGGCAAATTCCGAGAAGGCCTCCGTAATGTCCTTGAGGCTCCGCTTGGTTTCCAGCTGGTTGATGCGCTTCAGGGAATCGCTCATCAGGTGGCGCATCTGGACCACGTAGGCGGTGGGGAACTGGTGCTGCAGTTCTTCGGCGCTCTTGTTCGGGTTTTCTACGAAGGAGAGCTTGTTCACCTCGGGTTCGCCGTCGGCCACCACCAGGTTCACGCGGCCCATGGAATCGGACAGCACCAGGATTGTTGCCACCCGGGATTCCCCGATGGTCTTGTCGTCGTAGGTGGCCCGCACCAGGGTCTGCTTGCGGCGGGAGGCGATCTTTGTAGAAGTGAGCTTGGCGTTTTTCTGGTCGTAGCCCTCTTCCAGTCCCAGGTGGAAAATGGCGGCCCGTTCGGCCATGAGCTTCACCGTCACGGGGACCTCGTCCTTGGCGTAGCGGGTGTAGACTTCGGCGCCGTTCCACTTGTGCTCATTGCTGGTGGCCCGGGCGAGAATGCTCATGAAACGGTTCTCGATGGAGTGCCCGAAGGGGAGGAACGGCTGCATCAGTTCCATGGCCCGGAGGGCGTAGCGCATGTTCTGCACAGGCTCCAGGCCTTCGATGTCGTTGAAGAACCAGCCGCAGCTGGTAAAGCTGAACAGGCAGAACTTCTGGATTTCCAGAAGACGCACGGCCTTGGCGCTTTCTTCGGCGTTTTCGGGATTGTTCAGGATGGTCTTCAGGAATGCGGAGAGGCGGGTTTCGTCTTCGGGGGCGACCAGCGCCTGCACATATCCGTTCCGGGCGTCCCAGGGATTTACCTTGCTCACCTTCTCGAATTCCCGCACAAAGATTTCGTCGGCCAGTTCCTTCAGGTGGTT
Source organism: Fibrobacter sp. UBA4223 (assembly GCA_002382975.1). Classification (GTDB taxonomy): domain Bacteria; phylum Fibrobacterota; class Fibrobacteria; order Fibrobacterales; family Fibrobacteraceae; genus Fibrobacter. Next base: position 44,874 of record DFTB01000009.1, read on the forward strand.
GAAGGCGTCGCGCAACGGACCGCGCCATTTCTGGTTCCAGCCGGGGCCACCTCCGGTGGAGCATCCGCAGTCCCTGTACCAGCGGCCTACGCCGTGGGCGCAGCTCCAGGCGCAGCCTTCGCCGTGGAAATTCTTCAGCAGCACCTCGTGCTTGGGCGGGAACTTTTCCAGGTACCAGCCGTAGTTGACGGGCACCATGTTGTTCTCGGGAGCGAATCGGTTGTAAAGGTAGGCGGCGCACATGTCGCCGAAGGGCTCGTGGTGTCCGTAGCTTTCGCCGTCGGTGCCGATGCTCACCAGTTGCGGGTCTTCGCGGTTCGGGTCCCAGGCGTCCTGGATGCGCTTGCCGAACACGCCCGCATTGCGGAGCAGATGCTCGAAACCTACGGCGCTGCTGAGCCAGGGGTTGTAGAAGAACACGTCCAGGTAGCCGTCGCAGACCAGATTGCCCTTTTCGTCCCGCGGGTAAATGCGGTAGGGCCTGGTGGTGTCGATATCGGTATTGCTGCAGCCAATCCATTCTTCGGCACCCAATTCACGGAAGGAATCCGCCTGGGTGGGGGAGAGGATGGTAAACTTGATTCCCGCCTTGATGAGTTCCACCACTGTCGGCAGGTTGATGGCGGTTTCGGCCAGCCACATGGCCTCGGGCATGCGTCCGAAATGGAACTTGAAATCTTCGATGCCCCAGAGAATCTGGGTCCGCTTGTCCTGCTCGCTGGCGAGAGGCATGATGATGTGGTTATAGACCTGGGCGATGGCGTTGCCGTGACCGTTCAAGCGTTCGGCGCTCCGCTTGTCGGCTTCCTGGATTCTCTTGTAAGTGTCGGGGGTATGGGTCCGGATCCAACCCATGAGGGTGGGGCCCATGTTGAAGCTCATGAAGTCGTAGTTGTTGACGATATCCTGGATGCGCCCCTCTGAATTCAGAATGCGGCTTGCGGAGTTGGGGGAGTAGCACTGGCTTGCGATACGGTCGTTCCAGTCGTGAAATGGCCGCGCACTGGGCTGGTTCTCGATGACGCCTGTCCAGGGATTTTCGCGGGGAGGCTGGTAAAAGTGACCGTGAATCGTAAAATAAAGGGGGTGCTTCTTTTCCATGGGCGCAAATGTAGAAATATTTAATCTACTGCCCAAAGTATTGACTTGGATGGGGGAAGTCTCCCCCTCGCTACAGCCTTGGCGATTAGACAGAAGCCGGTAGTGTCATTGCGAACCCCGAATAGGGGTGAAGCAATCACAATCCAACGTTCTCGCCAAGTCTGCCGCTACCCCCTCTACGGGGCCTCAGACGTCGGCCCCGTAACGCCCCGACTTTTTCTATATTTATGCATATAAACAAATAAATGCATAAAGACTGGTTGCGGCGGTTCGTGCCATGGAAAAGAAAATGACTTTACGCGAAGCTTTCGAAAACAAGATGTTGCTGCTGGACGGCGGCATGGGTTCAGTCATCCAGACTTACGGGATCAAGGGCGCGAACAACGACATGCTCTCCATCGAGAAGCCGGAAATCATTCTCGATATCCAGCGCCGCTACGTGGATGCGGGCGTGGACTGCCTGACCACGAACACGTTCTCGAGCCAGCGCGTAAGCCAGCACGAATACCATCAGGAACACCGCATTGCCGAAATGAACCGCGCCGCCGTGAAGATTGCGAAGCAGGCCGCGGCAGAGGCCATGGAAAAGTACGGCCGCCAGGTGTACATTCTGGGCGACGTGGGCCCCACGAGCAAGATGCTCTCCATGAGCGAAGACGTGAACGACCCTGCGAGCCGTAGCATTACTTTCGACGAGCTGGAAGACGCCTACCTGGAACAGATTCAGGTTCTCGTGGAAGAAGGCGTCGATGCGATTCTGATTGAAACGATTTTTGATACGTTGAACGCGAAGGCTGCCGCAAGCGCTTTTACCAAAGTGATGGAAAAAGTTTCACGCCCGGTCGAGGTGATGTTCTCCATGACGGTGAGCGACGCTTCGGGCAGAACACTTTCGGGCCAGACCGTAGAAGCATTCGCCATAAGCGTGATGCACATGCACCCGCTTTCCATCGGCCTGAACTGCGGGCTCGGTGCCGACGGCATGGTGCCGTACCTGCGCCGCATGGGCAAGGTTGCGCCCTGCTATATTTCTTGCCACCCGAACGCGGGACTCCCGAACCAGTTCGGTGGTTACGACGACACGCCCGAAGACATGGTCAACAAGATGCATGTCTATCTGGATGACAAGCTGGTGAACATGATTGGCGGCTGCTGCGGTACCACGCCGGAACACATCGCCGCCATGCGCAAGATGTTGGACGCCCTGCCCGCCGATTACGAACGCCGCAAGCCCGCGCCCAAGTATGCGACGAGCCCGCTCTTACGCCTCGCGGGTTTGGAGCCGCTGTTCAAGGAACAGGTGCACCCCAGCGACGGTGCTGACAGCTGCAACGCCGAAGACTTCGTGAAGGTGGGCGAACGCTGCAACGTCGCCGGCTCCAAGAAGTTCCTGCGACTGATTAACGAGAAGAATTACGACGAAGCGCTGGACATTGCACGCAAGCAGGTCGAAGACGGCGCTGACGTGATCGACGTGAACATGGACGATGGCCTCTTGGACGCCACCGCCGAAATGCAGACCTTCCTGAACCTGATTGCATCGGACCCGGCCGTGAGCCGCGTACCCATCATGGTGGACTCTTCCCGTTTCGAAGTCATCGAGGCGGGCCTCAAGTGCATCCAGGGCAAGAGCATCGTGAACTCCATCTCCCTCAAGATGGGCGAACAGGCGTTTATCGAGCACGCACTCACCATCAAGCGCCTGGGGGCCGCCGTCATCGTGATGCTCTTCGATGAAGAAGGCCAGGCTACCAACTACGAACGCCGCGTAAAGATTGCCGCCCGCGCCTACGACATCATGGTGAAGCAACTGAATTTCGCGCCATCGGACATCATCTTTGACCCGAACGTGCTGACAGTCGCTACCGGCATGGCGGAGCACAACGCCTACGCCATCGACTTTATCCGTGCGGTCCGCTGGATTATGGACAACCTGCCCGGCGTGCGCATCTCGGGCGGTCTTTCGAACCTTTCCTTTGCATTCCGCGGCAACAACTACCTGCGCGAAGCGATGCACACCACCTTCCTGCATTACGCGATTCCAAACGGCATGGGCATGGCCATCATGAACCCCAGCGCGATTATCGAATACAAGACGATCCCGCTGGAACTCCGCATGGCCATTACCGAAGTGCTGTTGAACACGGAACCAGATGCAAGCGAAGCGCTTATTGAAATTGCAAGCCGCATGACCGCAGCCGCCGCTGCCGCCAAGGAAGCGGGCACCAAATACGACCCGAAGGCAATTTTCGCCATGAGCACAGGCGCGGGCAGTTCCGACGCGGGTAGCAACAGCGTCGCCGACTCCGCGCAGGCAAAAACCACCCCCGAAGAACGCCTGCAAGAAGCACTCCTCAAGGGAACTTCTACAACGCTCCAGCCCGACCTGATGGAACTCATCAACCGCGGCGATAGCCCGGTGGGAATTATTTCCGGCCCGCTCATGGACGGCATGAACGAAGTGGGCCGCCGCTTCGGCGAAGGCAAGATGTTCTTGCCGCAGGTGGTAAAGACAGCACGCACCATGAAGAAGGCGGTAGAAATCTTGCAGCCCTACATCGAGGCGGGCAAGGACGCCAACGCTTCTAGCCGCGGGAAAATCGTGATTGCGACCGTGAAGGGCGACGTGCACGATATCGGCAAGAACATTGTCTCCGTGATTATGGCCTGTAACGGCTACGAGATGGTGGACCTCGGCGTGATGGTTCCCGAAGATGTAATCGTGAAGGCGGTCATCGAAAACAAGGCCGATATATTGAGCCTCTCCGGACTGATTACGCCCTCCCTCGAAGAAATGTGCACTGTCGCGAAGGCCATGCAAGATGCTGGCCAGCGCATTCCGATTATCGTCGGCGGTGCCACCACCTCGCCCACGCACACGGCCGTAAAGATTGCTCCGTGCTACGACGGCCCCGTATTCCACGTACGCGATGCTGCCAGCAATCCTGGCCTCGTGCAAAAGCTTTTGGACCCGGCTACTAGCGAACAGACTATTCAAGAAAACCGGGTCGAACAGCAGAGAATTCGCGACAAGCAGAACGGCATCCAGACCGAAGCCGCAAACGCCATGGCCGCAGCAGAGAAAACGACCGTCGAACGCCGCTATCAATGCGACTGGAGCAAGTACCAGCCTGTGGAACCTCCGTTCATGGGCGAAAGCAAGCTTCCGCCTATCGCGCTCGAAAAAGTCATCCCGCTTATCAGCTGGGAATACTTCTTCTTCACCTGGAAAATCAAGCCCGACCAGGAAGAAGCAAAGAAACTCAAGGCCGACGCAGAAGAACTTATCAAGAGCCTTACAAAGCCCGAGTATGCGCTGCGTGCCGTGCAGGCGTTCTACCCTGCAGCCGGTACGGAAAATTCCATCAGGTTCAACACGGGCCGTACCGGCACCGACTCCGACATCGTCGAAGTCGAAACGGCACGCCAGCAGAACCCGGAAGGCACCTGCCTTGCCCTCTGCGACTATGTAGCCCCTGCCAACGCAACGACAGCAAGCGTCTTTAACGCTCCCGCCGGCAAAGATGTTTTCCGCGACATCGTGGGCGCCTTCGCCGTCACCGTGAGCGACGCCTTCGTGAAGCGCCTCGAAAAACTGAAGGCCGAACAGGGCGGCAGCGACTACGACGTTCTCTTGATGCAGACTGTCGCCGACCGCCTGGCCGAAGCGGGCGCCGAATACCTGAGCCAGGAACTCGCGCGCACCAACAACTGGAAGGGCATCCGCCCGGCCGTCGGCTACCCCGTGCTCCCGAACATCAAGGAAATCTTCAACGTCGCGAAACTCATCGATTTCAACAGTGTCGGAATATCGCTCACCGAGAACGGCGCCATGTACCCGCAGGCCTCCGTGAGCGGCCTCTACATCAGCCACCCCGAAGTGGATTATTTTCACGTGAAGTCGTGAGACGGCGGCACCTCTCCAGGATGACGCTTCTTGAGACCCGCTTTACTAGACCCTAGATCCTATCCCCTAAATCCTAGATCCTAGCCCCTACCCCCTAAATCCAGTCCCCCAATCCCTAACACCTACAACCTACAGCCTAAAACCTTTTTATATCTTTCCCACCATGCGTTACAGTGATATTTCTTGTTTCCAGAGCGGTGTCGCCGTTCCCCTGTTCAGCCTCCGTAGCAAAAACAGCATCGGTATCGGCGAATACCTTGACCTGATTCCCTTTGCCCAGTGGTCCAAGCTTTGTGATTTCAACGTCATCCAGCTTTTGCCGGTGAACGATACCGGCGCCGAGGCCAGCCCCTACAGCGCCCGCAGCGCCTTTGCCCTGAACCCGGTGTTCATCAACATCCAGGCGGTGCAGGGTTCCTCCGAATTCGAAGACGATATCGAAGAGGCCAAGGAAAAGTTCGACGAGCAGGAACGCATCGACTACTACAAGATATCCACTTGGAAACGCTCTATCCTGAGAAAAATTTTCGACAACCGTTACGACCAGCTCCGCAAGGACAAGGTCTTGCAGGAGTGGCTGGACAAGAACCCCTGGGCCAAGGCCTACTGCGCCTACAGCACCCTGAAGGCCGAAAACGGCGAGAAAAGTTGGAAGGACTGGAAAAATTTCAAGAACCCCACGGACGCGGACATCGAAAAAGTCTGGACCAAGTACAAGAAAGACGTTTGGTTCCAAGCCTGGATGCAGTTCGTTGCCGAGACGCAGTTCTGTGCCGCCGTGTCGGAAGTTTCCAAGCTGGGCATCAACATTAAGGGCGACATTCCTATCCTCATCAACGAGGACAGCGCCGACGTGTGGGCAAGCCGCAAGTATTTCTCCCTGGAAGACCGTGCCGGCGCCCCTCCCGACATGTTCAGCTACAGCGGCCAGAACTGGGGATTCCCCACCTACCGCTGGGATGTCATTGAACAGGACGGCTTTGCCTGGTGGAAAGCCCGTCTCGCCCAGGCGAGCAAGTTCTACCACGCCTACCGTATCGACCACGTGCTGGGATTTTTCCGTATATGGAGCATCCCCCAGACCGAGACCACGGGCATCCTCGGACACTTCAATCCCAGCATCCCGCTGACTCTGGAACGCCTGCAGGCCGCAGGCTTCAAGCAGGAATCCCTGGAATACCTGCGCAAGCCCAACTATTCCGTGGATCAGTTGCGGCAGTTTCTGGAAGGCGATACGGAGCGGCTCCTGCCCGTCTGCTTCAAGACGCTTTACGGCACTACGGACCGCTACATCCTGAAAGACGAATTCCTCTCGGAAAAGGCCATCCTCGGTCTTTCCGAACCTCAGGAAATCAAGGACAAGTTGCTGAAGGTCTACTGGAACCGCGTGTTTGTCCCTACCGGCGACGAACACACCTTCTACCCTTACTGGTACTGGTACAATGCCCCGGTGCTCTTCACCCTGCCGGAATATGAACAGCAGAAACTTCACGAAATTATCGGCGAGAACGAGTCGGCCCAGAATGGGCTCTGGGAGGCGAACGCCACCAAGCTTTTGTCGGTCCTTGCCAAGGAAACGGACATGCTGGTCTGTGCCGAAGACCTGGGCTCCGTGCCCCGCTGCGTTCCTGCGGTTCTCAAGAAACTGAACATCCTTTCGCTCCGTATCGAGCGCTGGGCCCGCAACTGGGACGCTCCTTATTCTCCCTACTACGCCATGGAAGAATATCCCCGCCTCTCGGTATGCACCACCAGCTGCCACGACACCTCCACCCTTCGCGGGCTCTGGAAGGAGCCTGACTTTGATAGGGCCTTCTACTGGTCTCACGCGGGGCTTCCGGGCAACGCTCCGGAGGAACTGACCCCCACCGTGGTGCGGAATATTCTGGCCCACGTGTTCTCCGCCAACAGCCTGCTCTGCATCTTGCCGGTGCAGGACTATTTCGCCCTGTCGCCTGCCCTTTCGGAATGCGCTCCCGAAGAGGAACGGGTGAACATCCCGGGCACCGTCGGTGGCAAGAACTGGACCTACCGCCTGCCCTGTTCCGTAGAGGATCTCGCGAAAAACAACTTCCTCTGTTCCGAAATCCGCAAGCTGGTGGACGCCCGCAAACGCAGGCCCATGTGGAAAATCTAGACCAATTCGGAATTCGGATTTCGGAATTATGAATTGATGTTAACGAGAAAATTCAACTCCGAAATCTGAAATCTGAAATCCGAATTATGTTCGCTCCAGCCTGGACAAAAGACGCCGTATTCTACCAGATATTCCCTGATAGGTTCTGCCGCAGTCCCCGCTACCAGGCGGTAGGCAGGTTCGTGTCCTGGGGCTCCAGGCCCACCCGCGAAAACATGTTCGGCGGCAATCTCGCAGGCATCGAGGACCATCTGGACTACATCGCGGGTCTCGGCGTAAACGCCATCTACCTCTGTCCCATCTTCAAGAGCAATTCCAACCACCGCTACCATACCGTCGATTACTTCGAAATCGACCCGGTGCTGGGCACCCTCAAGGATTTCGACCGTCTTGTCAAAAAGGCCCACAGGCTTGGGCTGCGCATCATTCTCGACGGCGTGTTCAACCACTGTTCCCGCGGATTCTTCCAGTTCAACAGCCTGCTGGAACTGGGCGAAAATTCTCCTTACGTGGACTGGTTCCATGTAAAGGGCTGGCCCCTCAACGCCTATTCGGGCAAGCCCAATTACGAATGCTGGTGGAACTACCCTGCGCTCCCCAAGTTCAACACCGGCTGCCCCGATGTTCGGGAATACCTCTTCTCCGTGGCCGAATACTGGACCCGCCGAGGCATCGACGGCTGGCGTCTCGACGTGCCGAACGAAATTGACGACGACTCCTTCTGGCAGGAATTCCGCCGCCGCGTCAAGGCCATTAATCCCGAGGCTTACATCGTAGGCGAAATCTGGGACGAACCCTCCCGCTGGTTGCAAGGCGACCAGTTCGACGGCGTCATGAACTACATCTTCCGCAAGGCGGTCATGAAATTCCTCTTTGATGAGAACCCCATTTCGGTCCAGGAATTCTGCGACCGTGTCCGCGCCGCTTTCCCCGAAGGCCGCGGCGACATCCCCATGAACCTTTTGGGGAGTCACGACACCACCCGCCTCCTGTCCCAGCCCTGCGCAAGCCTTGAACGCATCAAGCTGGCATACGCCCTCCTGTTCTTTATGCCCGGCGCGTCCTGCATTTACTACGGCGAGGAACTCTCCATGAAGGGCGGCAAGGACCCCGACTGCCGCCGAAGCGTCCCCTGGGACGAACTGGAAAACCGCAAGTTCCAACCGCTATACGAATTTATCTGTAACATGGTCAAGATGCGCCGCGAAAATCCCGTCCTCCGCGACGGCAGCCTCTCCATCGCAAACACCGCCGACGGCTTCACCGTCACCCGCACCCTGGGCAAAAAGACCGTGGCCCTCTCCGTCACAACCTCCGGCGCCCAACCTTCTTTTGAAATCAAGTAAAGAGGCCCACTTAAAACAGGTCGCTGTGCGTTCCTGTCCGGACTAAGGTCAATATTAGCGAATCGCCAGAGATTTTGTATATCAACAGCCAATCTGGCTGGATATGGCATTCGCGAAAAGACTCCCAATCACCTGTTAGTGCATGGTCGCGGTGTTTTTCGCTCAGTTTTTCCCCTGAAGCCAAAACATCGACAACCTCTTGCAAAAGTGCGATGTTTAATCCCTTCTTTTTTGCCAGTTTAAGATCTTTTCGAAATTTCGAGGTGGTCCTGATTTCCATTATTCGTCCAAGATGTCCTTAATCATAGCTTTCGCATTTTTGTAAGACTTAACCTTGCGTTTACCCGAAGCGATTTCGTTTGCTTCAGTCATAGCGGCAAGGGTTTCGGCGTTGGGCGAATCGAGGGCAATCTCGAATGGAATCTTGCGGAGCCGAATGGCCTGTTTTAGGAATACAGTAATAGCAGTGCTCATATTCATTCCCAGTTCGTTGAACAGGTTCTCGGCCTGGGTCTTGAGTTTTGAGTCGATCCTTGCGCTGATTGTATTCATTGTCGTTTCCATAATTTGCTCCATTTTACTAAAATATATATAAATTTTAGTAAAGTAACAATACATTGTATTATAAATTGCGTTATTTCTCATTAAACCTCCTATAAACGCAAAAAAAGCCGTATTTCCATAGCCCGCAGCTTATTTTGGCTGCTATGGGATATGGAAATACGACTTTCGCGGGGTAATATACAAAACAGAATGCAAAAATTCCAAATAAAGTCAATAAAAATGGTTCAAACGCTCGCTTTTTAGTGTATATTTAGAGTGAAAAGAGTTTAGCTCTTGTTCTCTAAGTGAAATCTCGACCATTTCAATAACCGAGAGCAAGGCGAACGCTCACGCAGGTATGCCGTTTTGCGGTGTGCTTCAGTTTGCTGTGCAGGCAACAGCCCTTTTGGGGCGTGGGTCGTTTGCGTTTATCGGTTATAGGCTGTCGAGAGCCTCACTTAGGTAGATGCAACGACTCGCGCCTTTTTTGTATTCTCTCAAATTTGGTGTGGTTCTTTGCTGGACGAGGCAAACTCCGAAGTAAAATCAAAGGAGTCTGACATGGCTTGTGTAAAACAATTTGCTCTCACAGGGATTCTTGCATTGCTTTTTGCATGCGGTGATGAATCATCTAACTCAAACTCTCCAATACAGAATTCTGAGTCTGATTATATCGTTTCTGTCTTTGCTGATTTACCTTCTTGTACAAATAAGCAGGAAGGGGTTGTTGCTTATGTAAAGGATGAAAAAAAAGCTTATACCTGTAAAAATGGAGACTGGGTATTAGAGAATGATAAACTAGAACAATCGTCTTCATCTGATTCTAGCGAAAAACATAGTGAAGAGAAAAATTCTAGCAATATTCAAAATGAATCGTCTAGTAGTCGGGCTGCTTCAAACGAACTGAACTGGAACACCTCAAAAGAAGCTTACTTGAATCCCGACATTACTTATGGAGAAATGATTGATTCTCGTGACAAAAAAGTATACAAAACCGTGAAAATAGGATCCCAAGTATGGATGGCTGAAAATTTGAATTACAATGACGTATCTAAGGGCTCAAATATAAAAAGCTGGTGCTATGACGAAGATAGCGTGAAATGTAATTTAACGGGTCGATTTTATACATGGGCTATGGCGGTTGGAAAAACAGAAGAAGAATGTGGTGTTAGCAAGGAGTGTGGTAATCGTGAGCGATTGAGAGGTGTCTGCCCTTCAGGATGGCATCTACCTAGCTATGAAGACTGGAATACCTTACTTTCAACTGTAGGTACGTCATCGGCGGGTACAACACTTAAATCACTAAGTGGCTGGTATTGTGATGTACATATCGATGCGAATGGTACGGATATCTATGGCTTTTCGGCGATTCCTGTTGGATTTATGGACTCTTTTGTCCGTAAAAATCAAAACGCAGGGAATGGTGCATATTTTTGGAGCTCCTCGGAAAATACAAAAAGCTGTGCATATGGCATGCAAGTAGGAACAAACATGGACAATTCCGAAATTACAGAAAATGCAGTAAAAATAACTGATGTAAAGAAAGATTATGCTTTATCAATTCGTTGTGTTGAAAACGACAATAAAAAATGTAACGAGAAATTGACTGGAGATTGCCTTGTCGGTACTTGGACTCTGTCGTCTATTAGTCAAAAAGCCAGCAAGGAGGTTATTTCAGACTTTTCTGCTGCTCCGGGAACAATGGAAATTCGTGACGATGGAACATACTATTATACAAGATCTACCGCAGGTTATTGTCAGGGGGTAGATGAGGGCGAATGGAGCTTCGCGGATGGAGTGTTGACATTCTTCGAAAATAAAAAAGGTGATTGTATTGAATTCGGCAAGAAATATACTGTAACCCCAACCTTCGAAGTTTCTGGTGGCGTAATTACCTTGTATCTCAACAAGGTCGTTTTTCAGCAGGATGAAAGGGATGGTTTGTATGTAGGTAATGACACAGAAGTATTTAAATTCTTGGAATGAAGAATCTATAAACCTTCATAACATCTCGGGGGAAACTCGCAGGGACTAACAGCCACAAGAGTTTCCTCCTGCAAGAGCGTTTCCTACCCACAAAAAACGGGTCATTACTGCAAAACGCCTGTAAACCAAAGCCATTATTTTTTTTTTGACTGAGATGTGTATTTCCCGAGTGAACAGTCGAACGAAGTGAATCTGTGAACGAGGAAATGTACACATCGAGGGAAAGATTTGTATAGGAGACTCTTGCTTTCGCTGGAATGACATTATGGGGCTGGAATGTTATCGGGGGTTTTAGGGGGCTTGCCCCCTAGGCGAGGGGGTGGAGAGCAACGAAGTGCGAACCAGGGGGATTCTTCCCCCTTTTTTGATAGAAACCCGTTTATTCCACCGTTTCTAGTAACTAGTAACTAGTAACTAATGGTTAAAATTTCTATCTTTGCGCGCAAACTTAGCGTATAATGCCTTATTAAGGGATTACAAATGAACAAACATAAATTTGGAATGCGGGAATTTATCATTCTCCTTGTAATAGCACTTTCGGCCTATACCGTGTGGCCCTCTATCCAGGTCCACTCCAGGAAGGGCGACGAAAAGAAGGCTTTTCTTAAGGAAAATCCGAAGCTGGGCTCCAAGTCCATCAATTTCGGTCTGGACCTGGCCGGTGGTACCAGCATCACGCTGGAAATCGACAAGTCCGGCCTGAAGCCTAACGAGGACATCAAGGACATCCAGGCCCAGTCCCTGGAAATCATCCGTAACCGTGTGGACCAGTTCGGTCTTTCTGAACCCCAGATTTCCCCCTCCGGCGATGACCGCATCTTGGTGGAACTGGCCGGCGTGGACGACTCTACCGCCAAGTCCCTGGTGGGTTCTACCGCCAAGCTGGAATTCAAGATTTTGGCCGAATCCGAGAAGTTTACCCAGGTGGTTGGCCTTATCGACCAGTACCTGACCCGTCAGACTACCGACATCGTGGCTGACTCCGCTGAAACGGACTCTACGGCTGCCGCCAAGGATTCTTCCGTGGCTGCCGCTGCTGCCGACAGCGCCAAGCCTGCCGCTAACGCTGCCGACACCGCGAAGGCCCTTTCCGACGACGAACTTTTGGGCAAGGCCCCCGCAGCCGAAGTTGCCGCCACCGATTCTGCCAAGGAAGCCGCTCCTGCCGAGGGTGAACCTGCCAGCGAGGTCGGGACTGCCCTCAGCGCCTATTACCTGTCTTTTGGCAACGGCGGCTTCATCGCCGAAGAGAATATCGAGAAGGTGAAGAAGCTCCTGGAGACCGAAGGGGTCCAGAAACTGATCCCCCGCGACGTGAACTTTGCTTTCGGTAGCGGTCTCGAACCGGTGCAGCGCGGCTCCAAGATCAAGGCCAAGCGCCTCTACTTGCTCAAGCGCCGTGCCGAAATGGGCGGCGACGACATCGTGGACGCCCGTCCCTATCGTGTAAGCGACGGTACCAACGCCGGTGAAGTGGCCGTTTCCCTCAAGTTCGGCGGTATCGGTCCCAAGAAGTTCTCCGCCGTCACGGCCGCCAACATCGGCAAGCAGATGGCCATCGTTCTCGACAACCAGGTGATTTCTGCCCCGGTGATTCGTGACCGTATCCCCAACGGCGATGCCCAGATTACCGGTCTTGACGACATGGCCGAGGCGAACCGCCTGGCTGTGGTTCTCCGTGCCGGCGCCCTCAAGGCTCCTATGAAGATTATCGAAAGCCGCAGCGTGGGTGCTACCCTCGGCGAAGAAAACATCGTCCAGGGCTTCGGCTCCGGTGCTATCGGCCTTATCCTCTGCTTGGTGTTCATGGTGGCCTACTACCGCCTGGGCGGCCTTATCGCCAGTTTCGGTATGATCATCAACACTCTCGTGACCGCCGCCGTGATGTCCGTGTTCAACGCCACCCTGACTCTCCCGGGTATTGCCGGTTTCATCTTGGTGGTGGGTATGTCTCTCGACGCCAACGTGATTATTTACGAACGTATCCGTGAAGAACTGAAGAACGGCCTTACCGCCCGCGCCGCCGTGGCCAAGGGTTACGAACGGGCCTTCAGCGCCATCTTGGACTCCAACTTGACCACCGTGCTTACCGGCCTTATCCTCTATAAGATCGGTACGGGTTCCGTGAAGGGTTTCGGTCTCACGCTGACCATCGGTATCCTGACCTCCCTCTTCTGCGCTATCACCGTGACCCGCGCCATCCTCGACTGGCGTCTTGCCAAGGCCGACCGTACCACTCTTTCCATTGGTAACGGCTTCAAGGCCATCAACGAGGCGAACCTCCAGATTATCCCCAACCGCCGTCGTTTCGGCCTGATTTCTACCATCCTGATTATCGCCTCCATCGCCTGCATCGCCGTGAAGGGATTCGATTTCAGCATCGACTTCACCGGTGGCCAGGTCTATACCGTACAGTACCAGGATGACGGCAAGCACGAGAAGGACCTGAGCGGAGCTCTCTCTGCGGCAGGCATCGACGGTGCGAAAGTTCGCACCCTGGGCGGAACCTCTGCCAATTCCTACCAGATCAGCATGCGCGCCTCCGACGACGTGAATTTCGAAGTCAAGATGGCCGAAGCCTTTGCCAAGGCAGGCCAGAAGTGCGAAATCGTGGCCAAGGACAACGTGGGCCCCACCATTGGTAAGGAACTCCGTTTCAACGCTATCTTGTCTGTAATTCTCGCCTGGCTCGGCATTCTGCTCTATGTGTGGTTCCGTTTCGGCAAGTTCGGTCTCGGCTTCGGTGTGGCGGCGGTGCTTGGCCTGGTCCACGACACCATCATCACCCTGGGCTTCATCTCGGCCTTCAGCCTGTCCTTCGACGGTGCTTTGATTGCCTCCTTGCTGACCATGATCGGTTACTCCGTGAACGACACCATCGTGAACTTCGACCGTATCCGTGAAAATACCGCCGTGTTCGGCTCTGGCAACTTCGCAGAGACCATCAACAAGTCCCTGAACCAGTGCTTCAGCCGCACCATGGTGACCTCTCTCACCACCTTGTTCGTGTGCGTGATTCTCGCCGTGAAGGGCGGTTCCTCCATCCGCGACTTCGGCCTGGTGCAGTGCTTCGGTATCCTTGTCGGTACCTACTCTTCTGTGTGCATCTGCTCTCCCATCGTTCTCTGGTGGAGCAAGAAGTTCAAGAAGGGCGTGTAATACCTAAGTGTCATCCTGAGTGGCGAAAGCCGCGAAGGATCCAGTTCTGAATTTCATCCCCGCATAAGCGGGGATTTTTTTTTATATACAAAGGGGGGAGGCCTCCCCCTGCTTGCAGCCTTGGCGATTAGGCAGGTGACAGTGTCCTTGTCCGACGGCCTCGCCAAGTCTTCCAGCACCCCCTCTCCTAGGGGCTTCGCCCCTAAAACCCCTTAAAATAATCCGAGTCTCAAGGGCACAGTCGCCTGCAAAAAAGACCGTCAGTCGCGCCTTCACTTCGTTCGTCGCTACCCTCCGGATTTTTTGCCTAGCAACTATGCCCTCTCGCCTCGCAAAAAGGGTTTCGCTACGCAGGAGGTTGCTCGGTCACGGTGTTCCCTCGCAACCACAAGCGGCTTTATAAAGATGTTTGAAAGATTTGTGAATTACTTTGAGTGTATTCTGATGTACATGCAGGCGTCAATAAGATATGACCGCTCTTTTTCGCGGCAATTGTAATTGGAAAAAACAGAATCTGCATATGCTCTCTTACGAGGTTCGGTGGCGGGACTGCAGCCGTCACACGTAAAGTCGTTTTCCACATATTTCATACATTCGTTGTAAAGTTTTTCTCTAGATTCAGGTTCTGAGTAACTGTCGGAATCATTAGAATTGTTGTCAGAACAAGCAATCAGCGTTAATGAGAAAAACAACAAAAAGGAAAATTTTTTCATAGATTATCCTCTTATGATATTGCACTTTCCCGCGACTCATAAGGTGCCCTTATAGGTTCGACCTTTTGAATACACACTCTTTTATTTGAAAGTGCAAGTGTTTTACCAACCCCTAGCCCCTAGATCCTAGCCCCTATTTTCAAGCGGATTTTCGCCTTGGTTCGGCATTGCTCACCACAGGACGCGAGGATGACACCTCTTGAGACCAAGCATCCTAACCCCTAGCCCCTAGATCCTAGCCCCTTTTTCTATATTTACCCCCGTTCGATAAAAGGGGGCGCCTATGCTCAAGTATTACAAAATCGAAGCCGGTCGCTTGGCGGTCGCACCCAACGAAGATGCCGCCGACATCGTGATGATGGGCTCCCTCAGCCAGGAACAGCGCAGCGTCCTGGTCAAGGAATACGAGATTACCGAACATACCATCGCCTCCGCATTCGACTCCGACGAGCTTTCCCGTATCGAATACGACGACGATTTTACCACCATCGTGTTCAAGAAGCCCAAGAACTATTCCGCCGCCGACAACTTCCAGTTCCGGGTGGAATCCTTCGGCATCTTCATCTTCAAGGACTGGGTGCTGCTCCTAACGGACAGCGACATCCCGGTGATGGACGAAAAGCGTTTCTCGAAAATCGACAGCCTGAACACTTTCGTGCTGAAAGTCCTGAGCTACGCCATCTACCACTTCAATGAACACCTGAAAATTATTAACCGCATCAACGACGACCTGGAACAGCGGCTCAACACTTCCATGGAGAACAGGTACCTGCTTTCCATGTTCAGCCTGAACAAGGGCTTGATTTACTACGTGAGCGCCTTGAACAGTAACGACACCCTTTTGAAGAAACTCCAGATGGGTCGCAGCCTCAACTGGACCGAGGCCGAACGGGAACTGCTGGAAGACATCCAGATTGAAAACGGCCAGAGCCTGCAACAGGCCAACATCTACGCCAACATCTTGACGTCCATGATGGATGCCCGCGCAAGCGTCATCAACAACAACTTGAACCAGTTGATGAAGAACTTGACCATCGTGACGATCTCCATATCGCTCCCGACGTTCTTCGCCAGTTTGTTCGGCATGAACGTGCAACTGCCCTTCGGCATGAACGGCGACGCCACCGTGGGTTCGCCCATGACTTTCTGGGCCGTTATCGCCGTGTGTATCCTGTCGGTGGTGCTGTTCCTTGGCTTCTGGATTCGACGGAAATAGTCGCGAGTCGTGAGTGGTGAGTCGGTGCTACGCACCGTTGAGTTTCAACAATCGCGCCTTTGGCGCCAAATTATATGCTCACAACTGATAACTGAAAACTGACAACTCGCGACAGCGTCAGTTTCCTCTATCGCTCATGCTGGCGAACATGGCGACAATCTCGTCGGTAAATTTGCTGTTGGGCAATGTCTGGGCGATTTCAAGGGCCTTTTCCAGATGGTTCTGTGCCGTGGCTTTCGCCTTGTCGAATGCCCCCTTGACGCTCAGCTTTTCCTTGATTTGCGCAGGAATATTGTCTTCGGAGGCCCGCTTGATCAGGTCTTCCATTTCGCGCCGTTCTTCGGCGGAACTGTTTTCGAAATAGAACAGCAGGGGGAGCGTAATGAGCCCGTTAGAAAGGTCGGTAAACTTGGCCTTGTCCAGGTTCTTGGAACCGTAGCCGTAGTCCAGCAGGTCGTCAATAATCTGGAAGGCGATACCGAAGTGGCTTCCCATTTCGGCGCATTTGTCCACCATAGGCTTGTCGAACCCGGCAAGAATGGCCCCGATTTTGGCAGCGGCGTTAATCAGGGCCGCAGTCTTTCCGTCGATAATCCGGTTGTAGGTCTCAAAGGAAAGGCTCATGTCGCCGCAGTGATCCAGTTCCAGGATTTCTCCGGCAATCAGCTGGTCTGCCGCCTGGGAGAGGATTACGGGAATGTCCCGTTCCGTCTCTTCGATAACGCTCTGCATGGACTGGGAAAGCACGTAGTCGCCAATGAGAACAGCCACCTGGGTGCCCCATTCCTTGTGTGCCGTTTTTTGCCCGCGCCGGACTTCGGTGTCGTCGATGATGTCGTCGTGAACAAGGCTTGCGCTGTGCAACAGTTCGATGCCCGCGCAGGCGTGGGCCACCCGCTCAACGTCAACAGGAGATTTCCCACAGTTGGCAATAAGGCAAAGCAGGGTAGAGCGGATGCGCTTTCCTCTCTTTTGGAACAAAACCGAAAGTCTGTCCGAAATACCGGCCGGTGCATTTTTGGCCACATTCAAGATGACCTGCTCGGTCAGGGCAAGTTGGTCCTGGACCAGTTCACGTGCCTGGCCCAAAACAGTCTGGAAATCGGCCTTGTTCAGGTTCATTTTTAGACGTCCAGGTCGTTTAAGACCTTATAGGCGTTATCTTCGATGAACTTACGACGAGGTTCCACGTCTTCGCCCATGAGCATGCTGAAAATCTGGTCGGCAAGCACGGCGTCTTCCACATAGCACTGCTTGAGGAATCGGCTTTTCGGGTCCATGGTGGTGTCGTTCAACTGTTCGGCGGACATTTCGCCAAGACCTTTGAATCGGCTAATCTGTACGTTCTTACGGTCTTCAACTTCGGCCATGGCCTTGTCCTTTTCAGTTTCGTCGAAAAGGTAGCGTTCTTTCTGCCCGACCTTCATCTTGAACAGAGGTGGCATGGCCAGGAAAATGTGGCCAGCGTCGATCAGGGGCCGCATGTAGCGGAAGAAGAAGGTGAGCAGCAAAGTTTGAATATGAGATCCGTCCACGTCGGCATCGGTCATGATGATGATCTTGTCGTAGCGGAGCTTTTCAATCTTGAATTCCGTGCCGATACCCGTGCCGATGGCATTTACCAGGTTCTGGATTTCTTCGGTGTCCAAAACGCGGTGGAGGCTTGCCTTTTCCACATTCAAAATTTTTCCACGGAGGGGGAGGATCGCCTGGAATTCACGGTTGCGTCCGCTCTTTGCGGAACCGCCAGCGGAATCACCCTCGACAATAAACAATTCGCATTCCTTGGGGTCGCGGCTACTGCAGTCGGCCAGCTTTCCCGGAAGTCCGCCACTTTCCAGGACGTTCTTGCGGCGGGCAAGATTACGGGCGCGGTGGGCCGCCTCACGGGCGAGGGCGGCATTGTAAACCTTGTCTAGAATCACCCTGATGGCGGCGGGATTTTCCTGGAAGTATTCTTCCAGCTTGGCGCCAAAGGCGCTGTTCACGTAGCTTGCGATTTCGGAGTTGCCCAGCTTGCGCTTGGTCTGCCCTTCGAACTGGGGCTGGGAAACCTTGATGGCGATAACGGCGGTAAGGCCTTCGCGGATATCGTCGGCGGTAATCTGGGCTTCCTTTTTGCCCTTGGGCATGTCGGCGGCGAACTTGTTGATGACGCGGGTGAGTGCGGTCTTGAAGCCCGTCACGTGGGTTCCGCCATCGTAGGTGTTCACGTTGTTCACGAAGCTGAAGAAGTTTTCCTGGTAGCCGTCGTTGTACCACATGGCCACTTCCAGCGGGTATTCGCCGTTGGGGAGCACCAGATGGATGGGCTCGTTGAACAGGGGCGTACGGTGTTCGTCTACGTAGCGCACGAATTCGGAAACGCCACCCGGGAAACAGAAAGTGTCGGTCTGTATTTTTTCAGGGTCACGTTCGTCGGTAAGGGTCAGGCGAAGCCCGCTCATGAGGAACGCCAGTTCGCGGAATCGGGTGGCCAGGGTGTCGTAGACGTAAACGGTTTCGGTAAAAATCGTATCGTCCGGGTAGAACTCGACGCTTGTGCCGGTGGTGCCATCGCTCTCGCCAATGTCGACCTGGGGGCCGCAGGGAACGCCCTTCGAGAATTCCTGACGCACCACGCGGCCGTTACGGCGGACCGTCACGACAAGCTTGTTGGAAAGGGCGTTCACGCAGCTCACGCCCACGCCGTGGAGACCGGCAGAGACCTTGTAGGAATTGCTGTCAAACTTTCCGCCCGCATGGAGCTTGGTCATCACCACCTCGATGGTGCCGACTTTTTCTTTCGGGTGAATATCGGTAGGAATACCGCGGCCGTTGTCGGTGACGCGGATGCCGTTGCCGGGCAGAATGGAAATTTCGATGTGGTTGCAGAATCCAGCCAGGGCTTCGTCCACGGAGTTGTCTACCACTTCCCATACCAGGTGGTGGAGACCGCGGATGTCGGTAGAGCCGATGTACATAGCGGGGCGTACGCGCACCGCTTCGAGGCCCTCTAGCACGGTAATGCTTGAACCGCTGTAGGCTTCTTCGGCCTTCTTCAATTCTTCAGATTCTTCTGCCATATTTCCTCTGAGGCTCGCGGCCTCTTTTACTAAACTAGACAAAGCGGATGCCCTGGATTACAGGGCTTCCGAGCATCAAATTACACTTGTCAATTATAGCTTTTTTTTGCAGGAACAGTTCGCTTTTCCAGGCGGAATTGTCCACCTTCAGGGAGAGAATTCCTTTCTTGATTTCAAGGGGTTTTACGTGGGGGAAAATCAGGTCCCCGACCACCTCCCGGAACTTCTCCGAAAGGCTCTGGAACTGCATTTCGTCGGTCAGGTGGAACTTGTCCAGAACGCGGCCCACAAGGAGCTCTACGTCCATCAAGTTGTGGCCCGTAAATTCTTTACGCTTGCGTTTCTGGATAGGCATGGATTTACACCAGCAACAGCTTCGACAGGGTGAATCCGCCAATCAGGATGCTGGTCATGCCCGCCACCACGGTGGCCTTGGTGCTCTTGCCCACGCCTTCGGCGCCGCTATGGGTGTAATATCCGAAGAAACAAGCGTAGCTAGAAATAAAGAAACCGTAAAGGGTGGCCTTGATAAGGCCCACCACCAAGTCCCAGTTGTGGTAGAACATGCGCACGCCGTAGAAGAACACGGACCAGGAGACTTCCTTGTACAGGTGGGCCACTTCGTAACCGCCCACGATACCGATAAAGATACTGATGACGGTCAGCACCGGCAGCATGATGACGGTGGCGATAAGGCGGGGAGCCAACAGGAACTTGAAGGGGCTGAGCCCAAGCACCTTGTAGGCGTCAAGCTGTTCGGTCACCGCCATGGTCCCAAGCTCCGAACACATAGAAGCCCCAATACGGCCCGCAAGGACCATCGCGGTGAGGATGGGGCAAAGCTCCACCATCACAGACTTACCGACAGCCATGCCCACGAACATCATGGGAATCATGTCGCCGAACTGGTAGGCCAGCTGCCACGACATGATGGCGCCCGTGGCCATGGACGCCGCGAATACCACGGGGATACTGGTAATGCCCACCACCTGCATCTGTTCGACGGTAGTGTGGAAATTGGAAAATGCGCCGGGAATGTTCTTGAACAATTCCCACACGAACTTGATGTAGTTGATGACCGTGCGGAAAAACCTTCGGACGAACCGTCCCAAGGATTCCGCAGAATTGTTCAACACTTCGACCAATTAATCCCTACTTCTTTTTCTTGTTGTCCTTGGCAGCAGACTTTTCGTTCTTGGCAGGAGCCTTGGCGGGCTGACCCTTGGTGGGAGCGCTTATAGCCTGCTTAAAGAGTTTCATGTCGCTCAGGTACTTGATGGCTTCTTTCAGCTGTTCGTCCCGCTTCAGGGAGAACGCCGTGCTTACGGAATCGTTCACCATGGCGGTCAAGAGTTCCCGCTTGATGCCGTCCTTGATGTAGTCCTTGTTCTCGTCGAACTGGGCCTTGCGGCGCTCTTCCAGGGCGTTCTTCATGTCGGAAAGTCGTGCAGCTAGGGTAGAATCCGTAATGGTCTTGGAGCTGTCACCCATGTAGTTCTGTTCCTGGATGATGCTCTTTTCCAGCTGGTCCACGCCTACCAGGGCGTTGCTCTTCACCTTCATGAAGTTGGTGTCCTTGAGGCAGAAATCCTTGAACTGGGTGTACAGGGAATCGGGCACTTCCCAAGAGGCGTCCATCTTGACTCCGGACTTGTCCAGTCCCGGACGGACCTTTACCGCAAACTTGAAGTACATGGCCATCCGCTCCTGGACCTGTACCACCCAGGGCATGGGAGAAAGTTCCACGTCCACGTCGGGAGTGATACCGCCGCCGCCGAACATCATGCGTCCGTTGTGGGTGTAGAAGGTATCCACCTTGGCGGTGTCCTTCTTTGCGGTGTCGGCCTTGGCTTCGCCTTCGCCATCTTCAGCTGCATATTCCTCTTCCATGATCTTCAGACCCTTGATGCCGTTCTCGGGCTTGTTGATGCAGCGGCCAAAGGGCAGGTAGTAAAATGCAGTGGTGAGCTTCAGGGCGTTCCCTTGGTTGTCCAGCGGGAAAATGGTCTGCACGGAGCCCTTGCCGAAAGAAGTCTTTCCGATAATCAGGGCCCGGTCCCAGTCCTGGAGGGCTCCGGACACGATTTCAGCCGCACTGGCAGACCCCTGGTTCACAAGCACCACCATGGGCATGTCGGGGTTCACGATACCGTCTTTGCGGGCGTGGCTTTCGGTCTTCTGGGTGCGGCCCTTGGTACTTACGATTACGTTGCCCCGTTTCAGGAACAGTTCGCTAATCTCGATGGCCTGGTTCAAGAGTCCACCCGGGTTGTAGCGCATGTCCAGAATCAATTTTTTCATGCCCTGCTTCTGCAAGCTCTTCAGGGCGTTTTCTACGTCGCTCAGGGTCTTGTCGCTAAAGGTGGCAAGCTTGATATAGCCGATGTCGTTAGTGACCATCCCGTAATAGGGCACGGCATGAACCACGATTTCGGCACGGGTAATGGTAAAGTCCATCAGCTCGGGCACGCCTTCGCGCTCGATGGATACGGTCACGTCTGTGCCGATTTTTCCGCGGAGCTTGCTCACGGCGTCGTCCAGGGTCAGGCCCTTGGTGTCCTTGCCGTCGATTTTGCGGATGCGGTCGCCGGCCCGGATGCCCAATCTGAAAGCAGGGGTCCCGGAAAGGGGAGAAATCACGGTGAGGATATTGTCACGGAGGCTGATGGTGATGCCCACGCCGCCGAACTTTCCTTCCATGGAAACCTTCAAGCCCTCGTAGTCCTTGGGGGTGAATACTGCCGTGTGGGGGTCCAAAATGTTACGGATGCCGTTCAGGGCCGCGTCGGTAAGTTCCGTGGGGTTTACATCTTCCACGTACTTGCGGTTCACTTCGGAGAATACCTTGTTGAGTCTAGAAACCTCGTCGTAAAAGTCTCCCGGCGGGGTGGCTTTTTCGGCTGCCGAGGCTATGCCCAGGGTGGCCAAGGTAAGGACAAATGCTTTGCGCAAAATCGAGCTAGTGATAGTCATGCCCAAAAGATACAATTTATCGGTGGCAAACACGGCGAAAAAACGGAAAAACCGGCCCTAAAGGCCGGTTTTTGATAATAGGAGAGAGAGGAGAAAAACTTTTATGCCGCTTCGTCCAGCATTTTCTGGATGCGGTCGTTCCGGAGCTTTGCAAGGGCGCTTTCCTTGAGCTGACGGACTCGTTCCTTGGACAGCCCCACCATAGGGGAAATTTCTTTCAGGTTCAGGTCGCTATCCATCTTGAAGCCGAAATAGAGCTTGAGGATATCGCTTTCCTGCTGGTCCAGGTTCTTGTTCAAAACTTTTTCGAAGACTTCCCGGCGGTTGTTCTTTTCGGCCAGGTCTTCGGTGCGGAATTCTACAGAGGGAATGCAATCTCCCAGGGTGGAATCTCCGTCTTCGCCAACGGGGGCTTCCAGAGAAGAGGTGCGGTTGCCCATCATCAACACCTTTTCGATGGCGTCGCCCTTGTACTTGGAAACTCCTTCCAGGCTGTCGGTGTCCAGCACATAGCTGCCACCCACAACCTGTTTAAGCTTGCCGCCCTTCTTGTTGAAACGGCGCAGAATCAGCTCCTTCTCGGCGCTGATACGGACCGTGCGGCCCTTTTCGGCGATGGCGCGGGTAATGTTCTGGCGCACCCACCACACGGCGTAACTGATAAACTTGATTTTCTGGCTAGGGTCAAAACGGCGGGCGGCCTCTATAAGGCCCATGTTGCCTTCGCTGATGAGTTCGCCCACTTCAAGGCCCTGGCCTTTGTAAAGGTTCGCGATGTTCACCACAAAGCGCAGGTTGGACTTGACCAGCAAATCCAGGGCTTCGCGGCTGCCTTCCTTGACCTTCTTGATGAGCAACTTCTCCTGTGCCGGAGTCAGCAGAGGAATGCTGGAAATATCTTCAAGATACTGAAAATAAGTGCTTTTCTCATCACGGGTGTAGGTAGCGGCGTTCATAGTAAGTCCTTTTCCTTTACGCCTATAAATCTACCTCCGTTTAGGTTTCGGAGTGTCAGGAACTGCCCTAGCCCTTGCAAAAGTTTAATTTGTTTTTTGTCGGAAAAAATCGCTTTTTTGTCATAAAAGTGTCATTATGGGCTGTACGGGGGGCGTTTTTGGACCTATTTTTGTCATTATGGAACCAGAAAAAAGCAAAATTTCCATTTCCAAGCTTCGACAGAGGTGGCAGGGGGCCCAGGAAAGGGATTTCGATCGATATGAGAAAAAAATCCGTGAAATCCTGGAACAGGAGGACAAATTGTCTTTCCCTGTCCCGGCCTACGTGCCCCAGATACTCATATTTCTCTTTATCCTAATTTTTCCCGTGCTCTACATCGGGGATCCGGTTACCCGTTCGGTAATCGGTTTGGACTGGCGAGAACTCATGAACTTCTATTTTCCCGTGCTGATGAGCATCGGGGTGTTCGGTCTTAATCTCAATTTTCTCGTTCCTAATTACATTCTCAACAAGCATTATGGAATTTACTTTGTATATAATGCTGTCATTATTTTGGTAACCTGCTTCTTGCGAGAAGTGGTGTTTTTTTTGATAGACAGGGCTCCCGATCAGGGCGTAAATTACTTTTTCAATTCCTACATGTTCTCTTCGGTAAAAGGGCATTTCAGCTATTGGACCGTTTTTTCCTTTGTGGTGCTGGTTTGTCTGGTTTGCGTCATCTGCGTGTTTTACCGGCTGATATCTACACAAATTCTGCGAGGGTTCGTGGTCAGGGAACAAAAGCGTAGCCGCTTGCAGTACGAACTGGAATTCCTGAAAAACCAACTTTCGCCCCACTTTTTATTCAATACCCTGAACAACATAACGGCGCTTATCGCCATAGATTCCAGGCGTGCGGAAAAGTCCATGATGGAACTTTCCAAGCTGTTGCGGGTGACTCTGTACCAGACAGCCGACGATATGATTCCCCTGGAAGAGGATGTGGAAATTCTCCGGATGTACGGGAACCTGGAAAAGCTCCGGCTAGACGACAGCTTCGATTACCGTTTTGACGTGGAACTTGAAAATCCCAAAGTGATGATACCGCCTCTAGTAGCCATGCCCCTGGTAGAAAACGCTTTGAAACACAGCAAGAACCCCAAGGGAAAAAGCTTCGCCCATATTACCATCAGGCAACAGGGCGACGAACTTGTTTTGGAAACGGAAAATTCCAATTTCCCGAAGGTATCCCAGTCTCCCCGAAAGGCGAGTGGCCTCGGGCTTTCGACCTTCCAGAAACGCCTGGAGATTCTGTATGCGGGGCGTTACGAGTATACGGCTTCTGCAGAAGGCGATGTGTACCGCAGCCGCCTAAAGATCCAGCTCGCCGACAACTAGAGGATTACCGCGCGGCCAGTTCTTCGGGCGTGCGGCTCAAAATATCCCAGTCGCCCCGCTTGATAATTTTGTAGGCGTAGCCCTGTTCGGTAAGGAACAGCTGGCGGTTCATGGAGAACTCCTGCTCCTTGGAATCCTGGGTCACGATACTGTAGAAGTGGGCGGTGCCGCCGTCGCTCTTGGGGCGCAAGATGCGGCCCAGTCGCTGGGCTTCTTCTTGCCGGCTGCCGAAGGTCCCGGAAATCTGTATCAGGATGTTGGCGTCGGGAAGGTCGATGGCGAAGTTGCCAACCTTGGAGACCATCAGGTTCTTCTGTTCGCCCTTGCGGAAGGCGGCGTAGAGCCGTTCGCGTTCCTTGTTGGGGGTCTTGCCGGTAATCAGCGGGATTTCCAGCTCCTGGGCGAGCTTTTCCAGCTGGTCGATGTACTGCCCGATGATGAGCACCCGGTCGTCGGGCTTGTCGAAATGGGCGAGGAGCCGCTTTACGATGTCCGTCTTTTCGGGATTGGTGCTTGCGAGAGTAATCTTTTCACGGACCGGCGCCAGGGCGTATTTCATCTTCAGTTCCGCTTCCATAGGGATGCGGATTTCGTTACAGTCGGCGGTGGCAATCCAGCCCTGGGCCTCCAGCACACGCCAGGGGATGTCGTATTTCTTGGGCCCGATAAGGCTGAACACTTCCGTCTCCTTGTGGTCTTCGCGGACCAGGGTGGCGGTAAGGCCCAGGCGGCGTGTGGCCTGCATCTCGGTACTCAGGCGAAACACCGGGGCAGGGAGCAGGTGCACCTCGTCGTAAATCATGAGACCCCATTTCTGTTCGCTGAACAGCGGGAAGTTCGAGAGTTCCTTCTTGACTTCTTCGTCGCTCAGGTCGTCCGGTTCGGGCTCGCCCTGCTTGCTTACGTCCTTCACCTTCTTGCGCTGGGTGAGAATCTGGTAGGTGGCCACGGTCACGGGGCCGATTTCCTTCACTTCGCCGGAGTATTCCTTCACTTGGTCCAGGGTCAGGTCCGTCTTGTCGCAGATTTCGCGAATCCACTGGCGGGAGGCGGAAATGTTGGGGGTAAGGATAAGGGTCTTGGTCTGGATGAGGGCCATGGTGGCAAGGCCGATGACCGTCTTGCCCGAACCGCAGGGCAGCACGATGACGCCGGAGCCGCCCTTTTCCGAACCGCTGGCGTAGAACACCTGGGCGGCTTCTTTCTGGTAG
The DNA here is from genome assembly GCA_002382975.1 of Fibrobacter sp. UBA4223. Classification (GTDB taxonomy): domain Bacteria; phylum Fibrobacterota; class Fibrobacteria; order Fibrobacterales; family Fibrobacteraceae; genus Fibrobacter. The sequence goes on from DFTB01000009.1 coordinate 70,565, forward strand.
TCGCGGAGTTTGAATTCCTTGCCTTCGAGGGTGGTTTCCCGGAGCTTGATGGGGAGCGGGTCGCCCTGGACATATCCTGCCAGGTCTTCCACCGGGAATCCGGCGTTGGTAAGTGCCATCTTCAGGTGGCCGCGGCGTTCCGGGTCCACTTCGGCGTGGGAATCGTCCAGGAACTTCAGGATAAACGGCTCCACCTCCTTCAGGTGGCAAATCTCGGTGAACATGTAGGTGTCGTCGGATTCCAGCAGCAGGCGGTCAACCTCTTTGCGGAGCCGCAGCAGCCCGTACCGGGCCATGTAGTCTTCCACCTCGGTAATCACTGTCTGGGGAATGGGGTAGCGGCTCTGGCTTTCTAGCCGTTCCAGCACTTCGGTTGCGCGGAGGCCCGTGGAAGCCGCGTTCCAGAGGCTCAGGTGGGAAATCTTGTAGGTGTGCAGGTGCTCGGGGCTCTTGACCAGTTCGGTGAAGGGAGCGATCGCGTCCCGTGCGGATTCGTAGTTGGGGTTGTCCACCTCGACCATGATTTCGAGGTTGCTCTGTACAATGATTGCGCCATTCGGATTCATAGGGCGGCAAATATAGAAAAATAGGTGTTAGGTAGTAGGTTGTAGGTATTAGGGCTGCGGGTCTCAAGAGGTGTCATCCTCGCCCATTCGGTAAACTCAGGGCAGGCTCCGGCGAGGATCCGCTGGATGTGGACGAAGGTCGTTAGTGGTTAGTGGTTGGTGGTTAGGATTGAAGGTCTCAAGAGTTTTTTTTGGGGGGGGGGAGGTTTCCCCCTGGCTCGCACGCGCATGCGCTTGTTGCTCTCCACCCCCTCTTGCCGGAACAGCCCCGCAGGCAGCCTCGGGTATAAAAAATCCCGCTTTCTTTCAGAAAGCGGGACTTTCGAGCCACCCAGCAGATTTGAACTGCCGACCTGCTGATTACGAATCAGCTGCTCTACCAGCTGAGCTAGAGTGGCGTTGCGGGCTCAAAGATAGCAACAGGGCCTTTTTTTGTCAATATCGGGGCTGTTTCGGTTGGCAAGAATCCCGAATTTTTCTATGATTGCTCACAAAATTTCAAAATGGATGCATATTATGGCTAACGAAGCAAATGCGAACAACTCTGAAATCAAGGAATTTTTTGTCCATCACGGCACCAAGGTCGTAGTGGCCCTGGTGGTCATCCTCGTCGTAGTGGCGGGCGTGGTCCAGCTGAGGGATTCCCGCAAGGCCGCTGCCGCCGAACAGACCGAACTTCTGGGTGCGGGCATGACCATGCTCTACGCCAACGATAAGGACAACGCCCTCGCAGAATTTGAATCCAAGATCAACAGCCGTTCCCTGGAAGGCCTGGCTCTTGCCAAGGCATGCCTCTATGCGGGCAACATCAAGTACGAAAAGGGTGACCTGGACGGTGCCGCCGCCCTGTTCCAGAAGTCTTTGGACAACGCCGGTTCTGTGGTGCTGGTCCGCTCTGCCGCCCTCCACGGTCTTGCCTCCGTGAAGATGGAAAAAGAAGACTACGCCGCCGCCGCCAACCTGCTGGAAAAGTATGTGAGCGAGTTCGGCAAGCGCACCGGCGACAAGGAAGACCGCTTCCAGAAAGAAGAACCTGTGGACGAGGCCCCCATGGTGGCCGACGCCATGTGGAAACTCACGCTGGTCTATCAGCAGCAGGGTCTTGACGCCAAGGCCAAGAACACCGCCGAACGCCTGCTGGAAGTTTACGGCGACAACCAGAACTACGCCGACAAGGCACAGAAGTTCCTGGCTTCTCTGTAGTTCCGAAACGGTTCATTCTGTGTAATTGTCATGCCCGCCACCATGCGGGCATCTCCTTTTATGACGAAACACCCCGGAGCTCTGTCCGGGATTCTTTATTATCGGTTGTAAAACGTCATTCCGGGCCACGACCCGGAATCTAGCATTAAGGCGTCAGGATTTTCCTGAGCTCGTCCGCCGCACGTTCCAGGTCGTCGTTCACGATGGTGTATTCGTACTTGCCCTTGGTCTTCGCGAACTCCATCTCTTTCTTGGCGTTGTGGAGCCGGGTCTGGATGACCTCTTCGGAATCGGTTCCGCGACCCCGGAGCCTGCGTTCCAGTTCTTCTTCGCTGGGTGGCAAAATCAAGATTCCCGTGGCATCGGGATAGACCTTGTCAAAGTTCACCTTGCCGAAAACGTCCAGGTCAAAGAGAACCCGCTTGCCCTGCTTGAGCATGTCCTCTACGAAACTCTTGGGCGTGCCGTAGTAGTTCCCGTGGACCAGGTTGTATTCCACCAGGGCGTCGTCCTTGATCATCTGTTCGAACTCTTCCTTGGTCTTGAAAAAGTAGTGGACCCCGTTCACTTCGCCTTCGCGGGGGGCGCGGGTGGTGGCGGAAATGGAATACACGATGTCGGGGAACTCCCCGATGACCTTGTCTTTCAGGGTGGTCTTGCCTGCGCCGCTGGCGGCGCTCATCACGAACAGCTTGGATTTCATGGGAGGCAAATATAGGAAAATTAGGCAGTGAGCGCCTTGACCCTGTCCCGGATGGATTCCCTGTATTGCCGCTTTGCCTCGTCGCTTAAAAAGGACTGGCCCAGCATAGCGTCCATTTTGGAAACGTGGGTCACGATGTCTTTCACAAAGCGCAGTGCCCGAGTCTCGACGATGCCGATGCGTTTGGCGAATTCCATGAAATCGGTTGCACCGTAGAAGCCGTTTTCCCTGTAAAAATTCGTCTGGAAGGAATCCTCGTCCTTGAACAGGTCCAGGGCCGTTCGGGAGTCTGAGGCGTGGAGCGAGGTGTTCATCAGGTCGTAGGCCGGTGAAAGTTCAAAGACGCCTTCTTGGTTCGGGCTGTAAATGGAAAAATTCTTGATATGGGCGTCTCCGTTACATACAAGATAATTGAAAAGGACGATCCTGAAAAATTTATCCAAGGCTATGGTGTGGGCGCTGACATGGTCTTTTATCAGTTCCGCAATATCCTCGTAACTCAGACTTTCGTATTTGTAGTTGGAGCCTTGCTCTTCGCTGGACAGGTCGGCGACTTGGGCGAAGTCTTCTTGGTGGATTCTTGTTCCGTCTCTGCGTACATCGTATCGCTTGGTCAGGTAGGCGTATTCACCAGGTGGAAATCGGAGTAATGCGGATTCGGCCACATCCAGTTTGAATATTTGCCTTGCCATTTGCATGGTCACGTGCTCGTTGGCGGGCATGTCGGCGTATAGTCGGAACTGCATGCTTGTTGCGGGTTTCAGGATATAGGAGCCTTGCCGGTCGGTGGGAACGAGCCCCTTGCCTTCGATTTTCAGGGAATACTTCGGCTGCGCTCCGGATATGGAAATCCGTTGGGGCTTGCCATCTGGGGCTTGGGCTATGTCGGGCAGTGAAAAATTTAACATGGCACTGAACCTGTCCTTGCCGAAAAGTTTTCTGGAACAGGTCCGGCAGAAATCGGTTTCGGTTTCCCGGAGGCAACAATGGCAGCGATTCACTTTACCTCCTGCACGGTAATGTCTCCTATGGTTTCGCCCTGGGCTAGGGCGAGGAGCATGTCAAGCTTGTTCGACGGGTTGAGTTTCAGGCTCCGGCAGATGGCCTGCCTGCTTTCGCCCTCGGGCAGGAGTCCCGCAAAAAAGGGGAAAAGGCGGCGCGAAGAAAAAATCTTTTTTGACTTGGGTAGATTGATGGCGATGGATGCCCCGCCGTTTGCGAGATAGTCGCGGTTGTAGAAGAAGACGAAGCGGCTCCTGTTTGATACGAGATAGCCTGCGACAGTCCCGTTCTTGAGAACCCGGGCCTTGCGGATTTTGCGGAAGGGGCTATTCATGGATGATGCGCTCCTGCAGGGAAATGACCAGGCCAAGGGACGAGAGAATTCTGGAAAGCACCTCGATGCTCGGGTTTGCGCTGTCGTTCTCGATGGCGCTTACGGTTCGCAGGCTAACTCCCGACATTTCCGCCAGGTCCGCCTGCGAAACGCCCAGGGACTTTCGTCGTTCTTCGATTTGCTTGCCGATGACCATAAAATAAGAAATATATTGCTTACTTTTGAGTGAAAATAGATAATTTTTGCAAAAATGTCAACAAAATGCGTAATATGTTGCGTAAAATAAAGAAAACTGCTTTCTGTTTACGAAAATTTACTTGGCTTTGTTTTTTTTGTTTACATTTGAGTTGCCCAGTTTAGCGGGTCGAACGAAAAAAATTTCCACATGGACTGTTTTGTTGGCAACATTTGTGAAATAATCATCGCCATTACGGCAGTTTTAGGTGTTTGTGTTTCCATTACTACGTGGAAAAAAAACACGCAGTTGGAACATAAGAAAATAGTGCAGGATTTCTTTCGTGAGTCGTTTGAAGACAAGGATTTCGCTACGATTTTTCATAGTATTGATTACGACAAGAATTTTTATGGTCCTGATTTCCACGACTCTGAATTGGAAGCAAAGCTAGACAAGTTTCTTATCAGATACACATTCTGTGTTGGCTTTGTTGCCGGCTCAAATCCCAATGATAAAAATATGGATTGGATTAAATACGAAATCCATCGTATTCTGACAAATTTCAGTATTCAATCTTACTTGTTTAATTTATGCAATTTTACAAAGCGCATCAATGCACCCTTTCCTTACAAGTCGCTTGTTGATTATGGCAAATCTGCGGGACTGCTTGACGAAACATTCTTTAACGCCGAACGGGGAGTAAAGAAAAATGGAAAGACTTTGAATTGGTAGGAATTAACTAAAAAAAAGAGGTAAATATGAAATGTAAAACTGTCGCGCTGCTTATGTTGTCCATGAGTATGGCTGCTTTTGCAGCGCAGAAGCCATGCTCAGAGGTTTTCCCGAATGAAGCGAATGTAAAGACCTCGTTAGGTCTTGATGGTTCCCGTTGTACCGTGTCCAGGGTTACAAATCCCAAGGGCAAAGTAGTCATTCGCGTAAAAGTGTCTAAAGACAATAGTCGTTTTGTGTATGTTATGGAACAAGAATGGAGAGGGAGAGCGGTATATGAATGTGAAGATGTTGGTGCTGGTAAGATCTACGAGTGTAGTGGCAGTGTTCCCGATAAAGATGACAAGATCCTGAATTTTAAAGGGGAAAATTTTATGACTGGACTTCTAGAACAAATTTTTTCTGGCCTCTCTAGTGCAGACAAATACTACCTCTTCGGTGGTTTGCCGCCGTGGGAAGAATAGGAGCGCCTCAATAAGGCAAACGGCTCCCGAAGGGAGCCGTCTTGATGTTTTGTTAATATCGAACTACGGCTAGTTCTCGAGAATCTGTTCCCTGGTAAAGCCGAAATACGACATGGCGTTTTCGACGGACAGTACTCCATCGCGAACCATTCTTTTTGCCGTGTTCAACTTGTCTTCGTTGGCTTTTGCTTCGGCTTTTTGCTGCGTGTCGGCAATGGCGTCGGCCACCATCTTGCGGCGGACATCGCCAGCACTGACGAACCCGTATTTCTGCCCTATGCTCTTGAACGCCATGTCCAGCTCCTTGATGAGGTTGTCATCTACGTACTCCTCTAAATATAACTTCACTTTGGAAATAATGCAAGTCGCCTTGTCGTAGGGCATTTTCTGCAGCGCTCCCTTGAATTTGGGCAAAACCGCAAGCAGTTTATCCTTGTCAAAAGCATATTTCATCGCCACGATTCCCATTCCGGTTTCTACGTCCTCGCAGGCGAGGCAGTCGCTGTCGGGAATGTCCGCCATATTTATGAAGGTGCACTTGAAGGGAAGCACGGCCCCGTGAAAATATTTGGGGTATCCGTTTTCCAGTAGTTTTAGAGGATCCCAGTTATCGCGGCCGTTGTAGAAGATGATTGCCATGGTGGGGAACCCGCTAAATATGCGATTCTCCTCGTGTAGCCTCATGACGGAATGGACATACCGGTCAATCTGTTCAAGGATTCCGACATCACGCCCCGACTTGTGCTCCAGCAGAATGCCCACGAGTACGGGTGCGCCCGTGGCAACGTTTACACGGAAAGCGATATCCGCTTCGCCTGTTTCATCTACTTCTGAATACGAGTCGGGAATCCGAATCAAGGTATCCAGGTTCACCACCGAGAGGAACTCGCTCAGATCCCGGTTCACCTTCGCCGACAGTTCCAGCAGGTTCCTTGCATGCCCGGTGTCTGAAAACAGCCACCTAAAAAACGGGTCGTGGTTGCGCTTTGCAGCGCCTGTATTTTCGCTCATCATAGTTTCTCCTGGCCACACGCGGAGAACGACCGCGCTGGCCTTGTTCTTTTGATAATATGGGAATTCGGGCCGGAACCGCCGGCCCATCTGGCAACTGGTCCAAAACCGCTTGAACCACGAAGAATCCCATTCGGGAAACCGAGGGGTAATATACAAAAAACTATTTGCTAGAAGGTGTTTTTTATTAGAAAAAATTCTAGCTTCAATCTGCTCTAAACTTTCTAGCGGATCCTCGTGATTCTATCGCTGCGCTCCAGAATGACAGCGAGGATGACACCTCTTGAGACCAGCTTTACTAACTCCTAAATCCTAGCCCCTAGATCCTAATACCTAACCCTACTTCTTATCCTCAATATACAACGGTCTCTGCTTGACTTCGTCGTAGATGCGGCCGATGTATTCGCCCAGAATCCCGATGGAAATGAGTTGCACTCCGGCAAAGAACACGATGGCCGTCATGAGGGAGGCCCAGCCCGGCACCGTTGTGGCGGGAGAGAGGATTTTTTCCAGGATGGACCAGACGAAAACGCCGAAGGCGATGAGGGTGGCCAACAGCCCGATGTAAAAACTGATTTTTAGAGGGGCAGAACTGAATCCGGTGATGCCGTCCCCTGCCAGGTGGAGCATCTTACGCAGGGGGTATTTGGACGAACCGGCAGTGCGTTCGGCCCGGTCGTACTTGACGCCGATTTTCTTGAAGCCTACCCAGCATACGAGCCCGCGCAAGAAACGGCTCCGTTCCGGCAGGTTTTTCAGTTGGTCCACCACGCAACGGTCCATCAGGCGGAAATCGCCGGTGTCGGGGGGAATCTCGATGTTGGTAAGCTTACCGATGAGCCTGTAGAAACAGTAGGCGGTAAAGCGCTTGAAGATGGTTTCACCCTTGCGCTTGTTGCGTTGTGCGTAAACCACCTGGTAGCCTTCACGCCATTTTTCGAGCATCTCGTGGATGAGGGCCGGCGGGTCTTGCAGGTCTCCGTCGATAATGACTACCGCGTCACCTTGGGCATGGTCCAGCCCGGCGCTGAAGGCGGCCTGGTGCCCGAAATTCCTACTGAAGTTCACCAACTTGTTGGTAGAACCGGCGGGAATTAGCCCTTCCAGGATTTCCCGGGTGCGGTCCTTGGAACCGTCGTTCACGAAAATCAGTTCGTGCTCGATTTCCTTGAGTTCTTCTTCCAGAACCCGGTAGGTTTCGGCAACGATTTCTTCTTCGTTATAGACTGGGATGATGACGGACAGGAGCATACGAGTAATATAGTAATAAGAGTTACGCCCTGTGGGCTAGTTTCTAGTTACTAGTTACTAGAGATGCTGAAAAAACATTCTAGTGACTAATAACTTGGAATTGCGGCGAGGCCGCTTACGGTATCAGCACCGGGTTCACGAAGTCCACGTGGCTGCAGTCGATGCTTCCCTTGGCTGTCGTCTTGAGGGTGATTTTCTGCACCCCTTCGATGTTTGCGGTCAGAGTGTGGAGGCTCCCGGCCTTGAATACCGGCGTTTCGGCAAGCACGTTGCCGTCGCCCAGCACCTGTACGGACACGCCTTCGCTGCAGAGGGATTCGTCGTCCAGGCCAACTCCCGCGCGGAATGTCTTGAATGCGGCCGCAAGACCATAGACGGTCTCTGAGGCGGCATGGGTGGCAATGCCGTTTTCAAAGACCTGCCCGTTGATAGTCAGAGGCTTGCCTTCAATGCTTTTGTTCATGCCCATGTTGCCCCATTCTTGCTTGTGGGAATCGTAACGCATATCCGTCAGTTTCTTGACGCCGTTCCCTTCGTTGAAGAAGGTCTTGTTCACCTGGGCCAGGACCTTGTTGCCGTCCAAGACAATATAGCGGAAGGTGTTGTAGCCGGGCTGCAACTTGTCGTAACTCACCAAGATGTTGTATTCTCCGGGAACGAAGGCTGTATCCTGCAGCAGGACCCTGTCGTGCACAATCCGGAGCGTCCAGTTTTTGGGAGCGCCCCTCTGTTCTATGAGTTTGAAATTCAGGAGCAGCGGGGATTCGCTCGGATTTGCCGCAGCGCTGTCGCCTGTAGTTACGGCGGCGCTGTCATTTGTCGGAGCGACCACGCCTCTCGTGGGTTCGGAAACCTGAATGATGTTTGTGGGGTCGTAGTTCTTGCGTCCGTTGAACTTTGCAATCTGCACCCAGTAGTTGTTGGTAATCAAGACATTCTTGACCCCTTCCAGGTCCATTTCCCGTTCGAACACGTCGCAGGTGGTGGCAATTCTGTGTTCCACCGCCTTCTTGTGGTAGGTCTGGCTATCCCAGCAGTCCAGGCCGCGGATGTAATAGACTTCGCCGTTGTACTTGTCCAGCAGTTCCTTAATCTTGCCGTCGTTCATCTGGCGGACCTTGTCGTAGTGGTAGGCGGATACGCCGTAGGCGATAAAGTGCCAGGGCCTGCCGTAGATGAACAGCTTGTTCGTGGGTTGCTGTTCGTTCAGCCATTTCCAGATTTCCTGCTCCTCGGTGGTCAGGTGGTTCCGGTTGTACATGACATTGCGGTTGAAGTCCGGCTTGTAGTGGAAAGTCCAGCCCGCAAAGAGAAGCGTAAAGAGAAGGCCAAGCACCAGCACCGCCGAGGTCTGTTTTTTGGTCTTGGAGTCTGTACCGAAATATTCAATCAGGTGGGCTACCGGCAGGGCCGCCAAAAAAGCCATGCTGGGAATCATCACCAGGCTGTAGCGCTGGTTGATTTCGATGCCGAAGTCGCCGGACACGTTTTCCAGGATCATGTAGGTCTGGATATGGTAAAGGGCGAGGAAAACGAGAACTTCCAGGTAGAACTTGTTGCCCTTGCGGAAATCCATGACGGCGCGGTAAATCAGGTACAAGAGCCCTGCAAGGAACAGCCAGTTGAAATAGGTGAGGAAGGGATTCACCAGTTCGCCCTTGTCGTTCAGGGGCTTGGTCATGACTTTCCAGTTGTTCACCAGGTCTTCGACAAAGTGGCCGTGGGCAGAGAACTCGCCGCCCTGGAATCCGAACCCCTGGAAATAACTGATGGTAAGCAATGCAGGTACCGAGAACAGGGAAAGCACCACGAAAAAGACGGGGGCCTTGAAATCCTTCTTGTCCAGCATTTTTGGTAGGGCGAACAGGATAAAGGGCAGTAGGCAGAAAACCGTCTCTTGGCGGGTCTGGGCAAAGAAGGCGAGGGTGAGGGCGAGGAGCGCCCAGTGCCGGACGGTGTTACGGTCAAAGGCCCAGCGGAACACCAGCAGGGAAAGGGCCGAAAGGAAAATGTACAGGGGTTCTACCGACATGGCGCGGAACTGGAAAAGCACCGTAGGCTGTAGTGCCATGAGGAGTGCTGCGAAGAATGCCAGCAGGGGCTGCCTTGTCCAGGCCACGATGGCGAGGAACATCAGCAGGAAGGTGAGGGGAAGCATCAGCAGTTCGCCCTTGAAAATCCAGTGCAGGTCGTTTCCTAGCAGGGGCATTCCCAGGGTATAGATGAATGCCAGGCCCTTTGTCTTGAAACTGTTGCTCTTGTTGGTGCAGTTCAGCATGCCGTTCTCGAATTCGCCCTGGTTGCAAGTGCCGGATTCGTGATTGAGGTACATGTTCTGGGCCACCGACATGAACACGCTTTCGTCGCTCTGGACCCTGTGGCGGGCCTCTATCTGGGTGCCGGCGAAGACGGCGATGGCGATGGCCGAAATCAGGGCGGCAAGGGCGATGGGCTTTTCGGGGAGGATTCCCTTCAGCCATTCACGAAAGTCCTTGTTCAGGGAGACAAACAGGGCGATTCCTGCCACCAGCTGCACCATAAAGAGGGGGAGGGGCAGGTTCAGGTCCAAAATGCGGATGGTGTCCTTGTGGCCCACGTTAGGGCCCAGGTAGATAAGGAAGGGAATGGCCAGGGCGATAACGAGCCCGATAATTCCTGCGGGATGTAGTAAGTTCTTGAGTAGCAACGAAATAAAGTTTTTCATGTTGTTCGAAAAAATTCGGGGTTCTTTTTTTGAATTTACGCAAATATAATTTTTTCTCATATAGGGGCTCTGCGGCCCTAGAATACCTTGAGAAAATGGCCCAAAAAAACTAGATTTGGGGCGCAAAAATTATACCCAAGAGGTTGGTCGTGCAAGACTCATTAGTTACCAAAGCCGCAGACAATGTCCGTATCCTTTCCGCCGCCATGGTCCAAAAGGCCAAGTCCGGTCACCCGGGTGGTGCGATGGGAGCTGCTGATGCTATAACGCTCCTCTATTCCGAGTTCTTGCGCTTCGACCCCGACGATCCGAACTGGATGGCCCGCGACCGCTTCTTTATGGACCCGGGCCACATGAGTCCGCTGCTCTATTCCGAACTGGCCCTGGTGGGTCGGCTCACTATGGACGACATCAAGAATTTCCGTCAGCTGGGCTCCCGCACGCCGGGCCACCCTGAAGTAGATGTGGCTCTCGGTATTGAGAACTCTTCGGGCCCTCTGGGAATCGGCCACGGCATCGCCCTGGGTGCGGCCATTGCGGAACGCTTCATGGTGGAACGTTTCGGCAAGATTTTGGAACACAAGACGGTGTGCCTGGTTTCTGACGGCGGCCTCGAAGAGGAAATCGCCTACGGCGTGGGCCGTATCGCCGGCCACCTCAAGCTTTCCAATCTGATTTTCTTCTACGACGCGAACCAGGTGCAGCTCAGCTGCAAGACCGAAGAGGTCATGAGCCACGACTTTGTGGCCCAGTACGAGTCCTGGGGATTCCGCGTCATCGAATGCGACGGCAGCAACATCGCCGAACTCCGCAAGGCCTTCAAGGCGGCCTGGGCTGAAACGGAACGCCCGGTGCTCGTCTATGGTCATACCACTATGGCCAAGGGCGCCGTCGCCGAAGACGGACGCAGCTACGAAGGCGAGGTCAGCACTCACGGTCAGCCCCTGAATGCTGCCGGAGCATCTACCGAAGCTACCGTCAAGAACCTGGGCGGCAATCCCGAAGATCCGTTCCAGATTTTCGACGACGTGAAGGCCGGTTTCGAGGCCCGCAAGCAGGAGCTTCGCGGTATCGCCGCCGAATGGAAAAAGCAGAAGGCCGAATGGGACAAGAAGAACGCCGAAAAGTCCGCCACCCTGAACGAATGGCTCTCCGGCAAGGCTCCCAAGCTGGACCTGTCGAAACTCCCCGTCAAGGAAGGCGTGGCCACCCGCGTTACCAGCGGTACGGTGCTGGGCTACCTGGCCGAAAATTACCACAACATCATCTGCAGTTCTGCTGACCTTTCCAACTCCGACAACACCCAGGCCTTCCTCAACAAGACGGGTATTTTCCGTCCGAACGATTTCAAGGGTGCCTTTGTGCAGGTGGGCGTGGCGGAACTGACCATGGGCGCCATCTGTAACGGTATCGCCCTGCATGGCGGGCTCTACCCGATTTGTGCCACCTTCTTTGTGTTCAGCGACTTCATGAAGCCTGCCATCCGTATGGCGGCTCTCATGGGACTCCCCGTGAAGTACGTGTTCACTCACGACAGTTTCCGCGTGGGCGAAGACGGCCCCACGCACCAGCCTATCGAACATGAGACCCAGATCCGCCTGCTGGAAGACCTCAAGAAGGAAAACGGCAAGTCCGAGATGCTGGTGCTCCGTCCGGCAGACGCCTTCGAGACTCTGGCAGCCTGGGAAATGGCTTTCGAAAACAACGACAGTCCCACGGCTCTTATTTTGACCCGTCAGGTGGTGAAGAGCCTCCCCGGCGAAAACCGCTACGAAGCCGCCAAGGCCTGCCGTAAGGGTGCCTACATTGTAAGCGACAACACCGCCGCCGGCGAAAAGCCGGACCTGACCCTGGTGGCCAACGGCTCCGACGTGCTGCTGGAACATGAAGCCGCCGAAATCCTCCGCGGCGAAGGCAAGAAGGTCCGCGTGGTCTCCATGATCAGCCCGGCCCTGTTCCTCTCCCAGCCCAAGGATTTCCGCGACAAGATTCTGGTGCCCTGGACTCCGGTGTTCGCCCTGAGCAGCGGTCTTCCGGTGCTGTTCGACCGTGTGGTGGGCGGCTTTGGAAAGGCCTGCGGTCTGGAACGCTTTGGCGCTTCCGCTCCGGCCAGCGTGCTGGAAAAGGAATTCGGCTACGTGCCCGAAGCTGTGGTCAAGGCCGCCAAGGAATACCTTGCAGAATTCGCCCAGAATGTGGCAGATTTTAAGGCTAAGAATTAGTTAGAGGCTAGGATTTAGAGACTAGGATCTAGAGAGAAATTTAGGTCGCGGGTTGTCCGCGACCTTTTCTTTTTGCTTTTGCGCAAGTTCATGAGAATGTGGCAACTTGTCATTGCGAAGGGCCTTGGCCCTGAAGCAATCTCTGTCCTGACTACTTTTTCTTCTTGCCCGGCGGGCTTGGCATGAATGGGCTGCCGCCGCTGGTTTTGCCTGCTTCTGTGCGGGACAGGACTTCTTGACCCACGACCACGGAATCGCCCAGTTCTAGGCCTGCAAGGATTTGCACGTTTACGCCGTCGTTAAGACCGGTGGTGACAGGGTGGGGGACCAGTTTGCCGTTCAGGTTTATCCAGACTTTGTCGCCGTCCGGTTTGGTCGGGCGGGTCATTCCTTTCTTCGCACCTTTTTGCGAGGCTTCTGGGAATCCGCCTGCGGCCGCATCTGGCGGTGGCGGCAGTCCTTCGGGCTTTGCAAAGGCGGTGCCGCCAGCAGGGTTGAACTTCAGGGCCTTTACCGGGATGGTGAGGGCGTTTTTCACTTCTTTGGTGACGATGGTGCAGGTGGCAGTCATGCCGGGTAGAAGCTTGAGTTTCGGGTTCTTGGCGTTGATGACCACCGTGTAGGTGACCACGTTGCTTGTGGTGGTGGGGCTCAGGCGGACTTCTTGCACCTTGCCCGTAAAGGTTTCGTTCTGGAAGGCATCTACGGTGAAGGTGACCTTCTGGCCTTTTTTCACCGAGCCGATGTCGGCTTCGTCCACGTCGGCCATGACCTTCATCTGCTTCAGGTCTTTTGCGATGACGAACAGGGTGGGCGTGCTCATGGAGGCGGCTACGGTCTGGCCTACATCTACGGCCCGCTTCAGCACCACGCCGTCGATGGGGCTCTTGATGGTGGCGTAGCTCAGGTTCAACTTGGCCTGGGCCACGTCGTTCTGGCTGCGTTCCAGGGCGTACTTGGCGGCGTTCATGTTGTATTCGGCCTGTTCCAGGTCAACGGCGCTGGCGCTGTTGGACTGTGACAGTGCTAAAATTCTCTGGTAGGTGTTGGCCTTGTATTGGTAGTCGATTTCGGCGGAATGGAGGGCGATTTCTGCCTGGTTCAGGGTGGACTGCAATTTGGACTTGTCCAGTTCCGCGATGACCTGGCCTTTTTTGACCTTGGAATTGAAGTCCACGAAGATTTCGGCGATGTCGCCGGAAACCTGGGTGCCCACTTCCACCTGGTCCACGGGCTCCAGGGTGCCGGTGGCGGAAATGACGGTGGAAAGGGTCAGCTTGGTCACGGGGGCGCTGACAGGGACGCCTACTTCGCTTGCCGCAGAATTTCTGAAGAAAAAGAACTTCACGCCTACGGCAATGGCCGCAAGCACAAGGAGAACGACGAGTATCTTCAGAAGTTTCTTCATGGGTCGGTTGCAAAAATAAAAAGTATTCTCGTGACTAACACAAACTTTGATGCCCCGGAACCGCAATCCGTTGCATTTTTTATATTACCACCTACCACTAACTACCAGCCATTGAAGCCTCTTGCCCCCAGCACCCCTAAGACCTACTACCTAAAACCTAACACCTACCAATGACCCGTATCGTAAAAAAAGATGACAGTGCCGAAGTCCGCCGCGTGACGTGGGTGGGGCTTGGCTGGAACGCAGCCTTGACGGTACTCAAGTTCCTGGCCGGTTTTTTCGGCGGGTCCCAGGCCCTGGTGGCAGACGCCATCCACAGCGCCTCTGACTTTGTGACGGACATTGCGGTTATCGTGGGAAGCCATTTCTGGAACTTGCCTCCCGATGCGGAACACCCTTACGGGCACCGGCGTTTCGAAACTCTCGTGACCCTGGGCATCGGGCTTTCGGTGGCCGCCGTGGGCGTGGGTCTCGGCTACAAGGCGGTCCAGACTCTTTTGCAGGGAGAGGGTGCACACCCCGAAACCGTGGTGGCGGTGATGGCACTGGCTTCCATTGTTATCAAGGAAATTCTATTCCGCTATACCCGCGCCGAAGGTCGCAAGATTCGAAGCCAGGCCCTGGAAGCAAACGCCTGGCACCACCGTAGCGATGCCTTCAGTTCTATACCGGTGCTTATCGCGGTGGTCATTTCGCTGGTGTTTCCGCAACTCTGGTTTGCCGATGCGGTGGGTGCTCTGATTGTGGCCTTCTTTGTGCTGCGTTCGGCCTACGAGATTGCCTCTCCGGGGGCTAGGCAACTGGTGGACCAAGGGGCAAGCGAGCAGGTGGCCAAGAAACTCCTGGAAATCGCCCTCGGGCATTCGAAGGTGATGAGCGTCCACGGGTTCCGCACCCGCTATGTAGGGAGCGACCTGCATGTGGACCTGCATATCGTGGTGGATGCCCAGATGAGCCTGCTGGAGGCTCACGACGTGGCCGAAGAGGTGGAGCAGCTGCTGATCCAGGCCGACGAGAACGTGGTGGACGCCTTGGTGCACGTGGATCCCTACGACCCTGCCCGCGCCGGCAAATCGGAAGAGATGGAATAGCAAAAGCTTAACAGCACGGGCTTAACGTCAAACGGCATATATCAACGTCATGGGTTCAACGTCATTCCGGGCTTGACCCGGAATCTAGAAGAGAAAGAAATTGAAGAACGAATATAAGGCATTCCTTGTAGGCAACGGAACTATGGGCGGCCGCCATCGTGGCCGTTTCGAGGCTTGCGGTGTCAATTTTGTGGCTGTGGCTGACACTCAAGCCGAATTTGATGAAATTACAGATAAATTAAATCTTGAAAACGCGGTCGAGGCGGGGGTGGATTTCGCTGTCGTGGCATCCCCGGCCACAACCCACTACCGCTACGCAAAATTCTTTCTGGAGAGGCGAATCCCCGTCTTTGTGGAAAAGCCTCTGGCCACTACCACCGAACAGGCCCAAGAACTGGTGGACATGGCTACGGCGTCGGGGACTACCCTGTTTGTGGCCCAGTCGGAGTGCTTCAACCCCATCTTCCTGAACTTCCGCAAGCACTTTTTGGCGGAACTGAACGAGAGACGTGCTGATGGCGGGGCCGGCTTTGCGGCGGGAGGAATCGCCGCGATGGACGGGCACGGCTGCGGTACGGCTGGTAATGAACCGTGCCGGGGCGTGCATCTGGAATTTAGGCGGGAACACCGGTATTCCAGCCGCTGTCGCGATGTAAGCGTGATGCTGGACTTGCTTGTTCACGACCTGAGCATGTTCCTAACCATGTTCCGTGCCGAAGACGTGAAACTAGAATGGATCAAGACGGGCAAGAAGGCGTCTAATGACGAGGCGGAATTCGATTCCGCCATGATGCGGCTTCGGGTTGCCTCGGGAGAATACCGGGGCGTCATCGCCGACTTTTACGTGAACCGCAAAAGCAACTGCGACATGCGGGAAATCGCCGTGGAGTTCCCCAAGTCAAGATATACGGTGAGCCTTGCCCATTACGATTCCGAAGGCGAAGTCGAACACGTGCCCGATTCCCTGGACAACGAACACCGATTCTTCTTGAAACTCTTGGCAGGGGCCTGTACAGACTGGGGCCGCCGCGCCGCCCAAAACGCCGCCGATTGCGTGAAGATGTGCGGTGGGGTGTGATTGCTGATTTTGATTGTGTAAAAGGGGAAAGCCTTCCCCTCGCTTCAGCCCCGCCCCACCCTTAGTGTCAAGCCCGCGTAGGCGGGCTTCTCCTATTTACACCCACCCTGGTGGGGCTTTCGCTACCCTTTCTAGCGGGCTTCAGACGCCAGCCCGCAACTCCTGGCTATACCAAAGAGAAGAGAATTTTTATATGGACTAAAATCATATTGGCTTAAGAACGTAATTATCACCTTCCGTTTAAAATTTCATTGGATGTTTTCCTTGAAACGACATTATCCATCAGTTCTTCGCAAGCGTAATCTAAATTTTCGGGAAACAATCTTGATCTAGTTATTCCCATCATTTTTAGATTCCTCAAAAGGGTGGGCTTTGATTCTTTTGGAATGCGTATAATTTCGCTATAGGGGTGATTCTTGGACCAGGGGCTTATTTCTCCCCAAAGAAAAGAATCTTTCAAATCATTCCTTAAATTGATTTGATTTGGGAAAAGCAAATACATTCCCTGTTGAGCGCTTTGACGCGTTGCCCATGCAGGGGCGTTTACAAAGATTGGTGTAGAGAAAACAGAAACAACTTTTTGTTCATCTTTGTAAAGATTTCTGTATTCGTCTTCGTAATTTTTGAAATATGTTTGTCTATATGCTTTATTGAGGAAATCTTTTGCCAACACAAATCCAGATGAAGATTCGATAAGTCTGTAGGTATCCGCGATAGACTGCATAATTGGATAGGGATTTTCTTTCCGACGCATATTGTAAAAGACGATGACCTCTCCATCTTTTTTTTCATTACCACAACAGGCAAAATAAAGAGCAACCAAAGGATTTTCAGAAACATCCAAAAGTCTGGTATGTATGCCATAGTGTTGCATTAAAGCCAATCGTTCAATAGGCAATAATGATGGTTTAAACACGTCTGGATATTTAAGGCATGCTACATCAATTATTGATTTTTCGTATTCTAATAAATTCTTTTCGTATCGTTGTTTTTTATATGAACGGGCGATAGACGGTGTTATATCGTAATCGGAACTAGATTGGCCGCGAAATAGGACTTCCGAATCAAAACATTCGGCCGTGCTGTAATGAATCAAGGTTGGCTTGATTTTTTTTTCTTCTTCGTTCAAATCAGAACCGTCAAAATACTTTTCGGTAAGTTCTCGCCAACTTTTCTTGTGCCGAACTTTATAAACAATTGTGTTTATGAAATCAGATACACTTCGCACACTGTCAGGCTCTTTTGAAGGAATGGACAATTTAAGATATTCAGATCGGTACATAAGTTAGTCCTTTATGCAACGGATTGATCCACCTGCATTAGAATTCGGCGCTCCTTCTAAATCACAAGTATCAAGGCCCCATTCAAAAGTCGCGACAGACTCTGACTGCATCCTAAACCAAGTCCGTTTTCCCATTTGATAAAAGCCATCTTCTCCCTTTGCACCAGCAGGCAAAGCCGAAAAACCAAATGTATCTAAGCCAAATCCGTCATACACCCAATCATTTTTTGATTTAAGCCTTTTTCCTGCAGAATCATATCCGCCGGCAGTTCGACATAAAATGGTAAATTCTTCTTTTGTTGGAAGATGCCAATCTTTGGGGCAAGCTTTTAGCGAAGCGTCTAAAGTGTATAATTTCCCGTATTTTACACAATTCTCATCGCTATTTTCATAACAAGCAGAACCTGTTTCCGTTTTGTAATTCAAATTTTCCGCCATCCACCATTGATCGCCGATTTTCACAGTTCGATAAACTTGCCCGTCGCGATCATCGGTAAGAGAGCCGTATTCGCAGGTTTCGCAAGGAGGAGGTGTCATATCTTCAGAATTAGAAGAAAATGTTGCTAACGATGAGGATGATGTATTTCCATATTCATCAAAATCTGCCTCAGATCCTCTTTTCCACTCATTATTGCTGCAAATGTAATAGGCACTTTCGCTTTCAACGAGAATGGACTGACCATTGTTCTGTGCCGAACAAGTTCCCAATTCGTAAATGGTTGGGACTTTGTATGCCTGAGACGACTCATTTTGGGAATTCGTATTGTTGCCAGAATCATCTCCGCATGCAATCATCATGATTGCCGCAATCGAAGCTAAAACCGTCTTTTTCATCTTTCGCACCTTTTCTGCCAAGGGCAGTCTGCGAGCAGCGGTCTTGTTCTGAAAGCCGAATGAGATTGCTTCCCCTTTTTGAGGGTCGCAATGACAAGATGCCATATCTTTTCTTGGAAAACAAAAAAGGTATGGTGTCGCTCGGCTTTTGTTGTGAAGGCTCTGGTAAACCTGCCGCTCAGAAGCACAACGGTAAGTGAAAACTCACCGTGGGCATACGCCCAACGACCCACACCCGATCGGTGTGAGTGTTCGTCTTCTTCCCTGAACGGCTATGTACTTGCGTACAGACCAAAGTTTACCAGACTTTTCACAACGGGAACAAGAGTACTACTCTAATTCAATATGTCACTAGAAATATATATAAAGAAAACAGAAAGGGGTTACCCCGAAAATTGCAAAAAAGCGGGATTTTAGGAGATTCCGGGTCAAGCCCGCAACGCCAGGCCTGCAAAAAACACGCGAAATTTGCGATTATTCTGCGCTTTTGGTAATATTTGTAATGTTTGTACTTTGCGTTTTTTGCAAAATTCTAAATCTTGATACATTGCGTTTTTGGCAAAATTTTAGTATATTGCATAAATGGAGGCATCCAGATGATTACCTTTGAACGCAAGATTTACCAAAAACTGTTGCAATGGAAAGCGGAATCACAGGGTAACGAAGCGCTTCTCATAGAAGGGGCCCGTCGAGTCGGTAAAAGCACCGTCGTGGAAACTTTCGCACAAAGAGAATACAAATCCTACATTTTCATCGATTTTAACGATTGCGAAGCATCTGTCAAGAAGGCTTTCGACAAGTTGAACGACCTGAACAATTTCTTCGCGGTTCTCTCCTACACATATGGAGTGACGCTTTATCCGCGGAATTCTTTAATCATTTTTGATGAAGTGCAAAAATTCCCAAAGGCTCGCCAAAGCATCAAGAAACTTGTCAAAGACGGTCGGTTTGATTATATAGAAACAGGATCACTCATTTCAATAAACGAAAATGTAAAGGATATAACCATTCCTTCGGAAGAGACGTCCATCCAGATGTTTCCGATGGATTTTGAGGAGTTTTGCACAGCCTTTGGAAAATTAAACATTTGTGAATACATACGGCAATGCTTTTTTGACAGTAAGCCGTTGGAACAGGGGCTGCACGACGACGCCATGCAGTTATTTAAGTTGTATATGCTTATCGGCGGGATGCCACAATCCATTGCGGAATATCTGGAACACTCCTTCAGTTTTGAATATAGTGACCGACGCAAGCGAAGTATAATTAGTCTATACAAGAAGGATATTCAGAAAATCAAAGGGGCCTACCGATCCAAGGTCCTTTCAACCTTTGAACAGATTCCGGCTTTTCTCTCCAAACACGAAAAGCGAGTGACTTTGTCAAAAATCAAGAATGGAATTAATACCGAGAACACATACGAGAATACCTTTATGTGGCTTGGCAATTCCATGATAACAAACAATTGTCTCAGATGTTCCGACCCAAATGTGGGCATGGCTTTGAACAGCGATGATTCTGCAATTAAGTGTTATATGGGCGATACCGGACTCCTTTTTTCGCACGCTTTTAGCGAAAATACAATCACAAACGAGCAACTCTACAAGCAGATTATGAATGACAAGCTTGCGATAAACAAGGGAATGCTTTATGAAAATGCGATTGCACAGATGCTTGTGGCTAACGGGCATAAGCTGTATTTTTACACGCACTATAACCAGACTTTGCATAGGAACGATTTGGAAATAGATTTCCTGCTGAGTGACACGGATTCCGCAGGGGGCAAGGTTATTCCCATTGAAGTCAAGTCGTCCAAGAATTACACCACGACTTCTTTGACCGATTTCAACCGCCTTTACAAAAAGAGAATTGCCAAGTCGTTCATTATCCACCCGAAAAAATATTCCATAAAAGAGGATGGAACAATTTGCATTCCGCCCTATATGACTATCTGCTTGTAAAAACGGTTTCTTTGGAGAAGTCCTGTATATAAAAAATCCCGCGACGTTCATCGCGGGACTTTGTGTAAAGGAGATCCCCGCCGGAGCCTGCCCTGAGCCTGTCGAACGGGCGGGGATGACAATTAGGATTACAGCTTGATGCTGCAGGGCTTGGCGTGCCAGATTTCTTCGGCGTACTGCTTGATAGTACGGTCGGAACTGAACTTGCCCATGCGGGCCACGTTGAGGATAGCCTTCTCGGCCCAAGCCTTCTTGTTCTGGTATTCCTTCGCCACTTTGACCTGCATGTCCACGTAGCTGCGGAAGTCGGCGCAGAGCATGTAGGGGTCGTGAGTCAGGAGTTTGTCTGCAATGTGCTTGAACAGTTCCGGACGGTCGGGGCTGAAGAAGCCAGAACCGATCAGGTCGATTACGCGACGCAGGTCGTCGTCCTTCTCGTAGAAGTCACGGGGACGGTAGCCCTTGGCCAAAAGGTCGGTCACTTCTTCCACGGTGAGGCCGAAGATGAAGATATTCTCGTCGCCCACTTCTTCCTTCATTTCCACGTTGGCGCCGTCCAGTGTACCGATGGTGAGCGCGCCGTTCAAGGCGAACTTCATGTTGCCGGTACCGGAAGCTTCAGTGCCTGCGGTAGAAATCTGTTCGGAAAGGTCAGCCGCCGGAATGATCTTCTCGGCGAAGGACACGCGGTAGTTCTCCAGGAACACCATCTTGAGCTTGCCCTTGCAAACCGGGTCGGCATCGATGATAGAGGCCACGGCGTTGGCAAGGCGGATAATCTGCTTGGCCATCCAGTACCCCGGAGCGGACTTACCACCAATCATGATGGTGCGGGGCATGATTTCCTTGCCGTCCTTCAGCTGGATGTACAGGTGAATGGCATGCAGGATGTTCAACAGCTGACGCTTGTATTCGTGGATACGCTTGACCTGAACGTCGAAGAAGGTGTTCACGTCCACATCCACGCCCTGGGTTTCCTTCAGGTACTTGGCCAGGCGTTCCTTGTTCTGCTTCTTGACGGCCATGAATTCCTTCTGGAAGGCGGCGTCCTTGGCGAACTTTTCCAGCTTGCGCAGGTCGTCCAGATCCTTGACCCAGCTGTCACCAATCTTCTTGGTGATAATCTCGGACATGGCGGGGTTGGCCTTGCGGACCCAGCGGCGCGGCGTCACGCCGTTGGTCTTGTTGTTGAACTTTTCAGGCCACAGTTCGTAGAAGTCCTTGAAGAGGGTGGTCTTCAGCAGGTCGCTGTGGAGGGCGGCCACGCCGTTCACGGCAAAGGAACCCACGATGGAGAGGTAGGCCATGCGGACCATCTTGCAGCCGCCTTCTTCGATAAGGCTCATGCGGGCAAGGCGGTCGTTGTCGCCGGGCCACTTCATGCTGACCATGCGGAGGAACCGGGCGTTGATTTCGTAGATGATCTGCAGGTGGCGGGGCAGCAGGTTCTCGAACAGGCTGACGGGCCACTTTTCCAGAGCTTCCGGCATCAGGGTGTGGTTCGTGTAGGCGAAGGTGTGGGTCACAATGTCCCAGGCCTCGTCCCACTCCAGACCTTCGATGTCCAGGAGGATACGCATCATTTCGGCAATGGAAATTGCCGGGTGGGTGTCGTTCAGCTGGATCGCCACCTTCTCGGGGAACTTCTTCCAGTCATTCTTGTGGAGCTTCTTGAAACGCTTGATGATATCCTGCAGGGAGGCGGAGCACAGGAAGTACTGCTGCTTCAGGCGCAGTTCCTTGCCGTTCATGGAGGAATCGTTGGGGTACAGCACCTTGGAGATGGTCTCGGAAAGTTCCATGTCCTGCACGGCGGCGATGTAGTCGCCGTTGTTGAAGTAGGAGAGGCCGAAGTCGTCGGTGGACTTCGCGCTCCAGAGACGCAGGTTGTTCACGGTGTTGTTCTTGTAGCCCGGAATCGGAGTGTCGTACGGCAGGGCCAGCACGTAGTCCTTGGTTTCCCAGCGGTTGCGGAGCTTGCCGTTTTCGTCGGTCCAGCTCACCACGTAGCCGTAGAACGGCACCTTGATGGCGTTGGCCGGACGGGCGATTTCCCAGGGGTTCGGCAGGCGCAGCCAGTTGTCGGGCTGTTCTTCCTGCTCGCCGTTCACGATCTTCTGGCTGAACATACCGTATTCGTAGCGGATGCCCATACCGGTGGCAGGCAGTTCGAGAGTTGCCATGGAGTCCAGGAAGCAGGCAGCCAAGCGGCCGAGACCGCCGTTACCGAGACCCGCGTCCACTTCCTGCTCGCGGAGTTCTTCAAGAGTCATGCCCAGTTCGTCCAGGGCTTCGGTCACGGCCTGTTCCACATCCAGGTTCAGCACGGAGTTGCCGAGGGTACGGCCAATCAAGAATTCCAGGGACAGGTAATAGACGCGCTTCACGTCTTTCTCGTAATAAGTCTCCTGGGTCTTGATCCAGCGGTCCACCAGACGGTCGCGCACGGCGTAAGCCACGGCCAGGAACTTCTCATGGTCGGTGACGGTGTCCATGCTGCGGGCCAGCGTGTGGTTGATATGGTCGGTGAACGCTTTGCGGAAGGATTCCGCGTCGGTTCCGAGAACCGGGGCTTCTACAGCCTTCTTAGATGCTTTTGCCATAAAAATAAGCCTATGGTTTTAGGGTTGAAAATTCACGAGGGAAAATTTAGAAATCTTTGCCTGGATATGGGCGGGCCCCGCTTCGCGGGTCGGGCCCTTGCGCTATAAAAAGGCCTGATGTTCGCCCTGCTCACCGGCCTTTTTTGCGTTCAAAAGGGGCACATGCCCCTTTCGAATGGCTGCGCCACTTCACGCCCTCCCGCAAAAGCGAGAAAAAATTAAATTAGGGAAAATAAACGTGAGGAAATTATGGACTGGAGCAAAAATGCAATCAAGTTTTTAGGCTTGGCCTGTGCAACAAGTTTTTTCTTTTTCGTAGCGGGTTGCGGTGACAGTTCTTCAAATCCGAGCTCGACGGATTCCGGTACGACGCCTGTTCCTGAATCGGCTGGCAGTGTTCCCGATGCGGGATCCTCAGCAACAGGGAGTGACCAGACGGGCCCATCGGCGAATTCCTCGCTTTATGCTTTTGAAACGACGCCCGGGATCCTTGCTGTCGCACCTGACGCAGACGGTTTTTATGATATGGGCGATGTTTATAAGTCCGTTCCCAAGACGAGCAAGATAGCCTTTGTAATACGTCATTCTAAACGCGGAAAAAGTTCAAAATCAGAATCGCAACTTACACCCATAGGGATACAAATGGCCCAGACCCTTGGCACAAAACTAGTGGGTGATGAATCGTTCTACTATGCATCGACTGATTTTGTACGTACTCGTGAAACCTGCAGCAATATTGCCATAGGTCGGGGGGAAGCCGATGCCAAGGTTGTGACGTGGGACGCTATTAATGGCGGCTATTTCTTGACCGTGCCTAGTGACACTTTGGATGCTCTTGTTTCTAAGGTGGGAGGTAATCCCAAGTACATCGCTCAGTACGCTTATGGCGCTCCTTTCTCAAATTTTGCAGATGTACTTCCGTCTTACTTTTACGATTTGTTTGAACGGGGAAACCAGTTCGTGAGCGAGGTTGTTGTTGCCAATATGTCCAATTGGAATCGTGTGAGTGTTCTTGTAACACACGATATGCTGATAGAACCCCTCATTGCCTTTGTTTCAAATAGGACCATCGACTTGAGGGTCTATGAAGGCAATTTCCGTTGGGTCAATTATCTGTCTGGAGTTGCCGTGATTGTTGATGAAGCAAATAAGGTGACCGTATTACCTGTTCGTGGTGATGAAGTGGGCTGGATGACCTTTAGGGATGAGGTGGACGAAGGCGTTTAATGAAAGTCGCTTTACTTGGTTCAACCGGCCTTGTGGGGAAAAACGTTTTGAGCCTGCTTGCAAGGCTTCCGCAGGTGGTACATGTCTATTGCCCGGTGCGAACGGTGCCGGACTTACAAGCCCTTGGAATTACTCGGGGGGAATCCAAGATACACTTTGAAATGGTGGATTTTGAACAAGTGAGCGGAACCTACCGCCAGGTCCTTATGGCTGGATTTCTCGGTTGCGATGCTGTTATATGCTGCCTCGGCACGACTAAAAAGCAGGCGGGCAGCAAAGTTGCACAAGAAAAAGTGGATGTTCGGCTTCCTCTTTCGCTGGCGGCCATTGCCAAAAGTGCAGGAGTCAAGAATTTCTTGTGCGTCAGCGCCCAGGGTGCCGACAGCCATTCGCCTTTCTTCTACAACCGTCTCAAGGGCATGCTAGAAGAAGGGTTGACTATGATGGGTTTTGAAAGCCTTACCCTGGTGCGTCCCTCCTTGCTTTTGGGCAAGCACAAGGACAAACGTTTTGGCGAAGAACTTTTGCAAAAGACCATCGGGGCCCATCCGGAGTGGATTCCGGCCTACGTGCGGCCGGTACACGCCGAAACCGTAGCCGCCCACTTGGTCGCATCCCTCTTGAAACCGCCTACGGACCATATCTGCGCCACTGACGGCGTCAAGGGCAAGCGAATCATCTACAACCGCGTCCTTGCCCAGACGAAGGTGTCCGAACTTTTTTAATTTCATATTCCACACTCCACATTTCACATTTTTTTTCATGTCCGAAAAAACTTTACTGCTCCTTGATTCTTACGCGCTTGCGTTTCGCATGTTTTACGCCTATAGCCAGAATCCTCTGGTGAACAGCAAGGGCGAAGACGTCTCCATGATGCATGGCTACTGGGGAGCGGTCCTCCGTATTCTGGCAAAGCACAAGCCAACCCATTTTGCCATCGCTCGGGACGTGGCCCACACCAAGACTTTCCGCCACGATCTTTATCCGGACTACAAGGCCAATCGCGGGCCCATGCCCGAAGAAATGGCCACCCAGATGCCTCTTCTAGGAGAGAGCATGGAGGCCAGCGGAATTCCGCTGCTTTCGGAGCCCGGCTACGAGGCCGATGACGTGATGGCCAGCGTGGCCACCGCTGCGGTAGAGGCTGGCTTTGACCATGTGGTGATTCTTTCCAAGGACAAGGACATGTCCCAGATCGTATCCGACAAGATCCACCTGTTCCATTTGACCAAGGGTGCCGACGGCATAGACTTTGGCCCTGACCAGGTGGTGGAAAAATATGGCCTCCCGCCGGAAAAGATTCGGGATTACCTGGCGCTCATGGGAGATGCCAGCGACAACGTTCCGGGGGTCCCAAAGGTTGGTCCCAAGACTGCCATACAGCTGCTGAACGATTTCGGCGATATGGACAACCTGTACGCCAATCTGGACAAGGTGACCAAGAAGGGACTTCATGATAATCTGGAGCAGAACCGGGAAAAGGCGTTCTTGAGCAGGGAACTGGTGACGCTCCAGACCAAGCGGGCCTTTAGCGGGAGCCTTTCTGCCCTGGAATACAACGGAATCCATGTGGATACCCTGGCGGAGATTTTCAAGGAACACGAAATCAACAGCCTGCTGCGCTTGCTGGAAAAAGTTCCTGGCAAGGCAGGGTTTGTGCACGATGGCGACAATCAGCAGGGCGATTTCCCGGAGAGCGACCGCGCCGCCGCTGCCGAAAACGTTCTCCCCACCTACATTTGCGTTGATTCCGCCGAAAAGTTCCAACAGATGATGGCTGAATTTGCGGCGGCTACAGAAATCGGTGTGGATACGGAAACCGACGGCCTGGATTCCATGGCTTGCAATCTGGTGGGGCTATGCCTTGCCGCCGCAAGCGAAGACGGCTCTGTTCCCAAGGGCTACTACGTTCCCCTTGCCCATACCGACGACATCGGGTTCCCCGTAGGCAATTTTGACAGTGCAGCCGTAAAGGAATGGTTCCTGAGTTTTTGGGATGAATCTTGCGAGGTCGTTGACGGCAAGCATCGCCGCACTTTCGTTTTTCACAACGCCAAGTTCGACTTGCATGTGCTTTCCCGAGCTTTTGGGCTTTCCATTCCGCAGATTGAAAAGGCAAGAATCGTAGATACCCTCATTGCCGCCTGGATGCTTTCGCCGGGTCAGACGGGACTCGGGCTGGATAACCAGGTGATGCAGCGCCTGAACCACGAGATGATTCCCATAGAAAATCTCATCGGGCGTGGCAAGAGCCAGATTCCTTTTAACCGCGTTCCTGTGAAGGATGCCGCCGAATACGGCGCCGAAGATGCGGTCTATACGCTCCGCCTCTGGAGGCCTCTGCTGCAAGAGCTCCAGAAGATGGACTACGAGAAGTTTTTCTACAGCCAGGAAATGCCCTTGCTCAAGGTGCTGTACCAGATGGAGGGTGTAGGGGCCTACGTGGATACGGCTGTCCTCAAGAACCTGGAAGTGGAGCTTGCCGGTCGCATTGAAAAACTGGAAAAAGAAATCTGCGACATGGCGGGGCTGGAATTCAACATCGGTAGCCCCAAGCAGTTGGGCGAGGTGCTGTTCGATACGCTGGGGCTTCCCGAGATCAAGAAACGCAGTACCGATGCCGCCGTTCTGGAGGAACTTTCCGTCAGCGCGCCCCACCCCATCGTGTTCGCCATCATCGAGTACCGCGAACTCAAGAAGATGCAGAGCACCTACGTGTCGGTGCTCCCGACGCTGGTGAACCCGAAAACAAAACGGATTCACACCAGCTTTATCCAGTGGGGGACGGCTACGGGTCGCCTTTCCAGCCGAGATCCCAATTTGCAGAACATCCCGGTCCGTAGCGATTTGGGCAAAAAGATTCGTGCCGCATTCGTTCCTGAGAACCCTGACAATGTCATCTTGGCGGTGGACTACTCCCAGATTGAGCTCCGCATGTTGGCCCACCTGAGCGGCGACCCCGCCCTTATCGAAAGTTACAAGGAAGGAATCGACATTCACGCCCGCACGGCCGCCGCCATTTACGGGGTGGAACTGGATGCGGTTACCGCAGACATGCGTCGCGACGCCAAGGTGGTGAATTTCGGCATCCTCTACGGCATGACGGCTTTCCGCCTGTCTCGTGACTTGAAAATCCCTATGGCCCAGGCTAGGGACTTTATCACCGGGTATTTCGGCATGTATCAGGGAGTGCAAAAGTTTATCGACGACACCAAGGCCTACGCCCACAAGAATGGCTATGTGGAAACCCTTTCGGGCCGCCGCCGTTACATTGCAGGTATCGACAGTTCTGACCGCATGGAATCCCAGATGGCGGAACGCATGGCGGTAAACACTCCTGTGCAGGGCTCTGCCGCCGACCTCATCAAGATTGCCATGATCCGCATTCAGGAGCGAATCAACAGGGAAAATCTGCCCCTCAAGATGATGCTTCAGGTCCACGACGAACTGGTTTTCGAGTGCCCCAAGGACCGGCTGGAAGAGCTTTCTGCCATGGTCAAGGCCGAAATGGAAGGGGCGATGGAGCTGAAAGTCCCGCTGGTGGCAAGCGTTGGCTTCGGGAAAAATTGGCTCGAAGCGCATTAAAAAGGTGCGGGAATGGCTTTTGCCCGGCTTACAATTGCAAACATTATTGTATTTTTAAAGGGAGAGGTTTATTATGCGGGTGTCAAAATATTGTAGCGTTTTGCTCGTCGCTTTCTTGACCATCGGATTTGTCGCTTGTAGCAATACGGTGTCTTCTACCGATGCCAGTGACAATGGTGGTCTGGATGCCGTTCCTGGGTACCATCCCGGAAAAAGCTATAACGGACCGACATCTTCCGAAAAAACACCGTCAGGTGGTAGTAGCAGTTCAGCCACTGCAAGTAGTGCTTCTGAAGTGTCGTCAAGTTCCTCGATGATAGAAGTTGATTTCTCTGAATCAAAAATTCAAGTGGATGAACGAGGCTTTGCCGTTATAACGGAAGAATACCTTGTAGATGTTACTGCATCAGTTGCTTCAGAATTAGAGGACTTGAAGGCCCAATTGGAAGATAATGCAGAGCCGGAAGGATTCGATGAAGTCGGTCAACTGGCTCTCGGTGTTGATGATTTACAACTAGACAAGTATCTGTATTACTGCTATACGGAATCAGAAGATTGGTTTCAGATAACCAAGGATAAGCTTTTGGAAACCAAGTTGCCTTTCTTATGGGGTGGCGCGGCTTACGAAGCCAGGGGTAATTTTACCCTGGATTTTGCAGAAGTTTGTATATCCATCTATTCCAAGTTGGAATAGATGCTTGAATTTTTTTTCTTGAAAAAATTGCAAATTTGTCCAGATTTGGGCAAATTGTGTACAAATGTGTGAAATTATTCACATAGCTATTGCTATTTTGTTTATAAAAATATATGTTGTATAGACCCATTGTTCGGAGGTTCTATGCAATTGACAAAAATCCTGCTGCCAGTTACGGCTCTGAGTATCTCTTTGGGGCTTTTTGCCTGTTCCAGTACGGTGTCTCCTTCGGAAGGCTCGGATGATGCAATTGCTTCCGAAGAAGACGGCCTGGAACCGTTTATTCCCGGCTTTGATCCGGGCAAGTATTCATCCAAGACGGACGAACCCTCCAGTTCTGCTAGCGATGTAACTTCTAGCGAGTCCGAAGGGCAGTCTGCTACTTCCGGTGAGGAATCTTCGGAATCCGGCACAGAATCGGCCTCTTCTGGTGATGACAGCTCTGCGAGCAAGGGCGACGGGTCTTCTACTTCCGGTGAAGAAAGCACTGCTAGAGTAGGTGGAGATTCTTCGGCCTCGGGAGACGAAGGCTCTGTATCCGGCGACGAATCCTCGTCAAGTACAGGCGAAGTGTCTTCGGCGTCTGGCGAGAAAGTTGATTTTTCGGGATCACAAATCACACCAGATGAAAATGGCAACGCTACCATTACAGAAGAATTTATGGAAGGTGTGACAGATCAAGATGTACTAGATGATTTGGACAAGATTGCCAATGGCGAGACTGTAGATGGCTATGAAGAGTCGGATCAGTTAAATTTCAAAGTTGATGATCTTGATTTTGACAATTATGATTACTTCTGCTTTACTGGAGAGCAGTCTTGGCTGAAGATTACACAGGATCAGCTGAAAGAGTCTGGTCTGCCCTTCTTGTGGAATGGAAAAGCTTATGGGCTAAGGAAGAAGTATACTCTTCGGTTTGAAGGTACTTGTAATGCCATATATGTGAAGAGAATAACGGATTAAATTTATTTAGAGCTTGAAAAAGTCCCTTGGTTAAATGCCGAGGGACCTTTTTTATTCCCGCTTAATCACGTCCTTCTGGGCAGTCACATGGGGCATGAATCGCTTCATGAAGGGGATAATTCCCAAGTATAAAAGCATGGTGACCACGAAGACAAAGGCAAGGCTTGCGTTCTTTGACCAGTGGATGTGAAATTCCCGCAGAATCTTGATGACGGCCCACTGGATCCAACCATGGGTCACGAGAATCATGATGGAATATCGCCCAAAGTAAGACACCAGGGGAATCTTCTTGATGGCCTTGGACATAAGGAGTATGCCGGTCGCTCCGGATAGTCCGCAAAGGTAAGTGCTCCAGAAGGGCAACTGGAAATGGTTTTGCACATAGCTTACCGTTGAGTCCGACAAGAGGTACACCAGGCCAAAGCCCAGGAGGGCCAAGGGAATGTTCAGCTTGTCCAACTTGTTCGGTTTCAGTAGTGCCGTATAGCGGAAGGCGAAATGTCCGGCGCAGAAATAGGGAATGGCCGTCATGGCGGTGTCCATGAACATGGGCAGGTTGATACTTTTCCGCCCGAGGAAAAATCCCAGGCCGCCAACGGCCAATGACAGGGCCACAAGCCCAGCATTGGAAAATTTTGGCGGGAGCTTCTTTGCCGCGAGGTAAATTCCGTAGAAAATCAGGTTGGTCCAGAAAAGCCCCAGCAAGAACCAGATGGGAAAATTCGGGAACTGTTCCTGCCAAATGAAGGAATACCACACGCTACAGCCGGGGCTTGGCCGCAGGTGGAAGTGGGCGAGGATGAACGGCAAAATGCAGGAAGTGGTAATGAAAAAGAAGGTGAAGGGGATCAGCAGCTTGTTGACTTTCCGCAGGCAAAAGTCGAAGAATCCGGCGTAGCTCTTGAAGAACAGCCCCGAAAGAAAGAAGTACAGGGGCATGCGGAAGGTGGAAAGGGAAAGTTTTAGCGGGTAGGTGTCCAGCCCCCAGGTGCTTGCCACATGGTGCCACACCACCAGCATGATGCAGAGGCCTTTGGCAAGGTCCACAAAGGCGTAGCGGGGCTTTTCGGTAGGTAGGGCGGAGGGCATTTGAATTTTTTAGGGAGCGGACAAAAATTCGAGGATTTTGGTCTTGAATTCGGGCAGCTCGTCGAATACGGCGTGGCCGTAACCTTCGTACATCTGCAATTCGCAGGGGGTTCCTGTGGCCTTTAGCCTGTCGTAGATTTTTTGGGAAGCTTCGGGGGTGACCACCTGGTCCTTGCTTGCGGCTAGAACGAGGGTGGGGCACTTGATGTTTTCCAGTCCGTTACGGGTGTCCACAAAATCGCAGGCGTCGGAGAAAACGGCAAAGCGGTCCATCTCTTCGGCAGAGACGTCCTTGTACATGACCTGGAGGGCCCTGCCGTAACGTTTGGCGAAAGGTTCCGAGAAGCAGTCCCGGATAAAGGCTTTCACGAGACCGTCGCCATCGTGGGCCCTGGCAAGCCTAGTCCATTCGCCGATTACCTTGAGTTGTTGGGGCTCTGCCTTGGAGGTGGAACAGCCGAGAACCAGTTTCCAGACCAGTTCCGGGTAATTTGCCGCCAAATGCTGGGCCACCATGCCTCCTTGGGACACTCCGTAAAGGGCCACGTCCTTGAGGCCGAGGGCACGCAGGGCAAGTGCCTGGTCCCGGGCCATGTCTTCTACGGAATAGCCGGGGTTGGCGTCCTTTCGCCGGTCGAAAAAGTAAAGCGTGTAGCCTTCGGTGAACATCTTGAAGGGCACTTGCAGGGCGTCTGCAGATTTCATGACGCTCCTGATGGCAAGACCCGGAATGACCACCAGTGGGCGAGGGCCGCTTCCGAACTGGGCGTATTCCATTTCGAATCCGTCGGTGCAGACATTGTGTACAAGTTTATCACTCATACCCTAAAAGATAGATACATCTTTCGCAAAAGGGGATGCTATTTCTTATTTTTTTGTCATCCCCGCGAACACTTTCGTCGTCATCCCCGCGAACACTTTCGTCGTCATCCTCGCGAACACTTTCGTCGTCATCCTCGCGAAGGCGAGGATCTTGTAAATAAGGAGTCTATATGAACAAGTTCTTTGCCATCCTCGGAATCATCTCGCTTTCGATGCTTGCCGCCGCCTGTAGCGACACCAAGACCGCCAAGGAAACCGCCACCGCAGAAACTGCGGGCGTTGAAACTGCCGCACCGGTCGAGGGCACCAAGACGATTACGCTTTCAAACGGGGCGAGCGTCACCTGGATTCAGGACAACACGGGCAACAAGCTGAACCCGCGCAGCCTTTTTAGCGACGCCAGCGATTCCCTCTACAACAGTCTGAACATGCCCGACGGCATCCCGGCCAGCGTGAGCACGTTCCTCGTGAAAGTGGACGGCAAGTACATCTTGTTCGATGCAGGCCTCGGCGCATTCGGCGGGCAGCTCATGAACCGCCTTGCCGCGCTCGGCGTGAATCCCGACAGCATCGGGCTTGTCTATCTCACGCATTTCCATGTGGACCACATCTCGGGTCTTGCCGTGAAAAACGACGCCGGCAACGATTCGAAGGCTTTCAAGAACGCCGCCGTGTATGCGGGCAAGGTGGAATACGACGCCTGGATGAACGACATCCCGAAAAACGACTTGCAGAAGAACATCATGGCGCTCTACAAGGATAGCCTGCACTTGTTCGCCTTCGGTGACTCGCTCCCCCACGGAGTGCTCGCGATGGACGCCGTCGGGCATACGCCGGGCCACACCGCATTCCAGCTAGCAAACCTGCTTGTCGTCGGTGATTTGATGCACGGTTACGCCCTGCAGAAGGACCACCCCGAAGTCAATTCCAACTACGACATGGACAAGCCGAAATCCGCCGAAAGCCGCAAGCGCATCATGCAATACGCAAGCGACAACAAACTCCTGATGGCCGGCATGCACCTGCCCCCTCCGGGATTTGCGGAATAATCCTAAATAGACATCGCTGCCCAGAAGCCCAATGTAATATCAAGGGAAAATGTATAATACACTTTTTTGGAATTGATTAAATAACCAAATTCGTGAGAACCAAAGCCTAATCCCGCAAGTCCTCCTATACGGACAGACCATCCGTAGTCAAATCCAGTTTTGTATGCCCATCCAATTTCTGGACCAGAGGTAACCGTGAATATCATGTTTTCAAACATATAACGCAAATTGGGCTGAAAATAGAATCCCACTTGATCATTATCAAAATCATAAATCAATCGAATTCGATTGGTCCACATGAGCTCATTGGTTGGTTCCCAAAATCCTATCAAAGAATCTGGTCTAGTAGTTTCGTACAAAATAGCGGATGCGCCAACTATAAAGTCAATCCCGCCAGAAGCTATATATGGTCCGCCGCCCATAGACCATCCCCAAAGCGTCGGTGAAAAGCCATCTAAAATGCAGTAGTAATTATCTGATTTTTGACATGCCGATTCCTCTGCCATCGAAATACCCGGCAAAAGCAAAGCTAAAACAAAAATCAGGCTCCTAACAAACTTCATTTATTATCGTGGACCAACGACAACAGCAAATTAAAAAGTTTTTCACCGATAAAGCGGTTCATGCCCCTAAGCATAGTAACACTTTGGTCAATTTCATCTGCAGTAAGTAACTTTTTCTGGTATGCGGCAAAGAGAATACCTATGCTTCCGGTAATCGTCAGTTTCATACTCTCGGCTACAACACGCCCCTTGCTTTCATCAATCAGCAAAAGACTCGGTTGTTTTTCATCTGCTAAGATAATCGCTTCACTTTCGCCCAGATCCAAACCAGTCGCTCGTTGCAATAGGGATACTCTTTCTGCGGAAAGTTCCGAATGAACTTCCAAAAACGGACAATTCCTAAAATACTCTGCTTCTTCAGGGTATTCAGTATTACGAGTCAGTTCTTCAAATACAGCAAATGGAATGTGAACGGAATTATATAGTTTATTCAAAACGTCAATCCGTCCAATTTTGAACAGAGTCAATAACGGAGTCGTGTCAGAGACAACGATCACTTAGACTCTCCGCAAGCAGCCAAAGCGTTTGCAATGTCGCGTTCAAGTTCCGCTTCGTCCATGTCAATATACGGAATGCCCATAGAACCATACAGCTGGATTAGAGACCACTTATCCATTTCAAGGATCTCGGCGGCACGGCCATGCGAAATCGTCCCGTTCTGGATATAGGGGTACAACAGCATCGCGCGTTGCTTCAGCCACATGTCACGCTTATTTACATAAGGTTCCATCGCAGTCGTTATTTCAATTGTTGCGGTTTGCATATTCATACCTCACTTATAAATATACACTTTTTCACACAAAAGACCAAATAAAGAAAACGCCCTTTCGCAAGGAAAGAGCGTTTTCATAGTCTTTTGGGGATTGCCGCGGCTCCTCACGGAGCCTCGCAATGACACACTAGGTTAAGCCTTAACCGTCGTAAAACAGAACGCCTCGCCGTCGGCGTCGTTGGCTTCGAGGCCATCGGCAGCGGCAGCCCACTTGATAGCGACTGCTTGCGTCTCGCCGGCAATGTAAGCCTCATTCTCCGCGACAGCCTGCTTGAAGACGTCGCTTGCAGAGAACAGCGTCACTTCAATTTTGTCGGTGATGGCGTAGTTCTGGTCCTTACGGCGGTTCTGGATGCGGTTCACGAGTTCGCGGGCCACGCAAGCGCGGCGGAGTTCGTCGGTAATCTTGAGGTCCAGAGCCACGGTGAAGTGCTGGTTGGCTTCCACGGCCATGCCGTCGGCCACGATGCGGTTGAGCATCAAGCAATCGGCACCGACTTCACCGAAGTCGAACTTGATGGTTTCGCCAGCCTGGAGAGCCTTGATTTCATCGACGCTCAGCGAATTCAGCTTGGCGGAAATCACCTTCATGTTCTTCGCGTAATCCGGGCCCTTCGCCTTGATGGCGAGGAAGTTCGGCTTGGCGGAGAGTTTCACGAGCTTTGTCTCATCTTCGAGGAACTTCATTTCGCGAACGTTGAGTTCTTCGAGGATCAAATCCTTCATGGTCTCGGCAACGTCCTTTTCTTCGTTACCGTGAGCAACCACCGTCATGCTGGCAATCGGCATACGGTTCTTTACGTTGTTCGTAGCACGAATCACGCGGCCCATTTCGACCATGCCACGCACCATGGCGATGCGTTCCACGAGCTTTTCGTCCATCAGGGACTTGTCGGCGCTCGGGAATTCGCAGAGGTGCACGCTCACCGGAGCATTGGAGTCCACTTCGCGGACGAGAATCTGGTAGATTTCTTCGGCGAGGAGCGGGAGGAACGGAGCGAGAATCTTGGAGAAGTCCACCAGCACCTTGTACATGGTAGCGTAGGCGGCGTTCTTGTCGCCATCGTTTTCGCTCTTCCAGAAACGGCGGCGGCTGCGGCGCACGTACCAGTTCGTGAGGTCATCCACCGCGGCAATCACGGCGGGCACCACGTTGTACAGGCGGTAAGCCTTCATTTCCACTTCGACCTTGGCAGCGAGATCCTGCAGGGTCGCAAGCATCCAGCGGTCAAGTTCGTTTTCGCTCTTGACTTCCTGACCGGGCTTCCAGTTCAACTGGCCCTTGGCGGCGTCGGCGTTGTGGTTAGACACAAAGAATGCCACAGCGTTCCAAAGCGGGAGCATCACCTGCTTCACGATGCCCTTCACGCCTTCTTCGCTGAAGCGGAGGTCTTCGGCCTTCAAAGCAGCGGAGTTAATCATGAACAAGCGAATAGCGTCGGCACCCGTGCGTTCGATAAGGTCGTTCGGGTCCGGGTAGTTGCGCTTGGACTTACTCATCTTGGAACCGTCTTCGGCCAGGATGATTCCGTTCACAATCACGTTCTTGAACGCGGGCTTCTGGAACAAAGCGTTCGAAAGCACCGTCAGCGTGTAGAACCAACCGCGGGTCTGGTCAAGGCCTTCGGCGATGAAATCTGCCGGGAAGCTGCGTTCCACGAGTTCCTTGTTTTCGAACGGGTAATGGCGGCTGGCATACGGCATGGAACCGGATTCAAACCAGCAGTCGAACACTTCCGGCGTGCGGCGGTAAACCTTGCCGTCCTTTTCGATGGTAAGCTTGTCCACAAAGTGCTTGTGCAAGTCATCGAGCTTCACGCCAGTGAGCTGCTGCAGTTCTTCGATGCTGCCCACGGCAATCATGTCGCCATCGTCAGAGAGCCACACCGGAATCGGCGTACCCCAGAAGCGGTTACGGGAAAGGTTCCAATCGCGGGCGCCTTCAAGCCACTTGCCAAAGCGTCCGTTCTTGATGTGGTCCGGCACCCAGTTCACCGTCTGGTTGTTTTCGACCATCCATTCCTTCAGAGTCTTGGTGATACCGTCCTTGCTGGTGACAGGGGCGTCGATCTTCAGGAACCAAGTCTTGAGGGCCCGGTAAATCAGAGGAACGCCGGTACGCCAGCAGTGCGGGTAGC
>DFTB01000018.1 GCA_002382975.1 Fibrobacter sp. UBA4223
GGAGCACTTACATCGGCCCTGTTGTAATCATTTTCAGCATTGCCACGTTCCATACCACCTTCGCCATAAAGAATCGCAATGCTCTTGTTCGCAGGAACCTGATTGGCACCGGGATTATCCCAGGCACCGCTGTTGTTAAGGAACGCAGTAAGAACACGCTCATCCTTAATAAGGGCCCGCTCAGATTCAAGGCCTCCCATGGAATGACCGGAGCAACCAACCGTATTCATATCAAGCTTACCAAACAACGGGCTTGCGGCATTTTTGTTCTGCTCATCAAGCCAATTCATGGCAGCAATAGCCTTGGAACCATCGCCAGGAGAACTACTCAATGCAAGAACCACAAAGCCGTGAGACGCAAGACGGCGGATTATTCCCTCGTATGCTCCAGGAGCGGTTCCGCCTCCCGGCCCCCAAATTACTACGGCATGTTTTTGATTTGGATTACTTGTCATATGCGTGGGGTACGCAAGAATTCCCTCTCCATCGGCACCGGTGCCGGTTTTGTATTCAACCGACATGAAATTTTTTTCTTCTTCAGTATCGTTTGCGAGGAATATTTTCGGGACTGCAGGCTCTCCGCTAGAACTGGACTCTACACCCGTAGCATCGCTAGAGCTGCTTTCCAATACGGTCGCTTCGCTGGAGCTGGATTCACCAAAACTAGAATTACTAGAATTGCCAGATTCTTCCGATGCGCCATTATCTCCAACCTGTCCCTGACCTCCTTCAATCTGTCCCCCTTCACCTAGATCTTCTTGAACCAAATCATCAGCAGCTTCGATAGGCGCGGGTTTGGTGACATCATCGCAAGCAGCCATCGCAAAGGCGGCTCCAACCACAATCAATCCTTTTACAAAAACCTTGAGGTTTTTCAATTTCATCGTATCTCCTTTTGTTTCCCATCACGTAAATAAAATTACATTGGAAAAAAACAAAAGAAAAGCTACGGGCTAGAGCTGCCGTGGACAAATAGTCCATGTACAACAGCAACCTGCGGAAAAAATGCAAATTTCCAAGAAAAAGTTTTTGTATACGGCGCCGTCAAAACGGCTAAAAGATTTTTACAAAAAATAACCAGAAAAATTAACGCGGGGCATATATGCGGGACATAAATTCCGCGCGGGTCTTCTCGTCGGTCTTGAACCTGCCCAGAAGCTGGGTCGTAACCATAGTGGCGCCGGGCTTTTTCACCCCGCGCATGGTCATACACATGTGAGATGCTTCCAGTACAACAGCCACGCCCTTCGGGTTCAGTTCCTTCTGGATGAGTTCCGCTATCTGGCGGGTCATGCGTTCCTGGATTTGCGGGAAGCGGGCATAGAACTCCACCACCCGGGGAATCTTGGAAAGGCCCACCACGCAGTCGCCCGGAATGTAGGCCACGTGGGCCTTGCCCGTAAACGGCAGAAAATGGTGTTCGCACATGCTGGCAAACTCGATGTCCGGCACGATAATCATCTCGTCGTACTTTTCGTGAAAGCGCGTCTTGAGGATATCCTCGGCTTTCATTTCACCCGAAAGTCCCGTCATGAGTTCGGCGTACATCTTCGCCACACGACGGGGCGTTTCCAGCAATCCTTCGCGGTTCGGATCTTCGCCCATGCCGGTAAGAATCATCCGAAATCCGTCTTCCATCATCTTTAAATTCATCTGGCTATCCTTTTACACAAACACCACTTCGTTGCCGACGCGAGGAGACTCGTTTCGATTCGGGAGGCCGCTTTCGGTGTCGGCGTAACCAACGGCGACAGAAGCATACACCCGCTCATCTTCACGCAAGCCGAGACCACGCAGGTATTCCAAAATCGTCGGGTCTTCGTTCAGCCACTTGAGCTGGTTGATGTAGCAACTGCCCAGGTCCAGCTCGTTGGCCGCAAGCATCATGTTTTCTACGGCACAGGCCACATCGGCCATGTTGTTGCCGTAATCCTTCTTGTTCGCCACCGCGATAAGTACCGGTGCCGTATAGCAGAAAGAGTAATTTCCCTTGCGGGCGAGCGTGATGGAATTCTTGAGGCTCTTGTACAGGTCTTCACGAAGTTCCATTGCGGCAAAGGCGGACTGCACAAGCTCCTTGAGCTTCGCAATCGCCGAAGCATCTGAAATCACGAAGAAGTGATTCGTCTGGGCATTACCGCCGGTAGGTCCAAAGCGACCCGCCTCGACAATAGCCTGTAGCTTTTCTATTTCCACAGGTTGCGCCTTGAACTTGCGAGTGCTGCGTCGTGTGCGTATTGCTTCGAGAGTGTTCATGATAAATCTTCTATCTCTTGCGCTCGTCATTCCGGGCTTGACCCGGAATCTAGATGGCGTCCCCGTTGCCGAGGATCATATCCACTAAGCGGCAAGCCGCAAGTGGCTATTGTGATCAAGTCCGCCATGACGTTAAAAGTCACTTGTCCAGCGGCATAACCAAGATACGTGACTTTCGTTTGGTGTTGTAATGTTCCCGCTTGCTCCTCGGCAAATCCTCTACGGAGCCGTCTTCGAATCCGAAGGGGTAGAACCAGTCCAAAGCCTGGGTAGTGAGCAGGAACAGCTTCTTGTAGCCCTTCATGCGACCCACAGAAATCAGGTGCCGCACGATGGCATCCCCGATACCGGACTTGCGGTAGTTGGCGGCCACCGCAATGGCGGCCACTTCGGCCATGCCGTCTTCGAACTCGTGGAGGGCGCCACAGCCGTGGATGCTGTTGTCGATACTGTACACCACGTAGTCCTTGAGCTTTTCGGAAATGCTCTCCTGGGTCCTGGGCACCAGGTAACCCTTCGCGATATAGTCCTGCATGATCCGCAAAATATCGGGAATGTCTTCCATGTTGGCGGGCCGGATGCTGGAATACTGGTTCGCATACACCATGGTTCCGTCGCCCCTGGCGCTAAATACTTCTTGCAGCACACTGCCCTGGAACTCGCCGCTCAGCAGGTGAACACGATTCGCGCCAGCCTCGCAGGCGTTGATGGCATTCTGCAGGTAATCCTTCTGGGCAAAGTTCAGCTTGTCGGCATTCAGTTCCAGAAGTTCCTTGGCCTGGTCCACATCCAAGGCCGAAATCACGCCACTGTCCGTTGGTTCCAGATACTTGGTGTTCTTGCCGGTAGCAAGGCCTTCAAGCCTGATACCGTTCTCGCTGCCGATAAAAAACAGCTTGCCCACCTGCATGTACTTGCAGAGTTCCGTGGCCAGTTCCGTAGAACTGATGTTGTAGGCTTGGCCAAGCTTATTCCAGCCGATGGGCGGAATAATAGGCACGAACTTCTCGTTCAGAAGCTGCTCCAGAATATCCCGCTGGATCCGTTCGATCCGGCCGGTCCGCATATAATCTACGCCTTCGATGACCCCAAGACTCCTGGCCAGCACCCAGTTCCCCTGGATACCGCTCAGGCCGCTGGCCGTCAGGTGGCTCATAATCCTCTGGGCAACACCCAAAGACGCCTGCTCTATCAGGGGCAAGGCCTCTTCGCTGGTAAGCCGCACGCCACCTTCGAACTTGGACTCGATTTCCCAAGCCTTCAGCTGAGCGTCAATGCTGTTCCTGGTTCCCGGCACGATAATG
>DFTB01000014.1 GCA_002382975.1 Fibrobacter sp. UBA4223
TCGGCTTCCATCTTCTGGAAGGACTCCGGCTCCAGGAAGGTTCCCGAAATCACGGGAGACATACGGTCGTGCATGGTGCAATCGTAGGTTTCCATCTTGGTGGTGCCGTCCGCCTGGACCACGGGCTTTGTGACCTTGGCAAAGCCGTACTTGAGGCTATCCACGTCGATTCCCGCGGTATCCACATAGGTGAGCATCCGCTGCACGTCGAACTTGGTGGTATCCACCGTAATGGAAAGCATCAAGCCGTCCTTGGAAAGCTTCACGAAGTTGGTGTCCGTCAGGTCGGGCTTGATTTCCAGCACGTTGCCCTGGTTATCCATCCAGTACAGCACCACTTCCATATCTTCCAGGTCCTTCTTGGAAATGAGTTCCTTGAAGGCCACCGTGGCACTGTCCATACGACCGTCACCGTTTTTGTCGTAGAAGCCGTTCCGCTCGTCATCCACGTAGTTCTTGCCCGAATTGGTAATCTTCACGGGGTTGTTCTTGCCCGTCTTGTTGCCGTCGGCAGCCTTGATAAGCCCGTCGGGGCACTTGTCCTTGGCGCAAGAGGTGGCCAGTTCCAACTCGCCTCCCACCTGGACGGAATTCTTGGGCACCTTGAACTTCCAAATGCGGTCGTTTCCATCGACGCCTTTCTCTACCGCCGTCATGGACAGGGGGATCCCATCCAGGAGGAAACCGCTACCCGAGGTCCAAGACGTATCCAGAGGTTTGTTGAAGCTGAGAATCACATAATCATAGTCACCGTCACCCGGTTCAAGGGTTGCCGTCTGGATAACCGGGCCAATGCGGTCCTGAATAGCGGTAGAAAGGTTTCCGCTGGCACCAGACACCGTAGACGAGGCATCCACCTTAAGGTTCCCCTGGCCCTCTCCATCAGGAATCGTAGTCTTTACGCCGGTGAGCTCGGCCAGGTGACCGTCCAGGGTAAAGTCCCCGCTGAAATCCGTGTAGTCACCGCCCGTGGGCCAGTTATACTGGAAATTCTCCAGAGAAACCCCGTTCATCTGGCCATTAAAGTAGGCCGCAATGCTATCGCCCACACCGTCGCCGTCGGTATCGTAAATGAAGGCGCTGTCCAGGGAGGGCAGTCCGTAATTCACAAACTGCAGGTTGCCGGGGAACTCTTCCTTGGCGCGGAAAACCGTGCTATCTGGCTTCGGGTTGTAGATAGAAGATTCCAGGGTAAAATTCACATCGGAAATAGCCTTGTCCGACGTCACCAGGAAAGATGACCTGGACTCGGAAAGCTGACCTATGTAGTATTTCGTCCCATTGATCGTCCCATGGCCCATAGGCGTTTTTGCCGGCGTCAAGAACTTTAGGTCTTCGTGCTTTGAGGAAAGGAAGTATTGCAAATCCTTGGCAAGAGTATCCAGCTTGCCTTTCGAGGGGCCAAGGGGTATTACCGACTGAACATAGACCGGCAGCGTATCACCCACGTTCAGCTGGATGTTCGAAATATCGGAGATGACCTCCTTGCAGTCGGCATCTTCGCAGAATTGGAACTCCGGCACGTAGAAGTTGTAGACATAGATGACGTTGACATCCTGCATGGATGAGTTGACGGAAACCCCTAGAGGGGCGTTGGAAACGGTCCAATGCCCCGTTACACCGGTGACCACGTAGCCATTATTGTCAGAAGTGAACATCTGGCCGTTGGCGACGACATCACTTCCCACCGTAAACACAATGGTATCGGATCCCGCATTGGGGGCATAAACGTACAAGGGCGCATTTTTAAGGCGATTCCCGCTTTTTGGAGGATCTTCTACATAGAGCCCTATCATCTGTCCCACATCCAGGGGCAGGTAAACGCAGCGGGAATCCGGCTTAGCATCGTTAATGCAGTCTCCACTATAGTTCACGCCGGCAAAACCCCATGCCGCCATCAGCAGCAGGGTGCTTACAAATAGGAACAACCCATTTTGTCGTTTTGCCAACATACCATCCTCGCTCTTTTTGCGCAACAACAAACACGCCCAATTACAAGCCTGGGCACTTACATCTCTAAAAATATGTTTTTTTATGGGCAAGGGTATTTTTTTTGCCAAGGACACAGCCCGATTTGAGGCCTAAATCACACTTTTCTAGAATCCGAATTCAAGGCGAATTATTCCAAGTTGGAATATAAATCGGCCACTACGGAGTCCATAAAGAGCCAGCCGTCGCCTTCGAGCACAAGGTGCGGCCCCTGCCGTTTCAAGAAGCCCCGTTCCATCCAGCGGGAAACTGTTTTTTCCGAGAGGCGAACGCCCAGATGTTGCAAGGCGTCCACATCCAGACCATACTTTGTTCGTAACGAAAGCTGGATAAGTTCCGCCACCTGCTCGTCGTGGCCGATAGGGTCTTTCGACAGCTGGCTTTCCGGGCAGCCCGCCTGTACATAGCGGCGCCACTCCGGATAACGATCGGGAGCGTGGAACCGGACGCCCTCAAAGAAGGCGTTGGCCGAAGGGCCAAAGGCAAGGTATTCACCCCGGCGCCAGTAGTTCAGGTTATGGAGACTCTCTTCGCCCGTGCGGGCAAAGTTCGACACCTCGTAACGTTCAAAGCCCCTAGTCTCAAGCAGCTTGACGCCTTCCCGGTACATTTCGCCGTACAGATCCTCGTCTACCTGGACAAGGCCCTTTTCAAGCCGGTGGCCAAGCCTTGTGCGAGGATCCACCTTGAGGCCATAAAAGCTGATATGCCCCAGCGGGTACGCCGACAGAGAGTCCAGGTCTTCCAGGAACTGCGACACCGTCTGCCCAGGCAGGTCGAACATCAGGTCTGCCGTCACCCGAAGGCCTGGCTTAGAAAGGAGACGCTCCAGGGCGGCAAGGCCAGATTCCGGCGAGTGCCTGCGGCCCACCGCCTGCAAAAGCCCAGGCCTAAAGCTCTGGAGCCCAAGACTCGCCCGTGTGATGCCGTTTGAGAGCGCCACCGACAGGCGTTCGTCATCGGTAGACTCCGGATTGAACTCCATGGTGGATTCCTTCAGTCGTAAGAGAGGCACTCCGGCACCGTCCAATATGGAAAAAAGCCGAGCCAGTTTCTCCGGAGACAGGATAGACGGAGTTCCGCCCCCAAGATAGAGGGTTTCCACCTGTTCTAAGGCTCCTGGATGCCGCTCCGAAAAGGCAGAAATTTCCTGCGAAAGCAGGTCCAGGTACTCCACGTGGAGCCGATCCGGCCCCTGGATAGTGAAAAAATCGCAATAATCGCAGATTTTTTCACAAAAGGGGATATGGATATAGAGACCCAGCATTTCTTAAAAATACATTATAGTTGTTGCCCACAGGGGAAAATAATGTAAATTAGTTGTGAGTGGTGAGTTGTGAGTTATGAGTTATGAGTTATGAGTTATGAGTTGTGAGTGGTGAGGTTCGAGGTGCTTCTTCTATAACTGAAAACTCATAACTGATGACTGACTACTATTTCCGAGATTTGATTGATGGACAAAGCAACAAAAGACAAAATCAAGAACTTTTTGAAGAAACGGGCGCCCCTGTGGGTGTTCCTGACCCTTGCAACCATCATTTTCTTCTTGTCCTCCACCCTCTTGATGGGTGAATCCTACAAGGATATCATCCTCATCGCCATGATCTGGGCGCTTCCCCTCTTTATCCACTAGACCTATGGCTATTACCCGACAGACACAGCGAAAGTTCAGAGCCGTATGTTTTTACGTGCTCTGCTGGATGGGTGTAGCCATCGGCATTTCTATGCTGGAGATGTATCGTGACCAGGGTGACTTGTCCATAGAGCCACTCCTGCTCATGCTGCAGTTCTCCCTGTTCATGGGACTTTCCCATGGGATATACGATGTTATTATCCTGAAAGACGAGCGGGATTGCAGGCCCGTGTGGAAGGCCCTGCTGGTACGGACCTTCTACTTTATCGCCGCCATACACGCAAGCATTATCTTGTGCATACTGCTGTTCCAGTCCAATGCCGACGAAGGTCTTGTCAACGAGGTCTCGCTAGCCTCCATCAAAGACAACCTAATGTCCCACGAGGTGCGGGTCCAGGTTATTTTGTACTTCTTTGCGGCCTACCTCATTACGGCACTGCGCTCCGTACACAAGAAATTCGGTCCACGGGTCTTCTGGAATACCTTCCTCGGCAAGTCCCAAGAACCCAAGGAAGAAGATCGGGTTTTCATGTTCATCGACCTCAGGCACTCCACCTCACTGGCCGAAGAACTGGGCCACGTGAAGTACAGCAGCTTTTTAAAGGACTACTACAGCCTGCTTTCTAACTGTTGCGAAGAAAACAGGGGCGAAATCTACCAGATTGCAGGGGACGGGGCCTTTTTGACCTGGAAAATGTCCGCCTGCCGCAAAAAGGCCCGGCCGGTGGACTGTTTTTACGATTTTTCGGAATGTATCGCCGGGAAAAGCGCCAAATTCATAAAAAAATTCGGGGTAACGCCCCAGTTCAAGGCCGGAATCCACTGCGGGAAGGTCATTTCTACGGAGGTGGGCAATTTCGGGAGCGAAATGGCCTACCACGGGGACGTGCTGAACACTACCGCCAGGATCCAGGGGCTCTGCACCAAGCTGGGGCAGGAATTCCTGATTTCGGAGGAATACTTCCAGGAACTGCCCAAGCCTATCCCCCACGGCTATATCGCCAAAAAAGAGGGAATCTTCGAATTGAGGGGAAAAAAGCACGAAATTTTGATTTTTTCCCTGCAAAAGCCCTTGACAATCTAAAATCCTTAAGCTATAATTGGTCTCACCCCGCGGGAATAGCTCAGTTGGTAGAGCACGACCTTGCCAAGGTCGGGGTCGAGGGTCCGAGTCCCTTTTCCCGCTCGAAAAAAGAAAAACCACCCATTTGGGTGGTTTTCTTTTTTTATGCGTCGGGATAAAAAGGGACTCGGAGCCGAGAAGAGGGTGCGACTGAAATTTTTCACATGAGAACGAAGTGAACATGACTGAAAAATTTCAGCACTTGAGGCGCAAGCCTCAAGCCCGTAGGGCGAAGCATCGGCTCGCGCAGCGAGTGACCGATGCTGAGTATTCCCTTTTCCCGCTCGAATACAAAAACGCCCAGCTTTTTGCTGGGCTTTTTTGTATTCGGTTGAGAAGTTGGGTCGGACCCGAGACCCCTTGGGGGAGAGGGTGCGGCATAAAGCGACGTGCACGAAGTGCATACGATAGTCGCTTTATGAGCTTAATGTGAGTTCACGAACATTAAGCCCGTAGGGTTAGACCGCAACCTTGCGCAAGCAAGGCGTATTGCGGGCTAACATTCCCTTTTCCCGCTTATGTTTTCATCGGCTCTTTTTCCACACAAAAC
The DNA here is from genome assembly GCA_002382975.1 of Fibrobacter sp. UBA4223. GTDB lineage: Bacteria > Fibrobacterota > Fibrobacteria > Fibrobacterales > Fibrobacteraceae > Fibrobacter. Next base: position 5,296 of record DFTB01000014.1, read on the forward strand.
ATTAAAATTTATTTCACTAAATTTTAAGAAATAATACTAGTTTTCGCCAATTTTTCATTATATTTAATGAAAAATATTTGCACATTTTTAAGAATTTTATTATATTTAAAATAAGATAATAGGAGGAGCTATGGCCATGTACTCTGCACAGACCGACGAATCCGCACTTGCCCTGCTCGGCAAGCGTATGGCGGCATTCCGTGTCAGGAACAATTGGACTCAAGCAAAGCTTGCCCAAATGGCCGGAGTCAGCAAGGGAACGGTAGAGCGAATCGAACGTGGTGATTCCGTACAGATCCTGAACCTGGTCAAGGTGCTGCGGGCCTGCGACATGCTGGATACCTTCCTGGGCATTTTCCCAGACGATTCTCCCTCGCCCATGCAAATCCTGCAAATGGGGAAAATCAAACCCCGGCAGCGGGCGGGCTCCCCCCACAAGAAAAATTCTGGCGCCAACGTCATCTTCGACACCATCGCCAATTATTCCGCAACACCAAATTCCGGTAAAAAGAAGCCCTGGGTCTGGGAAGAAGACAAGTAACGGTACAAGATGATTGCAGTACAGGTAAAACTCTGGGGAACGACCATCGGAGCGATTTCCATGCTGGAAGGCGACTCCGTCGCCCGTTTCGAATACGCCGACCACTTTATCGGAGCAGGAATCGAACCCTCGCCCCTTGTGATGCCCGTATCCAGGCGAATCTACAGTTTTCCGCAGCTGTCAAGGACATTCCACGGATTGCCCGGACTCTTTGCCGACAGCCTCCCTGACAAGTTCGGCAACAAGGTCATAGACTCCTGGCTGCTGCGGCAGGGGCGCACTCCCGAAAGTTTTACCGCCCTTGAACGCCTGTGCTATACAGGGAATCGTGGCATGGGAGCGCTGGAATTTTCGCCCCTACAGGGGCCCGATTCCCGCACAGACGATTCCATTGACGTAGAAAGCCTGCGGGCTTTTGCCGCCGAAATTCTGAACCGGCGCAAGCGCTTTTCTACAAAGAGACTCAGCAAAAAGAACAACCGATCCTTCGAGGAAATTCTCAAGGTCGGAACTTCTGCGGGGGGCGCCCGGGCAAAAATCCTGGTGGCCTACAACGAAACCACCGGCGAAATGCGCTCCGGGCAGGTGGAGGCCGAACCGGATTTTGGATACTGGCTGTTGAAACTCGATGACGTGGAGCATAACGGCGACAAGGAAAACGCAGACCTGTTCGGTTACGGCGCCATAGAATACACCTACTCGCAAATGGTGAAACTTGCAGGCATCCACATGACAGAATGCAGGCTCTACGAAAGTGCCGGACACCGGCACTTTATGACACGCCGGTTCGACAGGCTGGCCGGCGGAAAAAAACTGCATTACCAGTCCCTTTGCGGCCTTGCCCACTACGACTTCAACATGCCGGGGGCCTACAGCTACGAGCAGGCACTAGACGTTATCAAGCGGCTAGGCCTGGGCTACGACGCCCTAGAAGAAATGTACCGCCGGGCAGTTTTCAACATCTGCGCCCGCAACCAAGACGATCACGCCAAGAACATCGGGTTCCTGATGGACAAGCAGGGAACATGGGCCCTCGCCCCAGCATTCGACATGACCTATGCCTACAACCCGCAGGGGGCATGGACCGGGTCACACCAGATGACCTTCAACGGCAAGCGTGACGGCTTTACACTAGACGATTTCAAGGCCATAGCAAAATTCGCAGGGCTCAGGCAGGGCCGCTACAAAAAGATTCTACACGAAGTCGAAGATGCCGTTCGCCAGTGGCCAAGACTTGCCCGCCAAAACGGGGTCCCTGCAGGAATCATCAGGGCAATCGCCAGCGTGCATGAAATGCCGTAGGCAGAGAAACTCAAAAAAATTTGACGAGTGCTTCAAATTTACATCTATTTATATTTTGTATATTGCCACTCATCAAAGAATGACCTATTAACATCCCCGATTGGTTATATTTCTTGTTAGCTGCGTAGAGACCTCCACCCATATTCGTAGTTCCAGATTATATTCCCGCGGTATTCCGTTTGAATAGTAATCTATTGATTCCATTTCACTGCCATTATGTTGAAACCGAGACACCAACCTTCCATTTTGACATTGGTTGTAAAAATGTTTCAATCATACCGAAGTAAATCAGAATATTCATTTGGATCACAAACAAAGTTCCCATCACTATCAAAACAGTAATCTGGAATTAATTGTGGTGAACTTTGATGTTTTATACGACGAGAAGTTCTTTGAGGCCGTTCCTGCCAATAACATTGTTCTGCCGCCACTTTTTGCACCAGTTCATCGTGTGCGGTGCCATGGTATCCAGTCCAACCGTACTGAAGTTCGCAATTCCAACGACAACCAATGTATCTTTTCCTGCACTCACCAACACGCCCAAAACCACATCCCGATAAACTGAAAAATACCATAACAAGCAACATAACAGCTATAATTTTTCTCATATTCCCTTCCTTTCCGCAAAAGCGGTTTGTTTGCAAGCAGCAACTTGTTCAACCACCAGCATCCAAAGTCCCTTCGGCAAGCTCAGTGACCTTTAACAGCGTGACAGCGCCATTTTTGCGATTCGCACAATTTTTTGGAAATAAAAAAGGTGCGAAGTCGCAAGGCTTATGTATTGAAGGCTCTGGTAAACCTGTTAGCAATAAGCAACAGACGACCCGCACCATAGGGTGCGAGTATCGCCCTGTTCCCTGCTAACTTCAAGTTTACCAGACTTTTCAATACAGGAACAAGATTCTACTCTAATTCATTATGTCTCCATAAATATAGCACTGATTTTTCGCACCATTCTGGATTCATTCATGAATTCGGGCCGCCTGTTGCCATTTTTAACCGCCTTTGGGGCGATTTCTATTTATCAGTAAATCTTGGAATACCTTAAAAACCGCACAAACGCGTAAAAATAGGTTTACGCTCCCCACCCGCCTTTGCGTTAGGGATCGTCGCACGAAGTGGCGAGACTTGCGATTTGACACAATCGTTATTCTAGATGGCGGGTCAAGCCCGCCATGACGACAAATCGCAAGGCTTGACGAGCCGAAGGCGAGCAGAGCCCGACCCCGGCCCATCAACACTGGCGAAAGGGCCGGGGGAACGCCCAATAAAATTTTTGTATATTCCCAATGTTCACCTGAGGAGGATTGCATGCCACGCCTGATGTCGCCGCTTAGGCCCCGCTATATGCGCAAGCCTCCCGAAGAGGCACCTGCGCAGGCCGCCCAGGCGCCGGATGCCCGCCAGCAGAAACAGCCCGCCGAACCCGAATACCCCGAAACGGTGCAGGTATCCGAAGGGACTTTCCGGCAGGTGCGGGACGACAGCCTGGTGCTTTTATCCCAGGGAATCGAGCACAGGCTTGTGCGTTCGGAAGAAGGGCCGTTCCAGATTTTCATTGTGCCTGAGATGGAGGGTGCGGCAAGGCTGCAACTGGAACTGTACCACAAGGAGAATCCCCCGAAAGAGGAGAACCCGCCCATACCGCTGAGTTTCAGCCTGCAGCCCCTGTGGGTATTGCTTGCGCCCATTCTCGTGACACTGCTGCAATTCACGGACAAAATAAACCTCCACAGCGAAGGAGTTTCCGACGCGGCCAAGGTCCTGAAGGGGGAATGGTGGCGAAGCCTTACCGCCCAGACATTGCACGGAGACGCCAGGCATTTGGCGTCGAACCTGCTTTGCGGATACATCGTGATGAACATGATTACCTTCCGCATTCCGCTCCTTAGGCTAGTACCCTTCATCGCCGTGGCCGCCGCCGTGGCAAACCTCTGTGTGTCGGCCACGGTACAGACGGACTTTCGCTCCCTGGGGTTTTCCACCTTCGTGTTCGCCGCCATCGGATGCCTTTCGGTCATCGAGTTCCGGCTGATGCCCAAGGAGAGCCACGGGATGCTCCGCAGGTTCGCGCCCCTGTGCGGGGCGGCATCGCTGGCGGTATTTCTCGGGCTTGGCGAAAACGCCGACATCCTGGGACACGCCTACGGGTTCGTGGCAGGGCTTTTCTGCGGGTTCATTCCGAAAAAAAAGAGCCTGCGCTGGGGAACTCCCCTTTCAAGCGCAGACGGTGTTGGTGTCTTGATGTATTACGGCCTGTACCTGTTGGCCTGGAAACTGGCGCTGGGCTAACTGACAGCAGATCCCCGCCTTGGTTCGATTTCACTCACCACAGGACGCGGGATGACAAGTTGAGCGGCCAGGGTGACAGTTGCGCTGGGCTAAACAGCGCACTTGACGGCAAGCGGTTCCCGCTCCGCCATTTCGTCCAGCTGGATCTGGTGCAGCACCACACGGCCCTGGGCAAGGCTTTCGGGCACATCGATGATGCGCTGGTTAGATGAGCCGCGGAACTTGAGTTCCAGGGAACGCTTCGCCATCACGAAGGGGCCGTCAATCAGGATGTCGGCAAAGGTGAGCAGCTCGAAAAAGTCCGGACGCTCGTCCTTCAGTTCCATGAGGCGTTCGTAGGTATAACCCGTGTAGATAATCAGGTTCATACCCCGTTCCTTGATTTCGCGGGCCAGCGGGATCAGGGCCGCCGATTGCTCCATAGGGTCGCCACCGCTGAAAGTGACACCGTCCAGCAGGGGGTTCTCGTCGATCATCGCAAGAATCTCTTCGATGTCGATAAAGTGCCCGCCTGCAAAGTCGTGAGTCTGCGGGTTGTGACAACCGGGGCAATGGTGATGACAGCCCTGGGTGAAAATCGTCATGCGGATACCGGGCCCATCTACGAAGGATTCCGGCTCGATTCCCGCGATGCGGAGTCTCGGAGTTTGCTGTTCCGTATTACACCCCGTGCTTTACGCGGTCGTTCACTTCGGCGCGCTTCGCGTTATTGAAACGGTCGATGGTACCTACCAGGTAACCGGTGATGCGGCGGATGCGTTCGAAACCCACACCCTCGCCATACTTGCTCAGTTCTTTTTCAGACATGTTGTCCTCCTTATGTTTAATTATGATTTCGGATTTCAGATTTCAGAATTATTTTCATTCATCAAATTCCGAACTCCGAAATCTTAAATCTGAATTTATCTAATTCCCTTGAACGCAGGCATACCCGGGTAAAGCTTGCGCAGTTCCTCAATCTTGGCCTCGGAAATGGCGTGACCTTCGCTACGTCCGCAGCGGGGGCAGCAGTCTCCGATAACACCCACGAATCCGCAAACCGGGTCGCGGTCCACCGGGTGGTTGATGGAACCGTAGCCGATTCCCACCTTCGCCATGTGGTGCACGATCTTTTCGAAAGCGTCCAGGTTCTGCGTCGGGTCGCCATCGAGTTCGACGTAGCTGATGTGCCCCGCATTGGTGAGCGCATGGTACGGAGCCTCGAGCGAGAGCTTCTTGAATGCAGAAATCTTGTAGTACACCGGCACATGGAAAGAGTTGGTGTAGTAGTCGCGGTCGGTCACGCCCGGAATGATGCCGAACTTCTTCTTGTCCATACGCACGAAACGGCCAGAAAGGCCTTCGGCAGGTGTAGCGAGCAAGCTGAAGTTCAGGCCAAGGCGCTTGGATTCCTTGTCGCAGAATTCACGCATGTGGCCGATAATCTTGAGCCCCAGTTCCTGGGAAGCCTCGGATTCGCCGTGGTGCTTGCCGGTAAGGGCCACCAGGGTTTCGGCAAGGCCGATGAAACCGATGGAAAGGGTGCCGTGCTTGATGACCTCGCCCACGGTGTCTTCCCAGCCCAGTTTTTCGGAATCGATCCACACGCCCTGTCCCATGAGGAAGGGGAAGTTCTTGACCTTGCGGCGGCTCTGCACAGCAAAGCGTTCCATGAGCTGGTCGCTCACCAGTTGCAGCATGCGGTCCAATTCCTTGAAGAACAGGTCCACGGACTTCATCTTGATGGCGATGCGGGGCAGATTGATAGAAGTGAAACTCAGGTTACCACGGCCGAAGCTGATTTCGCGGGTCGGGTCATAGTTGTTGCCGATCACGCGGGTACGGCAACCCATGTAAGAGATTTCCGTTTCAGGGTGACCCGGCTTGTAGTACTGCAGGTTGTAGGGAGCATCCTGGAAGCTGAAGTTGGGGAACAGGCGCTTCGCGCTCACCTTGCAGGCCAGCTTGAACAGGTCGTAGTTGGGGTCGCCGGGGTTCAGGCTGATGCCTTCCTTGACACGGAAAATCTGGATGGGGAAAATGGCCGTCTCGCCGCCGCCCAGGCCCTCGTCGGTGGTGAGCAGCAGGTTGCGCATCGCCATGCGGGCTTCGGGCTCGGTGCACATACCATAGTTGATGCTACTGAACGGAGTCTGCGCACCGGCGCGGCTGTGCATGGAGTTCAGGTTGTGGACAAACGCTTCCATCGCCTGGAAGGTGGTCTTGTCCGTCTCTTCGTAAGCCATCTTCTCGGCAAACTTCTGGGCCTTCATCACGATTTCGGTATCGAAGGTCTTGGAAAGTTCGCGGGCTTCCGCTTCCACGAACTTCTCGTTGGGCACGAGCGTCGCGACCATGCCCATCTCCGCCATTTCGGCGTGGAGCTTCTTCACCACCGGCTGGATTTCTTCTTCGGTCTTGCCGGTAAGGAGGATGAGAGCCTTCACCATGTTCGAGAGGTAGGCCTTGCGGTAAGTAATGCGCACGCCGTCGGCCATGGCGTAGTCGAAGTTGGGAATGGACTGGCCGCCGTGCTGGTCGTTCTGGTTACTTTGTATGGCAATGGCAGCAAGAGCCGCGTAGCTGCGGATATCCTTGGGTTCGCGCAGGTGGCCGTGACCCGTGTTGAAACCGCCCTTGAACAGTTTCTTCAGGTCGATCTGGCAGCAGGTCATGGTGAGGGAGTAGAAGTCCAAATCGTGGATGTGGATATCGCCCTCGGAGTGTGCGCGGCTGTGCTCGGGCTTGAGCATCATCATGGTGTAGAAATGCTTGGCCGATTCGGAACCGTACTTGAGCATGGTGCCCATGGCGGTGTCGCCGTCGATGTTCGCGTTTTCGCGCTTGAGGTCGGATTCCTTGGCGGAACTGAAAGTAATGTCGCGGAGCGTGTGCATGAGGCGGGTGTTCACTTCGCGGATGCGGGTACGCTCGGCACGGTACAGGATGTAGCTCTTGGCGGTATCGGCATAACCGCCCTCGGTCAGGGCCTTTTCAACGGCGTCCTGGATTTCTTCGATTTCGGGCTTTACCTTGCCCTCGGCTTCCAAAAGGCCAACGGCGCTTGCCGCCACCTGGAGGGCCGTGCTGGAGAGCACGTCGTCGTTTCCCAACAAATTCAGCTGGTCCTGGGAGGCCTTAATCTGTTCGTCCAATTCACCAGAGGCGCGGAAGGCCTTCTCGATAGCGGCAGAAATCTTCTCGATGTTAAACGGCATCTCGCGGCCGTCGCGCTTTTTCACTGTAACAATCATTACTTTTACCTTTTTTTCATCAAAATGGGTCAGCGGTCAAATAATAACAAAAAACACCATATCTTGTGCTTTTCAATTCAAGACCACCACAACATGTGGTGATTTTGAGGTCGGACCACCACCAGAGGTCGGGGGAAATTTCGTCCAACTCCTTAATACACAAATATTTAAGGAAAACAGAAAAAAGTAAGATTGCGGAAAGCTACCGGGAAGATTATCCTCCTTTGTGGTCATATATAACAGAAAAAAGGAGGAAACGGCGAATGTCCGGGGAAAAAAGCAGATTTAATCAAAAATATATATCGTTTCAATAAAAATTATTCATTTGACAATATGGATTAACGGACTTAAATTATAGATGTAACAAACAAGCATTCCGGAAAGCGGCACCGCCCGCCCCGAGGAGGAATTATGAAAAAGGCCATCGCACTCTGCTCTCTCGCATTTCTGCTCTGCTCCTGCGCAGGGGTACATGTCCAAAAACCCGAAGTCAACGACGTAAAGAAAGTCGCCATCTTGAGCGTGTCGGCCAGCGAGGACATCAAGAAGCTGGAAGACGAAGAAGAAAGCGGCAGCCTGAAGGACGCCCTGGTCGGGGTCGCCACCAGTGCCGCCGAAGACAACGTGAAGCAGCTCTCCAAGGGCCGGGAGAAAATCATCACCTACGGCGCCGACGCCCTGGCAGAAACCCTCGCCGGTCTTGACGGCTGGACGGTCGTGCCCGCCGAAGAGGTGACAGGCAACGCCGATGTCCAGAAGTTCTTCGATCCCACAGGGGCAGAAGGCGTCATTAGCAAAATCGCAAGACTCGTGCCGGTGAACGGCTGGCGCTACATGACACCCCAGGGAATGCACGAACTGCCCTACGAAGCGGTTGTCTCCGGTGAAACGGCACTCTTTGGTGCCAAAACCGACGACCAGGAAGTCCGAGAAAAAGTGGGCACACTCTGCGAATCCCTACACGTAGATGCAGTAGCCGTGGCCGAATACTACTTCTTTTACGAAGACGGCCTACTGACCCTGGCCAATACCGCAAAGCCCGTGGTGATGGTGGACGTGGTGCTTATCGACAAGAAGGGGAACAAGCTCCTCTTTACGGACCACGGCTGGACCCAGGTCAAGGGCAACGGCAACGTAATGCTGGTGGACAAGTACGTGGACCTGCAATCCGACACCAGCGTGGACGCCTACGTAAACACCATCGACAAGGCCATGTCTGAATTCAAGAAGGCCGCGAAGAAAAAACTCTAAGCAACAGCGCCACCAGGATGGTGGTGGTCATGCTGATAAAGGGCATCCAAGGCCAGCTGAATATACCGCCCAATACCGCAGGTACGCCAAAGGCGGGAATCCCCTGGATAAGCACCAGGCTTGCCATGCCGCAAAGGACGGCAACGATCACCTGCCAGCTCTTGAGACCCTTCACAAAGAAGGCCAGCAGGAACATACCAAGAAGCGGGCCGGTAAAGAGCCCCGTAAAGAAGATGGCGTTCTTGAGGAGGCTGCCCTGCTGGGTGGCGGCAAACAGAGCAAAGAACACGCCCAGCACGCCCCAGACCACTGTCCAGATCTTGGCCCGCTTGAGACCGCCAATCCCTTCGGATTCGCCCCAACCCAAGAAGTCGTGCTCCGAGGTGTTGCTGAGGGAATTGATAGCTCCCGAAAGGCTGCTCATGGCTGCCGCACAGATAGCCGCCACAATAAGGCCGGTCACACCCACGGGGAGCCCGTTCACGATAAAGTAGGGGAACACGTCGTTCTGGCCAAGGCCATCGGGCAAGGAGGCCACCTTGGAAATCTTGTAATAAACGAACAGGGCGGCGCCCACCCAGTAGAACAATATGGAAACAGCACAGCCAAGCACCATGGAGAGCACGCTGGAGCGGTTGGCCGCCTTCACGTCTTTGCAGCTCAGGTAGCGCTGCACGAACTGCTGGTCGCAACCGCGAATGGCGATTTCTAGAACGGCATAGGCAAAGCCCGCCGACACCAAGGTACGTGCGTTAGAAATATCGAAACTGGCATCCCACCACTTGGTCTTGCCCGCCCCGCTTGCAAGGGCCGCCATTTCGCCAAAGCCACCGACGGCATTGGCGATTAAAACCAGCACCAAAACGCCGCCGCCAAAGAACACGCAAAACTGCATCACGTCGGTCCAGATAACCGCCTTGATGCCGCCAAACCAGGTGTAGAAAATGGCCACCGCCGCAGACACCACAATGGCAAGCTTCAAGTCGATGTGCAAAATCTGGGCCAGCACCAGGGATGGCGCGTACAGCAGAATTCCCGTGCGGAGCAGAAGGTGCATACAATAGAAAACCGCCGCCAGGCGGCGCACCGCCTTGGAACCGAAACGGACTTCGAAAAGTTCGTAGGCACTGTTGATTCCGGACGTGCGGAACCTGGGGATAAACACGAAGCCCACCACCACGATGCTGAGGAGCGCCCCTATCTGGAACATGAGGAACGTCATGTTGTCGCCGTATACGTCGGCGGGAGCGCCCAAGAAGGTGGTGGCGCTTACGGAGGTAGCGATAAGGCTTATACCTACGGCAATCCAAGGCATGGACCCGCCACCGAACATATATTCCTTGAGGTTCTTGTTGCCCCGGGAAACCCAGAGGCCGATAAACAGGGAAACTAAAAGGTAAGCGGCGAGAACCGCCCAATCCAAAACAGTGAACAATTTCGCCCCCTAGTCAAGCGGCTCTAGGCCGTTTCTGTGTACTGGATAACCTGATTGCGGCCGCCTTCCTTGGCCTTGTACAGGGCCTGGTCCGCAAAGTTCACGGCCTTCATCATGTTGTCCTTGAATTCCGGAGTCACGAGGAACGCACCGATACTGATGCTCACCCGGAGAGGCGTGGCCTGGTGTACTTCGAATTCCAAATCCAGCACGGCCTTGCGGATGCGCTCCGCCGTTTCCATCATGCCTTCGGGCGTGGTATCTACGAGGCCCACCACCAGTTCTTCGCCACCGTAGCGGGCCACTACGTCGATATCCTTGCGGACTTCCCTCAGCAGGGTCTTTGCAATCCCGATGATCACCATGTCGCCCACGCCGTGACCATAGGTATCGTTCACGCTCTTGAAATGGTCGATGTCCATCATCAGCACGCCGATATTGTACTGACGTCTGTCGGCACGAATCTTTTCGGTGCGAAGGGCGTCGGGCAGGGTCCGCTTGTTCAAAAGACCTGTCATGCCGTCGCGAGTAGCCTCGTCTTTCTTGGTCTCGAACTGGCTTGCCCTGGCATAGGCAAAACCCGCCACTCCGGCAAAGGCCTTCAGAAGTTGCATTTCGTGTTCGGTGTAACGGCCAGAGGTTCGGCTCTCGAGGCAGATAGCCAGTTCCGCCTGACCCGCATTGTTGTCCGTAGAAATGGGCATCACGAACAGCTGGCGGAAATCCAGGTTCTTGTTTTCGCGGTTGTCTATGCGGGGAATGTACTGGCTGGAGCTAGAACTGAAGAACCGTTCTACAGGACGTTTCTGGAAAAGCGCCAATACCGCAAGGCCCTTGTCCGAAAGAGTGAACTTTTTATTCTGGAACTGTTCGCTGTCGATACCGTCGGCGCAGACCACATGGCCTTCACGTTCCTTGTGGGTATCCACCTGGTCCTGCTTGTCCAGGGCCAAAAGCATCATGCGGTCGTAAGGAATATTCTGCTTGACGTAGTCGAAAATCTGGTTATAGATGTCCTTGACGGACATAGTCTGGAAAAACTTGTGCTGGTAGCTGTACAGAATGCTGAACTGGTGCTGGCCGATAAAATTCTTTGCCGAAACGAAGCACTTGTAATAAAGGGCAAACAGGGTGCTTGCAATGTGGGTAAGAGCCTGGACCGTCGATTGGTTGAAGGCGTTGGGATACAGCGAATCTATCACCAGGGCGCCAATGCGGTTCTTGCCCTGGTCCAGGATAGGTACCGCGGCAAGGGACTTGATCATGGGATTGTCAATATAGTACAGCAGTGCCTTTCCGCCAGAAAGGTCGCCTTCCAGCAGGCGTTCCACGTCTATGTTGAAAAGCTGGCCGATAAGCCCAGAAGTTTCGGTCACTTTTACATCGGAAGCTATCTGGACGCTGGGGTCTGCACTATAGACCCGGATCCCCCATTCCTTGTTGCTGTTCAATGAAGAGAAAATGACCAAAGAGTGAACATTGGGAATGACCCTTTTTAGCCCGTGGAGCAAATCGGTCATGGACTTGTTCACATCGGCGTTTGCACGGGCCCAGACCTGATTCACCTTCAGAGTAGAATTGGGTTCGTTGAATTCAGAAGATTCGTCCTTGATGGAGTTCCGAAGTTCCGGAGTCACCGCAGGGGCAAGGCCCGTGGCCCTCATGGCACGGGTCACCACCGGAAGGCTCGCCGTCTTGCTGCCAGGAATGCGGGGCAGGTTAATATAACCGAGAGCTACGGCAATGCCTGCCACAGGGATAAAGAACAGAAGCATTCCACCCTGAAACGCGACGCCTAAAAAAAGGCCCGCCACAAAAAACAACACACATGCCATCAACATTCAAAAACCTCTACAGCCTAAACGAGCGGTACAACATGATAGAAGCCAAAGCCCCGAACACCAGGTGGCTTATCCAGGCACCCATGAAGGGGGAAAGGGCTCCGTTCTCGCCCATTTTCAGTCCAATCCGTTCCAAGATATAATAGCTAAAAACAAGCAGCAGGCCAATGCCGAATTTCTGGGAAAGCCCTCCGGAGCGGGTATAACGGTGGCAGAGGGCAGCACCAATCAAAAGCACAATCAGGTTCATCCAGTGGGCAGACCGCTTAAAGTACAGGGCCGTCTCCATAGCACGGGTGTCTTCGCCAGAGCGTTTTAACACCTCGATACGCTTGAGGACCATCTTGGAGTCCATCTCGTCGGGAACCTGCCGCTCGTTGATCAGGTCTTCGGGGCGGGTGCTGACCTTGTCCACCAGTTTTTCCTTGGTAAAGGGAAGCACTGTTACGGAACCATCCTTATTGAAAATTCTATGATGGCCCCGCTCGAAAAGCCAGTAGCCTATGCCTTCTTCTTCGGCCCAGGTCACGGTCTTGGCGTCAAAACGTTCCACCAGGTGCCCCTGGTCCCGCAAAAGCAGCACCACGTCGCGCCCCAGTTTCTTGTCGCCGGAATAATGCCTAAAGAACCAGCTGGCCTTTTCACTGTCGATAAAGGTAAAGTTGTTCTTTTCCTTGATTCGCGGGTTCTTCTTTTTCTGGGCGTTGGTCTCCATGATTTCCAGGCGCTTGTGATTCGCGTCGGGTAGCCAAAGTTCGCTCATCTCGTAGGCCCCCAGAGAGACCAATATGCCAAAAACAAATATGGGCATCAGCGTGCGGAAGGGGTTTTGGCCCGAACTCTGCATGGCACTCATTTCCAGGTGGCGGGTCATGTTGCCCACAGAGGCAAGCACCGCAATAAAAAGGGCTACCGGCGTAATCAGGTAAAGAATATAGGGCAGGTAGCTGATGTAGTAATCGTACACCGACTGCACATCGCGGGCAAGCCAGGTCTTGATGTTGCCCACAAAATCAATCACCACGAACATAAAGATGGCGCCCACCACCACGATGAGGAACATCTTCAAGAAATTGCGTATGAGATAGCGGGAAAACTTCATCCGAACCTCTTCGTGAACTTCTTGAAGAATCCGCCCACGGCACGAACTGCCCTGAAGAACTTGGAATCTCCGGAGAAACGGTCGCGGACCATGGCCACCGTGATGAACACGCCAAAGGAGCCGATGATGATGTTGGAGGCCCACATGGCAAGCTCCGGTGAAATAATCAGGCGGTCCGCCAGGTTCTCACCTCCAATCAGACAAATCCAGTAAATGACAAAGAAGGCGAGGCTATAGAGGATGCCCGTGCCGATACCGCCCTTGCGGGCCATGATCCCGAGAGGGGCACCGATAAGCACAAAGATGAAACAGGCAAAGGAAGTGCTGAACTTCTTGTGGATTTCAACCAGATACTGGGCCTGGCGCTTTTCTTCCACTTCCATACGGCCCCGCAGGCGTTCCGTGGTACGCAGCACGCCCTGCTCTTGGGCACGTACCCTCGGGAACATCCTGGAGCGACGTAGCGCGTCATCTTCGATGGCCTTGCGGGAACTATCGGGAACAATACTGTCGCTTTCAACCAGACGGCACGTAGCCATAAGCGAGGAAAGCCTTGTCTCCTTGGCGTAGTCTGCCAAAGAATCGTAATTGTGCTTGGCCTCTTCCACAACGTCCATCATCATCTCTACAGGCATCTCGCGGTCGCTTCGGTAACTGCGACTCCGGCGCTCTAGACGGTCATCTACGTTCTCCATGGCCAGGTCCTGGGAATAGAACCTAATGCGGAAATAGTTTTCGGGGTTGTCGGGATCCACCATATGGGTCTCGCCGCTCCGGAGCTTGAACATGAGGGTTGCGCCGTTGTCCACATAATCAAGAGTGGCACTGTCGGCGTAGACAATACGGGGGGCGCCCCTGCGTTCCATTTCGTACACCTGTATCCCGTACAGGGTTCCCGACACCTGGTCAATGCGGCTCACCCAAAGCTGTACATCGGGGAACTGGGTTATCAGGCGACCTTCGTCGATAAACACATGGGGTTTCTTTCTAGAAACGGCGTTCATCAGTTCTACGGAACGGTGGTTCGCCTCGGGCAAAACCCAGTTGTTGAACAGCACCATGAGCACCGATATGAGCATGGCCACAAGCATCACCGGACGCATCAGCGAAAGTGGGGACATTCCCGCTGCCTTTACCGCCGTAATCTCCTGGTCCCCGGAAAGCCTGCCAAAAGACATGAGGCAGGCCACCAGCACCGCCATGGGGATAGACAGCGAAAGCATCCAGGCCAAGTTCAGCACGAAAATTTCCAGAACCGTAGAAGCCGGAAGCCCCTTGGAAAGCACATTGTCCAGAATCTTTACCAGAAAGTCCACCACGAACAAAAACGTGATGCCGAAAAGAGCCGCCAAAAAGGGGCCTATCTGCTCTTTCAAGACATAACGGACTAAAATCATTTTTCCGGTGAATTTCTTTTTTCTAATTTGATAGCTGAAAATTAGAATTAACCAAAGAAAAAAAATGAACCTTTTTCAAAAGTCAGCCCCAATACTCTGCCTTTTTGCCCTGGCCATCGGACTTGGCGCGTGCTCCTCGGACCGCGGGAAAGTAAGCCATGCTGAATTCTGCAAGAACAAGTACGTAGCGGCCGAAGAACTTTTCAAGAAACAAAAATACGGCAGGGCCCAAGACAAGCTAGAAGAAATCCTCAGCCTCTGCGCGGGCACGGGCTATATGGAACAGAGCCAGTTCCTGCTGGCCGAAAGCTATTTCAACCTGGAAGAATGGATTGAGGCACGTGGCGAATACGGTTCCTTCGTACTGAATTTTCCGGGCTCACCCTTTATCGAGACCGCAGAATTCCGCAAGGCCATTTCCTCTTTCAACATAGAGTTCAAGGTGGCCCGAGACGAATCCAACACTACCACCGCCATGAGGGACTTTGAGCGCTATCTGTCCAACTACCCTGACTCCCCCCTCAAGGATTCCGTCAACTACTATTACGGACTACTGGTAGAACGTATGGCCGAAAAGGAATTCCAGACCGCTCGGCTCTACTACCGCATGGACAAGTACCAGGCCGCCGTCATCTACCTCAAGGAGTTCCTGGAAAAATACACAGTGAGCAAGCGTCGCAAGGACGCCTTCAAGATCATCGTGGATTCTTACATAGAGCTGGACCAGTTTGAACCCGCCCGCGATTACCTCACCATGATGCGGGACGAATTCGCGGGTGACGACGACATGGAAAAGATCTTCAAGAAAAACGAAAAGAATATTGCTAGCGCCGAAAAAGATTTCGAAAAGCGCATGAAAAAAGATTCCAAGAAAAAGAAAGAAGACAAAGAAGACAAGGAAATGACAAACTAGCCTTATGGTTTCCCTTGCAAAAAAGATTCTGTGTCTTGCATTCGTGCTTACGGTAACATCCCTTGCGGAAACCGAAAACAGCACGGACATTCACGACAATTCCAGAATCGCCCTATTTTTGCAGCCGGGGATTTCCTTTCTCAGCTTTGACCAGCGGGAATACTTCCAAGACGCCATCGACACCATCCACCACGAATTCTTGACACAGGCTCTAGACAAGCGGGACAGCGCCAACGTGGCCAAGCAGGACTTTCAGAAGGTGAACTTCTGTTTCCCGATTTATGCAGGGCTGCAGTTCCAGCTGCGACAGGACCATTTCGTAAGTATAGGCGCAGGTTACATTCACGATAACGAATCCGTAGTACTTGTAGACCAGAACAACCGCTCCCACAACTACAGCTACACCATCCAGGGATTCCCGCTTTTTCTGGAATACCGGTTCGCCATTCCTGGGAACCTGATGTCCCTCAGTAACGAGAGCCTTTTCAGTATCGCCCTGCGCTGGTACTGGACGCTTCCCCACACCGAAATTTACACCAGCTGGGGCAAGCTCGCCGCAGAGACTCCTTATTACGGCTCTGGATTCGGGCTCAGCATCGGTTACCTGCTGTTTAACTGGAAAAGCCTGTACGTTTATGGCGACCTGGGGTACAGCTACATTTCCGTCAAGTCCAAAAAGCAGTATGCCGATATCGTGCCCGACGGCCCCGAAGAAAAGGCCAAGTGGAACATCGGTGGAATCCAACTGCAAATCCGCGTAAGCTTTGGCGCCTGGAATAAGCCCGTGGTCATAGGAGACAGCACGGCTACGACGGGCAGCACCGTTGTTGCAGGGGACAGCAGCTCAACCTTGGGTAAGGACAGCGCGACCATCGTTACAAAGGACAGTTCGGTTGCAGGCAAGGAAAGCGCGACCATCGGGGCAAAGGAAAGCGCCGCACCTTCAAGCGCCGAAAAGCAGCCGCCGGCTCCGGAGGCAAAACAGCCTGCAAAAGTGAACGAACAGGCAGCTCCACCCGCAAGCAAAAAAAGTGAGCAACCTGCACGCCCAAGCGCCGAAGCTCGGCCGGAGTAGGCCATGAGCATACTGCCCGGCAAAAAGCTCCGCTACGCGGAAACACACTTCAAGTTCAGGCTGCCCTGGTCCCTGCTGTACAGGCCCTGGCCCGAAATTTTCACGGACGCACCATTCCAGTTTGTACCGGGTAAAACGCCCCTGCTGTGGATTGTGGTGCGGGACGCCCACCGGTTTCCCGCCACCGTCAAGAGCCTTGAAATTACAATCCGGCGGATTGACGAAAGCAGTCCCGACGAAACCCGGCGTTTTGACAACCTGGAGCTAAAGGCGGACCAGCCCTTCCACTTTTTCCCTGTAGGAATCGGTGCGCTGGAACCCGGCCTCTACGAGATTTTCCCGAAGGTCGTTGCGTGTCGCAACGGCAAAGAACGGACCTTCCAGCGCTGGAACTTTCCGGGCCTGAAACCCTCGCCGCTTAAAATCCAGGTACTCCGACACGAGCTTCCCAAACCCGAAGGATATGCCGCCGGCGAAATGCACTGCCACACCTACTATTCGGCAGACCATGTGGAATATGGAGCAAGTCCCGCCGTGATGCAGCAGGCGGCAGAGGCCGTAGGACTCGACTTCGTGAACTTTACGGACCACGCCTACGATTTCGCCTTCACCGTCGAAGACTACACCAAGGAAGCTCCTTCGGCATCGGCGCGTTTCCAGAACCTGAAAGACGAAATCGCTGCACTCCCCGCAAAGCCGCTCCTCATCGCCGGCGAAGAAATCTCCGCAGGCAACAGCAAGGGCGAAAACGTGCACATGACCGCCCTCGGGCCCGCCTCCTATCTGCCGGGCCTCGGCGACTGCGGCCGCTACTGGCTAAACAACAGGCCCACGCTCCCCATCGGGCGCATCCTCGAAATGACGGACGCCCCCTGCTTTGCCGCACACCCCCTGCAACAAATGGGCTTGCTTGAAAAATTCATCTTCCGGCGCGGCTACTGGAAAACCGCGGACCTGCACCTAGACGCAAAGCACCCCGTTCGCGGCATCCAGTTCTGGAACGGAATCCGCGACGAAGGATTTAAACTGGGTCGCGCCTGGTGGATCGACGAACTGGGCAAAGGAAACTTCCTACTCCCCATCGGCGGAAACGACGCCCACGGCGACCTAAACGACACCACCTTCGTGCACCTGCCGCTTTTCTCCCTGGGGAACAACCGCCACCACGTCTTCGGAAAAGTCCGCACCGTCGTGAAAGGGGGAAGCCTCCCTACACAGACCGCTCGGCTCAAGTGCATAGAAGAGTCTACGAGATCGCCTCGCTCTCGCCAACACGACTCGTTAGGACGAGTCGCTTTTGGCTCACTGGCCCCTTCTTCTGTCATCCCCTCTGCGGGGACACCCCGCAACGCCCCCTCGCCAAGCGTCATTCCGGCCCCCGAGCCGGAATCTAGCGGTAACAACCTCTCCTCCGCAGAATTGCAGCAGGCCTTCTCAGACGACAACTGTTACATCACCGATGGCCCTGCCCTCTGGTGGGATCGCGAGGTCGACACCGTAAAGTTCCACGCCCAAAGCACGCACGACCTGGGCGGCGGATTCCGTTACATACGCATCTATGGCCGCCGCATTCTTGCAGGCGGCAAGTGGGCCGCCAAAGAAGAAATTTGCCCCGAAAGCCTCGTGGCCGCAAGCCAAAACGAGACCATCACGGTCCACAGTTCAGGCTACGCCTACCTGCGGGCCGAATGCGAAACCGCCACGGGCCGTTTCGCCATGACTTCGGCAGCAGCCGTTTCTTAAAACAAAAAGCCCAACCTATCATCATGGCCGGGCTTCTTTTTTTTGCGTAGCAATTACAGGCTGGCGTGTGCGGCAATCTTGTAAATTGCAGTAACGTCAGCAGCCTTGAGCGGCACGAATCCCCAGCCGTCGCCCGGATTGAGTTTTTCCACCATCTTCGGGATGTCTTCTTCCTTCGCGCCAAGTTCAGCGAAGTTGATGGGCATGCCGATAGAATGCAAGAACCGGCGGAAAGCCTTGATGCCTTCGAGCGCCGTAGCCTTCGGGTTCTCGAAGTTCATCTGACAGCCGAACACGCGGGTCGCCATCTGGGCAAAGCGTATCACGTTGTGGTCCACCACGTATTCCATCCAGGAGGGCATAATCACTGCAAGGCCCGCGCCATGGGCGCAGTCGTAAAGCGCCGAAAGTTCGTGTTCAATGGCGTGGCTATTCCAGTCCTGACTGCGCCCGCACCCCACAACGCCGTTGTGGGCTACCGTCCCCGCCCACATGATGTTGGCCCGCACCTGGTAGTTGGCGGGGTCGGCAATGGCGCGGGGGCCTTCCTTAACCATCGTGAGGAGCACCGCTTCGCACAGGCGGTCGGTAATTTCCACTTCCAGCGTGTTTGTGAAGTAGCGTTCAAAGACATGGGCCATGATGTCGGTAATGCCGCAGGCCGTCTGGTAGGCAGGCAGCGTGCAAAGGAGCGCCGGATTCTGCACCGCGAACTTCGGGCGAATGTGCTCGCTGCTCGCGCCGCGCTTGAGCATGCCGTCTTCCTTGGTCACCACGGAGTCGCCACTGCCCTCGGAACCGGCAGCCGCAATGGTCTGCACCACGCCTATGGGGAGTGCGCAGGTAGCCGAGGCCTTGCCATCGTAAAAGTCCCAGAAATCACCATCGTAAACAGCACCCATCGCAATGGCCTTGGAACTATCAATCGTAGAGCCGCCGCCCACCGCCAAAATAAAATCGATGCCATTTTCACGGACAATTTCGATGCCCTTGTACACGAGCGAATCGTGCGGATTCGGCTTCACGCCGCCAAGCTCCACATACGGGATTCCTGCAGCATCGAGGCTAGCCTTGACGCGGTCAATCAAGCCCGAACGCACCGCAGAACCCCCACCGTAGTGGATGAGCACCTTCGTGCCGCCGTACTTCTTGACAAGCGCGCCGCATTCATTTTCGCGGTCCATGCCGAATACAAATTCCGTGGGGCTGTAAAAATTGAAATTTTCCATGTTTTCCTCTTTGTTTTTTATAATAATACAATGATTCCATGGCCAAAGTTGCCGTTTTTGGCCAAATTTCGTGTACAAAAAGAACCAAACCTTGACAAAACCCCCATAATTTTCTCTATTTTGGCACCGAATTTTTATGTTTAACCCTTAACGGAGAATCAATATGCCTTGCGGAAAGAAAAGAAAGCGCAGGAAGATTGCGACTCACAAGCGCAAAAAGCGCCGTCGTCGTGACCGTCACAAAAAGAAACTTCGCTAATCCGTTAGCATTTTTGTGATTTCCTAAAAACGGGGTGCCAACACACTCCGTTTTTTCGTGTAACCCGACACCGCCACGGAGCCGAAAACCGAATGCAGATTCTCGGAACTATCAAGAACGTCACCTACCAGAACCCGGCCAACGGTTTCACCGTGCTGAAGGTGGTGATTTCTGATACGGGCAAGGTGGCGGTAGTCACCGGGAATTTTCCTGCACTCACTCCCGGCGAGAACCTGCGGTTCGAGGGAGAATGGGGCCGCCACCCCAAGTTCGGCGAGCAGTTCAAGGCCACGGGCTTTGAAATCCTGAAGACAGGTGACGGCAACCTGAAGGACTACCTGGCCAGCGGGCTGTTCCGGGGCATCGGGCCCAAGACCGCCGAGCGCCTGGTGGAGGCCTTTGGCGACACCCTGCCAGAGGTGCTGGACAACCACCCCGAAAGGCTCTCCGAGGTAAAAATCAAGGGTATCACTCCCAAGAAGATGGCGGAGTTTCTGGCCAGCTGGCAAGAGGCCCGCCTGAGCCGCGAAACCATGCTGTTCCTGTACAGCCACGGCATCGTGGGCAGCACCGCCAAACGGCTGTGGAGCACCTACGGCGAAGACACCATCCCAAAGATCAAGGAGAACCCCTACCTGCTCTGCGAAGAGGTGTGGGGTATCGGGTTTGCAAGCGCCGACGAAATCGCCATGAAGCTGGGCCTACCGAAGGACAGCCCCATGCGGTTCCAGGCGGCACTGCTCTACTCCCTGCAGGAATCGTCCTTCAACGAGGGCCACGTGTACCTGCCCAAGGACGCCCTGCTGGACCGCACCCTCAAGAACCTGCGGATAGACAGCTTTGACGACGACGCGGTGCAGATTCTCATGGAGCAGTTCGAAGTCCTGTGCAAGAGCGGGCGCATTACCCGCGTAGGCGACGACTGTTTTTACCCGCCCCTGTTCCGGGCCGAAGATAGTATCGCACGGAACATCGCGCTACGGCTACAGCGGAACACGCTCCCCACCGAAGGTTTCGAGCAGTACCTGGTGAGCTGGGAGAGGGAACACAAGTTCAGTTTCGATCCAGTGCAAAGGCAGGCCATCCAGATGGCGCTTTCCCACAAGTTCTCCATCGTCACAGGCGGCCCCGGTACGGGAAAGACGACGATACTCAAGGGCATATTGCATCTTGCCAACCAGATGGGGGAATCTGTGCTGCTGGCTGCCCCTACGGGACGTGCCGCCAAGCGTATGAAAAGCCTCTGCGGAGCGCCCGCGAAAACGGTGCACCGCCTTCTGGAAATGGACCCCTTGACCAAGAAGTTCAACAGGAACATTGGCAACCAGCTCCACTGCGACCTGATGATTGTAGATGAATTCAGTATGGTGGACACCTGGCTTGCCGCCTCACTTTTGGAAGCGGTGAGCTTGTCCGCCCGCATATTACTGATAGGGGACGCCGACCAGCTGCCAAGCGTGGGGCCCGGCAACGTGCTCAACGACCTGCTCCAGTGCCCGAAAATTCCAAACGTGC
Organism: Fibrobacter sp. UBA4223; assembly: GCA_002382975.1. Taxonomy (GTDB): domain Bacteria; phylum Fibrobacterota; class Fibrobacteria; order Fibrobacterales; family Fibrobacteraceae; genus Fibrobacter. The sequence continues at coordinate 26,424 of DFTB01000014.1, forward strand.
GGTTGCAGCACATCTTCCGGCAGGCCAGCGGCAACGACATCGCCGACAAGGCGGCCAAAATCAACCAGGGCATCATGCCTGCGCCTATCGACGGACCCAACTTCCACTTTATGCCCTACGAGACTCCCGAGGAGGCCCTGGGCATATTGCAGCAACTGGTCACCACCGGCGTGCGCTCCAAGCTGGACATCGACCTGAAAAGCGACCTGCAGATTCTCGCCCCCATGCGCAAGGGCCCGCTGGGCGTGTTCGAGCTGAACCAGTTCCTGCAAAAGCTCATGAACGGCTCCGCCCAAAAATTCAAGATCTGCGGCACCGAATGGGGTGCGGGCGACCGGGTGATGCAGACCACCAACAACTACGACAAGAACGTGTTCAACGGCGACGTGGGCATTGTCTTCAACGTCAAAAAGGACAAGTCCGCCATGACGGTCTTTTTCGACGACAAGACGGTGGACTACGAAGGAGACGAAATCGAGGACCTGCAGCTGGCCTACGCCTGCACCATCCACAAGAGCCAGGGCAGCGAATACCCCGCCGTCATCGTGATTCTCGACTCCAGCCACTACGTAATGCTCCAGCGGAACCTGCTTTATACGGCCATCACCCGCGCGAAAGGACACGTGTGGGTACTTTCGGCCCCCGGAGCCTTCCACCAGGCCGTGCGCAATAACCGCAGCACCCGACGGTACACGCGACTTAAAGAAAGACTTGGCTAGATCGGCTAAACCCTAATCGTTGTCGTCTTCCAACTGATCTTTGATAGAGTTGAAGATCGGATCCCAAAGCGAAGGACCTCCTATCTCGGGATACACATAGGAGAGTTCCTGGGTATTCATCCATGCCTTAAGTTTTGTGACCTTGATTTCACAAGAAGAGTCGTCGCCACTTACAGTTATCCAAAATTTGATAAACTGCTTGTTGTCCATATTGCGGTTGCTCTTATCCCTTTGCGAAAAACTTGCAACTGCATATTTCTCGGTCACCATCTTGCCTGTTTCCGGAGAATCCTTGGCAAGCGAAACATCGTTGTCGGCAAAAGTCTTCTTTGTAGCATCATAACATGCGGCAGGAGAATAATCAAAAGACCGAGTCATGTATTCGTCGTAAAGGGTTGGATCATCGAGCATCTTTTTGGGTTGCATAAGCGCGCAACCACCGAAAAGGACCGCTGCTGCGACCGTTAAACCGAACAAACCTTTCTTTTTCATAAGACCTCCGAGAAAAGGGTGAAATGTTCCGACCCTCTCAAAGTAAAAAAAAAATTACATTCGTCAACTAAATGTGTTCGTTCGTAAAAAACGGCGTTTTTCGAGAAAAAAACAAAATCCCGCAGCAGGCGCTGCGGGAGAATGACGTCATCTAATTGACTACTACAGGTCCACGACCTCAGTCCAGCCGAACGGGTCTTCGGCTTCGCCGAACTGGATAGCAGTGTACTTGGTGAAGAGTTCCGTGCAGACCGGGCCCGGGTTCACGCCGTCACCGTAGGTGAAGGTCTTGCCGGCAACCGGATCCACAATCTTCTTGATCGGGGTAATCACGGCGGCGGTACCGCATTCGGCAGTTTCGGAGAATTCAGCGAGTTCTTCGAACGGGACCTGGCGGCGTTCCACGGTGTAACCGAGGTATTCAGCCAACTGCTGCAAGCTCTTGTTCGTAATCGACGGCAGAATGGATTCGGACTTCGGGGTCACGTAGGTCTTGCCCTTGATGCCGAAGAAGTTTGCCGGACCGCATTCGTCGATGTACTTCTTTTCCTTTGCGTCCAGATAAATGGTGCTGGAGTAACCGAGCTTCTTGGCTTCGGCGAGGGAAAGCAAGCTGGCAGCGTAGTTACCGCCAACCTTCACCGTACCCGTACCCTGCGGAGCGGCGCGGTCATAGTTGCGGCTAATCATCATGTCCACGGGCTTGAACCCGTCCTTGAAGTACGGACCCACCGGAGTCACGAACATCAACAGCAGGTATTCGTCGGAGGGCTTCACGCCCACCTCGGGGCTCGTACCGATGAGGAGCGGACGGATGTAGAGCGTTGCACCGTAGCCGTAGGGCGGCACAAAGCGGGCGTTAGCCTTCACCACTGTGTGGACCATCTCGCGGAACAGTTCAACAGGCGGCACGGCCATGAGCACGCGGTTCGCGGTGTTCTGCATGCGCTTCGCATTCTCGTCAACGCGGAAAATACGGACCTTGCCGTCCTTGCCCGTGTAAGCCTTGAGGCCTTCGAAACCTTCCTGGCCGTAGTGCAAGCAAGTAGCGGCCATGTGGATGCTGATGTCCTTGGAAGAAGAAAGTTCAACCTTGCCCCACTTGCCATCGCGGTAGTAGCAGCGGACATTGTAATCGGTATCGTAATAACCGAAGGGGAGCGTCTTCCAATCAACAGTGTTCAAATCAAGCATAATTTAACCTTTTTGCAATTTGTGCATTTTTAAAGGTATCATTCGGTACCGCACAGAAAAATACAATAATGACGGGCATTTTGGCACCCGTCATATTAAAAAAGGAGAGAGAAAATGATATTACAAAAATTGTAGATTACCCCAAGAGGATATACATCGCCAGGGTAAACATCACAAAGGCCGTGGCGGTAAGCGCAGACGGCACAAACTTTCTGTCTTTCATAATGAACTCCTTTGTTAAGAGTTTCTCATTTCACTCCCTTAATATGCACTCCCGAATTCATAATGTCAAATATATTGTTTATATGTAATTGATAGTTATTTTTGATAAAAAAGATGCTTTTGATGTGCCGCAACTGTACGAAAGCATCCATTATAGCGAGAGACACCTTAATTGCCGTTTTGGTACGCAAAACAGCTGAAAGCATTGCCACTCCTTGCTCAGTAAAGGCAAACGGCATCTTACGCAAGCCCATTTTCTCAGAATTGGACATCACAATTTGTGATTTCCAATTTGAAAATTCCAGCTCTGTCAACTGAAAACAGTTCCTTTCCGGGAACCTTTCCATATTTCGCTTGACGGCCTGATTTATCGCCCTCGTTTCAACCCCGTAAAGCGTCGCTAGATCGCAATCAAGCAACACCTGCTTGTCACAAATAACCAGAATCATCTTTTCTACGCCCGATTCTTCCAACAGGTTCGGGACAGCAATCTCTTTTTCATTCATCTTCTACTCCTTCCGCCTACAAGCAAAAAAAGGCGGGGCAAAACGCTCTCGATGCAAATATACATTCCTCGGACATCACATTATGACAACCAGCGATTTTCACAGAAATTTTGGCATTTTTGAGGAAATTCGACCCCTGCAGGCGTTTGAATTCTGCATTGTCATCTTGCAACGCCTAGCTTTCTTTTTCTGCCTGAATCTTCTGCGATTCCTTCAACACTTCTTGCAGCGTGAAATCTTCCTGCGTAAAGAAGAAGGTGTTCTTGCCCAAATCCTTGAGCGAAGCCCCAAAGTGGTAAGCCGTATCGTCTATGAATAGGAATCGGTCGTGCATTCCGTAACTTGGCAAGACTTGCATCGGACTGTCGGGGTATTGTTCGTTGTAAGTGGCTAGGTCCATTTCAAGGACTTTGCTTTTGTCGTAGGTGTAGATTGTCACAGAAACGCCTTTTTCCCGCTTGAGCATCATGGCCAGAGTCTTCTCGGTCACGTACCTGTCGACAAGTACGATTCTTTTCTTTGCCTGGCGAATCAGGTCGCAGACAAATACATAGGCATCGAACTCCTGGTTGTTGTAAAATAAACCCTTGGTTTTGAGCTCACCACGGTCCATCGCCTCGAAAAGTTCGTCAAATTTACGGTCATGGTCAAGCAGATGCTCGTCATGACCGGTCAAGCGGCAGTCCTGTTCCAAATCTTTTGCTTCTACATTTGAAAGACGGTTGACGAGGCCTCCGTTACCCATCATAAGGTGACGCAATTGCACGAAAGCCCGCATGATGGCTATGTTGACTTTGATTGCTGTCTCGCTTTTTAGAACCGAAGACAGCATCGCAACGCCTTGTTCGGTAAAAGCATATGGAAAATATTGTCGGCCTCCTCTGGTTTCGGTTTTTGTGGTCGCAATTTGCGATCTCAAAAAATTATGCTCCGTGGCATCCAGTTGAAAGCAGAAATCTTTAGGAAAACGCTCAATATTGCGCTTTACCTGCTCATTTATACGCTTCGTTTCAACCCCGTAAAGCACCGCCAAATCGCGGTCCAGCAGAACCTGCTTGCCACGAATGACTCGAATCATCTTTCCGATGCCCGACCTATCCAACAGGTTCGGGGCGACATGCTCAATATCTTTCATCATCAACTCCTTTGGCGTACAAGCAAAAAAAACGCCAAAAACTATACACTTGTGCACTAAATATAACTTCGGAAATCCCGATTGTCAATAGGTTCGGGCGATTTTTTCCGCAACGTCCCGGTCAAAAAAAAGAGAACGACGCCCCGAAGGGAGCGCCAAAAAGCGATTTTTTGGGGGGGGGGGCAGAATCGTTTTTTTGAAAAAAATTTGCATATGACACTATTTGTCACGCAAACGAGTATATATTTAAAATGAGTTCTTCTACGAGGTCAAAAATGGCTAAAAATACAATATTTTCCCAGTTCACTGGACTTTACCCAGTTTCCAAAACCCTTCGCTTCGAATTGAAGCCAATGGGAAAAACACTTGAAAAAATCAAAGAAACTGGCGTCATTGAAAATGATAAAAAACGTCACAACGACTATTTTGACGCGAAAAAGATTATTGACAAATATCATAAATATTTTATTGACGCTGCTCTTAGTAAGTTTCCTCGCATAGATTGGAGCCCCCTTAAGGAAGCTATTGAAAGATCTCTTGATAGATCTGACGCAAGTAAAAAGAAACTTGAGAAAACCCAGACGGAATTTAGAAAGAAAATTGCTAAAGCTCTGACTACTCATGACCACTATAAAGAACTGACCGCATCTACTCCTAAAGATTTATTTTTGAAAGTGTTCCCAGACCATTTTGGCAAACAGCCTGCCATTGATACGTTTGACGGTTTTTCGTCTTATTTTACAGGTTTCCAAGAAAATCGGCAAAACATTTACTCGGACGAAGCCATCAGTACTGCTATCCCATACCGTTTAGTTCATGACAATTTCCCGAAGTTCTTGTCTAATATTGAAGTTTATAAAACTTTGAAAGACAATGCCCCTTCAGTGCTGTCTGATGCAGAAAATGAATTAAGAGATTTTTTGAACGGAAAATCGCTTGCCAACATATTCGAACTTAATGCGTATAATGAAGTGTTGACTCAATCTGGAATTGATTTCTTTAATCAAGTGATTGGGGGTATCAGTGATGAAGGTGGCGAGAAAAAGACAAGAGGCATCAATGAATTCTCGAACCTCTATCGCCAACAGCATCCCGAATTTGCACAAAAGCGTCTTGCGACAAAGATGATTCCTCTTTACAAGCAAATTCTTAGTGATCGCGAAACAAAGTCTTTTATTTTGGAATCCTATTCCAATGATTCTCAAGTTCAAAATAGCGTAAAAGAATTCTTTGAATCACAAATCCTGAATTGGGATATTGCTGGTCGTAGGGTCAATGTCCTTAATGAATTGACTTCCTTGGTTAAGCGAATCTCTGAATTTGATTTGGGAAATATTTATGTTAATCAAGAAGAACTTTCAAATATTTCATTGAAACTATTTGATAATTGGAATTCTATTAACGGCTTGTTGTTTAAGCATGCAGAAAATAGAATTGGTTCTGCAGAAAAATCTGCAAATAAAAAGAAAATAGACGCATGGATGAAGAACAAAGAATTCTCCATAGCAACATTGAATCTTGCTATTGCAGAAAGTAATTCTGAAGAGATTTCAAGAGTTAAGATTGAATCATATTGGAATAATTTTGAGGCGAAGGTCCAAAGTATTCTTTGCGGAGACAACCGAAGGAATCTTGATGAATTCATCTCAGCAACTTTTAACGAGAATAACGCATTAAGAGAAGATTCTAAAATCATTGAAAAACTGAAGGCTTTCCTTGATGCCTTAATAGAAATCATGCATTCAATCAAGCCCTTGATTTCTGATGCAGAAAATCGAGACTTGTCTTTCTACAACGAACTGATACCGTTGTACGACCAACTTTCTCTCGTCGTCCCTCTTTACAATAAGATTCGTAATTATGCAACCCAGAAACTGACTGAATCTGAAAAGTTTAAGTTGAATTTTGACAATCCCACATTGGCAGACGGTTGGGATCAAAACAAAGAGGAAGCAAATACAGCCATTTTGCTTCTGAAAAATGGATTGTATTATCTCGGCATTATGAATGCCAAAAACAAACCTAAAATCAAGGATTTCAAAACTTCTGAAAGCGAAGATTGTTACGATAAAATGGTGTATAAGCTGTTGCCTGGTCCGAATAAGATGCTACCCAAGGTTTTCTTCTCTGAAAAGGGGCTAGCAACCTTCAAACCGCCCAAAGATATTCTTGACGGCTATAACGCTGGTAAACATAAAAAAGGCGACTTGTTTGATATTGGTTTTTGCCATCAGTTGATAGATTTCTTTAAGGAATCCATTGCAAAGCATCCTGATTGGAAGAAATTTGATTTCAATTTTTCGGATACCTCTTCCTATGAAGATATTAGTGGTTTTTATAAGGAAGTTACAGATCAAGGCTATAAAATCACCTTCTCCAAAATTCCCACATCCCAAATTGATGAATGGGTGAAAGAAGGAAAACTTTTCCTCTTCCAGATTTACAACAAGGATTTCGCTCCTGGAGCAAAGGGCTCTCCAAACTTGCATACTCTGTATTGGAAGTCCGTATTCTCTCCTGAAAATCTGAAAGATGTTGTTGTCAAGTTGAATGGTGAAGCCGAGCTTTTCTATAGACCTAGCAGCGTCAAAAAACCTTATAGTCACAAAGTTGGCGAAAAACTCGTAAATCGAATAGGAAAAGATGGTCTTCCTTTGCCGGAATCAGTCTTTGGTGAATTATTCCGCTATTTCAACGGGAAACTTGAAGGCGAACTTAGCGATGAAGCAAAAAGGTATCTTGATGTAGCTGTCGTTAAGGACGTCAAACATGAAATTGTAAAGGATCGCCGATACACGCAAGACAAGTTTGAATTCCATGTGCCGCTAACTTTAAACTTCAAGGCCGATTCAAAGAATGAATACATGAATGAACGTGTTCGTCATTTTTTGAAAGACAATCCTGATGTAAACATCATCGGCATCGACCGTGGCGAACGTCATTTGCTTTATATGACATTGATAAATCAAAAGGGTGAAATTCTTAAACAGAAAAGTTTCAATGTCGTTGAGTCAGTCAACTACCAAGCAAAACTTGTTCAACGTGAAAAGGAACGAGACGCTGCTAGAAGGAGTTGGAGCAGTGTTGGCAAAATCAAGGACCTTAAAGAGGGCTTCTTGAGCCAAGTAATTCATGAAATTACCACAACAATGATTGAAAATAACGCCATTGTTGTTCTTGAAGATTTGAACTTTGGCTTTAAGCGCGGTCGATTCTGCGTAGAACGACAAGTTTACCAGAAATTCGAAAAGATGTTGATTGACAAACTCAATTATCTTGTTTTCAAGAATAAGCCTGAAGGAGATGTAGGTGGCGTTCTTAAAGGTTATCAACTTGCGGAAAAATTTGATAGTTTCCAGAAATTGGGCAAGCAGAGCGGATTTCTGTTCTATATTCCTGCTGCGTATACATCAAAGATTGATCCGACCACAGGTTTCGCAAATCTGTTCAATATGACAGAATTGACGAGTGCAGAAAAGAAAAAAGAATTCCTTTCTCACTTTGAAGACATTACTTATGACGGAAAGAATGACAGATTTTTGTTCAGCTTTGATTACAAGAACTTCAAGTGTTTCCAAACGGATTACATCAAGAAGTGGACTGTTTACTCTCAAGGTAAACGAATTGTGTATGACAAGGAATCAAAATCAGCAAAGGAGATTTCCCCTGTTGAGATCATCAAGGCAGCTCTCGCAAAACAGAACATAGCTTTAACAGACCAATTAGATGTTCTTTCTGCAATCAATTCTGTCGAGGCTTCTCCTAAATCAGCCTCTTTCTTTGGCGATATTTGCTATGCGTTTGAAAAAACGCTTCAAATGCGTAATAGCATTCCAAATACTGATGAAGACTACCTTGCATCTCCTGTAATGAACAAAAGAGGAGAATTCTATGATAGTAGGTCTTGTGATGACGCCTTGCCCCAAAATGCAGATGCAAATGGAGCATACCATATTGCACTTAAGGGGCTATATCTAATAAAGAACGTATTTGATGCTGGAGGTAAAGAATTGAAAATTTCACACGAAGATTGGTTTAAATTTGCACAAAGTCGAAACTGTTAAATCCTCTAACCAATCCGGAGGTAAAATCTCCGGATTTTTTTATATGGATAACTATATTCTTATCTCCACATTGAACGATTTTATATTTTGCCCATATTCCATATATCTCCATAATGTTTATATGGAGACTGATGAGTCTGTGTATTATGCCACACCGCAAGTTAGAGGCAAAATTGCCCATACTGGCATCGACAAGAAAACCTATAGTCCACGAAACGACTGTATTACCGCTTTGCCTGTTTTTAGTGACAAATACGGCCTTCTAGGTAAAATCGATTTATTCAAGGTCGCCGAAAAGAAATTAATAGAACGTAAATATCAGTTAAAGCAAATCTTTCGAGGACAAATTTATCAATTATGGGCCCAATATTTCTGTATGCAGGAAATGGGCTATCACATAGAAAGTCTCGCTTTTTATGAAATATCCACAAACAAAACGCACCCTATTGACATACCTACCCAAGAAGATGAAAAAGAGTTTTCAGACTTCATAATAAAGTTTCGAAACTACAATCCTTCTGATTCAATAAGCGTCATTGCAAGCAAATGTCAACATTGCATATACAACAACTTATGCGACAAAGCGGAGGTTGAAAATGTTTACCAGTAAAGACATTGAATGTCGAAGTATTTTCGTCATCAACTGTATAAAGGAGCGAAACCTAAGGGTTTCTTCAGGAGAACTACTTCTTGAAGAAGGTGACGAACACAAAACTCTCACAAAATTTCCTTTTCAAAAGATTTTAGCTCTGTTTATCATTGGACCGATTACGATAACAACGCCTCTACTGGAAAAGTGTAAAAAATTCGACGTAGCCCTTGTTGTAATGAAGTCTAATTTGCGCCCCGTATTCTTTTGGGCGAACCATGCCGAAGCCAATTTCTTATTGCATCAAAAGTAGTATTTCTTTGAAAAAACAGATATTTCCTTCGCAAGAGAAATCGTTCGAAATAAAATAGTGAATCAAAAGAAAACTCTTGAAAAGATAAGATTAAAAAGTTCCTCAATACTTGAAGCAAAGGAATTATGCAATAAAGCCCTAGATAATCTAGGCGGCATTGAAGACTACAATGAACTTATGGGTACAGAGGGCTACATTTCAAAAAAATTCTTTGAATGTTATTTCGATGGTTTCAATTGGACCGTCAGACTTCCACGTGCAAAGAATGATGCAATAAACGCAACGCTAGATATTGGTTACACAATTCTATTCAATTACATTGAGGTATTTCTGCGGTTGTTTGGCTTTGACCCATATGTTGGTGTTTATCATCGACTTTGGTTCAAGAGAAAGTCTTTAGTTTGTGATATCATGGAGCCTTTTCGCTGTTTGATTGATGCGAAAGTTCGGAAGGCATTAAATCTTAAACAAATTAAGGATGATGATTTTAACATAGTCAAAAAGGAATACTTATTAAAATTTGAAAAATATTCTGATTATTCAGCACTCTTTTTTCAGGATTTAGTCGATTATAAAAAGGAAATTTTCAAATTCGTGCAATCGTACTATAGAGCATTTATGAAGGAACGTGCTGATTTAATGGATTTGTTCATACTGGAGTAAAAAATGCTATTAGTAAGCTATGACATAAAGGACGACAAATTGAGAACGACATTCTCAAAGATGCTCCAATCAAATGGAGCAATACGACTTCAATATTCTGTGTACGAAGTTAATCATACTCAACGTTTTCTTGACATTCTGAAAATGGAAATAGAGACTTATTTCAAGAAAGAGTTTTCTCCAGATGACAGTGTCATATTATTTGATGTTGATGTGAAAAAGACTATCAAATATGGGAATGCCGTTCATCGCGATCAGGACCTGTTATTCTTCTGAAGCAAACCTCGGTCTTAACATTTTTGAAGGGTTTTCAAGACAACCCCGTATTTCGTTGTATATCATAAAGTTAGAGACCCTTCCGAAGTAAATGCTCATCCGAACAGTATGCTTAGGATGATTTTCAAAAGGCACTCATTTTCCTTGAAATTCGCACTATTTTAAACTATATTGCTAATATAGAGCCTAGAAGCTTCATAAAATTTCTACTCTTGTAGATCTGCACGAATGCGCCGCCAAGCAGAAGGGGCCTAGAAGCTTCATAAAATTTCTACTCTTGTAGATTGGTCAAGGGTGCCCCTTGGGTCGTATGCCTAGAAGCTTCATAAAATTTCTACTCTTGTAGATGCTACACTGTATTCCACCCCAATGTAATCGCCTAGAAGCTTCATAAAATTTCTACTCTTGTAGATTATTACATAGTCCCTTCCGTTCACGCGGCCTAGAAGCTTCATAAAATTTCTACTCTTGTAGATTCAAGTTCTTCCTGTGTCATTGTGTCCGCCTAGAAGCTTCATAAAATTTCTACTCTTGTAGATGTCAAGTTTGATTCCCATAGCCTTGAGCCTAGAAGCTTCATAAAATTTCTACTCTTGTAGATCATTTTGTTTCCTTTGCCTCTTCGGCGGCCTAGAAGCTTCATAAAATTTCTACTCTTGTAGATAAAAGCTCCTTGATCCTCCTGCAAGACGCCTAGAAGCTTCATAAAATTTCTACTCTTGTAGATTGTAAAATTTTGTTAAACTGTTGGCAAGCCTAGAAGCTTCATAAAATTTCTACTCTTGTAGATTGATGACTTGCTTGTGCAGGACTTATTGCCTAGAAGCTTCATAAAATTTCTACTCTTGTAGATGTGTTGCCAAGACCTGACACAGAGAAGCCTAGAAGCTTCATAAAATTTCTACTCTTGTAGATGCCTGGATGACCCACAGAGGGACGCCAACGCCTAGAAGCTTCATAAAATTTCTACTCTTGTAGATAGCAGGTAGGGCACTATTCCGTGCCGGTGCCTAGAAGCTTCATAAAATTTCTACTCTTGTAGATAGCAGGTAGGGCACTATTCCGTGCCGGTGCCTAGAAGCTTCATAAAATTTCTACTCTTGTAGATTGGAAGAACACGGCAAAGACCCTGAAAGCCTAGAAGCTTCATAAAATTTCTACTCTTGTAGATTAATAAGACGGTTGCGTAATCGCGCGGAGCCTAGAAGCTTCATAAAATTTCTACTCTTGTAGATCCTCTAATCCTTCTGGCGCTTGCAAGTAGCCTAGAAGCTTCATAAAATTTCTACTCTTGTAGATGAAGACCTGGACCGCTATGCTATGGAAGCCTAGAAGCTTCATAAAATTTCTACTCTTGTAGATAGCAGGTAGGGCACTATTCCGTGCCGGTGCCTAGAAGCTTCATAAAATTTCTACTCTTGTAGATTGGAAGAACACGGCAAAGACCCTGAAAGCCTAGAAGCTTCATAAAATTTCTACTCTTGTAGATTGCGACGCTTGCGCTCGCCCTCGCGGCACCTAGAAGCTTCATAAAATTTCTACTCTTGTAGATAAATATACTTTTAAAACCAATCGGTCAGCCTAGAAGCTTCATAAAATTTCTACTCTTGTAGATTTTCGTGGCCTTGTCAACTAGCAAGTTAGCCTAGAAGCTTCATAAAATTTCTACTCTTGTAGATTCACCCCGGTTCAAGGTGTGCCGAAAAGCCTAGAAGCTTCATAAAATTTCTACTCTTGTAGATTCATGACATAAATCATGAAGAGCGGCCAGCCTAGAAGCTTCATAAAATTTCTACTCTTGTAGATGATATGCTCCCGAAGTTGGCGGGTCATAGCCTAGAAGCTTCATAAAATTTCTACTCTTGTAGATTGTCAATTCGTGGGGTGCGTGTTCGGGCGCCTAGAAGCTTCATAAAATTTCTACTCTTGTAGATTGCCGAATGGCACAGGATGTATGTCAAGCCTAGAAGCTTCATAAAATTTCTACTCTTGTAGATTGTATATTTTGGCCGATGAAAGACAGGCCTAGAAGCTTCATAAAATTTCTACTCTTGTAGATCAGAAATACCTTTTGAATATCAAGGTGAGCCTAGAAGCTTCATAAAATTTCTACTCTTGTAGATTGAATTGTCGGTGTTACTATTCACGACGCCTAGAAGCTTCATAAAATTTCTACTCTTGTAGATTATAAAATGAATGACACATAAGAGAGCGCCTAGAAGCTTCATAAAATTTCTACTCTTGTAGATCGGATTGCGTGTTTTTGGGGGGCCTGGGCCTAGAAGCTTCATAAAATTTCTACTCTTGTAGATGACATTTCATCTCTCCACCTCCATTACAGCCTAGAAGCTTCATAAAATTTCTACTCTTGTAGATTCTTGAAAGCGACCAGCGAATTTATATGGCCTAGAAGCTTCATAAAATTTCTACTCTTGTAGATTCTTACATACTTTGGATTTAAATTATAGCCTAGAAGCTTCATAAAATTTCTACTCTTGTAGATAATATAGGTATTTGCGACCCGTGAAGCGCCTAGAAGCTTCATAAAATTTCTACTCTTGTAGATGTATAACCTTTACGGCAGCGATGACAAGGCCTAGAAGCTTCATAAAATTTCTACTCTTGTAGATGATTTCGAGAAGGGTGTCCCCATGCTTGCCTAGAAGCTTCATAAAATTTCTACTCTTGTAGATGATAATCTCGCATATAGTCCGCATGGGGCCTAGAAGCTTCATAAAATTTCTACTCTTGTAGATATCAAAGGCGAAGACGACGCCATCACTGCCTAGAAGCTTCATAAAATTTCTACTCTTGTAGATTTTAATCGGTTCGGCGGGTTTCCGGGGGCCTAGAAGCTTCATAAAATTTCTACTCTTGTAGATGACAAACCCTTGTCTCCGTAGCGTTGTTTCCGCACTACTTAAGGTAAAAAATTCAACCAAATACGGAAAATAATCATAAATCCCGTATTTCATTGAAAAGTTTTCAAGGAAAAGACTACAGCTTTGGATATTCGTAATCGTTTTGGACAAATTCTTTTGCGTTAGGGATTGTCACCCGATAGGGCGGAGACTTGCATCCTTTGGTTCCAGGCGGCGGATCAAGTCCGCCATGACGTAAAGCAAGGCTCCGGGAGCGTAGCGAGTAAAGCCCGACCCGCGCGTGCGCGGGGAACGCCCAAATCAAGGTGGTTACCGAGAGGTACGATGCTCTCTTTTCCAAAAAATGAAAAACAGCGGGCTTCGAGCCGTCTTTATCCGCCTTTTTCCGTGCTTGCAGGCCACTTGCCCCTAGCCTCTAGTCCCTATTTTTCTATCTTTGGCCTCGGAAATTTTTCAACAGGACCAAGGTCATGAGCTACAATCCTCTCGCAGAACAGGCCAACGCGGAACTTTCCGCAAACGGCTGCAGCGTACTTTCCATGCTTTCCGAAAGGGGCAAGGCCATCTTCTTCCCCCGCAAGGGCATTCTGGGCCAGGGCGCCGAAGCCAAGGGCAAAGAAATCAACGCCACCATCGGCACCGCCCTGGAAGACGACGGTAGCCCCCTGGTTCTCGACTGCGTGCTCAAGAGCCTGAACCTGCCCAAGCAGGCCTTCCTCTACGCCCCCAGTTTCGGAAACCCCGACCTGCGCAAGGCCTGGAAAGAGCAGATTGTCCGCAAGAACCCGAGCCTCGCAGGCAAGGCCTTCAGCAACCCGGTTGTGACCTGCGCCCTGACCCACGCCATCAGCTGCGCGGGCTACCTTTTCTTGGATCCGGGCGACGAGGTGATTATCCCCGACCTTTACTGGGACAACTACGAACTGGTGTTCGTGAACAGCTGCGGCGCAAAGATCAAAACCTTCAACACCTTCAAGGACGGCGGTTTCGACACGGAAGCCCTTAAAAAGGCCCTTTCCGAGAGCAAGAGCCAGAAGAAGGTGGTTCTGTTAAACTTCCCCAACAACCCCACGGGCTATACCGCCACCGAAAAGGAAGCGGTGGAAATCGCGAAAATCCTCACGGACTGCGCCAACGCGGGCAACAAGGTGGTGGCCCTGCTGGACGACGCCTACTTTGGACTGGTCTATGAGGACGGCGTGACCAAGGAATCCCTGTTCGTGAAGCTGCTCGAAGCCAACGAGAACCTGCTCGCCGTCAAGCTCGACGGTCCCACCAAGGAAGACTACGTGTGGGGTTTCCGCGTCGGGTTCATGAGCTTTGGTTTCAAGGGCGCCACAGAGGCCCAGCTGAAGGCCCTGGAAGACAAGGCCGCGGGCGTGGTCCGCGGAAACATCAGCAACGCCCCAAGCATCAGCCAGAAGATTCTGCTGGCCGCCTTCCAGAGCCCGGAATACCTGCAGCAGAAGGCCGAGAAGTTCGCCATCCTCAAGAAACGCTACGACATCATCAAGCAGGTGCTGGCCGACCACCCCGAATACAAGGAGGCCTTCGAGGCCATGCCTTGCAATAGTGGCTATTTCATGTGCGTAAAGCCCAAGGGCGTAGATGCCGAACTGCTCCGCCAGAAGCTCATCAGCGACTACAGCACGGGAACCATCATGCTTTCGGGCCTTATCCGCGTGGCATTCAGCGCCGTGCCAACAGACAAGCTGGGCAAGCTGTTCGAAAATATTTATAATTGTGTTATGAAGATGAAGTAAACAGTGGTTAGTGGCTAGTCAACAGGGATAATAAGGCGGCTGCGCCGCATCCTAACTACGGACCTTCGGTCCTATCCCCTAAGATCCTAGCCCCTATTGGAGGAATCATGTCCGATAAAGCGACCTTGAATTACAACGGAAAGAGTTACGAACTCCCCGTGGTTGAAGGCACCGAAAACGAACACGGTCTCGACATCAGCACTTTGCGCAAGAGTTCCGGTCTGGTGACCCTGGACTACGGTTACCTGAACACGGGCAGCACCAAGAGTTCCATTACCTACGTGGACGGCGAGAAGGGAATTCTCCGTTACCGCGGCTACTCCATCGAGGACCTGGCCGAAAAGGCCACCTTCCCCGAAACCGCATGGCTCCTGATTTACGGCGAGCTGCCTAACCCCGAGCAGCTGGGGCATTTCCGCACGTTGCTTACCGAAAACGCCCTGCTCCACGAAAACCTGCTGCACTTTTTCCGCGAGATGCCGCCCAGCGCCCACCCCATGGGCATTCTCAGTTCCATCGTGAACGCCGTGGGCCTCTTTACTCCCCGTTTCTACGACGACGAAAACATCGCCAGCGCATTTGAGCTGACTACCGCGGGCCTCATCTCCAAGATCCGCACCATCGCTGCCTTCTCTTACAAGGCAAGCATTGGCGAACCCTTCGTTTACCCCGAAGCGGAACGCAGCTACTGCAGCAACTTCTTGAACATGATGTTCAGCAGCAAGGCCAGGCCCTACCACCTGGACCCCATCATGGAAAAGGCGCTGAACACCTTGTTGATTGTACACGCCGACCACGAGCAGAACTGCTCCACTTCTACCGTGCGTATGGTGGGCAGTTCCCAGGCAAACCTTTACGCCAGCATCTGCGCCGGTATCTGCGCCCTGTGGGGCCCGCTTCACGGTGGCGCCAACCAGGCCGTTCTGGAAACGCTTCTCCGTATCCAGAACAGCGGCATGACCATCGAACAGGTGATGGAAAAGGCCAAGGACAAGAACGACCCCTTCCGCCTTTCTGGATTCGGCCACCGGGTGTACAAGAGTTACGACCCTCGTGCCAAAGTTTTGAAAAAGCTCATGGGCCAGGTGTTCGAGCACGAACACATCAACGACCCGTTGCTGGAAATCGCGCTGAAGCTAGAAGAAGCCGCCCTGAAGGACGACTACTTCATTGCCCGCAAGCTCTACCCCAACGTGGACTTCTATTCTGGCATTCTCTACCGCGCCATGGGTATCCCCACCAACATGCTCACGGTGATGTTTGCCATCGGCCGCTTGCCCGGCTGGATCGCCCACTGGAAAGAGATGCACGACGACCCGAATTCCAAGATCAACAGGCCCCGCCAGATTTACGTAGGCGAAACGGCCAGACCTTGGATCGACAGGAACAAGCGATAAAAAGTCCCTTTAAAGGAGATGCCCGCTCAAGGCGGGCATGACAATTGAAAAAATCCTCGGTTCTAGACCGAGGATTTTTTTGTGGCCCCTATCGCCCCGATGGGGCCCCAGGGTGACAATATATCTTACACCTTGTCCAAAGCCTGAGTCAGGTCCGCGATGATGTCTTCGACGTTCTCGATGCCCACGCTGAAGCGGATCAGGTCCGGCGCGACGCCTGCTTCGATGAGCTGTTCGTCGCTGAGCTGACGGTGGGTGTGGCTTGCCGGATGCAGCACGCAACTGCGGGCGTCGGCCACGTGGGTCACGATGCAAATCATCTTGAGGTTGTCCATGAACTGGATGCTCTTTTCGCGGCCACCCTTGATGCCGAACGTGAGCACGCCGCAGGGGAGCCCGCCCTTGAATTGTTTCTGCGCGAGTTCGTGGTACTTGTTGCCCTCGAGGCCCGCGTAGTCCACCCAGGCCACCTTCGGGTGGTTCTGCAGGAACTTCGCGCAGGCGAGAGCGTTCTCGCAGTGGCGCGGCATGCGCAGGTGAAGCGTTTCAAGGCCAACGTTCAGGAGGAACGCGTTCTGCGGAGCCTGGATGCTGCCGAGGTCGCGCATGAGCTGGGCCGTAGCCTTCGTGATGAAGGCGCCCTTGCCGAAAGCCTTCGTGTAGGCAAGACCGTGGTAGCTCGGATCAGGTTCGGTGAGGCCCTTGAACTTGTCGTGATGGGCTTCCCAGTCAAAATTTCCGCTATCCACGATGCAGCCACCCACGGCCATGGCGTGACCGTCCATGTACTTGGTGGTGGAATGCGTCACGATGTCAACGCCGAATTCAATCGGGCGGCAAAGAATCGGAGTCGGGAACGTGTTGTCGACGATCATCGGCACGCCGTGCTTGTGGGCGATGTCGGCGAAGCGCTTGAGGTCGAGAATCTTGCCGGCGGGGTTCGCGACCGTCTCGCCGAAGAAGCACTTAGTATTCGGGCGGAAGGCCTTCTCGATTTCCTCGTCGCTCGCATCCTGGTCCACGAACGTGCACTCAATGCCGAGCTTCTTCATGGTAACGCTGAAGAGGTTGCTGGTACCGCCGTAGATGGCGCTGGTGCTGATGAAGTGGTCGCCCGCCTCGCAGATGTTGAACACGGCAAAGAAGTTCGCCGCCTGACCGGAGCTGGTGAGCATGGCTGCCACACCGCCTTCCATAGCCGCAATCTTGGATGCCACGGCGTCGTTGGTGGGGTTCTGCAGGCGCGTGTAGAAGTAGCCGCTGGCCTTCAGGTCGAACAGGTCGGCCATGGCGTTGCTGGACTCGTACTTGAAAGTGGTGCTCTGGTAGATGGGAAGGACGCGGGGTTCGCCGTTTTTCGGCTGCCAGCCGCCCTGGACGCACAAAGTTTCGATCTTGGACATTTTTGCCTCTTGTTTAATTTCAAAACCAAATATAGATAGTGAGGTATGTTAGACGAGAGACGAAAGACGAGAGACGAGAGATAATTCTAGCCCATTCAGTCTTTCGAAACACGGCTTTAGCATATCTTTTCGGTAGGCAAATATAGGAAAAGACTACACCTTGTCAATGCGTTTATGCAAATATTTGCATAAACAAAAGCCCAACTTGCGACGGGCCCAGTAATCTTCTACACCAGAAAAAAAGTCTATTCCGACATCACGCAACGAAGGTTGTACGCCCTCAGATCCGTCTGGTCATCCAGTTTCACAAACGTCGGCTCTTCCCAACTTCCATAATCCTGGAAACGCACAGCAATCTCGTTCGCATCGCTCCTCTGAATCCAAAGATGCCCCTGACCATTATTGTTTCCAAATTTCCATTCCGAATTCTCGTATTTGAAACGTCCGCCAATGACCCACCATTTTTTCAATTCTTCATGCTGTTTCTCATCCATCGAAGCAAGGGCCTCCTGAACTTCAGCTTTCGTAGGCAAACGCCAACCCGACGGACAAATGACATCCTTCGCATAGTACATATAGTAGACCCCGTAATAATCACAGACATTCACGGTTTCTTTTTCCGCTTCCGGACCGGGTTTGGTTTCTACATCCGTCGTCGCGCCACACTGGATTCCCGTATTCGGCTTGTAGGTCAAATTACTGGTCATCCAATACACGGAGCCAATCTTTTGCACCTTGTAGGTTTCATTGTTCCTGACATCTGTAAGCTTCAATCCTTCTCTATCAAAAGTAGGCGCCCGGGAATCCACACTAACCGCAGGGGCTTGCGAACTGGAGGACGGCTTTGTGGTCGCCGAAGACTTGGGCTGAGAAGCGGACGAATTACTTGAATCCGATGGATTGGTTGCAGAAGATCCCGAGTTTGCCGCAGACGAACTAGGTGCAAAGTTTTTTTCGCAGCCTTCGGTCCAGCAAAAAACGCCACTGCTGTAATAGAGGCTTCCTTCGGCATCGGCCACATAAATGGTGTCCTTGCCACCGTTAATGACAATCTTATCGCCGGGCTTTGCGGAGGAGCCGCTCTTCGCGGTCTGATTCGAGCCATCGGGCTTTGAACCATCATCGCCCGAAGCGGAAGAATCGACATCGCCGAGTTCTTCGATATTTACCTTGTGGGGACTGCTGTCGTCAGAGCAGGCGGCAAGCAAAAACACCACGCCAAAAAACAGAATCCACGTTTTTAATGCACTCATAGCCTAAATATAACCTCTGGAGTCTAAAAAAGCACGTAAAATTATACTATCTTTTGGGCACTATGAGCAATGTAGAGGTTTTTGACACTACTTTCGCCGTGACCATCCTGGTCATCATGGCGGTTTGCATCCCCACGGCCCTTTTACTGGCCAACTGGTTCTTGCACCCGGGCAAAATCAAGGACACCGCCATCAAGGGCACGTCCTACGAGTGCGGTCTCGCCCACGTTTCGGGTACGGCCAACGAGCGCTATCCGGTCAAGTACTACCTGGTGGCCATGCTGTTCCTGGTGTTCGACCTGGAAGTGGCGTTCCTGTACCCCTGGGCCGTGCAGTTCCTGGCCGGCGGCTGGGAGCTTTTGCTGGTGCTTTTGGGCTTCCTGGTCATCCTGGAAGCGGGCTACCTCTATGTGTTCCGCAAGGGCGTGCTGGACTGGGCAACCCTCAAGGACTAAGTTTCTAGAGTATTCTATCTCAAAATAAAGAACGCAGGATTTCGGTCCTGCGTTCTATTTTTTTATTTGAATTTCTACTACTTGAAGTAGCGGCCCAGCAAGCCCTGGAAGGCAGAGCCATGACGGGCCTCGTCCTTGCACATCTCGTGGACGGTATCGTGGATGGCGTCGTAGCCCAGTTCCTTGGCGCGCTTGGCCAGGGCGAGCTTGCCTTCGGTGGCACCGACTTCGGCGGCAACCCTGAGCTCCAGGTTCTTCTTGGTATCGGGATAGACCACCTCGCCCAGCAGTTCGGCGAACTTGGCGGCGTGTTCGGCCTCTTCAAAAGCGATACGCTTGTAGGCCTCGGCCACCTCGGGGAATCCTTCGCGGTCGGCCTGGCGGCTCATGGCCAGGTACATGCCCACCTCGGTACATTCCCCTGCAAAGTTTTCCCTAAGACCCTGAACCACCTCGGCGTCCAGCCCCTGGGCAACGCCAATCTTGTGTTCGTCGGCCCAGACAATCTTGCCACCGGCGCTCTGTTCTACCTTTTCGAAGAACTTGCTCTTGGGGGCCTTGCACTGGGGGCATTCATCCGGGGCTTCCGGTCCCATGTGCACGTAGCCGCAAACCTTACAAACCCATACTTTCATACTGTGTCTCCTCTCCGCTCCTAAGCGGGGTTGGTGTGTGAATTTTAATGCGAGCGCTAGGCCTTAAAACTGTCCAGGGCCTCGTTGGGGCCGATCAAGAACAGCACGTCGTTTTCTTTGAGCACGTAGTCGGCGATGTTACCGATCTTAGGTACGGACTCCAACGGGTCGCGAATGGCAATCACCTGGATGCCGTACTTGTGGGTCAGGGACAAATCCTTAAGGGTCTTGCCCTGGAACTTTTCGGGGCACACGATCTCGATAATGGAGAAGCCTTCCATGAAGGGCAAGAAGTCCAACATGTTGGGGCGGTTGAGCCGCTCGGCCAGGCTGATGGCGGAATCCCTTTCCGGGTGGAAAATGTCAGAAACGCCCAGCTTCTCGAGGATGCTGGTATGGGCGGCACTGCTGGACTTGGCAATGATATGCTTTACGCCCAACTCCTTCAGGTTCAGCACCGTAAGGAGCGAAGCCTGCAGGTTTTCGCCAATGCAGACAATAACGGAATCCGCCTTCTGCAGGGGGATAGACGAAAGCTGCTTGAGGCGGGTACTGTCCGCCACAATCGCCTGAGAAACAGAACTGGAAATGTCCTGCACCTTGTCGGGGTGGCAGTCGATGACCATCACGTCGTGACCCAGGGAGGTCAGGTGCTTGGCCAAAAAGATGGCCGAGTTCCCGAGCCCGATAATTACAAATTGTTTAGAAGCCATGGATTAATAATAGATAATTCGGAGTTCGGAGTTCGGAGTTCGGAATTGTTTTTTTATAAAATTCCTAATTCATACTTCCGAAATCCGAATTGCGCCATCGGCGCATCAGCCCACCATGATATCTTCTTCGGCGAACCAGGTGGTGTTCTGGACACGACCCGCCACGGCAGAAATCAAGAAGAGGGGGCCCATACGGCCAATGAACATCACGCAGCAGATAACCACGCGGCCAACGGTAGAAAGTTCACCTGTTAGTCCCATGGAAAGTCCGCAGGTACTGTAGGCGCTCACCACTTCGAACAGCACCTTGAGGAAAGAGGACTGGCCGGCACCGGACACCCCTCCGGGGATTTCAGTACAGAGCAGAATCAAGGTCGCAAGCACAATGACCACAATGGCCACCACGAAAATCCGCACCGCCTTATCTACGGTGGTTTCGGGAATGGTGCGACCAAGAACCTGGGTCTTTTCGCGCCCCAGCAGGCGGTTGAACCCCAAAAGCCCAATCACCGCGGCGGTAGTCACCTTCACGCCACCACCGCAGCTACCGGGGTTTGCACCAATGAACATGATGACGATAAAGAAGAACAGGGAACTGGCACACAGGCCGGGAACATCTACCGTGTTGAGCCCAGCGGTGCGGCTGGTAAAGGCCATGAACAGGGTGGATTCAAACTTCTGCCCAACACTCAGGTCGCCAAGGGTATTGTTCCATTCCGTAAGCGAGAACACCAGCACGCTGGCCGCCACCACGAACAGGGTACCGAAGGTCGCGATGCGGGTATGGAGCGAAATTTTCCGTACCTTGCGCTGCTTAAAGTCAAACACATACTGGAGTTCCGTCACGGCCAAGAAACCAAATCCCCCCGCCAGGGCAAGCACGCAAGTGGAAATGTTCACCAGGGGGTTCAGCTGGAACTGCACCAGGGAATCCGGGAACAGGGTAAAGCCCACATTACAGAAAGAACTTACCGCCTGGAACACCGAAACGAATATGCGGTCGTAGAGCGTGGCGCCAGAGAACTGGGTAAAATAGACCGCCGCCCCGATCAGTTCGAGGATGAAGGTAAAGGGCAGAACCGCCTTCAGAATTTTCGAAGGGTCGATGTTTCCTTCTTGAGAGAAAGCCGATAGCAGCACGGACTGGTGGTTAAAGCCAGGGTGCATGCCCGCCAAAAGAATCAAAGTGGTAGAAACCGTCATGATTCCAAGACCGCCCAGCTGCATCAGCACCAGCAGGACCCAGTCGCCAAAATGGGTAAACGTACTGCTGATATCCAGCACAGAAAGTCCAGTGACGCATACGGCAGAAGTAGCGGTAAACAAAGCTTCCAAGAAGGAGATGGGCGTCCGGAGCGACACCGGAAGCCGAAGCAGGACTGCACCGACAAGAATCAACAGCAGGTAGCCCAGCACCACCAGCGTGATGGGGTTGGTCTGTTTCTTCTTGGCAACGGGGCCGTCGGCATAACGCAGGCCCTGGTACTTGGAGCGCAACATGGGGCAAAAGATAGTAAATAGTGGCCAAGCGTTAGGTTGATGGAGGCAAGAAGATATTTTATATTTGACGGTACATGAGACGTTTCCTGACGGCATTGTTTTTTACCCTTGCGCTAGCCGTAGTGCCTTCGGGTGCATTTACCATGGACCTGCAGGCAGGAGTTGTCAATCACGCAAGTGAAATCACCAACTTCAATCTGAATATTTATGGGCACCTGTGGTACCGCATAGACCAAATGCTGTTCGTAGGTGCGGGCAGTGGCTATCAGGAAATCGACAACGTCGGACTGGTCCCCTTAAGCGGAGCCCTCTGGATTCGACTGCCCATCGGAAGCCAGATTTTACCCGTCGCCACTGGCGACATCGGCTACCTTATCGGGAGCGGCCATCAGCTTTTCTGGAAAGTCGGCGGCGGGCTTGACATCAAGAACGGGGACTATTCCTCTATCCTCGTCATGAGCGGTTACGAATTCCTGGACCACGTGGGTAAAGGCTATGTCTTCCTCCAGGCGGGAATCCTTGTTGAAATCTAAAGCTCAGCGGCTTTTCCCGTGATTCACTTTCTCAAATACAATGTCATCGGGGTGTCGAACACACTCATCACCCTCGCCGTAGTCTGGGTGTTGCACCAGCTGCTGGACTGGAATGTGGAACTGTCCAACTTTTTAGGTTTTGTAGCGGGAGGCTGTAACAGCTACCTGTGCAACCGCATCTGGAATTTCAAGAGCCACAACAAGAAGCGTGCAGAAATCATCCGGTTCGTAGTCGTGTTCCTTGTGTCGTATGGCGTAAATCTGTTAGTGCTGGAACTTGTCGCCTACACCCTCGCAAATGCCGCCTGGTGCGCAAGCTTTACAGCTTGGATTTCGCAGTTCATGAAACCCACCTATTTTGCCAACATCGTGGCCAACGTGGTTTACGTGCTGGTGAGTTTTACGCTTTATAAAAAGTGGGTATTCAAGGCCGCGCCAAAACAGAGCTAGCGGTTATATCCCTTGAACCACTCGGCAAAGGCCTTGATGCCTGTGTCCAGATCAGTATCTGCCGTGTAGCCAACATCTTGTTCCAGGGCCTTCGTATCGGCCCAGGTAACCTCTACATCGCCGGGCTGCATGGGCATGTAAATCTTTTCGGCAGTCTTTCCCAAATGCTTCTCGAGAGTCTTTACAAAGTCCAGCAGGTTCACCGGATTGCCGTGACCGATGTTGTACAACCGACATTCCTTCTTGCCGATTCCAGCCTCGAACACGCGGACCACACCCTGAGCAATATCATCGATGTAGGTAAAGTCCCGCATCATGTTCCCGTTGTTGAAAATCTTGATGGGCTTGTCGTGCAAAATGGCATCTGCAAAAAGCCAGGGCGCCATGTCGGGCCTGCCCCAGGGGCCGTAAACGGTAAAGAACCTTAGGCCGGTAGCGTTAATCTTGTATAGATGGTGGTAGGTTTCAGCCATCAGCTCGTTACTGCGCTTGGTAGCGGCATACAAGCTAGAAGGCATGCAAACCGGGTCTTCGGTGCAAAAGGGCGTCTTGGTGTTCCGTCCATAGACGCTGCTAGAAGAGGCATAGGTCAAGTGTTCCACCGGATTGAAACGGCAGCCTTCCAAAATGTTCAAGAAACCCGTGATGTTGCTGTCGATGTAGGCCTGCGGGTTTACCAGGCTGTAGCGCACACCTGCTTGTGCTCCTAGGTGAATAACGCCGTCAAAATGTTCCCGTTCGAAAAGACCCTTGATGGCAGTGGCGTCGGCAAGATCCATCTTCTCAAACCGGAAATTCGGATTGTCCAGACGTTTTAGGCGGTCTTCCTTGAGACTCACCTGATAGTAATCGTTCAAGTTGTCAATGCCAACAACCTCATAACCCTTAGAAAGAAGGATTAGTGAAACTTCGCAACCGATAAAACCTGCGGCACCTGTAACCAAGATTTTGCGAGACATTTTGTTAAATCCTCTAAAAGATTGATTCATGAAATAAAGAATGATTTTTTACTCATTCATTTTTTTACACAACGGATAGACAAGGCAAAATTCTTTTCATAAAAAGCTTCTTCGGTGCTGTTAGAAACATAGCCTTGATAATTGTTAGAACCAAAAATAACCATATGGGCTCTATATAGCTGATATATCGGCTGGGATGATTCATATTCCGTAGAGCTCCAAAAGTAACCTTTTTCTCCTACCATTTGTGCCTGATCGCCTTCATTGCCGTTGGGAATCAATCCTGCCGGCAAAACAGAAAAACCTGTGGTGTTCGTTGCTTTTTCCCAATTAGGATAATCATATTGTATTACATCAGAGATTAATGAATAAGGTGCATTTTGAATAGAGATAAGATCATGCCATTCCCCTTCTGTAGGGAGTCGCCAATTTTCGGGACAAATTCCACGAACTGGTTCTTCGGGATTACATTTTACTTCGTATCCACAGCCCTTTGTTTTTTCAGAATATAATCCTAGGCTGTCCATGGCAGCGCTCCAATAATACAGTCTTCCATAAATTTCGCAACTATCCAATTCGTTTTTATAGCAGTAATTTTGGATGGTTTTTCCATTTACGTCTTTGTACTCAAAATTCAAGTTCTGCGCCATCCAGGTAAGGTCGCCCACCTTGATCGCTTTATATTTCTGGCCATCTCTTGTATCGGTAAATTCCTCGTAATTTCCGTTGGCAAGCATTTCTTGGTTCAAGTAGCCCCAAGCAGTCTTTTTTACGGATGACGAACTCAATGTCTCGCTACTGGAGGATTCTTCAGAAGAACTGGATTCTGAAAAGCTGGACACTTCAGAACTGCTGGACTCAGATGAACTGGATGCTTCAGAACTGCTGGACTCTACTATTGAGCTGCTAGACTCATCTTTCGAGGAACTCGATTCTCCAGTGCTTTCTGATGAACTGGAGTTGCTGGTGCTCTCGGATGAACTGGAATCATTGGTGTTTCTGGATGAGCTAGAATCATCGGACTTTCCCGACGAGCTGGACTTGTCTGACGCCTTTGATGAGCTGGAATTTTCGGATTTTCCAGATGGACTGGATTTTTTGTCTATGCTTGACGACGAATCTAGTTCGATGATGCTTGCAGATGAAGTTAGATTTTCGTCTTTGGGGGATACGGGATGGGCATTGTCCGTACATGCGACAAAGACCACTAAAGTGACGAATAAAACTAGAGTAAAAAAACGCACTCCCATGATTATTAATATAAAAAAAGACGGCCTTTGCGACCGTCTTCTTTTTCAAAAGGGTTTGATTACTTTTCGAAAGGAACCAGTTCCACGCGGCGGTTCTGCTTACGACCGTGCTTGGAGCCGTTGCTGGCAATGGGCTTTTCGTCGCCGAATCCAACTGCACGGAGACGGTCAGATTCAACACCCTGCTGGATGAAGTAATCCACCACGGCCTGAGCGCGAGCCTGAGACAGTTCCTTGTTCTTTTCGGGCTTACCCACGTTGTCGGTGTGGCCCTGGACTTCCAGGTTGGCCGACGGAATCTGCTTCAGGAGAGCCACGATGTCATTCAAGGTGCCGTAGCTGTCCTTGGTGAACTTGGTGGAGTTGGTCTGGAACTGGATACCCTGTTTCAGCTTGTTCAGGTCCTGCTTCTTGTTCAGCGGGCAACCCTTGGCATCAACCTTCACACCTTCGAGGGTGTAGGGGCACTTGTCCTGATGGTCGGGCACGCCGTCGTGGTCAATGTCCATCGGGCAACCGGTGCTGTCCACCTGAATATCCTTTTCGGTGTTCGGGCACTTGTCAAGGCCGTCAAACACGCCGTCCCTGTCGGTATCGATGGGGCAGCCCGTGCTGTCAACCACGGTTCCTTCCTTGGTGTTCGGGCACTTGTCCAAATCGTCGGACACGCCGTCCTTGTCAAAGTCAGAGACGCAACCCGTGCTGTCTACGGAAGTGCCTTCCGGAGTGTTGGGGCACTTGTCCATAGCATCGGGTACACCGTCCTTGTCGGCATCGGCAGTACAACCGGTGCTGTCCACAGGAGTGCCGGCCTTGGTGTTCGGGCACTTGTCCTGAGCGTCGGGAACGCCGTCGCCATCGCGGTCGCCTTCGCAACCTTCAAAGTTCACTTCAGCTCCTTCCGGAGTGTTCGGGCACTTGTCCAGATCATCGGGAACGCCGTCCTTGTCAGTGTCGGCGGCACAACCCGTGCTATCGACCTTGGCGCCGGCCTTGGTGTTGGGGCAGCGGTCATCGGCATCGGGGATTCCGTCCTTATCAAAGTCGCTTTCGCATCCGGTAGCGTCAATCTGGCGGCCTTCCTTGGTGTTCGGGCACTTGTCCAGGCCATCGGGAACGCCATCCTTGTCGCTGTCCATGGGGCAGCCCACAGAATCAACCGTCACGCCGGCCGCGGTATTGGGGCACTTGTCCGCACCGTCAGGAACACCATCCTTGTCGGTATCCAGGGGGCAGCCATCCACATCAACGGTAATGCCAGACAAGGTATGCAGGCACTTATCCTTGACATCGGGAACGCCATCCTTGTCTTCGTCCTTCTGCTTGGAACGGTCCTTGCCGTCAAAGCGCCAAACGAGAGAGGCAGTACCGGCATAGAGCGGAGTCGGAGTGTAGTAATACGTGCTTATGTTGTCGTTTTCGCCAGAGAACGTGAGCTTGTAATCCTTGCTGTGTTCCATTTCCTTGTCGCCATCGAAGGTGAAGTTCCTGAGGGCGCGCACGGCAACATCAAGACCCATAGCGAAGTCGATGTTGAAGGGCAGGTGGAAACGGAAACCGGGGGTCAACAACATGGGGTCAACCAGGGGGCTGCGAGGATATCCGGTATCTTCGACGCGGAATTCGCCGGAGAATTCAACAAAGGCATCCATGAAGTCAAAGGGCATGACATTGATACCCGTACCATAGGTCATTGTCACCGGCAGGTCGTGATCAACCGTATAAACGATTCCGGCATTGCCGTTCCAACGGACGGGGATGCCTATGTTCACGAAATCCAAGGTAAGGATCAAGTTTCCACCGATACCGAAGGCGTTAGTAGTGAAGGGGTGCGTTTCGCCCTTGCTATTCAGGTACCAGGCATGGCGGGGACGCACACCGGCGGACTCTTCGCCAGAAGGTACGTAGGCATCAACCTGGATGGCTGCCGTAAACAGTCTCTTTTGGCTGTCGAAAGGCATACGGACCTTGAACCACACGTTCAAGTCACCACGGCTAGTAGTCCACATGTTGTTGGCGCCAGAAGGGCCATCGGACTTGGCATGTTCGTAGTAAAGGGGCAGATTCAAGCCCAAATCCACAAACTCGTAAAGGCCCACGGAGGCGTTCACGTTGCCAGAAAGAGACGGAGCCCAGTCATTAAAACCATAAGTCTTGCCATTGGAGGTATAGTTACCGCCACGGCTCAAGGACCAAGCGTCGAGAGCGATATTGCCACCCGTACCGATAGAGAATCCAAGCTGGCCATTAGTCTTGGTATTGTACTGATGGATACCATCAGAGCCACCCTGGATGCCCGCCTGCGCGAACGCGAGGCTACATGCCAAAAGCGACAGAGTTATTATCTTTTTCATGAATAAATCCCCTAGATTTATAACTTTAGGGAAAATTATAGCAAAATTTTCAGTTATTACTCACAATATTTTAACTTTGCCCAGGAATGCCGCGAAATTAAGGCGTTTTAGGCAACCTGAAGGTATTTACGGGAATCAAAACAAGGTGATGTCAAACGATTTGCCCATACTTTCCATCGAAAACCTGCGTCGGGACTTCAAGATGGGCTCCGAGACGGTTCACGCCCTGCGGGGCGTGTCGTTTGACATTTTTCCGGGGCAGTTCGTGACCATCATGGGTACCAGCGGGTCGGGCAAGTCCACCATGCTGAACATATTGGGCTGCATGGACAAGCCCACCTCCGGCCACTATATTTTGGACGGGGAACACACCGAAAGGCTTTCCCGGGACGCCCTGGCCCGCATCCGGGGCAAAAAAATCGGGTTCGTATTCCAGAACTACAACCTGCTAAACCGAACCACCGCCGTCGAGAATGTGGAGCTCCCCCTGCTTTACAACTCGAGAGTGTCTTCGGCAGAGCGCCGCCGCCGGGCCCTGGAAGCCCTGGATATGGTGGGACTTTCCGACCGCGTGAACCACCTGCCCAACCAGATGTCCGGCGGACAGCAGCAGCGGGTGGCTATAGCCCGGGCCCTGGTGAACGACCCCGTTATCATTTTGGCAGACGAGGCTACCGGAAACCTGGACACCCGCACCAGTTACGAAATCATGATGATTTTCCAGGAACTGCACCGGCAGGGGAAAACCATCGCCTTCGTGACCCACGAACCCGACATCGCCACCTTCAGCGAACGCACCATCACACTCCGAGACGGCCTTGTCAAGAAAGACGAAACCCACGAAATGCAAGACGCAAAAGCCGCTTTCGATGCTTTGCCCCCTCCAGAGGAATTTGAGTAATGAGTAATGAGTAATGAGTAATGAGTTATGAGTTGTGAGTTATGAGTTGTGAGCAATGTATAGTGTAAAACGAATAATGATAGATGAGTCAATCTTCGTCATCTTAACCCCTACCACCTAAAACCTATAACCTACTAACCATGAACCCGTTGACCCTAGCAAAGATCGCCTTACGTGCCCTGATGCGTAACCGCATGCGTACCTTCCTTTCGGTGCTGGGAATCGTCATTGGCGTAGCGGCGGTGATTACCATGGTGGCCATGGGCGAAGGGTCTCGCCAGTCCATCAAGGAACAGATGACCAGCATGGGCACCAACGCCATCATTGTCATGCCCAACTGGAACAGGCGTGGCGGCGTACAGGCGGAATCTTCCGAGATGTTAGAAGAAAAAGATGTCATCGCCATCCGAGAAAACGCCACCTACATTAACGGTGTTTCTCCCATGATTACCGTGAACGGGCAAGCCATCGTAGGAAACAACAACTCCCCCACCACCCTGAGCGGCATCTCCGCCGATTACCTCAAGATTCGCAACTACGAAATCGAAGACGGCGTGATGTTCGACGACGCTGCCGACCGCATGGCGAAAGTCTGCGTTATTGGCCAGACGGTGGTGAAAAACCTCTTTGCAGGCGAAAACCCCATTGGCAAGACCATCCGTTACAAGAGCATTCCGCTGAAGGTCATCGGCACCCTGAAATCAAAAGGCTCTGGAGATTTCGGGCAAGACAACGACGATGTCATCTTCACGCCTTACCAGACCGTAATGCGCAGGTTCTCGGCCACCACCAACATCCGGCAGATTTACGCCAACTCCATCGGCGAAGGCTATGCCCAAAAGGCCACCGAAGAAATCATGGGCATACTGAAGGAACGCCGTAACTGGACCAAGCCCACGGACCCCTTCCGGGTGTTCACGCAAGAAGAAATGATAACCATGGTCACCAGCACCTCGGACATGCTGGCGCTGGTGCTGACCGTTATCGCAGGCATTAGCTTGTTTGTAGGCGGTATCGGCATCATGAATATCATGTACGTGTCGGTTACCGAACGCACTAAGGAAATCGGGCTCCGCATGGCCATAGGCGCTCGCGGTCGCGACATTTTGATGCAGTTCCTGTTCGAATCAGTGACCATCAGCCTTATGGGAGGCGTCATCGGGATTCTCCTCGGGGTGGCGGCTTCGCAGATTGTAAAGACGGTTATGGGCTGGCCCATGATCGTGTCGTTTACAAGCGTAATCATCAGCTTTGCCGTGTGCTTTGCCACGGGAGTCTTTTTCGGATGGTACCCTGCCCGCAAGGCAAGCCGCCTGGACCCGATTGAAGCACTAAGGTACGAGTGATGAGTCGTGAGTCGTGAGTCGTGAGTCGTGAGTTGTGAGTTATGAGTGATGAGTTATGAGTTGTGAGTCGTGTGGAGTGTGGGATGACATTCCTCGCACCTCGAACCTTCAGACCTAATCCCTAGATCCTAGCCCCTAAATCCTATCCCCTAACCCCTACAACCTACCACCTATTACCTATATTCACAGTATGAACCTTCTCGAATTTCTAAAACCGATGCCGGTCGTGGGCATTCTCCGCGACATTCCCCAGGGCGCCGAAGAGGCCTGCGTAGAAACCGCCGCCAAGTGCGGACTCAAGGCTATCGAGGTCACCATGAACACCGCCGGTGCCACCAGCATTATCAAGAAGCTCAAGGATTGCGCCGGTTCCTATGGAATCTTGGTAGGGGCGGGCACGGTCCGGCACGAGAGTGACCTGGAAAAGGCTGTAAACGCCGGAGCAGAATTCATCGTGACCCCCAACACCCGCAAAGAAATTATCCGGCTTTCCAATACCGCAGGAATCCCCATCATTCCGGGAGCGCTTTCCCCTACCGAGGTGCAGAAGGCCTACGACCTGGGGGCTGCCGCCGTGAAAGTTTTCCCGGTGAATTGCGTAGGCGGCCCCGAATACATCAAGGCCCTGCGGGGTCCTTTCCGGGACATTCCCTTGATGGCCTGTGGTGGCGTAAACCCGCAAAATGCCAAGGCCTACATGGAAGCGGGTGCAAACCTGGTCTCCTTCGGCGGGAGCATCTTTAATCCAACGCTCATGTCAAGTGGCAACTGGGACGAAATAGGCCGACGGCTCAAAGAATTGCTTGCCGCCTGCGCATAGCGCAATGATCAATGTGCAATGAGTAGTGAGTTGTGAGTCTTTATAATCGCACCTCACATTACCGTCCGGCGTGCATTTTCTTTTTGCACTCGTACATGGAGGCGTCGGCGCTGTGGAGCATCTCGTCCATGTCCTTATAGACCTCGCCGGAATAGGCGATGCCGTAGGCAAAGGAGACCTTCTGGTCTACGATGGTGATGTCGCCCACCGCTTTTTGCATGCGTTCTGCACAAATTAACGCGCCGGCCTTGTCGGTATCGGGGCAGAGCACCATGAATTCGTCGCCGCCCATGCGGAACAGCACATCGGATTCGCGAAGCAGGTCCTTGCAGGCCTTGACCACGGCACGGAGCAACAAATCCCCCGCCTGGTGACCAAACTTGTCATTTACCGTCTTGAGACCGTTCAGGTCAAAATAAACCATGGAGAAGTGCGTCCCATAACGCTTGCTGCGGGAGAACCATTCGCGCAGGGTGTAAATGGCGTGCCTACGGTTATAACTCTGGGTCAGGTCATCGGTGAGGGAAATGTCGCGCAGGTACTTGAGGGTACGGCAAAGACGGATATGCACGTTGATACGGGCCAGCAAAATCTCGGTAGGCGAATGCTTGCACACAAAGTCGGAAGCTCCAGCATGGAATCCCTTGGTAATGCTGTCGGAATCTTCCCTGCTGGTGAGGAATATGATAGGCAAATCATCCAGGGCGTGCTTTTCGCGAATGCGCAGGCACACCTCGTAGCCGTTTAGGCTAGGCATGTTAATGTCCAGGAGTACCAAATCGAAGGTTCCCTTTTCCAATAGGGCAAGGGCTTCTTCGCCAGAGGTAGCGGCCACCACCTTGTAACCCACCTGGGTCAAAAGTTCCCCGTTCTTTTCCAAGATTTCGGTGCTGTCGTCTACGATGAGAATCTTTTCTTCTTTCATGTACTCCCCCTATAAAAATTCCAAGACTGGCGACTTTTCGACTAGTCCAAGCTTTGCGGCATACCCGAAAAAACACTCCAAGGATTTTTTTCGTTCGTCTGTAAAATGATAATCTATAATTTTATAGTAATCAAGTAGCGACTTCTTGTCCAGATTCACAGGAAATCTTGAAATCCAGCGGTCCAGGGCGGCTGCGGGGTCGGCACGGAAGGCCTCAACGCTTTTTTCCGTTTCTTGTAGATATTGCTCCAGAACGGGCCTGATTTCGGGTTCTAGAGCCGATTTTTCGATAATCCACGCCCCAAACACAAAAGGCATGCCCTGCCAGTCCTGCCACAGGGTTCCTAGGTCGTAGCTGTAAGGGAACCGACGGCGTTCCGCTTCTTCCAAGGCCAAGTCCCCGATAAGCAGGCAGGCGTCGTCGGTGGCTTCGGCGGCAAGGCCGCCCGTATATTCGGCACGCACCCGGAAACGTTCCGAAAGCAGAATTTTCAGCAGGGCCACAGAGGTCTGGCTCTGGGAGGTAAGCCGCACCGTCTTGCCGTCAAGGTCTTCGATGGGGAACCTTGAAAAGAGCTTTACGGAACGGACCTCAAAGGAGCAAGAAGTACAAAGCCTGGGTGACAAGACAAAGGCGCCCGGTTTCTGGGCAAAGGTAATCGAAGAGGCCGGGGACAAATGAATCGTGCCCTCCCGGAGTCCCCTGCTGTGCACGCTGGGCGGACCATCTACAAAACGCACGCGGGGGAATTCCTGCTCACGACCCAAAAAGCTGTGAAAGAACGGCGCACAGACCAAAAAAGGAATTCGACCCACCAATAAATCCATGGAAAAAAATTAACTTTTGGCGGTGGCATTTTGTAGGCCGCAAAACAATTAACCGAAAAATAAAAGATATTGGCTAAGGAATAATGGCTGTATTTCACGTGAAAAAGACGTCCCTGGGCGAAGACAAGACCAGTCTCGTTTTCAAGGGCAAGATTATCGAAGGGCCCATCAGCAAGGGCATGACCATGGAAATCCCCGTTACGGGTGAAGCCGTGATCAAGATGAAGATTTACGATGTAGTCCAGTTCGACAAGCAGAAGGACGAAGACAAGAAGGTGGGACTGGTGGTTGACTTTTACAACCTGCCCGACGACCTGGAAGTGGTCCAGGACCTGAACATCGCCGACGAAGACCTGAACATCGTCAACGAATAACTTTACGCCGTCAATTCCGGCGGCATAACCAACAGAGCAAAAGATGAAAAAAGAAAGGCTACGGGGAGTGAATTTGGGTGGCTGGTTCAGTCAGGTAGACTGTATCGAAGAAAAGGACCCTGTAGGTTTTCCGGGACTCGTGCCCCACATCAAGACTTTCCTCGGGGTGGAAGACTTCAAGCGCATCCGCGAGGCGGGGTTCAACCACGTGCGCCTGCCCGTGGACTACTTCAACCTTTTCGAGACCGACGATGCCAGCAAGCCAAACGAAGAAGTGTTCGGCCTTCTGGACAAGGCCCTCAAAGAAATCCAGGCCGCAGACCTGGACGTGATTCTGGACCTGCACAAGTGCCCCGGTCACGACTTTCACCTGGGGTGCTCTACGGAACAGGCTTTCTTTGCAGACCCAGCCGCCCGTAAAAAGACCTGCGACATCTGGGCCTACATGGCCGAACGCTACAGCGGCGAGTCCCGCGTGATGATGGAACTTTTGAACGAACCCGCCGGAAGCGATTCCAAGGTATGGGACAAGGTGAAAGACGAAATCTTCTGGGCTATCCGCAAGCACGCTCCCAAGAACACCATCGTGGTGGGCAGCAACAAGTGGAACAGCGCCAAGGAATTCGAGTTCCTGACCCCCATGGACGACGACAACGCCATCTACAGTTTCCACACCTACACTCCGGTGACATTCACCCACCAGGGGGCTGCCTGGATCCAGGACCCGTTCTTCCACATTGAACGTCCCTGGCCCGGCGACTACGCGCCTCCGCAGGGAGATGCTGAAACACGCCTGAACGTGGAATACGGCAAGTGGGACAAGGCACGCCTGCAGGCGAGCATCCAGAACGCTCTGGATTTCCGTGCCAAGTACGACCTGCCGGTCAGCTGCAACGAATTCGGCGTGTATGTGCAGGTGCCCCGCAAATACCAGCTTGCCTGGATGCGGGATTTCCTTGACATTCTGCGTGAAGCCGACGTGGGCTTTAGCTACTGGAACTACAAGAACCTTGACTTTGGCCTGGTATCAAAGGGCGAGTCGCTGCACAACAACCTTGCGCAGTACAACAACCCGGAACGCCTGGACAAGGAACTGATGGAGATGCTTGCCCGCGGGTAATTGTACCCACGGGAAGGGCGAAAATGGACTGGATTGCAAGTAAAAAATGTTCGGCGGCCGATGCCGCGGCAATGATTGAAAACGGCGATATCCTGGGCATTTCGGGTTTTACGCTTGCCGGATACCCCAAGGCGGTACCCAGCGCGCTGGCCGCTCGGGCCGAAAAGCTACACGGCGAAGGCAAGCCTTTCAAGGTGTCGCTATTCTCGGGAGCCTCTACCGGCGATAGCTGCGACGGTGCGCTGGCTCGGGCAAACGCCATCGACTTACGCATGCCTTACCAGAGCAATCCAAGCCTTCGCAAGGCCATCAACGACGGTTCTATCCGTTACATAGACGCACACCTGGGCAAGATGGGTTACCTGGTCCGCACGGGAGCCGTGCCGACTCCGAAAATTGCCGTCATAGAGGTAAGCGCCATTTTGCCCGATGGCCGTGTGTGCCTTTCTACCTCCGGTGGAAATTCCGTCTGCTACCTGGAACGCTCCGAAAAGATTATCCTGGAGTTGAACACCCGCCTGGGCGATAGCTACATGGGCATCCACGACAACGCCCTGCCGGAACTGCCTCCACACGCAAGACCTCTTGCCATTTACAGCGCAGGCGATCGCGTTGGAGAAGACCTTGTAAAGATTGACCCGAACAAGGTTATCGCCATCGTGGAAAATTCCGGCTACGACGAGGTAACACCCTTCGTAGAGCCCGACAGCGTTTCTACCAACATCGCCGAACGTATTCTGGACTTTATCCGTTTCGAAGAATCCAAGGGTAGGCTTCCCAAAGGAATGGCCTACCAGAGCGGTGTGGGTAAGGTGGCCAACGCTGTACTCACCGCCATGGCAAACGACGAGCGCCTGGGGCAAATCGACATCTTTACCGAAGTCATTCAAGAAGCGGTTATCCCCCTGCTCAAAAAGGGCAAGCTAGGCGTGGCTAGCGGAACGGCCCTTACGCTCTCCCAGGGCGCGCAGGACGAATTTATCCGTAATGCCGCCGACTGGAAAAAACATTTTGTCATTCGGCAACAAGAGGTGAGCAACAGTCCTGACGTAATCCGTCGCGTTGGCGTCATCTCCATGAACACCGCCCTAGAAGCGGATATTTTCGGGAACGTGAACAGTTCTCTCGTGTGCGGGTCTTCTATGATGAACGGCATCGGCGGGGCGGCAGATTTTGCAAGGAACTGCGCTCTCGGATTTTTCTTGACGCCGTCGGTAGCCAAGGGCGGCGCCGTTTCCAGCATTGTGCCCTACGTGAGCCATGTGGACCAGACAGAACACGACACCCAGATTTTTGTGACGGAGCAGGGACTTGCAGATTTGCGGGGCCTTGCCAGCGAAGAGCGGGCACGGCTTATTATCAAGGAATGCGCACACCCCGATTTCAAGGAACCGCTCACGGACTTCTTGGAATACAGCCTGAAACACGCCAAGGGCGTGCACATGCCCCTTGCGCTGAGCAGAGCCTTCGAGATGCACAACCGGTATCTTGAAACTGGCAAGATGCTACCGTAAAAAATCGGGCCTGGATTCTTCGTTCTGGCTTCGCCTTCACTCAGAATGACAACAGCCGCTGCTTATTGTATAAGCGTGAACCGGTCCATGGTGCGGCCGTCGG
This sequence comes from Fibrobacter sp. UBA4223, assembly GCA_002382975.1. GTDB lineage: Bacteria > Fibrobacterota > Fibrobacteria > Fibrobacterales > Fibrobacteraceae > Fibrobacter. The sequence goes on from DFTB01000014.1 coordinate 62,075, forward strand.
GGAGCGTCACCGTGCTTTCGAAGTCCGACTTTTTGCGGACCCAGAGCGTTCCCTTGGGGTGATCAGGCGTCTCGTATTCGCTGCGGTAAACTACCAGAGGTTCCACCGTCTCGCAATCCAGAGCGATTTCCACCACGGTATAGACCATGGTCTCTTTCTTGTAATGGCGGTAGCGCCTGCCTTTTTCTGCAACGGACATAAAAACCCGATTTACTTTTCCAAAAAATTCAGCAGGGCATCCAGGCGGGCGTTTACATCCTTGCGGCCCAAGTTGTAAAGGTCCACCAGTTTGGACTTGTCCTTTTCCAGCCGGGAAATGTGCATGGCCTCGCTGGGGCGGAACACAAACACACTCCCTTCTTTTTCCTTTTTGGCAATCAGGTCCAGACAGGCGTTGTAACGCTCATGCCGGTTGGCCGCAGCCTCGATGAACTTCGGGTACTTGCGGTAGAGCAGCTTGAACAGGGGAATCATGGAGTTGGGTTTCTTGCGGAAACCTTCCGGCTGGGTCAAGAGAATCACGATCTTCTCGAACCCCTTCTTCTCCATAATCTCGAAAGGAATACTGTCGGCGATACCGCCGTCCAAAAGTTTTTTGCCGTCTAATTCTACGATGTGGCTCATCAGCGGGAGCGATGCCGAGGCGCGAATCGCGTTCATGTCGTGGGCATCGCGGTAGTCCATCACCCGCAGGTATTCCGCACCGCCCGTTTCCAGGTTGGAACTGCAGGCGTAAAATTCCGTCGTCTTGCAGGCCTCGGCGAATTTTTCCATGTCAAAAGGCTCTATCTCGTAAGGGATTTGCCTGTAGCAATAATCCACCTCGAAAAATTCGCCGGTACGAATCAGGTTTCCCCAGCCCATATATTTACTGGACTTGGAATGCACCGTATCGATACGGAAATTTCGGCCAATCTGTTCCGACAAGAAACTGCACAGGTGGGTCACGCCGGCAGAAGTTCCGCAGGCGCCTCCAAAGCGGAGCCCCAGCTCGTTGAACACGTCCAGAATACCGCCCGTGTAGGCGCCGCGCATGCCGCCTCCTTCCACAACCACTGCCACTTTCTTGTACATCATGGGTTACAATCTAGAAATACTTTCGAGCCATTGGTAATCCTTCGGGTGGCTCACGAACCTTTCGGGGCGCTTGCGGTTCAGTTCCAGAAACTCCGGTACCGTCATCCACACGAAATCGTCCACCTCGCCGGGCTGTGGCACCAGATGGCGGGCCTCTTCGTCGGTAAGCGTTATTTTGTATGTATCGTAATATTCGTTGTCGAAATAAGTGCCGTCGTTCAAGACACTTTCGTGGGTCGCTTCAAAGAGGTATTCCAAATCACCTGAATTTTTATGGACGCCTAATTCCTCTTTCAGTTCTCGGACGGCGGCATTCCGGCTGGTGTCGCCAGCAGAGATGTGGCCCGCGCAGCTGGTGTCCAGAAGGTTCGGGTTATTCTCTTTCAAATGACTGCGAAGCTGGAAAAGTACACGGCCCGTTCCATCAAAGGCCCAGATATGGACTGTGCGGTGCCATAGCCCTTTGGCATGAACCTCCGTTCGCCCGCAAGAATACCCTGCCGGGCTTCCGTCAGGGTTCAGGATGTCGATTTGTTCTTCCATAGATGGAAATATAAAAAGGAGATGCCCGCCTGCGCGGGCATGACAATGAAGGGTGCGGGCATGACGAAAACCATTCCCTCGTCATCCTCGCGAAAGCGAGGATCTATATGCAGCCTTACTTATTGTAAATCGCCTGGAGGGCGCCTGCCAAAAATGCCAAGGGAGCATTCCAGTTGATGGCCACTTCGTTGGTAGCATAGCTGCAGCGGTCATCCAAGTAAGCCAGGGCAGGCTTGTCGGCTGCGGCGTAGTTCGGGCATTTCCAATGGTCCGTCCCGTTCAGGTTGATATCCTGCTTGCCCAGGTGAGGACCACCCACCAGCATACCGGGCACCGGATCGTCCACAAAGTCCGATTCGCTGGGACGATGGTGCGGATTGCGGGGGCTGCGGAAACCAAAGCCCGTCACATAGGTAATGTCCATGGGGTTTTTACCCAGCAGGTAATCCAGGCACTGCTGCGCACCGTCCAAATAACTCTTGTCGTTAGTCAAGAGGTAGGCCTGCAAAAGCACAATGCCGTTGTTCGCCACGGCACTGTTGCTGCCCCAGTTCCAGTTCCAAGGGTGCATGGGGAGCCTGTAGGCGCTGGTATCGCCGATAGAACGCAGGCTGTTCGCCTCGTCCAGCAAAATCTTCTTTGCCACACCGGCAAGGCTATCGCCGAACACCTTAGGAGCATTTACCACACGGAAAACCGCAAGCATGTTCAGGTCGCCCCACCAGACGCCATTCTGGGTGAAGGGGTTTGCCTTCAAGTCTTCTAGGTAAGCGGCCGTGGCCTTGTCCGTTGACGGGTTTGCCCCGGATGCCACCTTCGCATTGAAAAGTTCAGCCGCCGCAAAACGGAATTCGTCCTTGCCGTCTTCGTTACCGGGGGCGTAGCTTCCCGTATTCACATCGGCGGGCTGCTTGTAGAACATTTCCGGATTCTTCTTCGCCCAGGCGTAGGCCGCTTCCGCCGCTTTAAGCAACTTGGAACTGTAGGCCTTGTCGAAGGGAGCATACACCACGCTGGCCTGGGCCATCACGCCTGCAAAATCCAGAGCCGCCGTCACGCTTTTCAGGATGGCGTAACGGGGAGCGCCATCCTGTTCAGGCAATACACTGCCGCAGAACTTGAGGGTCGAAACCTTGTGGAATACACCGCCATCCTTGTCCTGCAGGGTCAGCATCCAGTCCAGGTTATAGCGGACTTCTTCTAGAAGCAGGGGCAGCTTCGCGTACTCCCGCGGGATATCCCAGCTCAGGGTGTCCGCATATTTCGGGAACTTTTCGTACAGATCCAGCAGGGTCCATACCGTAATGCCGGAATTCACGATGTACTTGCCGTAATCGCCGGCGTCGTACCAACCGCGAGGGGATTTGATAGTCTTGCCCGCGCCCTTGCCGCCTGTGGCCTTGTCGGTACCATAAACGATAACCTTGTCGTCCATGTGGCCTGCCGCACGGACCCACTTGTCGGCATAAGGGGCCACCAGGGGCATGCTGGCCCGCTGGTAATAGAACCACTTGAGGCTCGCCTTGGTGACACCTTCATAGACATTCTTGCCCACGGTAATGGGGTTGCCGATGTACGCTCCTGCGCGGAACAGGCGGTAAGTACCCGGAGTCTTTACCGCAGAGATGTCGAACACCTGGATCTCTTCGCCGCTGTATTCCCACTCGAGCACGTAGGGGGCTGCGAGTTTCAATACAGTCTTCCCGTTCAAATCCCGGACTTCAAGCCCGTTGGCGTCGTTACCGGGAATCACCACCTGTTTTTCGGCCCCGGGAGCATAACCCAGCTGGTTCATCAGGGGGCCTGCAATGGCCGTGGCAGAACAAAGGGAAACAACGGCTACGGCAGACAAAGCCACCGCACCCATACTAGAAAAAAAACTTTTGCAGGTATTCATGGCCAGAATATACCTAAAAAAGGCACTTTCCTGTACCCACTCTGCCAAATTTCCTGTTTTCCCTTGAAAACAGGGACGGGCAAAAAACAAAAATGTAGAAACTATACTCAAAACCGGCCCGTTTTTTCTAACTTAAAATGAGGAGGGCCTTTGTGAAAAAAAGTCTGTTTCTGTTTAGCCTGATAGTTATACTCTCTTCCGAAGCCCTTGCATACGAATCCGAACGCATATTAAATGCGACGGTATCCGACGCTCCAGAAGTACATGGTTCCAATACGACACAAGAACCTTATTCGTCAATGTGGCGAGTCAGTGGGAAAGTAATTGGTGCAAAAGAAGAGAAAATCGACGATAAGGAGCGGACTTATGAAATAGGAGGCGTAGAAGGATCCGGAAAAATAGACTATTTGCACAAAAGTGGAACCCTTATATTTGGAGCCGGTCTAGGCTACGATGATGGACTATATTACCATCTTACATTAGGTTGGAATTTTCGGTATTTCGAATTTGGTTTTTTCACAGGACACATTCTGTTCCGTGATATCAAATATAGCGGAGAAAAGTGCGTGGAAACCGAAAAAAATAACGTGACCATAGATGGGGCCGTATTCTGGAGCAGGACTGTATGTGCGTCATACGAGCCTTTTGAAAAAGAGGAAATAAAATATGTTGAAGATTTGTTCTTTGGTGGATTTGTAGGAATCATTATAGGCAAGTCATTCCTGAATTACAGTTTCAGCATAGAGGGCTTTGATATTGTAGATACACCTATCTTGTCGCATTATATTTCAATGGGGTACAGGTTTGGCGATTTTATTGAACTCAGCTTAGGCACCGTATTGACCAATGTTGGTTCATTGGAATCCGGTTATGTGTATGGCATTACAGGAACTGTCGGTTTTTACTTGATGCCCTTATTTCAATAATGGGCGATACAAAAAAACCGCAGCTTTGGACTGCGGCTTTTTAGAGGAGATCCCCGCCTGCGCGGGGATGACAAATGCGGAGCAGGGCTTTTCACCCCAAACCACTGTTTACTTCTTAGAGCGATGGCTGTTCTTGATCCATTCGGTCTTATGGACTTCGGGGATATCGTCCAGCAGGCGGAGCGTATGCGGCTCAGTGGTGTTGTCCAGCACTTCTGCCGGAGTACCCTGGTTCACAATCTTTCCGTCGTGCATGATGAAGATACGGTCAGACACGTAGTTGGCAAGACCGATATCGTGGGTCACGAACACCACGGTCATCTTCAGCTCGTCTTTCAACTTGCGCAGGTAATCCAGAATGTTGGCGCGCACGCAGGCGTCCACCATGGAGGTGGCTTCGTCAGCGATCAGCACCTTCGGGCGGAGCGCGAAGATACGGGCCAAAAGCATACGCTGCATCTGACCACCCGAAAGCTCGAACGGATACTTGCCTTCGATATCGGAGGGCTTCACGTTCACGGCCATCAGGCCTTCGTCCACACGGCGGCGGACTTCTTCCTTGGAGGGCTTGTTCTTGAGCACGTTCAGGGCGTCTTCCAGCTGGCTACGGATAGTAAAGAACTGGTTGAAGCATCCGAACGGGTCCTGGAATACGAACTGAACCTCGTTCCAGTGGTCCTTCAGGTTCTTGATCTTGTGATCCCTGTAAAGAAACTGGCCGCGGGTGGGTTCGTAGAGGCCGAGCATGATTTTTGCCAGCACGGACTTGCCGCAACCGGAGCCGCCCACGATGGAGATGAATTCTTCGTCATAGATGTCGAAGGAAACATCCTTCACGGCGGTCTTCAGGGTCTTGCCCGCGCCAAAGTCCTTGCTAATGCGCTTGGCAGAAAATACAACAGGCTTATCACTCAGCATAATCGCACCTCACATCACGACCACCGACAACGCGGAGGTTCTGGGTATTCTTCTTGCAGTCGGGGCATGCCTTTTTGCAACGGTCGGCAAAGCGGCAACCCGTAATCTTGTTACGCAGGCTCGGAGGTGCGCCTTCGATTGCCACCGGGTGGCGGTGACGCTGGCTGGCCTCGGTACTGAGCATGGCTCCCATAAGAGCCTGGGTATAGGGGTGACGGGGATCCTTCACCACCTGTTCTGCAGTGCCCTTTTCCACGAATTCGCCGGCGTACATGATGGCGATATTGTCGGCCACGTGGTACAGCAGCGGAAGTTCGTGGGTAATGAAAATCATGGTGCTGAAGATGCCCTTGTCCAAAAGGTCAAAGATCAACTTGATCACTTCTTTCTGGGTAGAAACGTCCAGAGCGGAAGTGGGTTCGTCGGCAATCACCATCTGGGGGTTCAAAAGCGTAGAGATACCGATCACGGAACGCTGGCGTTCACCGGCGGTAAGCTGGATGGGGTAAGAATCCAGCACGCGCTTGGTGTCCATGCCAAACAGGTCGAAGCGCTCGCAAAGGCGGTCATAGACTTCCTTCTTGTCCAGGTGCTTACCGGGCTGCTGGTGGGCGCCAATCACGTCGGCGGCGATATCCTTGATTTTGCGGACCGGGTTCAGGGCGTTAAAAGCGCCTTGGGGAATCATGGAAACCTTCTGGGCGAGCACGTTCTTGCGAACATCCTCGATAGAGCGGTTCATCAAAGATTCCATCTTGTCGCCGCTCTTTACGCGCACGTCACCGTCGCCTTCGGGATAGAGAGGCGGGATGCACATGCCCATAAGGCCAGACACCAAGGTGGACTTACCGCAACCGGATTCACCGGCGATACCCAGGATTTCACCCTGCTTCATGGAGAAGCTCACATTGGTCACCGCGTGGGTCTTGTCGCCAAAGCGGCCCAGGTAGTAGAGGCTCAGGTTTTCGACTTCAAATACATTTTCAGACATTTTCTAAACCTCCTACTTGCGAAGACGCGGGTTAAAGACGCCTTCCATGGAAGTATTGATCAGGAACAGCGCAAACACCGTCAGGGTAATGATGATGGTGGCGGGCAAGAAGGCGATCCAGATGCCGTCGGAAAGGGCACCGTTGTCCTTCGCCTGGTTCAAGATGATACCCAGAGAAGTGGAATCCAGAGGACCAAGGCCGATCATGGAGATGGAGGCTTCGGAAAGGATGCCGGAGGACACCTGCATGATGAACACCATGAACACGTAAGAAAGCAGGTACGGAAGCACATGCTTGATAACGATCGTGAGCGTAGACGCACCGTTGATCTTTGCAAGGGAGATATGGTCACGGCTGCGCAGCGAAGAAGCCTGGGCACGCACCGCACGGGCAGACCAGCTCCAAGCCGTAAGGCCGATGATAAGACCAATCAGCGTCAAAGAACGACCGTCCTTAACAGCAGAGCTGATAAGCACGAGAATCACGAACTGCGGAATCACGATGAAGATGTTGGTGAGCATGTTCAACACTTCGTCAATCCATCCGCCGCGGAAACCGCCAAAGAGGCCGATAAGCACACCGATGGTGGTGGCGATGATGCCCGCCACAAGACCCACGTAGAGGGAGCTGCGGAGGCCTTCGATCAAGAGAGACACGTAGTCACGGCCCAGGTGGTCGGTACCCAGCAGGTGTTCGCCGCTAGAACCCGCATAGGGCCCAGCCACGATGTCACGAGCGTTGATGTCCACATGGTAGAACATGGGGCCAAACAGCGCAATCAACAGGGTAATAATGAAAATCGAGATACCGATGACAAACATCGGGGACTTGAGAAGGTTTCTTAATAGTTTTCCCATGATTACTTACCTCCCATCTGGAGACCGGCCTTGACACGGGGGTCAAACACCGCAATCAAAACGTCAACGGCAAAGTTAGCCACGAGCACGCAGGTCGAAATCATCAAGGTACAACCCTGAATGGTCGCGTAGTCGTTCTGCTGGATAGCGGTAAGCATCGCCATACCGAGACCCGGGTAAGAGAAGATCATTTCGGTAATGAGGGCGCCGCCCACCATGGTACCGAGGCTCTGGGCAAGGCCGGTGAGCTGCGGGAGCATGGCGTTACGGAACACGTAGCTGATAATCTTGCCTTCGCGAAGTCCAAGCCACTTGGCGTACTTCATATAGTCGGTACCCAGTTCGTAGATGGACATGGAACGCATACCCGTTGCCTGACCAGAAAGCAGGATCGGGAACACCGAGAAGAAGGGCAGAATGTAGTACCAGCCCACACTCTTGATGCAACCCCAGGAGAAGCTCAGCTCCGTAATGTCAGGGCTGTAGGCGCCCATGGCAGGGAACCAGCCGAGAGTGATGGAGAAGAGCGCCACCAGAAGCATACCGAACACGAAGAAGGGGATGCCGTTTAAGAACATGGCGCAGGGGAAGAACACCTTGTCGAAGATGCCACGCTTGTAGGCAGCGAAGGCACCCAGCAGGTTACCGATAATCCAGCCGAGGATAATGGTCGGAGCCTGGATGAGGAGCGTCCAAGGAACGGATTCCTTGATGATGTCCACCACCGGCTTCGGGTACTGGCTGTAAGAGATACCAAGGTCACCCTTGAACACGTTCTTGATATAGACCAGGAACTGGGAGAAACCAGAAGCAAGGCGAGGGTCGGCCTTCTTGACCACTTCGTCCACCATGACGGTGTCCTGGCGTTCGGCCTGGTACTGTTCCATCACCGGAACCTGTTCCACCTTGGCCACCTTCTTCTTGGTCTTCGGGTCCTTTTCCATCACAGGCTTGCCCTTTTCGTCGAGCACCGGCTTTTCTTCGAACACCGGGTTACCCTCGGCGTCCACCACCTGGCGCTCCAGCATCTTGGGCGTGCCGTCTTCGTTCACTTCCTTAACGGTCTTCAGCACAGGGGCGCCGTTTTCGTCCAGCTTTGCCACCTTGATGGTCTTCATCTGGCCGTTGGCATCTACCTCAGGGTCGTAGATCACGTTACCCTGGTCGTCCAGCTCGGCCATACCGAAAGCCTTGAGCAGGCCTTCTTTCTTGAGCTTGGCTTCTTCGGGCGAAAGACCCTGGGCAGCCTTACCCATAATGATGTCCACAGGGTTGTTCTCACCCATACGGGGCAACGTAAAGTTAATCGCCACGGCGACAACAAACGTCAAGAGATACCAGAATCCCTTCTGCAGGACATAGCGCAACATTGGATATTGTTTAAGCATTTGTCGTCCTTTTATTTAGCAAGCTTGAGGTTCCAAAGAATCTTGGTGCCGGAGGCAATCCACGGGAGCTGCGGCGGAGCGTAGGGGTTTTCGGCGGTAGGCCAGTTGGTCCATACGCGGTCGCTGAATTCGTAGAACTGTTCGGGCAGGTAAACCAGCGGAATAGAGGGCTGGTCTTCCATGAAAATCTTGTTGAGTTCGCGGTAAGCCTTCGCGATTTCTTCGGGGTCGTTCATCAGGGGGATCGCCGACAGGAGCTGGTCCACTTCGGGGCGGAACTCAGGGGTGCCCGGCTGGTTGTAACGGCCGATGTTGGTACCGGCCCAGGCGCCAAGAGGCTGCCAGTCGCGGCTGGACATGACTTCGTTGAAACGGCTCCACGGCAGAGACGGGGACACGTCGGCAGAGGGCTTGTCCATGAGCAGGTCAAAGTTACCCGTACCCTTGGCAGGCCAGTACTGACCGCCATCCACAAAGCCTTCACGCACGTCGATACCGGCCTTACGCATGCCTTCTACGGCGATGGTCACCATGGCTTCCCAGTCGGTCCAACCGGCAGGGCTCGTGATGAACAGCGTGGGGAGCTTTTCGCCCTTGGCGTTTTCCATGTGGTCAAGAGTTCCATCGCTCTTCCATACAGACTTGAAGCCCGCTTCAGAAAGCATCTGCTTCACGGTGCTCAGGCGTTCGTTCTCGTCGGTAATGGCGAGGTTCACGCCGTACTTCTGGGCATCTTCGTCATTGATGTACTTGCCTTCAAGACCGGTAGGCATAATCAGGCCCGGCTTCAGGGTAGAGGTGTAGTTGGAAACGGCGAACTGGCGGATAGCGGTGTAGTCGATAGCCGTTGCCAGAGCCCTACGAAAACGCTTGTCGTTGAGCGGTTCCTTCATGGTGTTGATCATGAGCATGGGCATGGCGCCAGGAGCAAAGTAAGGCGGTTCGTTGAACCAGGTATGCACGCCGCGCTTGCGCCAAATGCGGGTCACGAAGCTCATAGAAGCATCGAGGTTACCCGTGGTGAGAGCGATGGTGTTAGCATCGTTGCTCTTGTAAATGGGGTGAACCACGTACTTAGGAGCGGGGAGCTTGCCGTCGTGGAGGGCGGCATTGCCCCAGTAGTCGTCACGACGCTGCAAGATAATCTTGTTGGGGTCGGCGGACATAATATTGTAGGGGCCAGAAACCACCGGGTTCTTGTCCATGGTGAGTTTCTTGACTTCGTCGAGACCCTTTTCGGCAATCAGCGGCTCGAACACGTGGGCCGGAGCGATACGGATTGCCTGAAGCAGGTCGCGCACAGACAGCGGGTTGTTCCTCTGGGCCTTGTTCACGATAAAGGCCAGACGTTCGCCAATCATCTTGCGTTCGGCGGTGGAGTCCTCGGATGCCGGTTCGGCATAAAGGGTGTCCACGTGAATGTCGGAAATCTGCTCGGAGGTGTTGATGGAACCCTTGGTGAAAATGAACTTCACGTCGTTGGAGTTCACCTGCACACCGTCGCTCCACTTGGCAGCGGGGTTCAGGGTAACCACGATGCTGTCGTTATTGGAGAGGTCTTCGTCCAGGTGTCCCAGAAGGTCCTCGATCTGGCCGTTCAAGGTGTTATAGGTAATAAGCGGTTCGTAAACCAGGTTAAAACGACCACCCACGGGCCAGGCAGCCATCCAGCTTTCGGCAAGGGGGTTGAATGTCGCGGGAGCGCCCCATTGCTGACCGGACAGGTAGAGCGTCTCCTGGCGGGGAAGCGCGCCTTCGACCTGGTCGCTTCCGCAGCCCGAAAAGACGATACCACTTGCCGAGAGAGCCAAAAGCATCTTGGCAGTAGATTTCATAGCAATCATTATATCCTCATTTTATGTAGCCAAAAACGGCATCGATGAAAATCGTTTTTTAATCTAGTTTATTTATGGCCAAAAATTCATGTTCAAAAAAATTTTTCTGTTTACAATGCGTTGAGCATCGGGGTGTTGGGAAAGTTTGTTTAGGAATGTTTACAAAACGGCGCAACCTCAAACCCCTAAATCCTAACCCCTAGATCCTAATCCCTAAATCCTATCCCCTATTTACTATCTTGTGCCCAAAACGGAGTTTATATGGCAGCACTCATCCTCGACGGCAAGGCACTCGCCAAGACCACTGAAGAAGAACTCAGCGCCCGCGTGGCGAAACTCAAGGAAAAGACGGGCAAAACCCCGATCCTTGCAACGATTCTCGTGGGCGACAACCCGGCCAGCGCCACGTATGTGAAGATGAAGGGCAACGCCTGCGCCCGGGTGGGCATGGAAAGCATCCGCGTGGTGCTCCCCAAGAACACCACCACCGAGGAACTGCTGAACAAAATCCAAGAACTGAACGAGAACCGCGACGTGCACGGAATTCTTTTGCAGCACCCGGTCCCGCGCCACATCGACGAACGCGCCGCCTTCGAGGCCATCGACGCCCGCAAGGACGTGGATGGCGTGACCTGCCTTGGCTTTGGCCGCATGGCGATGGGCGAACCGGCATACGGATGCGCAACTCCCGCAGGCATCATGCGTCTGTTGAAGGCTTACAACATTCCGCTGGCGGGCAAGCACGCCGTGGTTGTAGGTCGCAGCGCCATCCTTGGAAAGCCCATGGCCATGATGCTCCTGAACGCAGACTGCACCGTGACCATCTGCCACAGCAAGACTGAAAACCTCCCCGAATTTGTGGGTCAGGCCGACATCCTGGTGGGTGCAGTCGGCAAGCCCGAGTTCATCAAGAAGGAATGGATCAAGCAGGGTGCGGTCGTGGTGGACGCCGGCTACCATCCGGGTGGCGTGGGCGACATCGAGAAGGGTCTCGACGACGTGGCGAGCGCGTACACGCCGGTTCCGGGCGGCGTGGGCCCAATGACCATCAACACGCTCATCTACCAGAGCGTGGAATCCGGCGAGAAATACTTGGGATAATTCGGATTTCGGATTTCAGAGTTGTTTAGTTAGGCGGCTTCGCCGCGACTATTCTAATTCATAATTCCGAATTCCGAACTCAGAACTAGTTACCGTCTGGTGCGTTCCAGTTCAACGGCATCTGCTTCGGGAGAATTGGGCGAAAGCATTCCCTTCACCATATCGCCTACAAATTCTGCACCGACGCCAATTACAGTCCCGATAGTAGAATCGTTAGAAAATTGACGGCTATCCATAGAGGCGGTCGCTCCGGCAAGTGCCGAATTCTTACCTGAATCCGTAGCGTCCACATAGACCATGGGCGCCGATTTTTCTTTCAAGAGAATCGAGTCGGAGCCAGACGCAGGTTTGGGCATCAGTTGGCAGAAACCAACCGAAATAAACAAAAGTATAATGAAAATGGCCCGCATCATTGCGGGCCAAATATAACAATTTCAGTTCAGACAAGCTATCACTTGCGAACCTGGACACTCCTTATGGAGCCCCTATTTCCGTATCGCAATAAGTACACACCCTTAGAGAGCCCCGCACTGGCAGAATTCCACAGAGCAGTAGCATTCTGACTTGCGGGCACTGATACAGACTTGAGCAGCTGGCCCTTCATGTCGAACACCTGGCAGTAGACATTACCCGAAAAGGCATTCCAACGGATATCGCCCGCCGTGTAAATGGCTTCTGGAGCATCTCCTCCCGAAGGATTGTTCGCACCCGGGTTCTGAGGATTAGAAGAAGCGCTATTGATGGTGCCGTTAGAGCCACTGGACTGCGGTGTAACATTGCTGGGGCACTGGGCGTTATCAGAAGTCAACTTTATCCAGTCCACGTTGACGTAGCTTTGGTCAATGCTGACCTTGACCACATTCTTCCCCTTGCTAAGCTTCAGGGTTCCGCTACCTTCAACTTCCGTATAGGTATTCCAGTCACCTGTACTCGGAACATCTACCGCCACGCTGCCAGCAACATTATCTACGGACACCGAGAATCGAGTGGTGCTTGCGTTTCCTGTAGCGGCCCGGGCAACCACACTATACTGCCCGTCACAAGCAGCTTCTACTGAATAGCCGAACCATTCCCCTGCCATGGTGTAACCGATGGCGTAGCCGTCCGTTCCCACCTTCACGACTCCCGCGTCGTCGATGCGATAACCGGTATTATCGCTTTCCCCATTGAGGTCGCTGTATCCTATACCCTCGCCGCCCTGAATGTAGTCTTCCATTTCTATGGTGATGCTAGCGGCGCTGGTAATCGTAGAGGTGCTAGAACCCGGCAGGGGTTGGCCAGCGCTGCTGGAAGTAGGCTGCGTGGAGGCACTGCTGGAGGGATTAGTAGAGCTTCCGCCACTAGAGATTACGATATCGCCACCATTGGGCACAGCATCGAAATAGATGTAGCCATCCTTGATGGAAACAGTAATGGCCTTGCCGCCCTGGGTACCACTGGCAGCGGTCCAATTATTGTCGTTCTTTATACGGAGCGAAAGGGGATACTCGTATTTGGAAACATCATTGGCAATAGTATGGGTCAGCTTGACCGTAATGGAACTTCCGCTTGTAGAAGCCGTTGCCGTACTAGCATTGCGTTCCTTGATGTACATAGCAACATGACCCATCGGAGCGACCCAGATTTTGCTGTCATTTTGCTTGGCGTACAGGAGGCCTTCTTCCATAGCACTTGCATTGGTCGGAGAGTAATTCGCATAGCCGTTAGTTCCCGTTGTAAAGCCATGGGTGAGAAACGCGACCCAGCCGCCTTGTTGGACGGCCGTTTGCATATTGCCCTTGAAATCGCTGGTACCATTACCGCCTGTCATCATCGCAGGGACTGCAGCCCAGTTGCTCGGGCCATTCTTGCTCATAATATCAGAGCCGCCACTCCAACTCGCATTGCAAATTCTTCCGAGAACATAATTCTGCAGAACCTGGGCATCGCCGGGAGTATTGCAGTTCGGGTATGCAAGCGTTACACAACCGTAGGGCTGCTGAATATTTTGGTTGATTTTTCCCTTGGATGTAGAAATTTCTTTACTAGGCATGGCACCACTTTGGGGATGAGAGTCGCTGTGACTAGCGATTTCATGACCAGCATTGGCTAATGTTTTCACGCCATCCCAGCCAAGCATACCTTGTGCACCGACCCAACCTGTAACAATGTTAAAGGTTGCCTTGTAACCATACTTTTCGAACATGGGCATAGCGATATCAACATCACTTTGCGGACCATCATCGAACGTGAAAGAAACAGCGGCCGTGCGGAAACCCGCCCATGTACCGATTTCAACGGTTTGCGCTTCTGCTAGACCCGCAAGGGATAGTGAGAACACCCAACCCACCGCCATTACAAAAGAAAGATTCTTTTTCATGGTTCACCTTTTGGTTATGTCTATCAAGTAAAGATACATCCAATTTTGCAAAAAGGTGCAATCTTTTTTGTAAAATTTGGGATATATGCCCTTTTTTGCTATTTTTGGGCGGTGATTCAAATCCAGAACGTTTCCAAGTCTTTCGGAGTCCAGGTCCTTTTGGATGGTGCGAGCCTGCTTATAGGCGACCACGAGCGGGTGGGCCTGGTGGGCCGTAATGGCTGCGGCAAATCGACACTTTTCAAGATGATTCTCGGCCAGGAATGCCTGGACGGCGGAAACATCGACATTCCCAAGAAATACACCCTGGGCTACCTGCAGCAACATCTGAATTTTACCCACGCCACCGTACACGAAGAAGCCTGCAGCGTATTAAAGCCCAACGAAGACGGCTGGCTAGAAGAACACAAGGTAGAGGCGATTCTCTTCGGTCTCGGTTTCGACGAAGAATCCATGCACAAGAGCCCCATGCTCCTTTCGGGCGGATTCCAGATTCGCCTGAACCTGGCGAAAGTGCTGGCCGCAGAACCAGACATGCTGCTGCTGGACGAACCCACCAACTACCTGGACATCGTCTCCATGCGATGGCTCAGCCGCTTTCTGCGCAGCTGGAAAGGCGAAGTGCTGCTGATTACCCACGACCACCACTTTATGGACGAGGTCTGCACCCACACCGCAGGGATTTTCCGCCACAAGATCCGCAAGGTGAAGGGCACGGTAGAAAAGCTCCGCGAGACGGTGGCCGAAGAAGAGGAAGTGGCCCAACGCACGCAAGAAAACGAAGCCAAGAAAAAGGAACAGCTCGAAAAAGTCATCGAGCGGTTCCGCTACAAGGCCGCCAAGGCCGCCATGGTGCAGTCCAAAATCAAGGCGGCGGCAAAGCTTGCCACCGGCGAGCGGCTCACCCACGAGCGCAACCTGGAATTCAGCTTTACCGAGGCAGGGTTCCCCGGCAAGCGCATGCTCCAAATCAAGGGGCTCTCGTTTGCGTACCCGAACGGCCCCGAACTCATCACCGACCTCACGATGGAAATTTTCAAGGGCGACCGCATCGCGGTCATCGGCCCCAACGGTCGCGGTAAAACGACGCTTTTGAACCTGATTGCCAAAGAGCTGCAGCCCACCGCAGGCGAAATCAGCTACAATCCGAATTTGCAGATAAACTATTTTGGGCAGACAAACATCAACCGCCTGAACCTGGACAACACCGTCGAAGAAGAAATCGCCTCGGCCATTGAAGAAGTCTCGCAAAAGAGCCGTGCCAGAGGGCTTGCAGGCCTCATGATGTTCAGTGGCGACGCCGCCTTGAAAAAGGTAAAGGTCCTGAGTGGTGGCGAGCGGAGCCGCGTTTTGCTGGGGAAAATTCTGGCCAGCGCCTGCAACATGCTACTGCTGGACGAACCCACGAACCACCTGGACATGGAATCTATCGAGAGCCTCATCGACGCCCTGGAAGATTACGAAGGAACCGCCCTGGTGGTAACCCACGACGAGGAACTTCTGCACGCCTTCGCCAACCGCCTTGTGGTTTTTGACGGCGGGACCTGCCGCATATTCGAAGGCACTTACGCCGACTTCCTGGAGAAGGTGGGCTGGGCCAGCGAAAAGAAACCCGGCGGTGCAAATTCTGCAAACATCAAGGTATCGAACATCGACGTGAAGGGCGACTCAGACAATGCCGCGCCCAGCGCCAAAGAAGACCGCAAGGCCCGCGCCGACTACATTGCCGAACGCTCTAAGGTCATCAAGCCCCTGGAAAAGAAACTTGCCAAAATCGAAGAAGACATCGCCAAGGCCGAAGCCCTGGGGGGCGAGCTGGAAGCGAAACTGGTAGCCGCCTCCGAAAGCGGCGACGGCAACGCCATTACCGCTATCGCCAAGGACATGGATGACAACAAGAAGGCAGTAGACAGCCTTTACGAAGACTGGGAAAAGACTTCCGCTGAACTGGAATCAGCGAAGGATAGATATCCTATTTAGACCGTTCGCGCTAAAAGTTATATCGCCTCTCTGGCATGCGCTCACTCTCGCAACCGCCCTCAATTAATATTGAGGGCTTTGTTGCTCACAGTAACGACCGCAAAATTCTATAGATGGAATAAAAAACTCCGGTTGAATTTTGCTCTCGCAACCACGCCTCGTTAATACGAGGCGTTTGTTGCTCACATCGAACCGCTTTATCCTTACTTCCCGCGACGAATGCCCAGGGTATAAACGTCTTCGTTCTTGCCCTCCACATTCTTTCCGGAATAAATCTTAACCTTGATTTTCGAGATGTAGGGGCCGGTACCGACCAGACGGCCGTTTTCGCTGCGAGCGTTCCATTCAAAGAAGATGTTTCCCGGGTTTTCGAGGCAGTTGGACCTTGCCGGATTCGAAGCGTTATAGAAAACCTCTTTGTCGTTACACCGGAGCGTTCCCTTCGCCTTGTTCACAAAACTTCCCAGATGGGAGAAATAATATCCTTCCCATTCCATCTTGATTAACGAGAGAGCCGAATCCAGATCGGCGTCGCTTGGAAGATTCGCAATCAGCGTGGTCGCCACCTCCCCCATGTTGAAACTCAACAAGAATCCGGGCATGCCCAAACTGTCTATCACGTCGTGCACTGACATGTCCGTCGGCACAGAAACAGGGACTATGCTTTCCTTGTAGGGCCACTTTTCAAGGTCGCTTGAAATCGTGATTACGCCAGGGGACTTGATTTCTGTGCGCTGTTCCCCTTCGATGCGCACCTTTGGATTGTTCTGGTGTGCCTTGTTACCACTGCGGTCTCCAAATACTCCGGGCACCAGCCGGACAGAATCACCCACGACCGGCAGCACTCCCGAAGCGGACCGGCGGAAATAAACCTTGGCCACGTTGCCGTTACCGCGGATATCCCCTCCAGAAATCAGCAGGGAATCCATAAAGTTCTTGCCACCCCTAAAGAACACGAAGGTAGATTCCGGATTCAGTTTTTCTATTTCGGCCCCTTCGCTCAGGTTGATGACTACCATGCTGCTGTTGTCGTTTACCGTCTGCACCATGGCACTCCGAATGACCGGAGCCACCTTGTCCTCGATGCCCGCCCTCAATATGAGCTTGACTTCGTCTCCGGAATCTTCATCGATGTAGGTATAGTGGTACTTCAATGTTCCCGAATAGACCTGATCCGTAAGCCCAGTGAAAACATCTTTCCGCAGGCCCTTCTTGTCGAACAGCACCAGAATAGAATCGTTTTTCACCAGGGGCCACACGTTTTTCATGCTGGAGACCTTATGCTCCTCGTCGCCGCCAAAAATCCAGGCCAAGGTATCGGGAACCACTTCTTCGAAAGCCTTGCTAAAGTACATCACCAGGCTGTCGGGAATCCCGTTGCCGTCCACATCGAACATCTGGGATTTTTTCACGATAGGCACGGGAGGTTCCTTGAAATGGATTTCCCGCCACACCAGCTGGTTTCCAATTCCAGGGCCCGACACGGTAAAGTAGGCGTCCACCATGGCAGAATCGCCAATGACGTAGAACTTCGCGTATCCGGCAGAATCCGTTTCAAGGGTGTCCACCAGTTCAAACTTTTCGTTCATAAAGCTGATGGGGAAATCCGAATGGAAAATCACCTTCTCCTTGCAGTTCACCTTGGTCAGGTCTTCCATCTCCCCGCAGGGGGTCTTGCCGAACAGCAGGGCGATTTGTAACGGAACCGTGTCCGGATAGGCGGCGTAGGCCCAGAGTGTATCGTTCTTGCGGCCTTCGGCCCCGAGGGAATCGCCCCGCAGGGTAAGCCCCTTGGAATCCATCAGCAGGGAATCGGACAGGTGGAACACGTTTACAAAAGCGATGTCCGGCAGGGGGTATTCCGGCACCGTGAACTTGATAATCTGCTTTTGAGTCAAGTCAGAGGCCAGATAGCAGGTCAGCACGTAATTGCCGGGTGCAAGAGTTCTCGAATTCACGAACGCGCTGGTATCTACCCAGAACCCCGCCATGTTTTCGTTGATAAAAATACCTCCGTAATTCAGTCCCGGTTCCAAGAAGACTCCTTCCATAGGCAGGCTACCGCCTGTCAGGCGGAAAATGGACTGGGCAACTGTGGTATCGATTTTTGTTATGCTGGACACATCGCAACTAAGGGACTCGTCCATCAGCAACTGCAAGAGTTCGTACTCGATAATGCCCTTGTCGTTTTTCTTTTCTACCGGGAAATACGTCTTTTGGGTTTGCAGGTTGATGGAGGTGCGCATCTTGAAGTTGGAACCGGTAGCCTGGCGCTCCGAGAAGAAAATATGGAAGGGGTATTCCTCGCCTTCGGTGAGCTTCAGGGTATCCAGGTTCACCGCCCCCTCTTCGGGGTTGTGGCAACCACCGATATCCACCACTAGCTTGTTGTCGATGTACACCCACACGTCATCGTCACCGCGGAACTCGAAATACTGCCCCTTGATATACTTGAAACTCGCCGTGATCTTCATCGAGAAACTATAGTTGTGCTTGCAGCCTTGGATTTCATGGTCGTCGTATTTCGGATTCTTGACGGTCCTTGCAGAATCCAGATATTCCAAATCGTCTATCGGGTAGAAACCGGGATTGACAGGATCGTTGCAATCGGGGTTCGTAATGTCCGCAAGCCAGAAACCTTCTTCATCCAACTTCAGGTCAATATCGCGACACACCGCATTGGTGTATTTTTTGCCGGCCTTGTCGGTGGCCACCACCTCGGGGACAAACCAGCGCTCTATCTCGCGGGCAGCCGAACAAATCGCCCAGGGGAATTCCGTAGAATCCACCCGCACCGGATGCCCGTTTACCAGTTCCGGCTTCACCATACCCTTCGCCACACCGCTGCAGGTCTTGAGCGTATCGAGCTTGCCGTCCTTGTAATCGTAGACCTTCGTGTAGTCATTGCCACCGTAGATGCCGCCAAAGTCCACGTCTATGCTGTCGGCAAAGGATTCTCCCGCCCAGTCTAGCACCATGGCCGAAATCTTCAAGGTCGGGCAAATTCCCAGGCGACCCGGGAACTTTTCGCTGAACCTGGGGCCGCTGCTAGATAACGGGTAAGGGTAAACCCAGACCGTATCGTGGAGAGCCATCATGGAATCCAAAGAAATCGGGGTCCCGAGACCGTTGCCCTCGCCCATGATCCCTTCCAGGCTGTAGTTATCCAGCCCGAAGGTCTGCTTAAAGTGAACATCCCAGCTTTCCGCATGCTTGTAATAGGTGCCCTGGTACCAGCCGCAAGTATCCGTCTGGGTGGAATCGTAAGGATTCGCTCCCACCGGACCCATCTTGATGGTATCGTTTTCCACAATCAACGAGGGCGTCATGTTGTCCCAAGGGCTCATCAGGCGAACCACCTTGGGCTCCGGCGGAGTGAACTGCAAATCAAGCCGGCCTTCGCTAGAAGTATAGAGCCAGCTCTCGTAGACACCCGGCGGGAACAGCGTCGACGCCTGCGGGCGCTGGGCGTCCGAGAAATACACCACCTGGGGCCATTCGTTCTGACGACGGTAAATATTGAACAGGGCCGACGGGGAACCCCAATTTGCGGACTTGACTGTCGCCGGTGCAAAATCGTAGTGGTACCAGTAAGGGTAAGAATCCTTCTCAGTCGCGACGGGATTGTTCAAGATGTTATTGCCGACGGAAATATACACCGCACTGTCGCGGAAACTGGTGTTGGTTCTCCAGGGGTGGTAGATGTGCAACACGTAGGTCGAATCGAAACATGTCCCGAGACTCCCTATGGAGTAAGTAACCTTCGGCGTCGCAACCGTTCCGTCTACAAAAATCGTGTCGTGGCCGTTCAAATGCGTGCCCAGGTCCAGCACTCCTTTTGCAGGTGTAGTCATGTAGGGAGTCAGGTGCCGCATAAAAAATCCAGACTGCAACGGATTCCGCTTCATCACCGCTGGCGACAACGCCGCATAGAACCAGCCGCACTTGGTGGCATCGTCCATGGCAAAGCGCATCATCACCGTATCTTTGGCAAGGACCAAATCGGGCAAGGCCTTGTTGCCCCAGGGACTCTTGAACCAGACCATCTTGGAACCCGGAGCCACAAAAGAAACCGTGTAAGACATATCCGAGGTATTCGTGTAGAGCCAGAGTTCTTTTTCAGTGCCGAAAAACGGGACAATCTTTATATCGCCTGCTTCGGTCCACGATTCCTTGTTATTGTTGTTGAAATTCTGGTCGGCAGTATTAGGGTAAATCGCGACGCTGAAAGTCTCCCACTCCTGGAAACCGGAAACGTCCTTGCTCCAGGTATAGCTGAACCAGCCGTCGCCCTCGTCGGTCATGATGGTCTTCGAAGAAGAACCGTATTCCGCATTGTAGTTGGAAGTTCCGCCCAGTATGTGCAATGCATACCCGGATTTCGAGGCGTCGTTACGCCAGGGCGATTGAATATGCACCGTAAGGTTGGCGAAAGAACAGACTGCCGCCACCAGCAAAAACAAGCCTAGAAGCTTTTTTCCCATTACACGTCCCACAAAAATTTAGAACAAAAGATAGTAAAAATAGGGGCTAGTGGTTAGGTTGTAGGTGATAGGTTATAGGTGTTAGGGCCGCAGGGGACAAGAGGTTCGTGGTGGGAGGCTCGGGATGTAGTGTGGTGTGAAGTGTGAGATGTGTCCTGAAAGCCGAACGGTCGCCCGTGAGCCGTAATAGCCAGGCGCAAGCTGGCTATGAAGGCGAGAGTGAGGCGATTCCGGAGCTTCACGTGCGCAAGGGAGCCGAACGGTCGTTAAAAGGGGTAGGCCTCCCCCTGGCTCCATAGCAGACGAAAGAACGCTCAGCCTCCGGCTTCGCTATAGACGACAGACGAAAGATACGGTGAAAGAACTACCGCCTTTCGTCTGTTATTCCGCCACCCCCTCGTGCGTCGGGGGCAGCCCGTCACGGGCTCGGGTCCGGCAAGGAGGTGCCCGCCTTCGCGGGCATGACAACGCGGGTATAAAAAAAGCCCCCCACGAGGTTTACGGCAAGGGGCGTGAGCGACAAGCGACTCGTATTGACGAGTCGTGGCGGCGAGCTTTGACCACTTAGCGCTTTAGCGCTTACGTGGGCATGGCCACCTTTAGGTGGGAGTGAAGCCGCAAGGCGGAACGGTCTATATAAACGAAGAGGCCCCCCGCCTTGTGGGCAGGGGGCCGTGAGCGACAAGCAGCCGGTATCGACCGGCTGTGGTCGCGAGAGCGTAACGAAGTGGAGCGGGTATAAAAAAAAGCCCCACTCGCTGTTTACAGCAAGTGGGGCGAGAATCCTGCAGCGACCT
>DFTB01000003.1 GCA_002382975.1 Fibrobacter sp. UBA4223
CCCATGATGGCGATAACCGTCAAAAGCTCTATCAGCGTGACGCCCCTCTTTCCTTGGGCACCCCGAAGAGTGTGCATGGGCTTTTCACGCCCCCGACTGTCTTGCCGAATAGTCTGCATAAAGGTCACGTTCCTCAAAATCCCACAAAAAGTGTCCACGACAAGACCCCGGGGCGGGTACACCTCCCTAAACCCGGACCCCCAGATCCCGTCTGATTTAAAATAGCTTTTTTTTTCGCAAATAGTTCAAAATTTTTTACAAAGGCGGTCAAAACCGCCTTTTCGGGGTGAAAAAGGCGGTTTTGGAGGGAAGAGTGGGTGGAATACGTTAATTTAACGCAAAAACTGCGTTGAATGTAGGTAAAGTGCATCAATTTAAAATTGCCAGGCAAGTTTCCCCTCAAAAAAACGTCTATATAGCAGATGGGGACCTTCCCTGTCCGAATATAATTGTAAATCAACCAACCCATTGTCTTCCCCGCGGAGGCGGGGACCTCCTATAAAATATGAACAACAACTATTACGTTTACATTCTCACCAATAAATACCGAACCGTCTTCTATACGGGAGTGACAAATGACTTATATCGCAGAATCGTTGAGCACAAAATAAAATTGAACAAGAGCTTTACCAGCGACTACAACATAAATCAACTCGTGCATTACGAGTTGTTCTTCAACATAAACGATGCTATCGCCAGGGAAAAGCGTCTTAAACGCTGGAATCGCTTATGGAAAATAAATTTGATAGAAAAAACAAACCCGGACTGGAACGACCTTGCAGAATCTATTGGCGTAACAGCAGATATTGTAGATAACATAAAGAAATGGAGGTCCCCGACCAAGTCGGGGAAGACAAGTTCAAAGTAAACGACGATTACGATTTTGATAAATGCCGCATCGCCCAGTGGCTTCGCGCCATCGACACGCTCAACCGCGAAGCCGATTTCAGCGAATTCGCCACCGATCCCGTGTTCAGGGTATTGCAAAACGAGGTGAAATTGTGTAATTTTAGTGCAGGATATATGCTCAGCAACATCATGAAAGACATAGACAAGTCGTACTGGGAATACGGTGCGGCCCGGAAAGCGAAGAAGGAAGTCGCGAGGAAAATGCTCGCGATGAATAAGCCTATTGAAGAAATCGCTGATCTTACGGAACTTCCCCAGTCAACCGTCCTCGAACTCAAGAAGGAAATCGAATCGCCGGAAACATAGTTCAAGCGTCAAACATTTCCCAAAGCAGCCCGTTCATTTTGAGCGGGCTTTTTTGTCTGCCGATTCCCCGCATCTCTCTTTTGCCATCCCCGCCCATTCGGCCTTGCTCAGGGCAGGCTCCGGCGAGATCCGTGTACATCCTTCCAGCGGATGTTCGCCTACGCGAACATGACGAAAGCCTTCCTCGTCATCCTCGACTTGGTCGGACGCTTCCTAACCCTGCCATCGCCAACTTTCTTCAACAGCCATTTTTGAGAATTGGACCTATAAAACGGCGCGTTTTGCCACTTTTATATGCCCCTGAAATCAAAAAATTGCCTCGGAGTGGCCTTTTTGAGGCATCATGTTCAGAAAAAGGGCCGAGAAACGGTCTGTTTTGGCGAAATTCTGTTAGTTTGTATGTAAAAAGTGCATATAAGAAGACATTTTTTCCCAGTTTTATAGGTACATGTCGAACGCACCGCCTTCTTGGAGACATATAAATCGCCTCAAAAACCTGGTTTTATAGGTCCGTCGGGAGACATCGGGGGTGTTAGGGGCTGCGCCCCTAGGAGAAGGGGGTGATGAAAGACACGGCTAGATGGCGGGTCGTGGCCCGCCATGACGCCGTGGCTGCAATCAGGGGGAAGGCATTCCCCCCTTTTTTAGGTAGGAAAGAGTCGCTCCTTTTGGCGAAAAACGGGGATTTTGCGGGTGGTGTGACATTCCGTGCACACCGCTTTGCCTATTATTTGAGGCATGGAGTGGAAACGTTTGTCGGTGGTACAGCGGCACAAGAGTCGCGGGATAAAGACCTGGTACCTCCGGGAAAATTCGGGCGGCGTGATTTCGTACAGGTCGCTGGGGACCACGAGCAAGAAGGTGGCGGAGGAGTGCCTGCAGAGGCTTCTGGTGCTGCGTTTCGCCATGCCCGGGGAGGTGCTGGAGGGGGTGCCCATGGAGGGTGCCGTGCGGGAGTTTCTGGAGCGTCCGGGCCTGAAAATGGGCAGCGTGGAGCAGTACCGCCGTATTCTGGAGCATTTTTCGGGGTGGTGCAAGGCCCAGCGGGTCCATGACCTGCTTTCTGTGGACGAGAGGCTTGCGCGGAAGTATTATGCGTCGCTCCGGGGAAAGTCGGCGCGGCACAAGTGTCGCGTGTGCGGGTGCTTTTTGAGCTGGGTTTACCGGGAAAATCGGGTGGAGCGGGCCCAGCCTTTCAAATTCGTGGATTTTCGGCGGGTGGCGAAGGTGGAAAGGGACGCCTGGAGTGTCGATGAGGTGGAGCGCATCGTGGAGGCGGCGCCCACCGCCGAAATGCGGATGCTGTGGGCACTGATGGCCTACGCGGGGCTTCGGGTCCACGAGGCGGCGGGGCTTAGGCAGGCCGACATTCTGGGGGACCGTTTCCAGGTTGTGGGCAAGGGCGACAAGTTCGCGGTGCTGCCCATAAACGGGCGACTCCGGCGGGAACTGGAGCGGTTCGGGAGCCTGGGGGACGGGCTGAAAATCGACAAGCAGAAGTCCATTCGTGAAATCAAGAAGGTCTGCGCGCGGCTAAAGATTGAAGGCTGGGCGTCAAACCACAAGTTCCGTCACAGTTTCGCGACGAATCTCGCGGCCAGCGGGTGCCCCGTGGCCGTGGCCATGCGGCTCTTGCGGCACAGTTCCAGCGCCATGACGCTGGACGTTTACACCCACATTGTGCCCGCCGATATGCGGGAGTGGGTGGAAAAGGTGTAAATACGACGTTTTTTTTGGGGGCGCGGGTTTTGCACCGGTTAGCTCCGGTTAGCTTCGATTAGCTCCGGGTGCAAAAAACGAGCCAAATGCGGATAAACGCGGGTAGGCTCAGACGCAAAAACTGTGCCCAAATGCGGATAAACGCGGAAGTCGGTTTTGGGGTTGATTTCGGGCTGGCTTCGGGCCTGCTTCGGGCCTGTTCCGGGCGCAAAAACCGTGCCCAAATAATGCACACAACGCGCCAATTCCTTTATTCTAAAGGGAAAATACATACAAGCTATTTTAGAAAGACGGAATGCGAGACCGCGCGTCCCGCGTTTGTCCGTGTAGATAACCTTGTGTGTAACAAGGGGAAAGACGAACTTTTGGGTGGGATGTGCCATATGTTGAGAACAGAAAGCAAGGCTGGTTATACGCTTGTTGAAGTGCTGGTGGTTGTCGCCATCTTGGGCATTCTTTCGTCTTTGGGTGTGGTCGGGCTGCAAAGTGCAGTTGCCAATACTCGTATCAAGGATGCTGCTTACAATGTAACCGCGTTTATGGAACGGACAGCTAACGAGGCCCGTCGGGTGAATGAAAAGCTATGCGTCAAGAAGATTTCTGACCAGGAATTGGTGACCTATAAGTCCGCCTGCGATGCCAGTCCTCTGGGAGCGGTCGTAGACCGGTTTAGGCTCGATGCCCCGTTGAAGTTTATTGGCAACGAGGTTACCGGTGCTGGTTTCAAGGATGAAGACGACAACAACCTTGATAACTGGTCGACCACCAGCGGCGCAGAGTTCGAACCGAAAATTGGGCTTTCCGCAGCTCCTACCGAGGGCTACTTTGCCGTGCAGTATGGTGGACGGGGTCTGTATGCGGCAGCCTTGAAGAGCAAGAAAAAGAACAATTTCGCAGCCATGATGAAATTTGACGATTCATCTTGGATGGGTCTATAGGGAATTGGGTATGAACATGCAGCAATACATGAACACCACAGGTCAAACAAGAAAAAGGGGCGTCGGCATCATGGAAGTGATGGTGGCGGCCTTGGTTCTTGGACTCCTTTTTGCGGCTGTATCGAACTTGCAGAAGGGTAACCGCGACGCCCTGCTGCGAATCCGCGGACGCGACGGTGCCACCGAAGTGGCGCAGAACATCATAGATTCTCTAAGTAGTATCGGTCTTGCAACATTGTTGGACGCCAAACTTGGCACGGATGAAAGCGGAGCCAAGAAAGACATGGAAATCAAAGACATCAAGCGTGTGTGGGTGGGACAGCCGGGTCTTGTGCCGAACAACATGGAGGTGAAGTACGACGCTAAGATAACCTTTTCCGATGACATAACTTACAGGGTTGACAATACCACGCAGTACACGCAAAATGCAGAAGAGGCGGCTAATCAAAAGGTTTCTCACGTTTACGCCAAGAAGGTTGACGTCAAAGTCAGTTGGCATTACAAGAGTACTGTCCAGTCCATCACCGTTTCGGGGGTAATCAGATGAAAAAAGGTTTTACCTCTAACGTCATTGCGAGACACAAGGTGGCGCGGCAATCACGATCCGGCTTCACTTTGATGGAACTCCTGGTCTACATGGCCATCGTGGGCATCATTGTCGTGGTGGCCGGTCAGGCTTTTTCCAATTCTACCAAGTTCCGTGTACGCACCCAGAACATGCTGAAGGCGGCCCAGGTAGCCGAAAATGTGGGCACCTATTTCAAGAGTGATGTTGCTCAGCTTGGGGCGAAAAGCTCCAAGGAGGTCAGCGGGGCATCTGCAACGTCAGACAACTTTTATGTCAGCGAAGATTCAAAAATCTACATGCACCCCGCTGATGTCGATGACCCAACCAATGTGGATTCGTCCTCATACGAAGTCACGCACAACAAGGACAACCACCAGGGTTTCGACGAATTCAAGTTCAGGCGCGTTCGCTATAACAGCAACGGTTCGTACAATGCGGTTGAAGAAATCACCTGGAGTGTGACGAACAAGGTCCTTAGCCGCTCATGCAGGACTTTGGACGAGGGAAAGGGGAAAGATGAATGTCCCACAAATAGTCCGTATACCGTTGAAATTGCCGACCATGTGGAAAGGTTTGTGGTGACTCCCGCTACGCCCAATACCGCCGTGAATGCCGTTTTGATTTTGCCCTCCACAAACGAATCTGAAAAAACATTCAGGTTGATACCTAGGTTTGGCGAGGAAAACTTCTCTTTCCTTACGGTTACCCCTAGTGGCCTTGCAACTTCCGTGAACCTTAAGGGGTTTGCCCCTAATTACGATTTCTCGGCAAACGCTCCCAAATTGGACCAAAAAAAGGCAAACCAGGTGTTTTTGACTCGCAACACCACCGATGGTGCATGGAACGAACAGTGTAAGCAGGTAAGCTTGGAACCCGATGTCGAATACGAGATTTCCTTCTCTATGCCCTATTCCGAAGACGCTAGCCGTATGTTTGTCCCTGGCAGGGACCACATGTCCGTGGGTTTCCGCTATGCAGCCGACGGGAACAAGCCCGCCTCGTTGGACGACTTTTTGTTTTTCCCGCCGACCATCAATGGAGCATCCACAGGTGAGCGCTCCATGCGGTTTACAGTGCCCGATGCTATCGAAAACGTTTGCCTTGCGTTTACCTTTGCGTCGTACTCTCCGGTTGTTGCAAACGGAACCATAAACATCAAAGATGTAGCCCTGAAAAAGATTCCCAGCGCCAACTATAGGTTCCAAAAGAACGAGGTTATCCCGATAGGGGATAAAAAGAACGTCAAGGCGATGTTACTCAATCTGACCATTGAGGTTGGTGGGGAAACAGGCGTAGATTCATTGATTATTCCCGTTCCCAGCAACGGCCCCAGGGACTAGGAGGAATTTATGTTTAGACGAGAGACAAAGAAGGGTGTTTCCTTAATTGCCGTCCTCATGTTCATGCTGATAGCGACCATTGCGGCAACAGCTACCTATAAGTGGATTACCAGCGAATCTCATTCCAGCACTAGCCGCATGTTGCAGCGAGAGGCATACCAGAGTTCTATTGCGGGTATCGAGAATGCCCGTAGCTGGATGACTTATAATGCAAACGATTTTGGGGCGTTGGTGACCCAGTATTTTCAATCTGAGAAAAAGTCTATTTTGATGACTCCTGTTTTGCAGTCTTCCTTGAATAGTAAAGGACAAAATTATAATGTTTGGCTTACTGGTGTTGAGGTGAATAGCAACGGCTTGTACAAGGTGCAATTGCTTTCTGTGGGTGAGGCTCGCGGAGGCACCAAGCACAGTGAAGTGGCTATTTTCAATGTGACGGGTCTATACCAGGTGAATGTGCCGAAGAAAAAGGCAACTTATTCTGGTACTATAGATTTTGACTACAACTATTTTGGTGGCGGAACAAAGAATGCGGGTGATTTCCATACGAAATCTATGCTTATAAATGGTAATCAGACGAAAGATGGTAACCCTGCCTATGTTGAAAAGAACCTTGTGGTGACGGGCAATTTTAAAGTTAGCGGTTCGCAGATTGTTGTTGGGGAGAATGCTTGTATTGGCGGATATTTCGATGCAAACAATGGTGTTGCTGGAGGTAATTTTTACATCGAGGGAAATGCGAAAAATTTTATAATGGTTTCAAAAACGTATAACGGGACAACATATAATGGAGTCTCTGGCGATGTCTATGTTGGTGGTGATATAGAATCGGCTAATGGAAACCAAGAATTAGGTGGTAGCCTCTATCTAGGGGGAACATGGCATACGAATCTCTCGGGATACCAAGCTGGAGTGAAGAAGAACTTGTGTTTTGGACCCCACGCTTACTTGGATCTCCCCAGCCTTTCGAAAGTCTTCTATGCGGATAGCGATGTCTGGGTTGCTAATGCCAAAGCGATAAAGAATGAAAAATCAAATTATGATAAGATTCATTTGGGAAGGGGAACAGGGTCAGATATATATTCGCCTTATGTCTATTCAACATCAGACTATACCAAGGAAGGGAGCCAAGGGGGAAAATACCGCAACTACAAGATTGCTCAAAAATGTGTTAGTGGTTACGGAGGGCTTAGTTGTAGCGACTGGAAGCATTATCCGTCGGAAAAGCTCGGTGGCGATTATCAGACAGATCGCTTTTATCTGGATAGCACCATCAAGATGGAATACAGAAAAGATGGTGGTGAGTATGCGAATTATATGTGGGATGATGGACTTGTCCACGCCGATTATGGGGGGACCACCACATATAATCCGACATACACATGGACGACATGTACATCGGAAGCAGGTACATCCGATTATGCCGGAATCATATATTTCCCCACTTGTACCCTCCATTCCTGGTTTAAATCAAGTGGAACCAGGCATAATCAGGCTATAGGTACGGATCCAAATATTGAATGCGGTCAGACGGTAAAATCAAACTGTTCTAGCATGTGGGTAGACGGCACGGGCTGCGATGGTACGTCTCACTACGTCAGGGATCCGATCATAACCGGAATAGGATCCTTTGAAGGCTTTGCTGATTCTGGCTGTGCTAAGAATATTAAGACCTTTAATTCTTCCATAGTTTCTAGCTTGAATTCTTGCTCTAGCACGGCGACAGAGCAGCAACTTTACAACGGGTACTTGGTTGTAAAGGTTACCGATGCGGGTAAAACAGATTTCTCTACCGCATTGGATGGAAAGTTTATCATCATATTCTCCAATAAGCCATCTATGCAGCAGATGCCCGCGACTACAAAAGGGTCGTATGTCTTTGTGTACTTTAAGGAAGGTGCTGGAGAAATCCTCATGGGTGATACGGCCACGCACAATTATTTCTTGTATTCTCCCAAGAACATTGATAAAATTCAAAAAGATTGGACTGGCACTGTCTACACCGCTGTGGGAACTCCGGGAAGTTCGCCAAGCTGCGCTACCGTGTCTGATTTGATTGGCGTTAAAAACATTGAATCAGATTCTAATATGCTTAAAAGCCTTGCCGGCTCTGCAATTCTCTGTGATAATGTCAGTTCCGCTTCGTGCGGAGGTGTGGTTGTCGCATCTTCTTCAAGTGGGGCTGGCGGGGGTAGCAGCTCTTCAGCAGATTTGGCATTGTCGGGTGTTGATGTCTATCACATTTCCACCGCTCCGCAACTTGGTATAACGCTGGAATCCCAGTACGAAAGCCGAACCAATAACCCGCCGGCAAATAATACGGTGAACTTGAGTCCGTCTATCCTTGTGCTGCCTCGTGTCGTATACCTACCTAGAGATCCCATAGGTAAGCTGGAAGATTACTATAACGTTATCAACCTGAATGGTGCAACAGAAGTCAAGACTCCGTCCAAGGTTAGTTGTACTCCTAGTGGAATTAGCAGCACGGGAGAACTGTACGATGGATCTCATTTGCTGACCGAGGGAATCTATACATGCACATATGCTAGCGGTAACGAAGTATATGGCGATGTTCCTTTCTTTTTGGTGGTAACGGGTACTACTGGCTCGGCGCCCACAGTTAGGTTCACAACGGATAACGCTGAAATGACATCTGGAGGTACTGTTCCCATTTACCTCAATGTTCCGCAATCTAGTCATGGGTCGATATCGGTGGACGTCATGGTGTCTTCTCTTCCGGATTCAAAGTGGTCTATCACGCCCAAGAGTGGTGTCACTCAACGTATTGGAACCTCCGGTAACGTAATATACTCTGTACAAGCTACACCAAGCAATGTGGCAAATACACAGGTTAATATTTTAGATGTGGTGACAGAATCTGGAGCAGCATCGGGAACCGTTACGCTGCAGTTGATTCCCCCTTGTGATGGTTGCAATATCGGTACTCCAAATATAGAGAACGTGTTCTTGGTTGGGTCCTCTATAATCCAACGTTCGGGAATAAAGGAATACTGCCAAAACTATCCCGACAATTGTACCTCTGAAAACAACTACGTGGCTATTGGAAATCGCCCGGATTGTGGTCCAGCGCTGTTCAGTGGTGAGTGGGTCAGGGCCGACGGTACCAACTGCTCTGTAAATGGTTCGGGCAACGCCAACAATGAATGGAAATGTGCCACGAATACATCGATAAGATTGGTTCCGAATAACCTTCCCAATGGAAATCTGTGCGAACTGATTATTCCTTCCGAGGACAATTCCATTTCTGCTCCCGAAGATGATCAAACATATACCTTGTACGCATCCCTAAAGCGAGTGCCTTACACTCTCACAGTAAATCGCGAAGGAGCCGGCAACTCGGCAACCGTCGTCAAGGTGTTTACCAGCTTGACCAACACGTTTGAAACTTCTCCGACTTACACATGCTCTGATAATCAGTGTGTTTATAACGTGTATGCGGGTGACCGTGTCAAGCTAGAATATAGTCTGTCGGGTACGGACAAGTTCTCTTACTGGCGCAGTTCCAGCCCCAACAGCCCTACTACTGAACCGGTGAAGGCAGGGGACTTTACCCTGCAACCGATAACGGCAAATAATACGGTGCTTGCCAAGTTCAACGACAAGGACAAGCACTGTTTCTATGATGACTTCATGGGCTTGCAAGCTTTCTGTAATGACAAGGAATGCATAGCGGACTGCAACACAAGTACTTGTGCTGCAAATGTCAATGCAACTGCCAATTGGCAGTTGTCGTTCCCCAATGGGAAAAAGAATTCAATGACATCGAATGTGCCTCCTATAATAGAAAATGGCGTTGTTTACAGTGATAATGACAAGAACAGCAATAACCAGAATGGTGGACAGACCCTTGTCATGAACAACAGGCAAGCAGGCAGAAACGGAGTCATGACAGCCTTGATTCAAACGAAAAACTTTAAACAGGGTGGGACTAACAACGACGGTTTGAATTCAGGATTTGTGCTACGTTCCGACGCTAGTGGCTCCAGTTACCTGATATTGAACATTTTTGGGTATGGGAATAAAGACAATGCAAGCTCGGGAACGTTATATGCCCGTCTGTGCTCTGTTTCTGGTCAGGGAACCAATAATTCTACCAAGGGCTGTGTGGAAAAGGCTCTTAGCAACCAGCAGTTGACTATTTCGCCCACCACAATGATTAAGGTCCAAATGACTCTAGGAGAAAGCTCCCTTTTAGTAAAGGGCGAAGTTAACGGCCGTGAGGGAACAACCTCCTTTGACTTGAGCGGAAATTTCGCTTTGAACGGAATGAATAATGAATATGTTGGCATGAAGGTTTCGGACAGCTACTTCAAACTATACGACATTGGCTGGGAAAGTTCATCTTTCCCCAACGAGGGCTGTTTTGAAGTGCCTACCGTCAGCTGCTCCTTCAAGGCGAATTACATTGGTGGTCTTGTTCCCATGGATTCAAATGTTACCCCGTGGGCTGCTGCATCCAGCTGGTTTACCGCTAACGGCTGCGTGCTGGACTACTCTTATAGCGGGTCGGACAATAGTACGTCGTCTACGCCGTCGGCAAGGGGCTCGTACGAGGTTGTCTCGTCAAGTCCTGCCGGCACATATCATTTCTCGGAATCGGGAACCCACGGGTTGACCGGTCCCGATACTTACAACGATGCAAAGATATCCGTCCGTTGCGATAACACTACAACAAGCCTCAATGGCAAGTCTACCAGTTGCGGAGTGTTCCAGGTTGGAGGAGTGGACAACTGTGCTGCCAATTACGAGATTTTGGCATCGACGTCAACATCTATTTCGGCAACTGCCGGCGTTGATCAAGAAATCGCTACCCCCAACGCCACGAATGGCGTAAATCTGAGAGGATCTTCGCTCAGCTTCGCCATACAAGACTTGGGCGATGACCAGACTATAACCGTTTACCTGAAAGACAAGCATGGGACATTCAGTTTGCCCAGTCATATCAGCGGGAGCGGGGTTGCCTCCTTGGATGTGACGGGCCTTTCCAATATTGAAGGCTTTGACCCCCAGAGCGTTATTGCGATTGTCATGAATGGTACGGCGAATTTCACGGTGACATCTATACAAGCTTCGTGCCCCTATGTGTTCAGTATTGAGAGCTGTCCCGTTTCGTATAATGGTACATCCTGGGTAATTAACGCGACATTTAATAACGTGTCGGGTGCCTTAGCGAATGGCTGCAATGTGTCCGCCGATAACGGCATTATCGGACTTACGAACGTTTCTTGCACTAACAGTGGTTTTTCCATTCCCGACGACCAGTTCTATGAGAGACTGAATTCCGGTACTGGTACGAAAACGAAGTTTACCTTTACGGTAAGTGCGAAAAACTTGGATGGAGTGGATGTTCCGTCCTGCGTGTCTGAAGTGGAATATGAGCAGAATGCCATTACCTGTACAGTTGCCGATATCGTACAAGGCCAGGCTCTGCCATCGGTGAATTTCAGCATATCCAATTGCCCCGACGGTGGTTGCCCCTACACTGTTAAGTTTGGCAGCGATAAGAGCGGTACAGGTACGTATAAATCGGGGACAGCGTCCTGGACGGCCCCTGATGTCAGTACCACATCTATGACTTCAGGAACCTATACGATTGAGTCTATGGGCAAAACGCAAACCTGCTCCTTTGAGGTGAATGCAAAACAAGAGGCCGAAGCAACGTGTACGGTGACCGACGGAGTCGTTTCTGGCACAATCACCAGTGCCAATTATGGTAATCCCATTTCTATAAGCGTCGCTGTGTCCGACTATATGGGTAATATTCTCGGTATTACCCAGGTTGAACCCAATACGACTTATTCCAACTATTCCTACAATCTCACGGACAAAAACTTGACTCCTGGCAAGGCGTACGTAGTTACGCTGGCGTTTAATGGAGAAACGGAAAATTGTGGATCATACACACCGCCGTTGGCCGCATTGTCGCTTTCTGGCTGTCCGACATCATTGTCTGCTGCGTCAACGACCTTTACCCCGGTGGTTGCAGGTTGCAACGGAACTCCTGCTTGTCATTGGAGTATAGACAACAGTGCGACTGTTCCAGATGCATACAATGGTGCTGTTACCATATCTAATGCGACTGAGGGGAAAACCTATAGGTTAACCCTTACCCGTGGAACAAGTAGCACTGAAACCAATTACGCTACGACATATTGTGATATAACGTATCCCACGTCAACGCCTTCGTTCAGCGTTCAGTGTAACAGCGGAACGGGGAATACTATTACGGTAGATGATGTTCCTGAAAATAGTACTGTGGAGGTGACGCCTTATAATGTGGAGGGCTGTGGTAGTGCTGACTGTTCCTATGATATTACGCAAAATGGGACGTCTGTTTATTCTGGTGTACAGACGGGATATACCGGCGGGAAGGTCGAATTTACGGGAACATCTGGTAACAATGTGCCCTATGTGCTTACTATAAATGGTCCTACCGGCACTACGCCGCAAACTTGCACATTTAATGTGACGTATACTTCGGGAGGTTCCGGCGATGTATGTGGCTGTGCTTCAACTTGTGGTACTGATTGTGAAAATATGAGGCTCACCACATACTCGAACAATCAAAATGGAGAAGGAATGTATTGCATTTTTGTGGATGACGGAAACATAAAAATCAGAAAAGGGACTGGTACATATTGTACGGCAAAGATAAATGGAACGACTTTTACAAACCAAATCAGTGAAACTAATTTGAATAGCATTGCCTCTGCTAACAGTGATGGGGGCTATTACATCTATATCGGAAATGGACCTGGGGCTGTAAATAATACCGACTATTGTGATTTTATGCTAGGGTCTCATACCTCGCAAATAAACCCTTGTGCCCCGGATGTCAAGCCTGTTCTTGAATCATGTCCAGTTTCGGCAACTGAGATTGCTCCGAATGCTCCTGTCGTTATAACGCCAAGTACAACAACGTGCAATACGAAAAAAGGCTGTACCTACACAATCGGTGGAGATTATTCCACATCAGGAACATTCCGTTCGGGAACGATACAATTTACTGATAACGGAGCAAACGATGGTGATGAGAAAGCTTACACGTTAACGTTGTCCGTTGATGGAAAGGGTTCTTCAGAACCTTGCGCGATTGGAATAAAGTACAGTTCAAATGCAAATGTTAAAATAACAGATGTAGATCAACCACATGATGTGAAATGTGGAAAGTCTATAGAGATTTCTGTACCCGCAGCCCAATGGAACAGAACGAAACTGAAATGTTCTGGGTACTTTGATAAAACAGTTGGAGGCACTTTTGTAGATCATAATACTGGCGACGTGGTTGTGGATGCTTGCGCCAATTATGGGAATGGATCCCCATTCACATGTACCAAAACCTTCACAACAGAGTGTTCTACAAATACACTGAGTTGTCGAGTGATACGCCAGTAAAATTGATTTCCAAAGCCCCCCCCCCAGGGGAGCCTTTCCTTTACCAGCTACAAGTAAAGCCCCAGGACACACCGTCCGGGGCGAGTGCCGATGAAAGGGGAGGACTACCGGTTGCTAGGAGATTCCTTGGCTTTCTCCGCTGCGATTTTTCGGGCTTTTTCGATTAGGTCGGCTGGCGCACCAAGTGACTCTAAAATATCTATTCCCTCAGCACGACCTTCTGCTAACCCTTCGGCACGGGCGTGCTTCTTTTCTACGTACATTTCGTATAGTCGGTCGCTCATGTTCATTGCCTCGCTTACCAGGAACTCTTCGGTAAATATACTCAATTTGGCCTTCTCCTGCAAGCGAGCGAACAGCGAACCTTCGGGCACGGGAACGGGGTTTTCGTTATTCAGGCCGTCGATTACCCGGAGCCACTGGGCCAGCATGCTGTTGTCGGAACTGTAGCCGCCCTTCAGGAACTTGGGTATTTCCACAAGGGTGATGGTCTGCTTCTTGAAGAACTCGTCGTTCTCCTGGTTCTTGAGCCGGATACTGTGCCGGTAGTTCCTGGATTCGGGGAACCCGTCGAACATCTGGAGGCTGATGAGGTTCAGGTTCCTTAGCCAGTAGCTTTCGCCGTGGGTCTTGCTTGCCACGGTATGCTTCGCGACATAGTACACGAGCCTGTCGCTGTAGGTGTCGTCTTCCTTGTGCTGGACTTCTAGCACGATGCGCTCCAGGTATTCGTTTTCGACCACCACGTCCGAGATGACGCTTTTGCTCAGGGCCCCTTCTACCGCCGTATTTACGAAGGTGAGTTTGTCTATGCAGTCGCCGCCATCCAGCTTGAGTATGGCGTTGAGGAAGCTTGCCGTGAACTCCATGTTTTCGGGGGTGCCGAATAGGAGCTTGAATATGGTGTCGTTGTAGATGTAGGCGAATCTGTAGCGCTTGCGGTATTTTGCGATGCAGGCGGCGGTGTCGCCTCCGGTCTTGTGGGTCTCGCTGATGTCGTGCAGCATTTCGGCATATTGTTCTTTGGTCATTGCGTATTTCTCTTTTTTCCGGGAACGCGCCCGAATCGCAGACAGGGAAAGGCCCCGTCTGTGTATAAGACGCTTTTTTGAGGCAAAATATGCCTGAAAAATTTGTTTACGTGCGGATTTTACAAGTGAAGGGAGATCCCCGCCTGCGCGGGGATGACAAAGAGGGTGTGCGGGGATGACAAGGAAGGAGCGCGGGGATGACGAGGAAGGTTTTCGTCATGTTCGCGTAGGCGAACATCCGCTGGAAGGATGTACACGGATCCTCGTCGGAGCCTGCCCTGAGCAAGGCCGAATGGGTGGGGATGACGAAGAGAGCGCGAGGATGACGATGGTGGTTACTTGTTCGCAAGCGCGGCAAGCATCGCCTTCGCCTCGGCAATCTTTTCGGGAGAAACACCCAGTTTCTCGAAGACACTGATGGCGTTGGACTCGCCTTTCTTCATAAAGTGCTCGCCGAAGGTTTCGTAACCCTTGTTTGCAATGGCTTCCGGACTATCCATCTTGATTACCTCGCTCTTGTAGGGCCACTTCCAAAAGAAATACGAAAGCGACTGTTTGATAAAATCCTTCCCCTCATCGGTATTCTGCATCTTGAGCAGGTACTTCGCCGCCTCACGAAAGGACACGGAGAACTTCTCCATGTCCCAAATATACTTCATTGCAGTAAGAGCGACAAGGGTAATGGGCGAAAGAGACTTCAATTCCGCGTCGTCGATGGCGTGCCCCACATCCAAGAATTCCACCTTGAAAGGAAATCCGATGTCGTGGTAATATTCGGGATAGTTCGGAAACCGCGTTTCGCTGAGCGGATCCCAGCCATCCTCTCCGTTATAGACGATGAACGCCACCACGGGCACGTCCTTTCCGCGCTCCAGGAACAGGTGGTGATAATACTCCGAAATCTGGAGAAACACATTGTCCCTGTTGGTGGACTTGTGCTCGGCGATGATTCCCACGTAGAGCCCGGTGACGCCGCCGTCCTTGAGATTCGCCTCGAAA
The DNA here is from genome assembly GCA_002382975.1 of Fibrobacter sp. UBA4223. GTDB lineage: Bacteria > Fibrobacterota > Fibrobacteria > Fibrobacterales > Fibrobacteraceae > Fibrobacter. Next base: position 15,227 of record DFTB01000003.1, read on the forward strand.
ACGAGGTCCGCGGAGCCTGCATGCTTGTCACTGGAAAGGTTTTCGCTCGATCCTCGCAAACTTGCAAGGTCGATGGTGTCTAGAAATGCCTTGAGCGAGGGATTGTGACGCGAAAACAGCGTCAGGAGTTCCACCATGCGGGAGGGCTTCGCAAAGGCAAACCTGAAATATCTGTCGTGAACGAAATTGCTCTTGTCATCTTTCACGGAGTCCACAATCACGTTGAATTCGTGAGCGATATCGCGGATATCCGACTCTACAAAGTTTTCATTTTCTGTCATTTTATTCCGTTTTATAGCGGGAACGCGCCCGTATCGCGGACAGGGAAGGACCCTATCTGCTATATAGACGCTTTTTTGAGACGAAATATGCCTAAGAATTTTGTTTACAATGCAGTTTTTACAGATGCAAGGAGATCCCCGCCTTCGCGGGGATGACAAGGAAGGAGCGCGGGGATGACGAAGAAGGCTTTCGTCATGTTCGCGTAGGCGAACATCCGCTGGAAGGATGTACACGGACCTCGCCGGAGCCTGCCCTGCTTGTGCTGAGCAAAGCCGAAGCAAGCAAGGCCGAATGGGCGGGGATGACAATGGAAGGAGGATGACGATGGTAGGGATAGGAGGTGCCCGGTCAGATGCGAATGAGGCGAACGATATGCAAAAACTTGTTTTTGTATATCTGAGCCGAAGAGCATCGCACTTGTGCAAGCCGGGCATGACAGCGGGAGGAGCGGGGATGAAAAAAAGCTCGTTCGATGAACGGGCTAGCTGGAAAACTGTTTGACGCTTGAACTATGTTTCCGGCGATTCGATTTCTTCCTTGAGTTCAAGGACGGTAGATTGCGGGAGACCTGTGTTGCGGGATACCTTTTCAACAGAATCCCCGTCCAAAAGGAGGTTCTTTGCAACCTCCTTCGCCTTTTTCCGAGCCGCACCGTACTCCCAATACGACTTGTCGATGTCTTTCATGATGTTGCTGAGCATATATCCTGCACTAAAGTTACACAATTTCACCTCGTTTTGCAATACCCTGAACACGGGATCGGTGGCGAATTCGCTGAAATCAGCCTCGCGGTTGAGCGTGTCGATGGCGCGGAGCCACTGGGCGATGCGGCATTTATCAAAATCGTAATCGTCGTTTACTTTGAACTTGTCTTCCCCGACTTGGTCGGGGACCTCCATTTCTTTATGTTATCTACAATATCTGCTGTCACGCCAATAGATTATGCAAGGTCGTTCCAGCCCGGGTTTGTTTTTTCTATCAAATTTATTTTCCATAAGCGATTCCAGCGTTTAAGACGTTTTTCCCTGGCGATAGCATCGTTTATGTTGAAGAACAACTCGTAATGCACGAGTTGATTTACGTTGTAGTCGCTGGTAAAGCTCTCGTTCAATTTTATTTTGTGCTCAACGATTCTGCGATATAAGTCATTTGTCACTCCCGTATAGAAGACGGTTCGGTATTTATTGGTGAGAATGTAAACGTAATAGTTGTTGTTCATATTTTATAGGAGGTCCCCGCCTCCGCGGGGAAGACAATGGGTTGGTTGATTTACAATTATATTTGAACGGGGAAGGGCCCCGTCTATGTATAAGACGCTTTTTTGTGACGAAATATGCCTAAAAATTTTGTTTACAGTACGGATTTTACAAGTGAAGGGAGATCCCCGCCTTCGCGGGGATGACAAGGAAGGAGCGCGAGGATGACGAAGAGAGCGCGAGGATGACACCGGGACAAGTCCGGGGCGGGCCGCCAAGGCAAGAAGCCCCATTTTTTTCCCGTAAAGGCTCCCTGTTCGTAAGAAAAATTATATATTTATGGTTGGGTAATTTAGGGAGTATGGGTTATGGGTAAGAATTCTCTTATCATTTTTTCCTCTGTAGTTATGGTTACCGCAACCTTTTGGGCTTGCGGAGACGGCACCGTAGATGCTCGCAGTGGCGAAGACGAGCTTGCCTTGTTGAATTACGGACCGCCATTTGTGGAGGGCGATTCTGGCAACATGTGGACCCTCAGGAGCGCCGCCATCAAGGATTGCGAGGCCGACGACGTTTGCAAGGCCGCCATGGAAAAAGCGGACGGCACGTTGGACATTCCCGAAGAAAGCAGCAGCTCAGAAGCGGTCTCCGAAGAAAGCAGCGCCGCGACGGAATCACGCTCCAGTTCTTCCCGTGGCATCGTTATCAACTCTGCGGGGGCTCCCGTTATATCTACGGTCAGTTCAGACTCCCAGGGCGGGTCGGGCCCCGTTGAAACGACTTCCGCCGCAAGTGCCACCTCCAGCGGAAGCTCCACCATCCCGAGCGTAGTGCTCAAGTATTGCCAGCCTGTGGGTGGAGTGACCACCGTGGTCAAGGGGACGCCTGTCCAGTGGCAGTTTAGGACCAACGGTGAGGCCGCCAAAAGTTATAGCTGGAGCTTTACTGGGGCAGACATTGCGACCAGTGACGAGGCTACGCCCACGACCGTTTTCACAGAAACGGGCGTCTACACGCCAACGCTTACCATCGACGGGGAGTCGAAGCCCATTACCTGCAACAAGTTGACCGTGGTGGGCCCGGAGGTTACTGGGTGCACCTGCGGGGCTCCGGTCACGACTTCGAACGATCTCGCTGATAACAATCCAGTTGTTTACACCTGGACCATTTCAGGGTGTTCAAGCGAAGGTTCAGAACCCCTTTCTTATCAATGGGCTGGCGATGCAAAGGGGTCCTCTGAAACAGGTACCGGCAGCTATACCGCCAAGGGAATCTACGGTGCCTCGGCGACAGTGACAAACCAAGATGGAAAGACGGCTGTGGTTACATGCGAAAAGGTCACCGTTGTCGACGCAAACAACCCGAACACCCAGATCGAAAATTTCCAGCCTAGTGAATCACAGACGCAGATAACGGGTCCAGGTATTTATGAGATTGCCAAGTGCAATGGTAATACGGGAATGCGGGCGATTCAGTTCCAAATTCATGGCATTAGCAGTGCAGAGGCCAAGGCCATGTTCAGTACTTACAGTTCTACGGATCAAACATGGTACGAGGATTCCCAGCATTTCTCTGGACAGATAAATGCATCTTTCCCCTTGGTATTGACCATCCCTGAGGGCACAAGTGATTTCAAATGGCATGGAGGCTGTTGGTAGCGCTTGCGTAAACATATCGTTACGGGAAACGGCTAGGATTATCACGCAAAATTGTAAAATCAACCTAAATTGCGTCATTTAACGGCTTTTTACTAGAAAATCCCTAAAAAAAAGCATATATTTACCTCAAAGAGGTTTATTATGAACAAGAAATTTCTTGTGGGATTTTCTGTTTTGAGCGTTGCCGCTGCGGCTTTTTGGGCCTGCGGTGACGGCGATGTGATTACCAAGGGCGGCGACGACGAGCTGGCCCTGTTGAACTACGGCCCCCCGTTTGCCGAAGGTGACGAGGGCAACATGAAGACCCTGTTGAACCAGGCCATGACAGACTGTGCAGCCGATGAGGCTTGTGCAGCCAAGATGGAAGGTGCCGAATATGTTCCGCCTGAGAGCAGCGCCGAAGGCGGGGAAGGTGGAGATGGCGGAAATGGCGGCGAAGCCCCGACCAGCAGCCCCAGTGGCCCGGTGAGCAACGGATCTGGCCCGGTTTCTTCTCCGTCGGTGACCCCCACCGGCAGTTCGGGATCCGGCAGCAACACGACTCCCGCTTCTAGCGCTGTCGTTTCGGACGGTTCTACTCCCGATGGCTCTTGCGCACCAAGCCCGACCTCTGTCCGGAAGGGTAATCCTGTAACCTGGACCTTCACGGTGGCCCCTCTGTCTTCTGGTTCCACTGCAAAGCAGATAATGGATTACAACGAAATGGTGAACGCTGCTACCTGCGAATGGACCTTGACCGGGTCTAGCGAAGGAACCGCCAGTCAGCCTTGTAAGACAAAGACGGTGACTGCCACCTATACCACGCCCAACTCGTATTCTGCGACCCTGAAGATTAGGGACAAGGTCATTAACTGCGGTTCTGTCAGGGTGAACGGGGACCCCATTGAAGGATGCTCCTGCAAGCCCACTTCGGAAACCGTAGATGTGGCTAAGGATGCCTCTGCTAGCTGGAATGTGTCCTGTAAATCAGCTGTTACGAAATATTCTTGGAGTGGTGCGACGGGAACAGGAGCAACGGGGACCATGAGCCTTAGTGGCGTTAAGGCAGAAACCCCACTTACGCCCAAGGTGACTGTTAGTACCGGTGAAACAGATTCAACAATTACCTGTACGTCGCCAGCTGTGATTGATTCGGATCATCCTAAATATGAAATTAGTGAGATGAATGGTAAAATGCCTGTTCCTGCAGGGGAAAATACGCTTATGGTGAGTGTTGGTTCTTATTCCTTCTTCTATTGTGAGAATGGTGGATCTGATATGTCCGGTTCCTCAGTTACTTGTGGCAGCAATACTTATGCGAATGCGACTACTGGAAATAACAACAGTGGGTGGTATTTTGCGGTGTCGTGCAACTCGAGTGCGGTTGTGGTCAATTTGACTGCGGCTGGAAAATGTGGTGTGTATTAATCGATTCTATTTCATTTGATTTTTTTAGCCCTCCCTCCCGGGAGGGTTTCTTTTTTTGTTCACTTTGTAAAAAGATTCTTTACAGGGCCTTTTTCGTTTCAAAAAAACGTCTTATACAGTACGGGGCATTCCGCCCCGCCGCCACCTCCGGGGCGCACCCGGATTAAGACGCTATGAGTAAAAACAAGCAAAGAAAAACCAAACCCATCCGCAAGAGACCTATCCCCGAATCGCTGCAGGGGCAAGTCTATCTGGACCCCAGATACGATACGGGCTTCAAGGAACTCTTCGACAGCGAAAGCGCTCTCAAGGATTTTTTGGACGGAATCCTGCAGCTGGAAGGAGACGACAGAATAAAGAACCTCACCTTCACCTTCGACAAGACCATAACGATGCGTTCCGCCCGCAGCAAGAAGGTGATCCTGGATATCTTCGCCACCACGGGCACAGGACGCTTTATCGACATAGAGATGCAGAAGGCCGAGCACGACTTCTTTACCGACAGGGCTGTCCTTTACAAGGCTTTCTTGATTATCAAGGGCAAACAGGAGATGGAACGGACCAAGGAGTTCCAGGCACTTCCCAGGGACATACGAGAAAGCAAGCGGTACGAGCTTCCGGAAACGGTCTCCATCTGGATTTGCGACTTTGACTCGGGCGACTACGGTAATGATGAATACATAGACGAATGGGCGCTATATAGTCGCAATGCGCTAAAAAACGGCAGTGCGGCACCCGTTTTCGGGAAAAATAAGTATATTATGATCAGTCTGCCCAAGTTCAAGAAATCCGAAAGCGAAGTTTCAGGATCCGTGGACGCCTGGCTGTATCTGCTGAACCACGCCGGCGATGGCAAGGAACTGCCGCATTTTGGCAACGAGATTCTGGAGGAGGCCCTGGAACGCATCCGGGTGGACAACGCAGACGACGAACTCTTGACGAAGCAGGAGAGGGACATGGTAACACGGGAAGAAATTGATACGATTATTGCCAGCGGCATACGTCGTGGCACGGAAAAAGCCTGTGCCGAAGCCTGTGCGAAAGCTAGTGCCGATGGCCGTGCAGAAGGCCGTGCAGAAGGTCTTGCAAAAGGTCTTGCAGAAGGTCTTGCCGAAGGTCGTGCCGAAGGAATCGACATTCTGGAGTCTCTTGGCGTGCCGGCCAACCTAATCGAAAAAGCTCGGAAAATCGTAGCGGAGAAGGCCAAGGAATCTCCTGGCAAACCGTAGCAACGCCATATAGCCAGACGCCCCCTCCCTCCCCGGGAGGGCTTTTTTGCGCTTTTTTTGTGTTTTTTATCAACAAATCAAAATTTTTGTTTACATTGGTAAAAAAAAGTATATATTAAGGTTTAGGTGTAATATAGGGTATGGAGTTGCTTATGAAACGGGCGTTTTTAAGCGTGTTTTTCGTATGCGTAGTGGCCATCTTGTGGGCCTGCGACATGGGTGCCGTAGAGGCCAAGGGTCTAGAAGACGAAATGGCCCTGCTGAACTATGGTGAGTTCAACGAAGACGGCATGGCGAACCTCATTCCCGACGCCATGGCCGCCTGCAACGAAGATCCCGAATGCGTGGCCGCTATGGAGAAGGCCGCCGGCAATGGCGAGCTGATTCTCAGTTCTAGCGAAGCCCAAGAAGAAGGAACCAGCTCTGCTGCGGATACCACTGCCAAGGGGAGCTCCTCGTCTGCCCAGAAGGGGCCGGTAATCCCTAGCTCCTCGTCGATAAAGGCTGATACTTCGTCGGTAGTGTCCAGCAGTTCTGCCGTGAATCCCGGCAGCAGCACGACGGTAGCATCCTCGTCTTCCAAGTCAACGACACCAATAGTCAACGGAATCTGCAGCCCGACCCCCAACAGCGTAGAGAGGGGTGGTTCTACTATCTGGAAGTATGTGGCCATCAATTCGACGGTCACTATCGAAAGCTACGACTGGACCTTTGACGAAGGGAGCTCCATTACGACCAGCAAGGATGCCACGCCCAGTGTAAGTTATGCCGCAAAGGGATCCTATGGAGCCATGGTGGTGATAAACAAGGGGCTTGCCACGGAGAAAGAGGTCAAGTGCCAGTCCAAGGTGGAAGTGACTGGCATCAAGGTGAGCGGCTGTACTTGTACAACGCCATCCACATCCGTGGTGGTGTCTTCTTCCAAGCCCAAGGATGTGACCTGGTCCGTTAGTGGCTGCACCGGTGCAGAACCCTTCACTTACGCATGGGCAGGCGGTGCTTCGGGAACGGGAACATCTGCAAGCATGACCCTCAAGAGTGTCGGGACATATGCCCCGACGGTCACCATCACCAATAGCGATGGCATGACCATGAGCCCCACCTGCAACTCGGTGTCGGCTTCGGAGTTGCCGGGGGCGGCGTGTAATGTTGGTGAGCATAACTACGATGCCAACAAGACATCCATGAGTGTTGTTCCGGGACAGACCTTCTATTTCAGGCCCAATAACGTGACTGGCGTTACCGGAACCATAAGCATGACCTTGACCGGAGGTGGTTCGTCCAAGACAGTTTCCGTTGCCAACGGCTCCAACAATTCGGCTACGGAACTGACTGCATCCACCGATTTGGGGGCGTATCCCTATACTCTTTCTGTGGATGGCGAGGAAGTGTGCTCTGCCAATGTGACGGTGGAATATCCCACCTTGACCACGACATGCTCTTGGGGAACGCCTGTAATGCCGGGTGCTTCGGTTCAGTTTAACATGAACAAGTGCTCCGGTTGGACCGATGCCATGGGAGACAACGCTACGATGGTTCTAACGCTAGACGGAAAGACGACTAATTTGACTGTTAGTCGTTGGAATGGCTACAGCGGAAAGATTACGGTGCCCGATGAGCTTGGCGCGTACAACTATACAGTTACCTATGGGGGTAAGGAAGTTTGCACCGGTTCCGTTACGACCGCATATCCCGCGATTACCTCGACGAGTTGCGCTTTGACTGAACACAGTTGGGACCATACGCACTACTTTACTCCTGGAGCAAACTTTGGTAACTGGGATGCGAATGTCATTGGTGCATCGCTGAATATGACTCTATATCACGACAATGAAGAGGTCGCCGATAAGGCAGTGAGCCGATATTCAAATGGGGATTGGTACCAGTATACTCCATCTACTGAGACCGGTACCCATGTATTCCGCCTCGACTTCCACGGCAACACGGTCTGCGAAGTGGAATACGAGGTTGAGTAATCTGAACAGCGCTAGTTAACAGATTTTTACAAACGGGCTCCCGCAGTTATTGCTGGGAGCCTTTTGCCTTGTAATAAGTCACATATTTTTGAAATTTGCCTTTTTTTTCATTTTTTCGTTTGCTTTTTCAATAATAAAAGAATAGATTTTGGGGGGTATTATGTGGCGAGTTTATGCTTGCCGCATTTAGTTGCATATTAAAAAGGTGAAAAATCTATGTCAAAAAGATTTTCCATATCGGGATTAGGGAATGTGTTTGGAAAGGTCTTACCGGCACTGCTGGTCGCTGTAGGTGCGTTTAGCGGCACGGCGGATGCCCAGTGCGCGGGAACCGTGCGCTTTAAACCTCCTACTAATTGGACTCAAGCGTATTTTGGCGACCGAAATTGTCCGGCAGCGCAAGCTGGCCATGCCACAACCTTAGATGCAGATGGTTACTTTACCTTTGACTTGAGCAATATTGGCCATCAAGAGAACGGAGGAACTAGCTTTAGTATTCTCAATAGCATTGTAAAGGGTGACATTGCGGCAATATCCTTAACTGGATGGGTTACTCAGTTGAATTCTGGTGAAGAAGCTCAGAATGCTCTTACAAATAATTCCTTTTTTGCCTGCCCAGGTCCTGGCAATACCGTTTACATCGCACAAGATCCTTTGAGCGCTACGCCTAAGACCTATGTGGGTACTGTGCCTCCCTCTGCTAAATACCTCTATGTGCTCACTCCCGACGACAAGGAGTGGCAGTCCGACAACATGATGGTCAGCGCCAACGGTGGCGCTGGTGTGCAGATGACGACGGCCCCGGATATGTGCGGCTGGATGATGATGGTCTTTGAAGAGAGCAAGGTCCCCGACGAAGTGCTAGTGTACCTCAAGAATAAGCCCGATGAGAAGCTTGGCGCCACGGGCTTGTGGGGCAACGAAGCTGAACCGACTCCTTTGCCACTGAAATCCATTTTGGAAGCCCTTGGAACGGACAGGTTGTATTTTATCCCGGACGATTCACAATGGCCTGAGGGTATGGAAGATGCCCAGGGCCTGTTTGTGACGGACCCCGGCGTAAGCGGTGTCTGCTCCTTCGACCTTGCTGCTATTATCTATGACTCTGATGTGAGCGTGAATGACCTATTCTCGGAGTACCAGGGTATTTCAAGTTCGCGGGCGACAAATTGTGTTGGCGTGCATCATGGTATTGTCCAGGATCAGTTAGGCACCGACGACAAACCTCACCTTAACATGAGTGGGTCCAATGGACCGACTTGCTTCACCAGTGAAGCTGATTTTGCAACGCTGTTCAATTATTCTCCAGGCAAGAACGAGGTGGTGTGCTACAACATGCCTTTCTCCCGTGCCGCCGATGGCCGTTGGGCGTTTGATTCGGACCATGTCAAGAACGGCACCGTCATAGGAGGCTTTTCTCCCCGTGAAGACGAAACTCCAACCACTGCCGGTAACGACGTGATTACCTCCATAAGTCCGCAAAAGTGCCCGGCGTGCCGTACAAAGCGCAATGCCGAAGGTCCTGTGACGTATACGGTTGAATATCCGGGAATCACGAACCTCGACTACCTGTGCAACGGCCCTGGCTGGTCTGGCGGTGTGGATTGCGAAGGCATGTTCGTTTCCGATGACGCCGGTTATGTTAAATGGAACTGGGATGTTGGTGCAGGTGGCGGTAAGCGTTGGGGAAGCCAAACTCGTAACCAACACTTCTGCTTCGAGTCCCATGCCACCTTTACCTACAGTGAAGATCAGGAATTCACCTTCCGTGGCGACGACGACATTTGGGTGTTCATCAACAAGAGGCTTGCCGTGGATAACGGCGGTGCCCACCTTGCTGCTCCTGGACACGTGGTGCTGAAGAACTTGAACACCAAGTATGGCGCAGGATTCCTGGTTCCCGGACAAGACTATTCCCTGGATATTTTCTTCTGCGACCGCAGAACCACCATGAGTAACGTGATTATCAAGACCAACATGTTCATCAAGCAGACCAGCGGTCTTAATGCCAATGGTAAAAAGAATTCTGACGGTACGACGAGTTATAGCATCTGCTACGACAAGAGCGGTGACGGCTCCTGTGCCTCTGTGGCTCTTGGCCAGGCTGGTGGCGGCGATGGAGGAACTGTTCATGCCTGCGACGATGCTATCAAACAGTATGGTACCTTGAAGTACAAGATTACCACTAGGGCAGGTCAGGAAATTGCTGCTCTTGAGGCAAAATCTGGATGGCAGTATGGCGGTATCGATGTCGGCAACCCGTTCAAACCCATTGTGAATACCGACAAGATTAACGGACTGGCTCCGGGTAGCTACCGCTTGGTGATTGACTTCTATGATTTGAGCGGAAATCTTGATGAAAAGGCCCGTACCTACATCAACTTCCGCATCAAGGGTAACCTGGATGTGATGACCCAGACTTCTACCTATACGGTGAATGCCGGCGACGAAAAGAGCCCCTTCTATGCTTCGGGCTCCAAGTGGACCTATGTGGGCGAGGGCCTTGCTGGTAGCCGCGTGCCGGTGTATGTATCTGCCTTTGCCGATGGCGGCGTAGACCTGCTGAGTGCTGTTGGCCAGAAGTACACTCTGGTGCTGGACAAGGGCATGACAGCCTATGCCACCAAGACCGGAGAAACGCCCATAACCTGGCCCAAGACTATTGGCGAAACCGGTATTGACACCATCTGGATTTATCAGGGCCTAGACGGTTTGAATGCAAACCCCGAAGAAAAGTCTGTTTCTTTGAAGACTGCCGCCAAGATCAAGTTCTATGCACCGCGTCTGGACTTTGCTGAACCGGTGACCATCGACTCCGCCGGTCATGTGACCGCCTGGAAACATCCGCTGGCGGGTGATCCGGATAGCTTGGACGGCGACGAATACTTCCACTGGATTGGTTCCGATGTGGATCTGTATGTGTTGATTGTGAACCCGGCTACCAACGAGATTTGCACGGATTGCCAGATGACTCTGACTATGACCGATGCCTCTGCCGGTGTGACAATGCCTGGCGATGCCATTTCCCTTGGCGACGGTGCTTATGTGATTTCTATTCGTTCCCGCAAGGAATATATGGATTCTACGGCCTACATCACGATTTCTACAGCCGAAGATGCCAAGGGCCTGAGCCTGTCCTCTTATACCAACCTGCGTTTCCGCAAGCCGCCGGTACCGTTCCCGCAGCTGGTGGATATGTTCGACGTCCGTGGTGCTTCTTTGGGCGCCATCAGCATTCCTGAACCCTATTATTCGCAGTCCAAGGAATACCTGGACGGTAAGGGCGACTCTATCGTTATCCACTACGACAGACCCTTCGCCCCGAACCCTCAGGGTGATTACAAGGACTCCTTGCCGTTCTTGATATGTATCGACTGGGATGAAGATGTATACGAGAAGGTGAACTTTGTGGAGAAGGGATTCTCCAAGACCAAGAAGGATACCGCCGTGGCGTGCTCCTACATGATCGACTCCCTGACTATCTACAACACCTTCATGGCCAAGTTCAAGGCTAATGGTAACAAGAGTGACAGCGTTCTTTCCTTTGTTTCGGATTCTACGTTCTCGTCTCTGGTAAAGACTTACGGCCGCGGGAAGGTTTTGAACTTTGCCACCTACGAAGACCGCAAGAAGATTACTAAGGGCCATTTCGACGGTAGCATTACCGACCGTATGGCTCCTGTGATTGTGGCTGCTCGTGTGGACAACTTCTCGGAACAGTTGAACCGCTTGACGGTGACGCTTTCTGAACCGGTGAAGATGATTGATGAGACGAACAAGACGGCACCGTTTACCTTCTACATGAACTCTGCAACGGAAGTGGCCGAGGCGGCCCGTTACGCTTCGCCTACGGCTAACGCAGCCCCTGGTGGACTTGGATCTGAAAAGCTGACCCTGGTGTTTGACAAGACCCAGAGCACCAAGAACCCCACACCGCGTCTGGGCGACTTTATCCGCTTCCGCGCCGATTCCTGGATGTGGAGTGATACGACTAATATCGCTAGCGATGTCACGCAACGTGTTGCCGGCGATAGCGCCATGCACTGGAATTCCCCGACGGATTACAACTCTACCGCGAGACTCCCGTCGCCTTGGGTGACCATCGTGGGTGACTACTCTGTAGAAGTTTCTGCCATCAAACTTGCTACCATGAACAAGGATATCGACGCGAAGAATACTCCTGCCGTGGAAGTGTTCACGATTCCTACCACCATGGGTAAGGATGAAATCGCGAAGCTCTATCCCAACACCTTGGGCTTTATCGTGAAATCCGACATGGCGTCGTTCATGAGCAAGGACTCTGTGACGGAGAAGTTCTTCAACGAACACCCCGAGGCCTTGGCCGAAGTGTACTTCCAGTACGACGTGAAATTCTACACCAACCTGGGCAACTACGTTGCCGGCAAGAGCAACAAGATTTACTGCCTGGACGAAATCAACAAGCAGAAGTTTGGTAAGGAATACTTCGGTGGTAAGGATTGCCGCTCAACTCAGGGCAACTTCTACATTTCTTGGAATATGCTTTCCGACAAGAAGCGCCTGGTGGGTACCGGTGCCTATATCGCTAAGCTTTCCTCCTTCGTGAAACTTGCACAGCTTGGCAAGGCCAAGTCCAGTAAGGCCGAAGAGACCGACATGTGGGGCGCCAAGCGCGGCAAGGGCATTGTGAAGTAATAGCCTGGATTCCGGGTCAAGCCCGGAATGACGATAGGGATAAACGTCATGGCGTGCTGCGACACGCCATCTAGAAGGCGGGGGCAACCCCGCTTTTTTTTCTTTTTTTTTATTATGGCACCGAAGGTGCCCACGAAAATAAACCGTCCGAGAAAAGGACGGTTTATTGAGTGTAAGGTAGGTATTAGGGAGGGCGGGAGCCTTCCCTAGTTGTTATATATTTTTATCTTGTACGTTATGAATGCTTTAAGGGTTGTGTTTAAGAGATTTGTTGCAGTCTCATCTCTCTTTTTTGTATTCTCGTCTCTTGTGTCGCTGACTGCCTGTGGCGGCGACGGTTCCGGCACGGGAACAAATACTCCTGAAAATGAAGAGTCTGTAGCGGAGTTCGAAACCGTTGACGACTTGCCAGCCTGTACGGCAAGTAAGTCGGGTGCACTGGCTAGTGTTGCCGACGACTATTACACCTGCGCCGCCAAGAAATGGGAAAAGGTTCTGGAGGTGGCGAAAGGCGTTTGCAACATAAGGCCTTGTGACAACTCCACAGAGGGCAAGTGGATCTATGCCTACTCCGCTGGAACAGCTTATCAATGCAAATCTGGCGCTTGGAAAGATGCTGCCGGCAAAACTTTTGACGAACTGGAATTTGTCGGGTGTTTTATGGACGCCCTGGTAAAAGACTCCGTTGCCTCTGCAGACGATCTGAAGAACTGCACAGAAAATAAAGAAGGTGACATCTTCATTGTCGGCAAGAGCATGGTCGCCTGCTATTCCCAAAAATGGGTGGAAGTTCCGGGGGGTGTGATTTCTGAGGGTGACTTGCCGGACTGCTCCGGAAACGGATATATCTACGTGATGGGCAAGATGGCCGTGTACCAGTGTAAGGAAGGTTCCTGGTACGGGAATGGCAAGGCTGTCAACCAGACCTCTGCGGATGTGCCGAAAAGCAGCTCTTCGAAGGTTGTTGAACCGGAATCAAGCTCGTCGCAGTCCGGTACCGACAAGCCGTCGTCCAGCTCCGACAAGTTGTCGTCTAGTTCTGAAAAGTTGTCGTCCAGTTCAAAAGATGTGACCGACGACGATACCAAGATTCGCGGCGTGTGCCAGGTATCTAAGACTACTGTTGCTAAGGGTGAATCCGTGACCTATTCCTTCTTGGGTATAGATGGAACCGTAGTTTCGTATTCATGGACTTTCGGTGAAAATGCGACAGTTACCACGAGTACAAATGAGACCCCTGCCGTAGGTTATGTCCGAAGCGGAACGTATAGGGCAACGTTGATTGTGAATGCCGGTAGGCTCTCGGAGAGCGACGAGGTTGTGTGCCCGGCTGTGACGGTGGAGGCTGATCCTGTGACGGATCCTCTTGGCGCGGAATGTAGCCTTACGCCTGGCTATTTCAATGTCAGGAATGTAACCGGTATTTCTCGTGAGGTTTCTTCTATCAATGTAACCCTTGTTTCTGCATCTGGGGTATCTATTGAAGAAACGCTGGAAGGAACGTTGACCTCGGGGTGCCATTCTGTTACGGGTTACGGCCTTGTATGTGGAGACGAGTATAGCTGGTCTTGGGTTGACAAGTCAATCGAAATAGAGGGTGCTTTGGGCTATTCAAGGTTCGCTCTGGTCTATGCCGGTGATACTATGTGTACGGCGTCTGCCGTTAGTTGTGGGACTGCTGCAAGCATTGCCCATAAGGGTGAGAGTGTTACCTGGAGCCTGCAGTCAATAGAGTCTCCGGTACCAACGGCGAATACCTATGCGTGGACGTTTATGGACAAGGATGGAAATGTGGTTTCCACCAGTAATCGGACCACGCCGGAAATGACCGTGTCGGAGTTCGGAATAGTCCAGGCGACCCTGGTTCTGGATAAGGGCATTGATACCGAAAACAGCCTGACTTGTTTTGATTTGAACGTGCATCCACGGGAAGTTTCGGATTGCGCTTGCGGTGCTCCCGAGCTGCTTTCGACATCGGAGGACCTTGCCATTGTAGACGAGGTGTCGTACCGCTGGACGGTTACAGGCTGTACAAGCGAAGGTGCAGAACCCTTTACCTACAGCTGGGAAGATAACTTTGTTGAACAGGATGAAAAGGATGCCGAAAAAGCGATTGGCTCTTTCGGCGTCAAGGGTTCTTATGCCCCTGTGGTTGTGGTGACGAACCAGGAGGGAGAATTCCAGGAAGTCGTCTGTAAGGCTGGGCGTGTAATTGATAGCAATGGGGCGGAATGATGATTAAATTTGATAAAAAAATTGTTGTCTTGTTCTTTGCCGCTCTCTCCTTGTTATCGGCCTGCGGAGACGATAGCTCTACGAACAAAGTTGAAGAGTCAAGTACGGTAATTGGCCCTGACGGCCAGGTGATTCCCGATAGTATCTTGATGTCGGATTCGCTGTACACCTGGTACCTGGACATGCTAGCCAAGGGCGTAGATCCGCTTTCGCCTAACAGTTCCGCAGGTTCTGGGAAAGATTCCCCGAAGTCCAGCAGTTCGGCAAACAGCGGAAGCGGCGAGAAGGACGGCGACGAGAAGGACATTACCGGCGATGATGGCGAAGAAACAGAAGATACGAAAGTTCGCCTGTTGCCGCCTGCAGGGTTCTATAGTGGCGAATTGACGATACCTGTGCCCGAAGCAGTGAATGGTGGCAAGATCTATTGTACCTTTGATGGTTCTGCGAATTACGATCAGGAATTTACGGAACCTGTTACGATAACAAGGAATACCCCGGTCCGCTGCGCTGAATTTGTAGATGGCGAAAAGGTTCGTGAGTCTAGCCACACCTTCTTTATCAACGAGACAGTCAATATGCCGGTGGTTGCCATTAGTGTGGATCCTGTGTTTTTCCAGAGTACCTACATCTATGAACCGGGTTGCGCTGGCAATAATCCGAAATATTGTAATCCGGGTTTGACGGCGGAGTCTGAATATCCAGTGCATGTGGAATTTTTTGAAAATGGAAGTTCCAGCGCCAAGAAGACTTGGCAAATTGATGCGGGAATTTCTTTGATGGGAGGTTGGAGCCGGACCTACGAGAAAAAATCCGTGGCTATCAAGATGCGAAAGCTCTACGAAGACGGTCGCTTAAAGTACAGCATGTTTACGGCAAGACCCGAAGCAAACAAGTTCAAGGGATTTAACCTGCGCAACGGCGGAAACCGCTACGTGGGCGACTATCATGGCGATGCCGCCCTTACAAGCCTTGCCGAGGGAACCTCTGTAGATTACCAACGTAGCCGTATGGTGGTGGTGTTCTATAACGGAAAGTACTATGGCATCCACGATTTGCGCGAAAGGCTGAACGAGCATTTTGTAGAGACCAACTACGGTATAGATTCCAAGCAGGTGGATATGGTGAAGCACTTGGATAAAGACGTGGTTGTGACCGGTGGAACTGCGGATTCTTACAATGCTATGCTGGCCCTTTTTGCCGGAACGAATCATTTCAAGACGGATACGTCCAATGCGACCGAGGCGCAGATTGCCAGGGACAACTATGCCCAGGTACAGGGAATGTTGGATGTTGGTAGCTTTGCGGACTACATTGCTTTGGAATTGTATATCGGTAATACCGATTGGCCCGACAATAATGTTCGTGCGTGGCGTTCCGCAGATCAGCCTTTCAAGTACATGGTTTTTGATGTAGACCATGGATTTGACTGGCCGTGGAGGGGGTACTTTGGCGGCGGCACCATGTTTAATTGGCTTAAGAAAGGTGGCCAACGCGCCTGCAATGGTGACGGTTGTGTGGCGGGTATCTATCTCAAGTTGATTCAGAACCCCGATTTCAAGAGGTTGTTTATCAATCATAGTGCAGTCCTGTTTACTAGCTACCTGACTAGCGAAAAGGTCAATGCCGCTGTAGATCGGATAAACCAGCAGCTTCCGGCTTCGGAGGTAAATCGTGACTTGAATACCTTTGTGCGTCCGCAGTATGCGTATAATGATGGCTTTGACCGGGACGGTTCACATGTGACGTCTTACGGTTCGACCCGCACAAGCGCCATTCGCAGTGAGTATCGTAGTGAATTTAAGTTGGGTAGCGATATCAGCGTCACAATCGCTTCACAGGGTAGCGGCAAGGTTCTTGTGGATGGCATGACGCTGCCCAGCACGAATTACACCGGCAAGTTCTTTGGCGGAAACGATATGCTGCTGGAGGCTGTGGCTTCTGGGACGGCCATGTTTACGGGCTGGACCGACGGTAATACGCAGAACCCGCGTCTGGTGTCGCCGAAGGATGGCGACAAGTTTACCGCCAAGTTCCAGTAAACGTCATAGCGGTTCCGGGTCAAGCCCGGAATGACGAAGGAATTGAACGTCATGGCGGCCTTGCACAAACGTCATGGCGGCCTTGAGCCGCCATCTAGATTCCGGGTCGTGGCCCGGAATGACGAAGGAATTAAACGTCATGGCGTGCTCCGACACGCCATCTAGCCTTTACTCTTCGGCTCCGTAAACGACGGGGCCTTCGTCATCTTGGGATGTTTCGTTATTCTCTGGAGTAGAAGGTTCGGCGGGGTTTCCGGATTCCGGGTCGTGGCCCGGAATGACGTCTTGTGCGTTGCTCGGAATGACGAAGGAATTAAACGTCATGGCGTGCTCCGACACGCCATCTAGCCTTTACTCTTCGGCTCCGTAAACGACGGGGCCTTCGTCGTCTTGGGATGTTTCGTTATTCTCTGGAGTAGAAGGTTCGGCGGGGTTTCCGGATTCCGGGTCGTGGCCCGGAATGACGTCTTGTGCGTTGCCCGGAATGACGTTTTGCGGTTGTGTCGGCTCGGGCGTGGCTTCTTCGTCCTTGTCGCCGAAGGGGTCTTCTTGCACTTCGCTCAGGTCTTCGCGGCCTTCCAGCATGGCCATCAGGTCGTCTTCGGTTACGTCCCGGCCACGGCTGGCCCATAAAAGGGCCTCGCGCATCACGGCAGCGATGTCGCCCACGCTCCCGGCCTGGGAGCGTGCCGTGGCCTCCCGCCGGATTTCTTCTACAAGGCCGGGCTTTACGTCCGGATCCTTGGAAAGAAACACCGTCTCGTGGGCCATTTCTTCGGCGTATTCCTCGTTGTTCTTTTTGCGGTAAATCCAGATGGGGCCAAAGAGTTCGCTCTGGCGGAACACCAGCTCGTCGGTCTTGATCATCTCCAGCAGGGCCATAAAAGTCACCGCCGCCACGATGGGGTGGCTGTCGTTGTCCAGCAGGTCTTCGAAAAGGGCTCGACCATGGACGTTCAGGTAGTTGTTGATGGCCTGCTGACGGTCCTGGATGGTCACGTAATCCAGTTCGATGTGGTGGATGGTCTCTGAAATCTTTGTCTTTAAGCTTTTCTGGTAGGCCCGGAACAACTGCCAGATGTTTGCATCGGCCAGGGTCTCGTCGTCGTTCTGGGTCTTTTCTAGGCGGCCACGGCTGTAGGTGCCGTAGTTCTCGCTTTCCATCTCTTGGAGGCCGCTTGCCACCTGCTTGTAACGCTGGTATTCCAGCATTTCCCGCATGAGCTGTTCGCGGTCTTCGTTGTATTCTTCGATGATGGCCGGGTCACGTTCTTCGGCAGGCAACAGCTCCTGGACCTTCAGGGCCATGAGGCGGCTTGCCATGTACAAAAAATCGCCCGCCTTGGAAAGGTCGGTGACTCCGATCTTGTTGACCCACATCAAGAAATCGTCGGCAATTTCGGCGATAGGAATCTGGTCCAGGGACATTTCTTTTTTCTGGACCAGGTACAGAAGCAAATCCATAGGGCCGTTGAAGGACCCGATGCGTACTTCGTAATCTTCCTGTTCTTCGATATCGGTCATTGTGAGATAATGTAGAAAAAGAAATTCGGCTACGAGTTTTCAGTTGTCGGTTATGAGTTGTGAGTAGTGAGATATGAAAAATAAATCTTCTTTTTCGTCATACTTAAGTGGTTCGGCAAACTCACCAACCTTAGTGAGGATCCGCTTGCAAGTTCTCTAGCGGATCCTCGCCTGCGCGAGGATGACTAGCTTAATCACTGGCCGAAGGCCTACTCCACCGTTACGCTCTTAGCCAGGTTCCTCGGCTGGTCCACGTCGTTTCCGCGGAGCACGGCGATGTGGTAGGCCAAAAGCTGCAGCGGCACGCAAGTGACGATAGGCATGAGCATGGGGATGGTCTTTGGTACCTTGATCAGGTGGTCCGCAAATTCGTCCAGAGGCTTGCAGTCTTCGGTGGTGACTGCAATGACCCGGCCGCCGCGGGCCTTGATTTCGCGCACGTTGCTGATGACCTTGTCGAACAGGGCGTCCTTGGGGGCGATGACCACCACGGGCATATTCTCGTCGATGAGGGCGATAGGGCCGTGCTTCATTTCGGCGGCGGGGTAGCCCTCGGCGTGGATGTAACTGATTTCCTTGAGCTTCAGGGCTCCTTCCATGGCCACGGGGTAGTTGAAGTGGCGTCCCAGGTACAAGAAGTTGTTGGCCTTCACGTACTGCTTGGCAATTTCGGCGATGGAGTCAGAGAGCTTCAAAGTCTCCTCTACCAGGGCAGGGAGTTCCGTGAGAGCTCGGGCGATGTCTGCTCCGGTCTCGAAACTGAGCCTGCGCTGGCGACCGAGCAAGAGGGCGATCATGGCAAGCACGGTCACTTGGCTGGTGAAGGCCTTGGTGCTGGCCACACCGATTTCCGGACCTGCGTGCAGGTATACGCCGCCGTCGCTGGTGCGGGCGATGGTAGAGCCCACACCGTTACAGATGGCAAGGGCGGTAGCGCCTTTCTGCTGGGCTTCTTTCAATGCCGCAAGTGTGTCGGCGGTTTCGCCGGATTGGGAAATGGCGAGGACCAAGGTGCCCGGCTTGATGATGGGGTTCCGGTAGCGGAACTCCGAGGCGTATTCCACCTCTACGGGAACGCCGGCCAAATCCTCTATCATGTATTCGCCGACCATGCCCGCATAGTAGCTGGTGCCGCAGGCGGTGATGATAATGCGGTTGATGTTTCTCAGTTCCTTGATGTTGGTGTCAAGGCCTGCCAGTTTGGCGTTTCCTTCGGCGATGAGCAGGCGGCCGCGCATGGTGTTCTTGAGCACTTCGGGCTGCTCAAAAATTTCTTTCAGCATAAAGTGGGCGAACCCGCCCTTGGCGATGGATTCGGCGTCAAAGTCCACGTCCTGGATGTCGCGGGTCACCTCGTGGCTGTTCATGTTCACGATGGAGTATCCGCTCCGCTTGATTTCCACCACGTCGTTGTCGTCCAGGTACACCACCTTCTGGGTGTGGTTGATGATGGCGGACACGTCGCTGGCCAAGAAAAATTCACCTTCGTTCCCGATACCGAGAATCAGGGGGCTCCCTCGGCGGGCGCCAATCAGGGTGTCGGGTTCATCGCTGCATATCACCGCGAGGCCAAATGTGCCCTCGATAAGGGAAAGGGCCTTGAGGACTGCCTCTTTCAGGTTGCCGTTGTAGTTCTTGGCAATCAGGTGGGCAACCACTTCGGTATCCGTTTCGGACTTGAAGGTGATGCCTTTTTCGATAAGTTTCGCCTTGAGGCTCGCGTAGTTCTCGATAATGCCGTTGTGGACGATGGAAATTTTCCCGTCAAAACTCATGTGGGGGTGGGCATTTTGTTCGGTAGGGGCACCGTGGGTGGCCCAGCGGGTGTGGGCGATACCGATGTTTCCTTGGACGGGAGTTTCCTTGAGCTTGGATTCCAGGGCGCTAATCTTGCCGGAGGCACGGACGGTCTTGATTTTCCCGTGGTCGATAAGGGATACTCCCGAGCTGTCATAGCCACGATATTCCAGCTTTTTAAGGCCGCCCACGAGAACAGGAAGAGCTTCATTTTGACCGATATAGGCGACTATTCCGCACATATAGAATCCTCGATAAAATCGTTATGCCTAAACAATATACGAAAACCTTAAACCGAAATTTAGCATTTTAGGCACCATTTCTTGTAAGATTTACTATTTTATAGGAGTCAATTCAAAAGAAGAGGACAACTTATGAATAAAAAAGTGATTGTTGCTGCAGGTGCTCTTGCCCTGCTCTTGACAGGTTGTGATCAGTTGTGCCAGGGCCCCAAGACCAAGACCGCTCTGGTCACCGAAAAGGATAAGTATAGCTATGCTCTGGGTGCCCATTTCGGAAACCAGGCCCAGTTCCAGCTGGTGGCCCGCGATTCCATCGATTTGGATTTGGACCTCTTTATCCAGGCTTTTGTGGAACGCTACAAGCAGGATAGCGCCAAGTACCTGATGGCCGATTCCACCATTTTCCAGACATTGACCGAACTTTCCCAGTCCCGCCAGGCCGAAAAGGCCCGTAAGGATAGCGTCGCCGCTGCCGAAAACAAGGCCAAGGGCGAAGCCTTCTTGGCTCAGAACAAGACTGCCGAAGGTGTGGTGACCACTGAAAGTGGACTCCAGTACAAGGTGATTACCGAAGGTACGGGCGTAACTCCTTCTGATACCGACGTGGTGAAGGTTCATTACACCGGCACCCTTCTGGACGGCACCAAGTTCGACAGCTCCGTTGATCGTGGCGAACCTCTGGAGTTCCCCATCGGCGCCGTGATCCCCGGCTGGACCGAAATGCTCAAGCTCATGAAGGTGGGTGAGAAGGTCACCGCCTGGATTCCTAGCGACCTCGCTTACGGCCCCCGCGGTCGTGGCCCGCAGATTCCTGGCAACAGCATGCTGATTTTTGAAATGGAACTGATTGATACCCACGCTCCGGGTGCACCTTCTAACGCCATCGCCGCCGCCGAACCTGCTAAGGAAGAGGCTAAGGCAGAACCGGCTAAGGCCGAAGCCAAGCCTGCCGAAAAGGCCGCTCCTGCCGCAGCTCCCGCTGCTGCCAAGGCCGAACCTGCTAAGGCCGAAGCCAAGCCTGCTGCTGAAAAGGCTGCCCCGAAGGCTGCTCCTGCCGCAGCCCCCGCTGCCAAGCCCGCTGCTGAAAAGGCCGCTCCTGCCGCAGCTCCCGCTGCTGCCAAGGCCGAAGCCAAGCCTGCTGCAGCTCCTGCCGCCGAAAAGGCTGCTCCTGCTGCCCCGGCTGCCAAGCCCGCTGCCGCCGCTCCGGCTGCCGCTCCGGCCGCTAAGCCTGCCGCAGCACCTGCCGCCAAGGCCGAAGCTAAGCCCGCTGCCGCCGCACCGGCTGCCGCTCCGGCTGCTAAGCCTGCTGCTGCTCCGGCCGCTGCTCCGGCCGCTGCTCCTGCTGCCGCACCCGCTGCTGCACAGTAATCGGTTTACTTTGCAATTTGAAAGTCCCCTGCATTTCGCAGGGGATTTTTATATTTACCCTATGAAAATTTTCTTGCGTTTTGCTCTTTCCCTGCTCTTTGTTCTCCCTTTAATTGCCTGTAACGAAGAAGAAATTATCCAGAATCTGAAATCGGAACGCGCAAGTCTGCAAGCCCGTGTGGATTCCCTGAATGCCCAAATCGCCTCGGCTGAAGCCCTGGTCAAAAATGTTCGCGTCATTCGCGATACGGTGCGTGCGGGGGAGGGCCCCTTCCATCTGTTTACAAGGCTCAAGGCTCAGGTAAGTCACGGCGAAGAAGACCTGGGTCGCGTCTATGCCGCCATGCAGGACAGTGTGGAATTCAAGCTTCGGGTTGGCGAAATTTTTTACGTCTCTGTAGATTCAACCAATAGGGTTCAGCGGTTCCGCTATGCTCCCAACCCCATAACCGTCCATTTGGTGAGCAAAACAGACACCGGTTTCGTCTACCAGCTTATCGAAAAGCCCGTGGTCAAGAAGCAGTCTGTTTATGAGGGCGCCCTGGAAGAAGGTAGCACGCTGAACGGAATCCTTTTCAAGGTGGGAATCCCCGGCCGCATGGTGGGTATCGTGAGCGGAGTGCTTCAGTGCAAGGTGGCGTTCCCGCTGGCCCGCGCCGGAGACCGTTTCCGTGTGCTTCTAGAAGATTCCTACTACCAGGATTCCATCTGGGTGGGCGGTAAGGTCATTTATGCCGAATTTGACGGAAGGATTGTGGGCCACCATGAGGCGTTCCGTTACGAAGACGAAGATCCCAAGAGTTCCTACAATGCCCACTATACCGAAGCGGGAGACGCCCTGGTCTTTGACGGGCTCCGCTACCCGCTGGAACACCTGCGCATTACCAGTTCGTTTGGCTCCAGAATTCACCCTATCACGGGCCAGCGCAAGGTTCATTACGGCGTAGACTATGGAGCCCCGGCAGGTACGGTGGTCCATGCCGTGGCCGAAGGCAACGTGACTGTTTCGGGTTATGACGATTTAAGCGGAAACAAGATTGCTATCAAGCACAGGGACAATTCCGTAAGCTGGTATATGCATTTGCAGTCTAGAGGTGTGGCTGTTGGAGCGAAGGTCTCTCCAGGTCAGGCCATCGGGCGCGTGGGCTCTACGGGCCGAAGCACAGGACCTCACCTGCATTTTGGATTCAAGGATGCCAACGGCGCCTGGATAAACCCGCTTTCCAAGACCATGATTGCAACGCCCAAGCTAGAAGGAGCCCGCCTGGCCCGTCTCAAGAAGCAGGTGGCGGAAATTCGTAAGCAGATAGAGCTGACTCAGGCTGCACCCGCCGTAAAGGCCAACGATACCACCGACGTGATGGTTCACATGCGGGTGGTGGAATAGAGATTAGGGGTACTACTTCATCAGCGGATTCTTTATCAGCTTATACGCTCCGCCTCTAGCCGGTTCTTTTGCAGATGAAGCCTTTTTGGCAAGGGAGTTCTCGAAGTGCCCCTGTTTTTCCGTGCCGTAGCCCTTGGTTCTCTTTTCTTTTCCGAGTTTGGCGATTTCAACCGCCTTGTCCAGGGCTTTGAGGGTATCAGAAATGGCGTAGTCCGGTACGATACCCTTGTCGTGGTAAGAAACATCGTTTTTGTCGTAAATCTTCATGGCTGTAATAATGCTGAATCCGCCAGCACTAGTCGGTAGGTTGTACTGTCCGATTCCCTTTCCGTAGGTCAGCATGCCCACAATGGGAGATTGCGTGGTGTTGGTGACGCCCATGAGCATGGTTTCTGCGCAACTTGCACTATTTGTGTCGGCCATAAATACAAAGTAGCGCCCTTTGCCAATGCCGTCTTCGGTGGCCACCATGCGGTTTGAAAGAATCATCTGGTGGACTTCGTCGGGGGCAACCTCCGTGTATTCAAGGGTACCGATGGTGTCCCCTTTGGAAAGGAACAGTTCGGTTGCCTTAACGCATGCGTCAAAGGCTCCGCCAGGGTTGCCTCTCAGGTCAATAATGGCAGCCCCCTTGGTGTTTTGAAGGGCGACTTTGACTTCGTCTGAGGTCCCTTTGGTGCTGTCTTCGTTGGCGGAGTTTGCCTCGTTGCAACTTATGCCACTGAAGTTTTCAAAGGAAGTGATTTTGATGACGGGAATAGAATCATGATAGCTGATGTGCACGGTTGGCTCAAGGTAGCAGAAAAGTTCCGCCGAGATATCCAGCGTGTCGCTACCTCTTAAGATTTTAAAGGAAATGCTGTCCCCTTCGCTTCCGGAGGTGAGCTTTTCGAAACTCTTTTCGTCGCCGGGCTTGGTAGAGCCCACGTAGAGTACGGTGTCACCAGCCTTGAGTCCGGCCTTGTCGCCCGGACCGTTAGGATACACCTGGGTGATTACCAGCTGGGAATCGGCGGGCTGTACGGAAACGGCGATACTGTATATGGGCTCCGATGCCATATCCAAATCGTATTTGCTTACATAGTAGGGCCCGAAATACCTGGTATAATTGTCGTCCATTTGGCTATACATGTAATAGACGTCGGGAAATTCATAATAGTCGGGAGAATATCCCGCATCTTCGCCGTGACCGTTATAGCTATTGATGTCGCCAAGCTTTTGATTGGCGTTTAAAAAGAAGAAATGGAGCAATTGGTAGTTTTCGACCAGTTCCTGTTCAGCGGCAGTAAGTTCCTGTGGAATTTCCTCCTCTTCGTCGGGCATTGCGATTTCGCTGTCGGCATGCTTGACCGTGCAACCAGTCCATAGCGCAAGTGAAACAGAAACAAGACTATAAAGTGAAATTTTCTTGAAATTCATAACGACCTACGGTGAATAGGGATAATTTACAAAATGGACGACGGAATCCAAAGCGCCACCCATGTCGAAACTCTTTGCAGGAATAGTTGTTTTTGTCGAGGCCAGCAAAGATTCTTTGATGGCACGCTCTGCCACAGACATTTTGGCACTTTGTGTCTTGGGTGAATTACCATATAGGGTTTTGACGGCATTTAGGGCGCATGTCCTTGAAGCTCCTTCCGGACAGTCCATATCGGGGGCGATTCCTTTTTTGTGGTAGGTGTTGCCCTTGGGCGTGTAGAATTCCAGGTTGGTAATGACGGCAAGTCCGCCTTCTAGGGTCTTCCACTGGCTTTGCCCTATGCCCTTGCCGAAGGTGGTTTCGCCTGCCAGGGGAATGCCTCCCTGTTCCTTGGCTGCGGCGATGAATATTTCGGCGCAGGAGGCTGAAGCCCTGTTGGCAAGCATTAGGAATTTCCCGTTTTCTCCGGGGTCTCCGGGGTTCGCCAAAACATCTAGGGACTGGTGTGTCCTTTTCCCGTCGGGGGTTAGGCTTACAAATTGCCGCCTAGACAAGAGGCCTTCTTTTACAAAGAGGTCTGCGGCAGGCAGGCACTGGCTGATTAGTCCGCCGGGATTGTTCCGCAGGTCTAACACCCTGGGCTCGGAAACGCCAGCCGTAGAATCCAGGTATGCCCTAAGCTCGCCGAAGGTGCCTTTCTCCCTGTCGGCGGTGGATTCCTTGAATTCGGTGATGGTTACGAAGGTGATTCCCTCGATGGTGTCCAAAAAGACGGTAGGGGCGTAAACCGTTTCCTTGGTCAGGTCAAACTGAAGCAGGCTGTCGTCGAAAAACACCGTAAGCGAAATGTCGGCGCTGTAGTCGACAATGGAATCGTATACCATCTTGGAGTCGTAACCGTCCATTGAAATGCCGTTTGCCGAAATGATCCGCCCGTAGCGGGGAACCTTGGCCCTGCCGGCAGGACTGTCGGCATAGACTCTCGATATCAAGATGGGGTAGGGGTGGTCATCCCCTTCGGTGTAGATGACCAGGTATTCCATGCCCAGATCGCCCTCCACGATGGAGGTGTTCATCTGGTTTTCGGCTGCCTCGCTCTTGGAGGGTGGGTAGTAGCGGGTGTATCGGTCGCTGAGCGATTCGTACAACAGGGGAATGCTGTCCCCTTTTTCGGGCAGGTCTTTCAGCTCTTCTTCGTAGAGGTAGGTCTGGTTCAATAGCCAGTAGTTGAATTCGTAGGCGGTGGGCTTCGGAGTGCTTTCCACCGGCTCCATAAAGTCCCCACAGGCAACGAACAAGACAAGAGAGAACAGCAGGAAAGTTCTGAGTTCTAAGTTTCTAGTTACTAGACTATTCTTGATTGTGCGGACCAGAAAATTCAATATTCCATTCCTGCTTCTCTAACAACTAATAACTAGTAACTAACCACTAACCACTGCGCCCTCGGCGCACTACTGGTCTATCTTCAGCCCCTTCTTGTCAAGAATCGCTCGGGGCAGGCCGTCTTCCATGGGGTTCTCGTTAATGGAGATGGTTTCGAGACTCTTGCAGTCGGCGAGGGCCTCGGGCAGTGTCTCCAGCTGGTTTGCGTCCAGCACCAGTTCCCGGAGCTTGGAAAGTTTGCCGAATTCCTGAGGAATCACGCTCAGCTGGTTGCCGGAAATCATCAGGATTTCGAGGCTTGTGAGGTTCCCGAGGGTGGCGGGGACCTCGGTCAGGTCGTTGTTGTCCAGGTACAGCTTCACCAGGCTTTTCAGCTTGCCGACGGAATCGGGGATGGTGGTGAGCATGTTGTCGTGGAGGGAGAGTTTTACCACCTTGGTCCAGTTGCCGATTTCGTCGGGAAGTTCCAGAAGCTGGTTCTTTGCGATATTCACTGTATGGAGGTTCGTGAGGTTTCCGACGGTGGCGGGGAGCTCCGACAGGCTGTTGTAACCCAGGTACAGGTGCTCCAGGGCGGAGAGGTTCCCGATGGTATCCGGAAGCTCCATCAGGTCGTTTTCGCTGACGGAAAGGCTTTTCAGGTTTTTCAGGAGCCCGATGTCGTCGGGGAGCTCCACCAGCTTGTTCCGGTCCAGGTTCAGCTCCTCCAGGGACTGGATTTCGAAAAGTTCGGGGGGTAACAGGCGAAGTCCCTGCTGGGATAGGTCCAGGGTTTTAGCCTTTTCGGCTTTTGCTTTATTAATAATATCGAGCAGGTTCATAGAGACTCTCCTATTTATACACGATAAATCATAGCATTTTTGCGAAAAAAAAGGGCTTGGTTGTCCAAAATGTGTTAAAAATAGCTAAAATTTATACATTTGTTCACTAAATGGGAGCCAAAGTGGAAATTTTTTTTAAGATTTACTATTTTTTATGCCCAAAGTAAGGCTTTTGAAACTATTTTTAATGGCAAAATATGGCAGAAGCCTAAAATTGAGGAAAAAATGGAACTGACAAAATCCCAGGAACGACGCCTAGCATTTGTGGCTAGCCTCTTGAGTTTGAACCCCAATGACCCTAATGACCGTATCAAGGCCCTTCGGCACTTGAATCTGGACGAGAACGGATGCTTTCATGGCTTCCAGTACTCCCAGGGCTTCATGGAATTCTTCATATTCCTGGACGAGGATACACCCCTCGAGAAGGTGGTTTCTCACCTGAATGCCGACCTGAAACAGCTCCAGATTGCCGTTTTCCGCACCAGCGACCCCACCAACCCCTTTTTCATGTCGCTGCGCGAAGAGGCCGACCCTTGGGCAGTGAACAAGATTAGCGATGACGACGAGGAAGAGGACGACGATACTCCGGCAAGCCGCCCCTACATGGAGACCCTGGAGATTACGGTGCTCCGCACCCGCGCTACCCGCGACATTACCGACTCTGAACTGGAACGCACCCTCAAGGACATGCGCCGCAAGCTCACCATCTGGAAAAACGAGGTGAAGGCCAAGCTGGACATTATCGCTGAACACGACGACCTGACCCGCGATTTCCGCAGCGCCGACGACAAGCTGGAAATTGTCATGGATTCCGATCCCTTGCACCTCACAAGCGATCACGGTGAACTTTTCCTCGGTTTCTGCCCCATCCGCACTATTTATGACTACCATGTGAACTTGGGTAAGCGCCTCAAGACCAAGCACAACATGGCTATCGTGAGTTCCAACATCCGTACTTACCTGGGCAACCTGACCCACACTAACGCAGCCCTGATCGATGCCTTCCAGACCATGGAACGTAACGACGACCAGAACGTGAATGTGGACGATTTCCCCTTCTTGCACAACGGTATGACCCTCACGGGCGATGACCTGCGCCTCAAGGAACGGGATGGCAAGAAGGTGCTCTACATCGAACGCCCGAAGATCATTAACGGTGCCCAGTCCCTGTTCACCTACGAACACTATGCCAAGAAGAGCAAGAAGCCGGTGAACCCCAAGGTGCTGGTGAAGGTGGTGGTGCCGTATCCCGGTGCCGACAACTTCTTGAACCAGGTGACCATGGCCAACAACCGCCAGAACCCGGTGTTCAGCTACCACCTGCGCGCCGCCGACGACCTGCAGTTCTTCATTTGGCAGCGTTACCAGGAAGAAGGCTTTACCTATGTGTACAAGGACGGTGTGCGCCTCAAGGCCCGTACCCGTAAGCTCGAAGTCCGCATGCGTCCCGAACTGGCCAAGACCCTCTTTATGATGGACGGCAAGCTCAGCGAATGCCGCTCTAGCGATTGCATTTTCGACAAGGAAACCCTGTACCAGCGTTGCTTTGGCGCCTTTGTGCGCGTGGCTCCCGAAAAGGAGAAGGATTTTGTGCGCAAGACCATCGCCTTCACCAAGGCATGGCAGCTTCTTAGCCGACTCCCCATCAAGATCCGCCGCGTGACCCCGGGCAAGGGCGTTTCCATCGAGGCCAACGACGATAACCCGCTGACCAAGATTACCTTCAACGGCCGTCTCGAAGACAAGTTTATCTTCCGCAGCGCCGTGAAGGACCTGGTGGTGGCTCTCGCTCTCAAGCACTGGCTTGTCTATGGCGATCCTATCCAGGATTTCGAATGGCTGGTGGAAAACGAACTGAACTTCAACGATTCTATCCTCAAGTACGCTTCTCGTATTTACACGGAAGACCTGAAGGGAATCCTGATTACCGAATTCAAGGACAATCCGGCTTACTACGATACCATTACCACCATCGACAAGGACAGCGGCGAATCCGTGGAACGCAGGCTCTGGAAGGGCTTCGCCAACACCGCCACCTACGAAAAGATGATGGATTTCCTGTGCAAGAAGAACAAGTCATGGGAAAAGGTTCGCGGAGGAATCGAACTGTTCCTTTAATAATGCGCAAACGCAGTTTGCGCCCACGCTCTTAATTACCTCCCAACGAACAGTTCCCGAGGAATGGTAATTATGAGCGTGTAGGGAAGGGTTTTAGGGAGGGGCGTTCGCCCCTCCCTATTCATATTTTTCTAATTTCCCCGAAAATCTTGAAAAAATAGTGGATTTAGGACCCCTAAATTCAGTATTTTGTGACGGAATATTTTGAAAAGGTTCTTGCATAGAACCCCTTTGGGGTTGTTCGCCTTTGGCTTGTCCATCCTGTGGGCAAGTGTTTCCCTGTGGGCTCAGGCGGACTCCAGCGGCTATGCGCCTGCGGAGGCGGAACCGGACCCGGCAGAGACGGAGTGGCAGCCTACCTACCAGTACATGGAATTGCCCCCTTCGGCCACCCCCCTGAATGGAATGTTGCCTTTCGGTGGTGTTGGTGCATCTCCTAGGCTCATGAAAAACAACAGGGGCCAGGTCTATAGCCACGACATCGATATTGCCACCCGCGAAATGGATGTGAGCGAAAAGCGGGTGAACAGCATCTCTCGTGATACCACGACCCTCTGGACCGCTCACTATCCGGAACTGACGGACTACGTGGCGGACATGTACGACGTGGGCCGAAAGAACTTGTGGTTGAACGGCCTGGTGGGCCAAAAGGACGGCGGTTACGAGACCCCGGAAACAGGTTCCGTGTTCGATATTACGGTTCCGGTCACTATGCCCGCCTGGATGAAGGATTTCGGTCTGGACAAGCCCAAGCTGATGCTCCAGGGGACCATGGACATACGCCTCAAGGGGTACGCCGAAAAGGACGATGCCCAGGGCAGCACCAACACGAGCCTAGTGCCGTCCCTTTCGCTGCATTACGACCCGAGCTTTATGGTGAAGGGCAAGATCGGCCCCTACATCACTGTGGAAATCAACAACGTGGAGACGGGCCTCGGTATCCAGAATCAGGTGAGGGTGGTCTACGAGGAATCCTACAAGGATGAATTTGAGGACTACATCCTCCAGAGGGTGGAAGCGGGTACTACCTCCCTGACTCTTTCGGGTACGGAACTGACGGGTTACTCCGAGAACCACCAGGGGCTATTCGGTATCAAGGCAGACTGGAAACTGGGGGACTGGAGGCTTACCACCATCGCGTCCCAGGATGGCGGTTCCCAGGAAGAATACACCATTAATGCCAACGAGTCCACAACGGAATTCCAGATCCTGGACAAGCAGTTCGTGGCCTACCGCTACTACTTCTTGAATCACGAGGCCAGGGACAACTACATCAGTGCGGCCATTACCGGACGCACCACCTCGAACTACCCGGCCACGAACCTGAAACTCTTTAAGCGCAGCAACCTGAACAACGCCAAGGACGTGGTGGACAACATTACGGTAGTGTACAAGACGCCTGGCGGAAAAACCATTACGAAACTGGTGGAACGCATGGTGGAAATTCCCAGCAGCGATTACACCTACGACCCCAAGACTGGTATTTTGAAAATCAACGGGGTGAACCGCAATACCCTGGTGGCAGCCAGCTGGAGTAACGACGGTAGCGGCCGCACGGGCACCACCATCAGGAACGGCTCCAGCATGGTGCTGATCCAGTGGGATGCCACCCTTTCGGAACTGACGGACATCGACAAGCTGATGCTCCGTAATGTTTATTCCGTTGGAATTTCTGATGCAAGCTCCAGCAGCTTTGTGCTGCGCCTCAAGAACAAGTCCGGCATGTCGGGCACCTACCTCAAGACTCTTGGGGTGGCGGACACCTCCACCGGAAGCCCGCTGGTGAATGATGCAACCATCTTCAAGAAGGATGCCTCCGGAAACTACACCGGCGAAATGTGGCTCCCTTGTAAACCCTTGTCGCAGTATTCCGGAGCGGGCGCTACGGAGCGTGCTCGCGAAAACTGCCTGGAACCGCTTCGCTTGCTGGATTCTACGGGAGCCATGTCGCAGCTGTACACCTTGCCGGTCTACAAGCTGAACCGTTTTACCAGCCGCTTCTATTTTGAATCTGTGGGTAAGCGCCGCAATTCCATCATCAGTGTTCGTGACCCTGCGTCTAGCTATTCGGTGAGTGCGGGTTCTTGCATGGATATTTCTCCGGGCACGGAAAAGCTGACCGCCGGTTCTACCACCCTTATTCGCGGCACGGACTACGAGGTGAACTACGAGCTTGGCCAGATAGAACTTTTGAGCGAGCGCGCCCTGGACCCCAACAAGGAGATCAAGGTCACCTTCGAATGCGAACCCCTGTTCGAGATAGACAACAAGTTGCTGTTGGGCGCGCGAGCGGAACTCCCGCTGGAACGTTACGGCTTTGGTACGGGATCCCTGTTCGGTGTCACTGCGCTGTACAAGAGCCAGAGCACTACGGCCAAGACCCCGACCCTCGGTAACGAGCCCTTCTCCAGCGTGCTGTGGGGAATGAACCTGCGTCTGCAGGACACGGTGCAGGCCCTGACGGACTTCGTGAACCTGATTCCCGGAATCCAGACGGATGCAAAATCCAGCTGGCGGTTCGAGGCGGAATTTGCCGCCAGCCGCCATAACGCAAACACCAGCGGAGATAACGAGGCCCTGGTGGAAGATTTCGAGTCTACGGTTTCGGGCCTTACTTATCCCCTGACCAGACTTTCGTGGTATCCGGCATCGCCTCCGGGTGGCGTTGCACGCCAGCCTTCGACTTACATCGAGAACCAGGACTATCGCCACAAGGGCGAGTTTATTTGGCACAGCAACACCACGGAACTGTACAAGTATATCTATCCTAGTGTAGGCAACTCCGATGTGGACAACCAGCACCTGACGGTGCTGAAGATGACCCTTCGCGCCAACGACAACTTGGTGGGTAACTCCTGGGGCGGTATCATGCGTCCTAACAGTTCCTACTACCAGGACCTGAGCGAGATGAAGTACTTGGAAGTGGTGGCCCGCGGTAACGTAGGCTCCATTTACCTGGACCTGGGCCTTATCAGCGAAGATATTTCAATCAACGGTTACGAACCTAATGAGGAATATGACGGCGAAAACGACCTGGGTACAACTGTTGCCCGTACCGACAATGGTTTGGATAAGGTTTCCGGCTCCGACGAAAAGCGCCTGGTGTGGGACTGCCGTATTTCGGGATGTATTTCGTCGGAGATTACGGCTGCCAATTCGGATGCCTCTGCTACGGATATTGCCCAGGATAATTACGACGAGGATTTGGAAGATGAAAGTGATCCGTCGGTACACATCAACGGTACCGAAAACAACTCCGGCGAGCGGCTGTACGATACCGAGGATATCAACAAGAACGGCTCCCTGGACACGGACATCAGCTTCGTGCGGTACCGCATCGATTTGTCCAAGACGGACCACATGGACTACGAGGACCTGAAGAATGGCTGGCGCAAGTGGCGTATTCCCTTGAACCAGTACGATACCATCGTGTCCCCGTCGGGAAGCGACTACAAGACCATTCTTGCCGAGGCCCTTTATTCCAGGCTTTGGATTGGAAACTTGAATCCGGGTGTGGCCGAATCCAAGGTCCAGATTGTAAGCCTAGCCGTGGTGGGAAACTCCTGGGAAGAGACCACGGTAGCCGACCTCTACAAGACCAGCTCTACGGAAAATTCCCAGGTGGTGGAAGTGAACGGCATGCCCACCCAGGTGCAGGAATCCATGGACACCCGTGACACAAGCCGTATCAAGGTCACCACCATCAACAACCGTGAAGATTCCAACATTTACACGAAATCTCCCAATACCAAGACGGAACGCGATTCAGAAACCAATGCTCCTCTGAAAGAAACTGCTTTGGTGCTGGACTATCAGAATATGAGTCCCGGTCAGGAAGTGGGCGTGACCCGCGTCTTTGAAAACGAAGTGAAGGATTTGTCCAGCTACAAGTCCGTCAAGATGGAAATCCATTACGAGACGGAAGCGGACAAGGTTCCTGTACGTTTCGCCCTTCAGTTTGGTGAAGGTTCTCTAGATGGCTCCAGTGATTACTATGAATGGAGTTTCCGTCCGACAAAGTATAACTGCACTTCGGGCGATCGCCCTCAGGACTGCCACGAAGAAAACTGGCTGGCCAACGCGTTCGCTATGGACCTTTCCGATTTCTCCGATATGAAACGTGGCCGTAAGCCTCCCTTCTTGGAGCCGACGGTCCGCAAGGTAGAAGGCAGTTCCCGCGAAGAACAGATCAAGCTGGTGGGTAATCCGTCGGTGACCCGTATAGATTGGATCCGTTTTGTTATTATCGCCGATGCAGACGCTTCGCCTGATGATTTGAAGGGAACTTTCTGGATTGACGACTTGCGCCTTTCGGACATGGATACGGAATGGGGCTATGCGGCAAGAACCTCGGGCCAGATACAGTTTGCGGACTTTATTTCGCTATCGGGCGCGGTGCGGTATCAGGACGGGAATTTTGCAACGCTTTCTACTACGGGAGGGTCCCCGAAGCCGAAACTTTCCGATGCGGCGTCCCAGCTGGACATTGCGGGCGACTTGAACATTAGCCTGAACAAGTTCCTGGCCGACAGTCTCGGGTTCCATATTCCCATGAACTTCGGTTACAACAGCACCACCAAGCGCCCCTACATGAAGCCCACGGACGACATGCTTCTTAAAAAGAGCAGCTTCTCGAATCTGACCAAGGACATGTTCCAGAACGATCTTTCGGTGACATCTAATTCTAAGGAACAGAAACTGCGTGACAAGGCGGAATCCAAGGGCTATGAATCATACGTTCGTGAAAAGAGTTTCAGCGTAAGCTACAGCAAGGATTACAAGGCTGCGGATACCAAGATAGGGGAGGCCCTCTCCCAGATTCTATTGGAACGCCCGGCGGCGAGTTATTCCTATGCGGAGTCCGAAGGCCGCGCCACCACCAGTGCTGACTCGACTTACTCTTACAGGACTATTTTGGAGTACAAGTTGGGAACCTTCACCTTGTTCAAGTTCAAGCCGTTTGAAGGTCTTGGCAAGTTTGACAACGCTTTCAGCAAGGCCCTTGCGAAGACGGAATTTGAACCCTGGCCCCAGACCTTTGACTTGACGCTGTTCGATTTCAACTATGTGCGTTATGTGGACCAGGATAGGGATCCGGACTTTGTGGAACCCCAGGTGGACAAGGTGGTGACTTACACGGCAGACTTGAACCACAAACTGAACATGCGTTGGAATATCCTTTCTTGGTTGAATACGTCATACTCCCTGAATATTTCCCGTGACATGCAGGGTGGTGGCGATCGCGAAGGATTCGTGAAGGAGAATTTCTTTACCACAAGAGAAGGCGGACTCTTTGCCAGCGATTACGTGTTCGATTACGACCATACGGACCGTAAGGTCTATGTTTCTAGGGACAGCGTGGTGATTGTGCCTCGGGATACGATTGCTCGAACTATGGAAGATGGCAGAGAGTGGGCAATCGACATGCAAAACCCGGAAACCTATGAAATCCGCTACGACACCTCTGCATTCTACCGTGTGGACAGTGTTGGAACCCGAGAATATGGCCGTTCCTACGGTATTTTGCGTAATGAACGGGCCCGTACCCAGCAGTTCAAGATTGGATTCAACCCGAGGCTGATTCCCTTTATTCCGTTTAATACCACCTTTACTTCGGACTTCAACCAGCAAAAGACTATTCCTGACGAATACGACTTCTTGGACGCCACCGATATCGAGAAGAATTACTGGACTATATCCCAGACGAACCGCTTTGACTTTAGCCCCACCTTCAGGGTAATCGATTTCTTCCAGAATTTCGGAAAGGACAATGTGGTGGCAACGTCCCTTGAAAAAATCAAGTGGAACGAAATCCGCATGAGTTGGCAGACCACGACAAATACCGTTGGTGAAAACTTTACCCTGTCGCAGCTGTACGAGGAACAGGGCGTGACCCCCATGGAATATTATCTGTATGGTCTGGGTCTCGGTAACGGTTACCGCAATCGCGGGTTCTGGAATATTGTCACTGGCGATATGGGACTTGACCATCGTGACGACTTCACGCACTTTGCCCAGTACCGCAACCATCATGTAGACACCCTTGTCTATCAGGGTAATTTCCGCCACTCCGTTTCCCGTCAGTTCCAGATAGGGACGGGTATTGTGCTGCCTATTTGGGATATCGGCGTTACGGGCGACCTGATGTGGCGCGAAGAATTCAACCAGTCTCGTGAATACCCGCTGTACTTGGATACCACTACGGTGTGGCCGAAAATTGGTATTGGCGTGAATGTGCCGAATTTCTCCCAGCGGGTGTCGTTCTTGAATGGATTCAAGAGCGTGAGCACCGCTCATCGGTTTGATTACACCAGGACCATCGTGGTGCGGCCTTTCCAGAGTGCCGAAGATTCCTGGGCCCACCAGTGGAACTTTAACCCGCTGGTCCGTGTGTCTTTCTTGACCCAGAGCAATATGCGGATTGACAATGCTGTGCGCCTGAAGATAGAATCTACGGACAGACGGCCCAAGGAAGAAGTTATCGGTTATCCCAGCTGGCCCGATAAGGAAGGAGACATTCGGGATACTACGGACTATTTCTGGGATACACCCTGGATTCATACCTCCCTGTACAACGACTTTGCCATCAATATTGGAAATGACCTGACCATTTCGTACCCGCTAAAGACCAAGCGCGGGTTCCAGCTTTGGAAATGGTATTTCAAGCTGGAGAACGATATCGACCTGAAGTTTACCGCCGGTTACGACTACAACAAGACCATCCGCAAGGAATACGACCCTGACCCGGGATACGACATGTGGAACAAGGCCAGCGGCACAGATGGAGTGTTCAGGCAGTGGAGTATCGACGGATACGATTATACGGTCTACAAGCCGGAACTCCACAAGACGGACCGTACGGTGCCTTCACGCACGCACGAATGGTTCGTGCGACCTAGCGCAGGCTACCAGTTCAACCGCATCGCTTCAATGAGCAGCTACATCGAGTATCGCCAGATCCACGAAAAACTGGATGACGAGACTCCGCACCTGCGACAGATATTGCAGTTCGAAATTGCGCTGATGTTACGGTTTGATTAGGATCTAGGGGCTAGAATCTAGGGGATAGGATTTAGGGGATAGGATCTAGGATTTAGTGATTAGTGGTTAGTGGTTAGGACCGAAGGTCCGTAGGGCGTAGCCCGTTAGGATAGCCGGTCTCAAGAGTTGTCATCCTCGAGCCTCACAACTCACAACTCACAACTCATAACTCACAACTCACGACTACTCCACGATCCCTACGTCGGAGAGTTTGACGAAGCCCTTGATTTTTTCGCCCAGCTGTATTTCGGCGAAATTTCCTTGGGTGGAAAGCACCTGGAAAGACGTTCCTTCGGAAAGGGTATTCAGGGTCTGGGACTTGTCGCTTGGAGCGCTGGTCACGTCGGCATCGTTGGCGGTGACAACTCCGGTGATGTCCGTTTCCAGGACAAAAATCTTGTAGCCGGCACTGGCGCCAAAGATGCCCAAGATGATGGTAAGCCCAAAGATGATTCCGGTGAAAATGTTTCGGGCCTTTTCACGCAGGCTGATTTTGGTCAGAACGGCGGCAATGGCTATGGCCCAGAAAATGCCGAGCATAATCCAGAGCTGCGTCTTTAGAGAAATGGCGTGGTGCGCCTGGAAAAGGGCGTTTAGAATGGGGTTCTCTTCGGAATCTTCGTCCACCTTGTCCCGGGTCATGGCCTGGGTGTATTTCAGGTTATGCTGGATGTCGCTGTCGTTGGCCCTAAGGCGGAGGGCTTTTTTGTAGTAGAAAATGGAGAATCCCAGCTTTCCGCTCCTGAAATAGGCGTTCCCAAGATTGTAGAAAAGGTCTGCGTCGTTAATGCCGCTGTCGGCACAGCTCCGCCATTCGTCAACGGCCCGTTCAAAATCGCCTTCGTTGTAGGCTTTTGTTCCTGCTTCGAGACCTGCACAGGTTTCCGCAGCATTTGAGGTGGTGAATGCCGTTAGAATAGTAATCAGAACAAATAAAAAATTTTTCATACATGCCTTCTCAATTCCGAAAACCGAATTCCGAATTTCAAACTATCTGATTTTCTCGCATAGCTTTTCCACATCGGCAAGCATCTGTTTTTGCTCTTCGGGTGTGGCCGTCACGGGAGCGTAGCGCACGAAGGCGCATTTTTCGAGCCAGCTGTCGATAGCGGCAATGGTTTCTTCTTTCACGCCGAGCCTTGCCAGTTCTTCTTTCATCTGGGGGCGGGTCATGCCCTTGAATTCCAGGTTGGTGGTGTCGCTCAGGTAGTTCAAGAGCCCGTTTTCGAGTGCGGCGAAGAATCCCTTGCCGTCGCCCGCTTCGAGAGCCTTGCGGGCCTGGGCGAACTTTTCCTTGAGTTGCTTGTTGGCATGCCCCTTGCGGACTAGAGCCGCGTTGCTGTTACGCTTGCGACGGATCTTGACAAGAAGGGTGGCGACGATGTAGAAGGGAATGGCTGCGGTAAAGAGAATCCAGAACAACACGCTCTTGTAGAGAGCGGCAGTGTCCGCCTTTGGCACGCTGGTGTGGATAAACCGGATGTCGGACCCGAGGGATTCGATTTCTTGCTTTTGCACGGCGCTTGGGCCTGCGGACCCTGCTACGGGACCCTGGAAAATGGCTTCGGCACCTGCGTCCCCTTTTTCCACCTCGATGGTCCAGGGGCCTGCGGTAGCCGTTTCATATTTTTTCTTGGCGGGGTTGAACCAGGAATAGTTTATGGCCGGGATTTCGAAGGTCCCCTTCTTTTTGGGGTAGAGGAATACCTTGATGTCCTTGGTGGTGACGACCTTGTTTCCCGTAATC
Source organism: Fibrobacter sp. UBA4223 (assembly GCA_002382975.1). GTDB lineage: Bacteria > Fibrobacterota > Fibrobacteria > Fibrobacterales > Fibrobacteraceae > Fibrobacter. The sequence goes on from DFTB01000003.1 coordinate 52,774, forward strand.
TTCTTGGAGATGTTGTTCTCGGGGGGTACGGAGCGGAACTCGCTGAAATCGGGAAGTTTAGGGTCCGTGATGGTGCCAGGCGTACCGTCGCCCTTGATGTTTATGGATAGCGTCAGGGCTTCGCCTACCTTGAGGTTTGTGCGGTCAAAATCGGCGCTGAACTTGTAGTCGCCTACCATGCCGCTAAAGTCTGCGGGCTTACCCTGGGCGGGGAGAGGGAGAACGGTGATATTTACAGTCGGGGTCTGGGTTTCGGCTTCGACGGATTCCTGCTTGATGGACTGGCTGTGGAAAGACATTCCGCCCATTTGCTTCTTTTCTTCTACAATTTTCGGTTCGCCGCGCTTGGTGTACTTGAACTTGAAGGGCGGAATTTGCAGTGTACCGTTTTTGGTGGGAGAAAGCCAGGCGAACTTGGCGCTGGCCTGCATTTCGCGGCGGGCGCCTTCGACGGGCTTGAATTCCATAGTGGAAAGGTCGCCGCGGTGGACGATAAAGTCGTTGCCGGTGCTCATGTCGGTGGCCTGCAGGCCTCCTTCGAAATGCTCGTAGGTGTGGAACCCGAGAGTGACGTAGAACTGTTCCCCTTCGTAGATGGATCTTTTGCTGGGGGTGAGGCTTACGGATACGGCTTCGTCGCTATAGGCCCGCTGGATATTTATGGGAATGTTTCCGCTGATGGTGCGCACGCTTCCGTTGATGTTCCATTCGATTTGCCCAACGTCTAGGGAGCCTGTCTTTTTGGGGGCGCGAATGTTGAAACTATAGACCCTTGCCTTGTAAGGCCTGCCACCTCCGCCAAAGAAGGAGTTGAACATGTCTTCGAAATCGGGGCGGATGACCTGCTCTGCGCTGTCCAGGCCCAGGAAGGTGAATCCGTTACGCGTTTCCAGCTGCGGGACGCCCCTTTCGGTGGGGAGTTCCTGCAGGGGCACGATAAGCATCAGTTTGAAGGTCTTGCCGGCTTCTACGCGGTCCTTGTCCACCTGGAGCGACATGCGGGCCGTTGCGACCGCCGCCAGACAGAGAAGAATCAACAACAATCTTTTCATGGCCCCAAATTTACAAAAATTGAGGGGCGTAGGTGTTAGGTAGTAGGGGGTAGGATTTAGGATCTAGGGGCTAGGATCTAGAATCTAGAGATGCGGGACACAAGAGGTGTCATCCTCGCGGAGGCGAGGATCTGCTTGAAGTGTGAAATGTGAGATTAGTTATGAGTTGTGGGTTTTTATAATCGCGCCCTAGGCGCCAAATTATATACTGAGGACTGAAAACTTTTTAGGATTTAGGGGCTAGGATCTAGGGGCTAGGGTTTTGAGGGCTCATGTAAGAAAAATAAAGTAAAAATCTTTTAACAAACGCCTTGTCAAAACGGTAAAATTTTGTTATCATTGGCGCGTCAATTTGAAAAACAACCCAAAAACGCCAAAAAAGAAGGATTAAATGTACTGCATTCTCGCTGCCCTGCTGGTCAAAAGTTTGAGAAAGCGCTCCAAGCGCGCCTAAACAAGCCCAATTTTCATAACACTCTCTTTATGCCGGATCCGCCAAAAGCGGGCCGGTGTTTTTTTTTAGCACCGCCAGGTGCCCACGAAAATAAACTGCAAAACCAAAGCCTTGCGACCAGAGTGTGGCAGTTTATTGAGTGTGGGGTAGGTGTTAGGGAGGGCGGAAGCCTTCCCTAGTCGCCATTAGTCGAAGTTTAAAGAACGGCGGTACGGCGTAAAACCGGCGTTCTTGATGAAGGCTTCCGCTTCTGCGATGGAGGTGAGTCCGTGGTTCTGGAGCACGTTTTCCTCTATCACAATGCTGTTGATGTCGTCGGCGCCGCAGTGGAGCCCAAGCTCTCCCAGCGAAAGGCCCATGCCCAAGAGCGACACCTCGATGTGGGGAATATTGTCCAGGTACAGGCGGGAAAGGGCCAGCAGTTTCAGGTATTCGTCGCCCCGCACGTGCCTAATCGGGAATTTGTCCGTTTGCGGTTGGAAGGTCCATACCACAAAACTCTTGAATCCGTGCGCGGCGTCCTGCGTGTGGCGTACGTATTCCAGGTGTTCGACGATTTCTTCGGCGGTTTCGCAACTCCCGAACACGATGTTGGCGCTTCCGGGGAGTCCCTTCTTGTGGCAGGCGGCAAGAGTGTCACACCATTGTTTGGCGGGGAGTTTTTTCGGTGATAGGATTTGACGCATGCGGTCGCTGAGTATTTCGGCTCCGGCGCCCGGTACGGAACTGAGGCCCGCCTCTTTCAGAATGTCCAGCAGTTCGTCGAGCTCCATCTTGTTGAATTCGGCGATACGGACAAGTTCAACTGGAGAGAATCCACGCACCTTCACGCCCATTTCTCGGGTGAGCATGTTCAAAACATCGGTATAGTAGCTAAGCGGAATCTCCCTGTTCACGCCGCCCTGCAAAAAGATCTGGTCGGCCCCTTTGGCCTTTGCCTCCAGTGTTTTCTGCCGGATTTCGTCCAAACTAAGCACGTAGGCCTCGGGGCTCTTGGCCGGTCTGCAAAAGCTGCAGAAACTGCAGGTGATTTCGCACACGTTGGTGTAGTTCACGATGCGGAAAGCCGTGTAGCCCACCCTGTTGCCGGGATTGACTCTGTGGCGAACCATGTCGGCGGCCTCTGCCACCTGGGTCCACGGGGCGTTTTTCAGCAAATCCAATGCCTCGGCGGGGGAGAGGCGAATGCCTTCGACGGTCTTTTGCAGTAGGGGGTTCATTGAGGTGCAAGATAGAAAAGAAGAAAGGGGGCCGAGGGAGTGTGTGGAATGTGAAATGTAGAGTGTGGTGTGAGAAATCTGAATTTTGAAATACGCAAAATGTGCGTAAAATGTGTGTGAAATGAATTTTCTGTTTTGCAGGAAACTGCATTTTCGGAAATACAGACACTGAGAACTAGTAGTAAGGGTGGTGGTCAAGAAGCTGGCAAAGGTGTCTATTTCCCTGATTTTAAAGCAAAATTTGAGCAACCTACGCAAAAATAGCGTTAAAAATAAAGAAATTTTGTCAAATTCTAGCAAACCCGTTGATTTGGTCTTTCCCTTATTCTAAATTCCCCTACGACTATAAATCCTAACCCCTAACCTACGACGATAGCGGCAGTCATTAGAACCAACAATTCTTTCGTCTTTCGTCTCTCGTCTTTCGTCTAAAATATGTACTACGAAAGCATCAAAGTTCTCGACTGCACCATCCGCGACGGCGGCCTGGTGAACAAGCACGATTTTTCTCTGGAATTTGTGCGTCGCCTCTACACCCTCCTCTCTGCAGCCGGCATCGACTACATGGAAATGGGCTACAAGAATTCTCCCGAACTTTTCGACCCCAAGGAATATGGTCCCTGGAAGTTCTGCGACGATGACCTGCTGTGGAAAGTGAAGGACGGTATCGATTCCAAGATCAAGATGGCGGTGATGGCCGACGTGGGCCGCGTGAATATGGACGCCGTGAAACCCGCCAGTGAAAGTCCTTACCAGATGTTCCGCGTGGCAAGCTATGTGAAGAACATCGACAAGGGTATCGACATGGTGAATACCTTCCACGAAATGGGTTACGAGACCACTCTCAACATCATGGCGGTGAGCCGTGACCGCGGTCCGGAACTGGACGAGGCGCTCCACCAGGTGCAAGAGGAATGCAAGGCCGACGTGCTTTATCTCGTCGACAGTTTTGGAGCATTCTATCAAGAAGACATCGATAAGGAACTGGCCCGTTACAAGAGCATCGTGAAGAACAAGAAGTTTGGCTTCCACGGGCACAACAACCAGCAGCTGGCCTTTAGCAACACCATCCAGGCCATCATCAACCACGTGGATTACCTGGACGGCTCCGTGTCTGGCATGGGCCGTGGCGCAGGCAACTGCACTACGGAACTGCTGCTCAGTTTCTTGAAGAATCCCAAGTACGACCTGCGTCCGGTACTGGATGCCATCCAGGAACTGTTCTTGCCGCTCCGCGACAAGTACGAATGGGGTTACATTATCCCGCAGATGATTACGGGCATGCTGAACCGCCATCCGCAAGATGCTATTGCCATCCGCAAGACCGAGGACAAGGACAACTACCGCAAGTTCTACGACCACATGATGAACGACTAAGAGATGAATGTCACACCGGCAAGCAAGCTTGTCGGCGTGACTGAGTCGAAAATCGTGGGATTGAGCCCGTAGGGCGAAAGACCAATGATTAGGAGCCGAGTGTCGCGATGTCCACGTCATTATCATCGTCATTCCCCGCTTGACGGGGAATCCGCTAGAAAAAAGGCTATATTAAAGTCGATTGACTAGTTTAATGGACATATTCCGCATTGCGGCAGACAAGCGGTCATCTCTTTTAGAGGTGACCGACGCTTGCCGTTTATTCAACGGGGTTGGGGATGGTTTTCCAGGAGTGACGCTGGACCGTTTCGGCGACCGCTATCAGTTGCAATTCTTTTCTGCAGACGCGGCGAAGGATTACGAACAAATTAAGAGCGCCGTTTTGGACTTGTTCCAACCGGGGTTTCTGGTAGCGAAATTCCGTACCGATCCTTCGGGCCGTTCGCTGGAACACCCCCGTATGGATGTGGTGGCGGGCTCGGCGGAACTTGCCCGCGGGACTGTCCGCGAAGGCAAGGCTCGCTTTTACGTGGACCTCTTAGACACGGTGAATCCGGGGCTGTTCCTGGACATGCGGGATGTACGCCTGGAAGTTTGCGAGCGGTTCGGTCAAATGTCTTCGGCCGGTGCGTCCGGTAGCGACGTAGTCGCCGAAGGTTCTGGTCGGGAGCTTCGATTCTTGAACTTGTTCAGCTACACCTGTTCCTTTTCGGTTCATGCCCGCTTGGGTGGCGCCGAAGTCGCCACCAACGCCGACATCAGCGGAAAGATTTTGGACAAGGGCCGTGAAAACTATGCCTTGAACGGCCTGGACCTGCGCCCTGGAGAATTTTTCAGGGGCTCGGCCCTGGAGTATGTCCCTTGGGCCTTGAAGAAGGGACTCAAGTTCGACGGAATCGTGCTGGACCCGCCCAGCTTTGCCCGGTTCAAGGGCGGCAATTTTAATGTGCGGGAACACCTGCTGCCTCTGGTATCGGAGTGCGCGGGCCTCTTGAATGCCGGCGGTTTTTTTATGGTAAGTTCCAACTACAGCGAGTTCGTTCTGGAAAAATTTTCGGCAGATGTCCTTTCGGCGGTCCGTAGCGTGTGCTCCAAGGCCCGTACGGCCTGGAAACGCTCCCAGGGCGTAGACTTTCCCGGTGCAGGACTCTCTAAGGAAAGTTCCCTGGTGGCAACACTGGTGGAAGTTTAGTCTTCTACCGCAATCTGGAGTTCTTTGAGCTTGCGCCACAGGGTGGCGCGGCTGATGCCCAGTCGCTTGCAGACTTCGGTCTTATTGTTCTTGCAGACGCTCAGGGCATGCAATATGTGCCTGCGTTCCATCTCTTCGAGGGAAAGAATTTCGCTTTCGTCTTCGTCGCTTTCGCCCTTATTGCGACCCGACTCTTGCTTGGGCGAGGTGTTCGAAGATTGCAACGGAATGGCTGCCACTTCCTTCGTTTCGCTTTTCTGGTGGGCGATGGCCAGCGTCTTTTCGCGAGCTTCTTCTTGCACGCTTTCGGGCAAGTCTTCGAGCCTAATTATACCGTCTTCGGAAAGCACAATGGCGTGCTCCACGATATTTTCCAGCTCGCGGATGTTTCCGGGATAGGCGTACTTGGAAAGGGCGTACTGCGCCGCCGGCTCCAATTCCTTAATTTCTTTGCCGGTAGCTTCCTGGTTCTTTAAGACAAAGTAACGTACCAGCGTCGGTATCACCACACGCCGTTCCCTGAGGGGCGGCAGGTGCAGGTGGAAGGTGTTAAGCCTGTAGTACAGGTCTTCGCGGAAGTTCCCCTGTTCCATGGCCTGCTGAAGGTCGCGGTTGGTGGCCGCCACGATACGCACGTCCAGGTAGCGGGCTTCGGTCTCACCGACGCGACGGATTTCGTGGCTCTGTAAAAAGCGCAAAAGCTTGACCTGAGTAGCGGGGGAGAGCTCGCCCACTTCGTCCAGGAACAGCGTGCCGCCGTTGGCGGATTCAAAAAGGCCTTTCTTGTCGGCGGTAGAACCCGTGTAGGAGCCCTTCTTGCTACCGAAGAGTTCGCTTTCGATCAGGTTTTCGGGAATGGCACCGCAGTTTACCGCCACGAAGGGGGAACTAGCCCGCTTGCTGTAGCGGTGGATGACGTTGGCCAAAAACTCCTTGCCAGAGCCGGATTCGCCGGTAATCAGGACGGTACTCGTGGTGGGGGCAATCTTGTAAACCGTCTTGAGGATTTTCCGCATCTCGGGGGTGTCTCCCAGGAGGCTGTCCAAAACCTGGGATTCCATAAGCTGGTGGGTGGAGTTGTTCTGCTGTTGTGCCTGGATTTTCTTGGCGATATCCTCCAGCTGCTCTACGGTAGCGGGTTTCATCAAGAAACTGTTGGCGCCTCTCGCTATGGCGCTGGTGGCGCCCGGCCAGTTCTTGCTGTCGCACAGCACAAAGATCTCGATGCCGGGGTTCTTCTCCTTTAAGAAGCTGACCATGTCCATGTTGGAATGGGTCAAAAGGGGAACCTCTATAAACGCAAGGTCTATAGAGTCCTTCTTGACAAGAGGCATTAGGGATTCCCTGTCGCTGCAGAGGATAAGTTCCGTGTCCTTTAAGGACCAGGAGCGCCGGATGTCGCTGATAAAGGAATCGTCTAAATCGGCGATCAGAATATTCATGGATTAGCTGTGGCTCTTGATGATTTCGTCCACCTTGTCGCGGAGGGCCTGCAAGTCTATGGGTTTGTTGAATGTGGCGGCAACATCAAAATGCTGGGCGGTCACCAGGTAGTCATCGGCGGCAGTGCGTCCGCCACCGCTCACGGCGATGGTCCGGTCGCTCATGCCCATGCGGCGTAAGTCCAAAATGACTTCGTAACCATCTACGTCGGGCATGATGATGTCGGTAATGATGACATCGTATTTCTTGTTCTGGTAGAGAGCCTTGCCTTCTTTTCCGTTGGCGGCGGTTTCCACTTCGTAACCCTTGATTTCCAATGCGGACTTGAGCATCAGATTGAATTGGGTGTCGTCATCAATAATTAGAACTGTGGACATTTTGTTCCCCTTGAGATTCGTTATACAGTGACCAATATAGATTAAAAATAGTTCCTTCGCCAAGCCTTGTCTGCACGGTTAGATAGGCATTTCCCTCTTTTAGCAGGCGAAGCGCCGAAGAAAGACCCAGGCCCAGTCCCTCGCCAGGAGCCTTGGTGGTAAAGAAGGGCGAGAAAATTCGTTCCAGCGTGTTGGAATCCATGCCGGTACCCGTGTCCGCTATGGTGAACTTGGCGTAATTTCCCGGTGGGATAGGCGGGGCGTAGGGCGTAATCAGCTGATGGACCAAGGATTCTTTTTCTAGCCCGAAGGTCAGGGTTCCGCCCATCTCCTTCATGGCGAAGAGGGCATTGTTGGAAAGGTTGCTGATAATGCGGTCCAGGGCGGCGGGGATTCCCGAAATGCGGATGGACTTGTCCATCTTGCTGGAACTGATGGAAATGTTCGGCGGAAGGGTCAGGGAAAGCTTTTTCTTCACGTCGTCGATTATCATGTAAGGGGCGAAAACGATGACGTCGCCGGAACTCTTGGCCTGGCCGCGGATGGTGTTCAGCAGTTCTTCTAGCGAGACTTTCCCCCGCTGGGCGGCCTTGGTGGCTTCTGCCACGAAGTTTCCGGCGGTGAGCACCTTTTTCTTGATGCCTTCGTCAACTTCTTCGGACTGGATGGTGCCAAGCATTTCCGATGCCAGCTGGCAGAATCCGATTTGGGACCCCAGGATGTTGTTGTAGTCGTGGGCGAAGGCTCCGCAAAGAGTGCCCAGCTCTTCGAGCCTGGAATGGATGTTCTTTTGTTCTTGGAGAATGTTCCTTTCCCTTTCTACGCGCTTCTGGTCGGTCATGTCTATCTTGATACCGATGACCTTGTAGGGCGAATGTTTGGAAAGGATGGGGATAAACATGTTCTCGAAAATGGACACAAATTTTCCGGCGTTGATTTGCACGTTGGCTTCGTCTTCGGAAATTTCTACGCCGTCCAGAAGTTCATAGCTGGTGTGGCTGTTGGGGTTGCCTTTTTCGCGGGCTTCCAGTTCGTAGCTTGAAATGCTTTCGGCGTTGTCTGTGGTATGGAACAGGTTGCCCCGTTTTTGCAAGTCCCGCTGGTTTTGCGCCATATAGACGCCGTGCTCGTTCTTGGCCCAGAATTGGAAGGGGAGCGCATTGATGAGGGTGTTGAGGAACGATTCGTTTTCGTTGGATTTTTTCTGGGAACTGTCCAGACGGTCCTGGTAACGCAGCAAGTCCTGTTTGTATTCGGCGAACTGGGCGTTCAGGGATTCGATACGCTGCTTGTACATTAGGGAATTGCTCTGGTCACTGAGCAAAAGCACGTTGCTGAACGTGGTCAAGGACTTTTGGATACGGTAGATGCTCACATTGAAGGAGTGCTGCTCGTTCAAAATCTTGACATTGACATTACTCTTGCTGCCTTCGTGTTTGATATCCAGCCCGGGCAGCAGATCCTGGATTTTTTTCTTTTGCATGTCGGTTTCGGTCATGCGGAAAAGGGTTTCAGCCGCGGGGTTTGCCGTGATGATGTTCCCTTCGTTGTCAAAGGAAAAGTAGCAGTCGCCTACGTCTTTCCGCAACTTGTCCAAGAACCAGAAGGCGCTCTTGTTCCTGAAAGATATGGAGGTGTAGTATTGCCCGCAGATAATGGTCAGGAATAGGTACGAGAACTGGTACCACAGCATAAAGTGGCTGGTCTGTCCGCGCTGGATGAAGGGAATAAAAAAGTCGAAGAGCAGGGGGATGATGACGAAGAAGGCGAGGGCGCCTGTCATGTAGATGCTGATCTGGCTTTGGGCCTGGTCGCTGGTGCGCAGGGCATTCCGCAGCAACACAAAGATGCTGCGGAGCAGTTCCGGGAAAACGAAGATGAAAAAGAAGATGCTGAACAGTACGAAATTCGGCCGGTGAGCGAAGGGTTGGTGCCCGAACAGCGAAAAGTCGGTAATGAGGGCTGGGCGCAAGCATAAAATTGCTGTTGAAACGGCTGCCAAAACGACGCCGAAAATATTGAAAATATTCCAGAGAAGGTTGGATTTTGAATGGAGGTTCAATAGGGCCACCTTGTAGATGGTATTGCCCGCCTGTATCCAGACCATAGCCTGTAGCCCAAATACGATTTGCCCGCCAAGACCGGGGTGGTTACCGCTAAAGAACAGCGTGCCTACAAAGGCAAGCAGATTCCAGGCGATGATGGTGATTACCAGGTAGCGGACAGCAAAAGGGAGCGATGAAACTTTGATTTTTTGCCCCATCATGGTGGAATACGTGGCGGCAAGGATAATTGCGACCAGGGAGAGCACTAGGGTGATGGGCGACTGGACAAACAAGGTCTCGTTCATAGCTATTGTAAATATAACTTCATTTTAAAAAATGTGACGAAAATCGCAATGTGATTTCTGTTACATTGAAAAATGGAATATTCTTTCTACTATTAGCACATGATGGGATTGCGGAAAACGGGACCTGATTTTGTGAAAAACCTCGCCACTAATGCTTTTTTTGCAAATTTTATGGTGGCCTTTACGGGCTTGATGCTCTATTTGGTGGCATTTTAGGCGTTTTTTACTTGAAACGCCTGCAAAAAGAGCAGTTTTGGCACAACAGGTGGCGCAGTTCGTGCTTTTGAAAGCCTTCTCGCAGATTTTGGGCGAGGGGGCTTTTTAGTATGTCGGTCAGGGACTGTTCTTGGATGTTTCCCAGGGTGATTTGCCCCTGGTAATCCAGACAGCAGGGTACAACCCGCCCGTCGTGGAGGATTCCTATATGAGTATCCAGCCCGTGGCAGGTTCCCTGTACCAAGGTTGGTGAGCCTGTCGAACCACGTCTCTCGTCTAAACTAGGCCATTCAAAGCGGGAATCCTGGTGCAGGTAGAGCCTGCCCTGGACGGGAAAGCTCTTGTGTCGGCTGCAGAAATGTTCCGGGTCTAGAACGTCTTTGCCGTCGAGGCCGAATGTCTGTGCGACCTGGGCAACCATCAGACGGTTCCAGCCCCGTTGGCGGTCTGCGTCGGGAAAGTCTCCCGCGTTCCAGAGCCTTAGATTGAGGTACAGGTCGGGTCGCTCTGCAAGGGCCATCCGGCAAAAGTCCAGCACGTCTTGAAGGTAGGCCTGTGCCTGGTCTGGCCCGAGTTCCCCGTAGGCGTGGGTGGAAAAGTTCACCTGCCGGAGTGCCCCGCTTTGCAGTAGGTGCTTGCCCACCCGGGCGATTGTGGCGCCGTTGGTGGTCAGGTTCAGCTTCAGCGGCGTGGACTCTAGCGCCTTCAGGTAATGTACGAATCCGGGGTGGAGCGTGGGCTCTCCCAAGATATGGAAATAGACGTTTTCGGCATGGAGGGCCGCCTGCTGGATACACCGTTCGAAAAGGGCGGAATCCATGAAGGTGCGGTGGGCGCCAGAACCTGTTGGTGCGCCTTTTGCAACAGTTTTGTCACACGACGCAGGCGATGATTTTCCGCAGGGGCAAAAACTGCAGTTCAGGTTGCAGGCGTCGGTAATCTCGATGTAGACGGCGTTGAGCAAGACTGGGCCTAGCTGGTGGTTACTGCAAGTCCCGCTGCAGAATTTCGCACTGTTCCTTTTTCCACTCCTCGAAGGTGTCGTCGGCGATGTGCCGTTTGGCCTCCCGCATCAGGTGCAGGTAAAAATGCAGGTTGTGGATGCTGGCCAGCGTAAAGCCCAGAGATTCTCCGGCGTGGTGCAGGTGCCGGAGATACGCCCGGCTGAAGTTCCGGCAGCAGTAGCAGTCGCAGTTGGGGTCCACAGGCTTGTCGAATTCTTCGGCATGGCGGGCGGCCTTGTAGCGCAACACGCCCTCGCTGGTAAACAGCATGCCGTTGCGGGCGTTGCGGGTAGGCATCACGCAGTCGCACATATCTACACCCCGCTCGATGAGTTCCAGCAGGTTCCAGGGTGTGCCCACGCCCATCACGTAGCGGGCATGGTCCTGGGGCAAAATGTCGGTACAGAAATCCGCTATTTCGTACATGGTTTCGGTGGGCTCGCCTACGGAGAGGCCTCCCATGGCAAATCCGTCGGGGCCCAGTTCCGCGATGCGTTCGATGGCCTGCTGCCTCAGATTCTTGTGCATACCGCCCTGGATGATGCCGAAGAACTGCTGGTCGTAACCGTGGATGGGCGGGTGTTCCCCCAGCCATTGCATGGCTTCGGCGGTCCACTTGAGGGTGTAATTCAGGCTGTGTTCCGCCTCCTTCGCGGTGCTGGGGAAGGGGGTGCACTCGTCCAGGGCCATGATGATGTCGGCGCCGATTTCTCGCTGGGCGTTCATGACGCTTGCGGGGCTAAAGAAGTGTTTCGAGCCGTCCAGAATGCTCCGGAAATCCACTCCTTCGGGGGTAATCTTGCGCAAATCCTTCAGGCTCCATACTTGGAATCCGCCGCTGTCGGTTAGCACCGGGCCGTCCCAGGCCATGAACTTGTGGATGCCTCCCGCCTTGGCAATGCGGGGCGTGGTGGGGCGCAGGTACAGGTGGTAGGTGTTGGCCAGAATGATTTCTGCCTTGATGTCCTTCAGCTGGGCGGGGGTTACCGCCTTGACGGTGGCTTCGGTACCTACCGGCATAAAAATCGGCGTGGTTACGTCGCCGTGGTCGGTATGGACCACGCCCAGGCGGGCCTTGGATTTCTTGGATGTCTTTAGCAGTTCAAAGCGGTTCATGGAATAGGGGTTAGGATTTAGGATCTAGGGGCTAGGATCTAGGATCTAGGATTTAGGATCTAGGATTTAGGGGATAGGTACTAGGGTTAGGTAATAGGCGTTAGGTATTAGGGCGGCTGGGGACAAGAAACGTCATCCTGAGGAGTGCAGCGACGAAGGATCCAGTCCAAATGAATAGTAAAAGGTGGTTGATGTTCGTTCAAAAAATAGAAAAAAGAAAACCCGGCGGTTAAGCCGGGTCTCTTCTGCGGTCGGACAGACTTGAACTGTCATGAGATTGCTCCCACTAGCACCTCAAGCTAGCGTGTCTACCAATTCCACCACGACCGCGTGGTCCTTAATGGAACGGGTCAAATTTAGATTAAAGTGATCCGCTTGTAAAGGGGGAATTCAGCGCTTTTTTATGAAAATTTCCCGATTTTGAGTGCTGAATTCCGAATTAAAGGGCCTCTACCAGCCTGTCGAAGGCCTTTCCCCGTTCCTTGTAGTTCTTGAACAGGCCGAAACTGGCGCAGGCGGGGCTCATGATGACGATGCCGCCCTTGCCGATGGATAGGCTGTCCTGGAACGCCTCTTCCAGGGTGGGGAAGATGGCGGCCTGAATGCCGCTCCCGTTTTCGCCAGCCGTCTCGAGGCCGGCCTGCGACAGGGATTCCAGCATGCGTTCGGCGGTGGCTCCGATGAGGGCGATGCGCCTTAGGTTCGGGCGCTCTTTTACGAGGATGTTCGAAAGTTCGGTAAAGTCCGCGTTCTTTTCGGAGCCGCCGAGAATCAGCGCGAAGGGACGGTCCATGCTGGCGGTGGCGGCGATGGTTGCGTCGGGGCGGGTGGCGTAGCTGTCGTTGAAGAACTCGATGCCACCTTTTTCGCCCTTGAATTCCATGCGGAAGGGGAGGGTCTCGTAGGTCTTGAGGGCCTCGAGGGCGTCCGCCACCCGGATTCCCAGGGCCTTACAGGCAAGCGTCGCCGCCGCCATGTTCTCTAGCTGGTAGATTCCCCGCACCTTGCAGTCGGAGAGGAACAGTTTTTCGCCGTCGATAGTCAGGGTGGCGCCTTCGATGACGGCGTCGCCTTGGCCTGCACTCGGGCCGTCGGCCAGGGCGACGGCGTACTTTGTTCTGGCCGGGCTTTCAGAAGCGATTTTGGCGGTGGGGGCTGCGTCCTTCAGGTACACGCAGGCCCCGTCCCGCTTTTGCCAGCGGACCAGGTTCGCCTTGGCGTCGCGGTATTCCTCTACGGTCTTGTGCCAGTCCAGGTGTTCGGTAGAGACCCGGAGCACTACGGCCACGTCCGGCGAAACGGACAGGGTCATGAGCTGGAAACTGGAAAGCTCCAGAATGCTCACCCGGTCTGCCGTTTCTGTTTCCAGAAGGTCCAGGGCGGGAACGCCGAAGTTCCCGCCAATCTCGTTGTTCACACCGCACTTGGTCAGGATGTGGCTGATCATGCTTACGGTAGAGCCCTTGCCGAGGGTCCCGGTGACGCCTACCGTCTTCTTGGATTTAGTTTGTTCTAAAAATAGCTGAATCTGGCTGGTCATGAGACCGCCGTTCATCTGGAACTTGAACAGTTCCTGGCTCATGGGGTAAACCCCTGCGGAGCGCACCACGGTCACGCAGTCCTTGAGTCCGTCCAGGTAGCCCTCTCCGCTGAAGGTCTTCACGTTTACACCCTCGGGCACGGCAGGCAGGTTCACCGGGTTCTTGTCCATGACCACGATGTCCTTGATGCCTGTGCGGACCAGGTAGTTAAAGGTGCTCTGGCCTTCGACGCCAAAACCTAAAATGCCAACGGGAGCGACCAATGTATTCTGCATATCAAAACCTCGATAGATAATTCAGAATTCGGAATCCGGAGTTCGGAATTAGAAAAAGAAGAACTATTGAAATAAAATTAAAAATCCACCCCGCAAGAGCAGGGCGGACTTCCATAAGCGGTTGGACTGTCGGGATTGCTCCCGCAAACACTTACTCTGCGGCGGGTGCAGCGGCAGGCGCTTCAGCCGGGGCGGCAGGAGCGGCGTCGGCAGCAGGAGCAGCAGGAGCCTCGGCGGCAGGAGCTGCAAAGTCACCGGGCAGGGCCGGAATGGTGGGAGCCTGCTGGGCGGCGTTTTCGCGGGTCGCCTTCTGCATCGAAGATTCTTCCACAGCCTGGTCCTGCTTGGCAGTAATCAGGCCGAGGGCGAACACCACGATAAAGAACAGCACGGCCACGCCGCGGGTGAGCTTCTGGATGAAGGTGGCAGCACCTGCAGTGGAGAATGCAGACTGAGAAGTCATTCCGCCGAGACCTGCAAGGCCTCCCATCTTGTCGTTCTGCACGAGCACGAGCAGCATGAGGAACAGGCAGAGGAACACGTGAAGGACGATACCAATCCAAAAGAGTGTTGTCATAGTCTTTTACCTTAGGTTAAATGTTTGTGGCTTTGCCGCAGCGTCTTAGCGGGCTTCGGCAGCGTCGATGATACCCTTGAAGGTGTCTGCCTTGAGGGCTGCACCGCCGATGAGGCCACCGTCGATGTCCTTCTGGGCCAAGAGTCCGGCAGCGTTACCCGGCTTCATGGAACCACCGTACTGGATGCGCATGCCTTCGGCAACGGCTTCGCCGTAGATTTCCTTGACCACGGAGCGGACGAAAGCCTGGGTGTCCTGGGCCTGTTCGTCGGTAGCGACCACGCCGGTACCGATTGCCCACACGGGTTCGTAGGCCAGCACGCACTTGGCTGCGTCTTCGGCGGAAACGTCCTTGAAGGCGCCCTTGACCTGGGTGCTGAGAACGGATTCCAGCTTGCCGCCGTTGCGTTCGTCGAGAGTTTCGCCGATGCAGATAATGGGCTTGATGCCGGCGGCGAGGGTCTTCTTGACCTTCAGGTTCACGGTTTCGTCAGTTTCGTGGAAGTACTGGCGCTGTTCGGAGTGACCGATGATGATGTATTCGGCGCCGATTTCCTTGACCATGTCCACAGAAACCTTACCGGTGAATGCGCCCTGGTCCTTCCAGTGGATGTCCTGGATGGCGAGCTTCACGTTGGTGCCCTTGATCACGTCGGCGACCTTGGCGGCGGCGAGGTAAGTCGGGGCGATGACCACTTCGGTCTTCTTCACGTCCTTGACGGCTTCCACGATGGCCTTGGCGAGTTCAACAGATTCGCTCACGGTCTTGTTCATTTTCCAGTTACCAGCGATGATATACTGACGCATAGATACTCCTTGGAGGGTTTAAATTTAACGGGCGTAAATTTAGAAAAAAATGACCGCAAGGGGTAGTCCGGCGTGGCTTTTGGCTATAAAAAAGGCGATGCCCGCACAAGGCGGGCATGACAAAGGTCGCCGGTGTGTGCAAAAAGCCCCGGCCTCTAGGCCGGGACGATTGCTCAAATTAGTAGTTGCTGGACTTGCTGGAAGTGGGGGCCGGAGAACCGCCGTAGCGGTCGCCCTCGATCTTCACCAGGATCCATTCCTCTTCGTAGCCCTTGAGGCGGGCTTCGTCGGGGTGCTTCCAGAAAAGGCGGGTAATCAGGTTCCCTTCGCGGGTGTAGTATTCCCACACGCTGGTGGAATCGTCGGTCTTTTCGTGGTCAGGAGGTCCCCACAGGAGGTTCACCATGTCGTTGGTCATGCCTTCTTCGATATAGCCCTGCTTGAACACGTCTTTCAGGCGCTTGTCGATGCCCATGCTTTCCTTGATGGCGAAATATTCACGTTCGTATTCCTTGCGGCCTTCGCCACGTTCGATAAGGACCGGAGAGGAATAGCGGCTGGCGCAGCTCCAGAACAGCATGGCGGAGAGCCCCAGGAGGCAAATATGTGCGAGTTTCATAGATTCTCCTATAAAGATTTATTTGACCCTAATAATAAGAATTTGTGGAGCAAAAGTGGCAATTATTTTTATTTTTTTGCTGAAATGATTGCGATTCGCATGACATTGGCCCGTTTTCTCGTGGTGCTTGTGGTGTTTGCCGCACCGGCCTTGGCCAGCGACTTCAACCAGAGTGCCCAGAACGGCTTCAGGTATGGCCCCAACCTGTCGTGGCGGCTCATGGGCAACACCCCCTTCGTGTGGGGGCAGTGGCTTCCCCAGGCCGAGGGTTCTTTGCGTTACACCTGGCTTGAACCCCTGGATAGCCTGAATTACGGCGATGCCTTGGGCGTTACGCCCACCTACCTGAAAATGGCGGCCTCCTTGGAAGTATCTCCTTTTTATGGCGGTTATACTGCAGGTCTCGGCCTTAGGCCGTTCAGGACGAACCCCCAGCTGGAGGTGACGTTCATGTACGAGAGTTACCTCTACTTCAATTCCAACCTGGAAATGGTGACCTCCGATGTGGAAGGTTCCGGCAAAATTGCGGAAACCTGGAATGCCGACTACATCTCCGACAATGTGCGGCAAAACGATTCTGCGGCCTGGGACTACTCCCAGCTGTTCGACTTTGGCGCTTCGGTGGAATACTTTTTCAAGGCAGGTTCCCTGCTGGGCGTTGGCATCCATTACGTGCTGTCGGACATCACTACGGACTTTGAGGCCAAGAGCTACGACTACAAGCGAAACATGCCCATATTCAACAGGGATTTCTTGATGGAACTGCAGTTCTACGGTCGCCTGGCCTTCAACGAATACTTTGCGGGCGTTTTCGAGACGAACTACCTACGCACAGGTTACTTGCGCAAGGGCGGCTCCGTAGAAAAGGAATCCCTGGGTTACGGGATAATCAAGGCTGGTCCGCAACTGTCCTGGAACAATGGGCTGAACAGCGTCACACTGCAGTTCGGCGGTTGGAAACGGCACAAGTCCAGGTTCTACGACGGCTCAGTTGCGCAGGAGTTCCTGGTTCAACTTGAGTATGAGGGGTATTTTCCGTTTCCCCTCTCCCGGAACTTTTCGGAATAGGCCGTTGAACCCGTTCTTGTAGCGGGACTTTATGGGATCTTCTTTCAGGGCCTCGGCGGTGTAGGCGGAACGCACCCAGAGGTCGCCCCGGTATTTTTCGCTTGTAAGCTTGATCAAGGTCGGGAGCCTCGTTCCCGAAAAGTCCTTCCATTGCCCGATTCTAAAAAGTCTGCTTTCTTTGTAGGCACCCCTCATGGAGACGCTGTCCGGTTCTTCTAGCCGGTTGACGGACATGGACCACCACATGTTGGAAAGTGCGGTCGAGAGGACGGTGGCGGGCTGCTCCGTAGTGTCCTTGCAGAGGAACGCCCCGTTGGCGAGGAGCTCCAGGTCGTCTAGCCTGAGGGGGGTATTTCCGATGGTTTCCCGCAGGTGGTGCAGCCCCAGCTGCCGCTTGATTTTCGGGTTCTCGAATTCCATGTAGCGGTAGGCCCCCGCGGTAATAAAACGGAAGGGCTTGGCGTTGGGGAAACTCACGTAAAAAGTGTCCAGGGCCTCCGGATGGTGCCGCCACTGGATGTCCATGCTGGTGCGGCTCTTGGCCTCGTTTACGAACCTGCCTTCCACGTTTACCACCAGGTCCTTGTCCAAAAGAAAATGCGGACACAGTTCCTGGGCGAAGGCTCCGGAACAGGCCAGGGCCATCGTGAAGATGAATTTTGTAAACGAGAGACGCATGGAGTGCAAATGTAGTTACTAGTTGATAGTTTCTAGTTACTAGTATAGAAATAAAGAAGACGTTTTATTGTTTTTTCCTTAAGTGATTCCTCGTCAGTTTATCCCGAACCTCGTGCCTCGAACCTCGAACCTCATAACTCATAACTCACAACTCATAACTCATAACTCACAACTCACAACTACCTCGGTACTACCACGTCGAACTCCGCCTTGTTGTGGGCTTCGTCTTCCAGCTGGATGTGGAGCTTGTCGCCTTTTTTGAGGCGGCGCCCGTCCAGCACGATTTCGCGGGGTTCGGAATCGTATTCGGTAGGAATCCAGTTGCCGTTCACGGTGGTCTGTATGGAGTTGCCGTTTTCGAATCCGTCGTAGCGGAACAGGGTCGGGATACGCAGCACGTCCTGTTCCTTGCCCAAGATAAAGGACTTGCCCCAGTAGGGTATACCCAGGGTGGGTGCGGTCTTGTTCAGGATGTTTGCAAGGTCCCTAAGCTCGTTCACCTGGGCGCAGCGCTTGCTTGTGCCCTCCTGCTTGCTAAAGATAAACCAGCGGCGGCTGGTCTCGCCCAGCCAGTAGAGCGGTGCGGATTCCTTGCCGGGGTCCAGGCAGACTTCCCAGCTGCCCGTAAAGTGGAGACCCTTGGGGTGGAACTCGTAAAAGTCCAGGCTGTCGGTGTGGGTCCTGGTGACGGCCAGCACCTGGGTTTCGTTGCCGAAGGCGCTACGGAGCTTGGTAATCTTCTGGGAAATGGCGACACTGTCCAGGGTCGTGTTCCACTGCACTGTCTTTTCGTCTTGGTGCACGGCGTGCATGGCGATGGTCCCGGCCTTATGCCCGATGAACCTGGCCTTGGGGAACTTCTGGACGATTTTCCCGAGAGTGACTCCCCGGTGGGGGAACGCTTTGCACAGGTCCTCGTCGAGGATGTTCTTGGAGCTGTCCATCACCGAGAACTTTTGGCCCTTGTCGCAGAGGGCGAGGTCCAGCATGCTCCGGCTCATAAAGCTGTACAGGGGAGATTCCTGCACCTGCTTTTGCAATATGGGGGAGTTTGCCGCACAGGAATCCTGGAAGGTGAATTCCCGTGAAGTTTTTCGCCCCACCATGTCTTCTACTTCTACTCGGTACTTGGAGCCAGCCTTCAGGGCGGCATCTACAAAGTGCCAGTCCCCGGCGGTGTCCGCCTCTTCGGCCCACAGCAGTTCCGTGCGGATTTTCAGCATGTTGCCGTAGGTCAGGGTGTCCTGGATTTTTTCGTAGGCCTTCTTTTTGCCCTCCCACAGGGTGAGCCTGCGGATAGACATGGGGTTCTCCTTGGGGTGGCGGCTGTAGTCGGCAATCTTTACCGCCAGGTAGGCCTTTTCCTTTTTCCAGCCAGGGTATTCCACACAGCCCTTGTCCAGGGCTTCGGGGCCGGTGACGGTCATGTCGTCTTTTTGCCACACGGCCATGCCGAAAATTTGCGGGTCCAGGGTGTCGCCGCAATAGACTCCGTTTCTGCAGGGAGAAATCACGTTGTTCTTGCCCTGGCGGATTTCCAGGTGCAGGTGTGGGTTCCCGATGCCGGTGCTACCGGAAAATGTCAGGGTGTCGCCCTTCTTGTAGGGAGCGTTCGGTTTCAAGATGACGTCGTTGCTCTTTTTGCTGAACTGCTCTGCGATATAGAGGCTGTCCAGCTTGCCGAAACTGCTCTGGTGGGCAAAGACCCAGGTCTTGCCGCTTTCGCCCTTGAAGAACATCACCTTGCCGTAAAAGAAGGGGGAGACCCGGATTTCTTCGACCTTGCCGTTTTCGGGAGCGTAGATGACCCAGCCCTCTTCCATGAGGGTGGAGTAGTCCACGCCGGCGTGGTAGCGGGTGCCGCGGTTCTCGCCGAAGGAGGAGGTGAGGTAGGCGTCTTTCTGGAACGGGGAATAGAAAGGATCTGCGGCAGTAGCGAGGTTCACAAAAGTGGCGCCAGCAAGGCACAGGGCTTGGAAAATGTTCTTGGATAAGCGCATATTGTAAAAATAGTAAAACACTTTTCCCGTTGACATAATGTCCATAGTAAATCTTTTTTAGGGGTTCTTTTCTTGCCCTCCATAAGGTAATTTGTATCTAGATGGAATTAATGGGATTGAAGGTGTCCAATGATGTTCAAACTAAACATTAGGCGGGTTGCCTGTTCCGTTTTGGCGGCAACGGCTATTTCGGCAGTGAATTCTTTTGCGGTGACGAGTCAGTTCCGCGGCGTAAACTGGGCCGACAAGCGCGACAATTTCGTGTCTGACGTGCTGGTGCTTTCGGGCATGAACCTTTCGGACAATTACCAGTCGGCCTCCGTAGTGGCGGATCGCGTTATCGGGCAGTTCCAGGAACTGTTCGGCACCAACAGCGTACGCATCCCGGTAAACGAACCCACGGTTTCCAAGTTTTGGGATACCTACACGGGCGTTATCGACATGGCTCTTTCTAAGGGGCGCGTGGTGATGGGCTACTGGGGCCCGGCACAACCTGCAGGCCCCAAGAACATGAATGACTGGTGGAGCATGTGGGCAAAGGTTGTCGAAAAGTACGGCGACCACCCGAATGCGTATTTTGAAGTCTTTAACGAACCACACATGTACAGCAAAACGGAACTGCGCGACCTTTATGCCGAATGGCTGGAAAAGTTCCCGAATGTGCCCCGCGACCATATTCTGCTAGATGGATCTGGCCTTGCCTGGAACGTGCCCGACATTGCCGACGACCCCCGCTTCGAAGGTTGCCTTTTCGCGGTACACGAATACACCTTCTGGAACATGAGTATTACCACCGAACAGGGCTGGAAAGACAGCTTCAAGGGCAAGGTGGGCAAGTACATTGATCGCACGGTGTGTACGGAATGGGGCGGCGCCATGAGCCCCGGTGACAAGAACGGTGTGCATTACGACTACATGGACTACAATTCCACTCCGACCAACTACTTTATGGCCTATATCCGCGGCATGTCGGACCAGCTGCGCGAATGGGAAATGGGCAGTTTCTACTGGCCGGGGCTTCGCGATGGCGACTGGTACAGCATGACCAAGCGTACCGGCGAAGGGGCGAACATCAAGCTCGAAATCGTGAACCAGTCGGGTGTTGACCGGATGAAAATGGCCTGGGCCGATACGGTCGAGACGACTCCGCTGGTGCGGGAGGCTTTTGGCGGTGAACCCGCGGCGATTCCGGGGGTCATAGAAGCCGAAAACTATGACAAGGGTGGAAACCGTTTCACTTTTTACGATAGGGACGCCGCAAACAAGGGCAAGTCCTATCGCGAAGATGCCGTGGATGTGGTTTCCCTTGAAGATGCGACTTGCGGCAGTGTTGCCTGCAAGGGCTATGCGGTTGGCTATACCGAGGTGGACGAGTGGCTGGAATACAGCGTGAAGGTCGCTTCCGATGGTCAATACAACGTTTCCGTAAACGTGGCCACGGCTTCTGAAACCTCGAAAATCCTGCTCCTTGTCGATGACGAGGCAATTGGCGATACGGTTGCTTTCGAAAAGATTGACACGACCTGGAATGTGTACAAAGAAATCGATATTGGCACGGTGGACCTTGCTGCAGGCGAACATGTTTTGAAACTCTCCATTGCCGGTAGCTATGTGAATGTGGACTGGATCAGGTTCGGCGAAAAAGAAAAGAGTGGCTCTACTCCGAATCTTAACGAAGATGAAAAGAAGGACTCGGCAAAGGTCTTTTACGAAGACAAAAAGGATGCAACGGCGGGTATCCGCAAAATTTTGCCAGCTGTTTCACCCGAGGCGGTGGCTCCGCGACTCCGCAAACAGGGCGGCATGCTCTTTGTCGAAAAGAACGGAATGCGTTTCGATTTGACGGGCCACCGTATTAGGTGAACAGACGGGTGAATAAGGGCTAACGTGATTTTTTATCACCCCCGCGAGTTCGCTTTGCGCAGTGGGGTTGTTTGCATAATTCCGCATAACCGATTTCATGTCGAGGAGGATGCAGGCAATTTTGTGGTAAGGCCTTTTGCAGTCTTTCCAATCACCGTAGATATAGCCGACGCGTTTCATTGTATAAACGTCATTGCGAGGCGAAGCCGTGGCAATCTCATCCCATTTCCCAGCATCCGCACAGTACGGCATTATAAAGGCGTTGTATATGTCGTTCGATGTCATCCCTGCGAAGGCGAGGATCCTTTTTACACAAAAGTCCCGCGAAAAAACGCAGGACTTTTCCATTTAAATGTCTTTCTAAAAAAAGTAAGATGCAGATTATCCTAATACATCTTCCAGCGATTTCCAATCGTTGCTACCAATATCATCGGAATAATTTTCGGTACAGATGTAAAGATCCATGTCGTTTTTGTTCTGACGAACAAATCCTCCCTTGAGATTATGTTTTGCCAAATATATTTTCAAAGCCTCAAATTTGAACTTTGAGAATTTGTCGATATCTTCACTATTTCCAGACGCTTTGAAACCACCCTTGGTTTCTATTATCCATGTTTTGCCATCAGTCGTTTCAATAATGTAGTCAGGATAAAACGACTTTAGTTTGCCAAAGTTGTCCCTGTAGACGATAGAGAAATATTCGCTACCCTTATCTCCATTTTTATAGAACCACTTGACAGAATTGCTTTTTTCTAAATATTTTTCAAACAGTTTTTCGGGCGCTGAACGAGGTGCCGCAGAATTCAAATAGCCTTCATACACATTCTTTTTGCTCGTTTTGGGTGCTTTCGCCTTTCCATTGTAGGTAAATAAGAAATCCCGTGGAATTGTAAAATCAAATGTTGTGATTTTATCTGGATTAGGCATTTGAATTTGTGTAAGATAATCGGACATTGAATCTACAATGTCAAATCTCAATTTATCACTGTTGTTAAGAACAAAAGCGTATAGCTGTTTAATTTCGAGGGACAAAATTTTCTTGGAAAACGAACTTTCTTTTCCAAATAGGCGGCGAATAATGAGATTCATTTGGTCATACGGCAAGCCTATTTTTAAACCGATATTCGAAAGTTCATGATGGAACATACGGCCGTGTTCATGAGTATCCAATTTCGTGATGTAGTCTAATTTATTAAGTTTATCAAAATCAGATTTTTGCGTAAGACGGACTTCGCCTGATACTGTATGCTTTACGATATTCTCGCTAAAGGCATAACCATGAGTTTCAAGAATTTTCAGATTCTCTTTAACGCTTTTACCAACCTTATAAATTTTCTGGAAATGTTCCGCGATTGCTTCTATTGCTAGCGTTCCATCACGAGGAATATTTTCCAAATCAGTCTTGTATTCGCCTTTCAGCGTAAAGTTCTTAAACTCGGGTTTGAGATATAATTTTGCAGCATTTAGTGCACCTTCGCCAAGTTCTCTCCGAGCTTCTTCTGTGAATTTTTCATCAAAGGTGTATAGATAACAGTTATCAAGTAAGTCGTTTTCGTAATGCATTGCTTCAGGCATACGGCGAATTCTTCCAATAGTTTGGATTTCGAATGTTTCGCTCATGTTGTCACGTAATTTTACAAGAATATGTGCTCTAGGGCAGTCCCAGCCTGTTGCAATAGCCTGTTTGATGATGACTGCAATAGGGGGTGCGTTCAGATTTTCAATACCATCAAGATTTTCTTTCTTTTCACTGATCCAAACAGCAAGGGATCCATTTTCATAGGAAATCTCTTTACTTTCAAAATAGCGTTCTACCTGTTCCAGCAAAACATCATTCTTATTGGGAATTTGCACAACAATCAACGGATTGATATATGCATGAATTTTTAGATACTCGTTGCGCAAGGCATTTTGTTTTGCTACAGCCTTTTCCAAAAGAAACTCGATTTCATTTTTGACGTTTTCCTTTTGCTGAATATCCTCGTTTACGATAAGAAGCTTCTTGATAAGACCTTCTGCAATAACGTCTTCTTCTTTCACTTCTATTAATGTCGCATCTGTCACGTTTTTTGGAGTCGCGGAAGCACGAATGATTTTATCGGCTCCGAACAGATCTATAATTTCTTTAGCCTTGATGCTGTCATTCTGATGACTTTCATCAACAATCACCTTGAAAACTAGACCGTTTTCAAGAGCTGTTTCAATATGTTCCTTGAAATTCTTGCGTTCCCCCTCTTTTAGAGCATTATTGCCGCTTTTGGTAAGCATTTCCCAGTTGATAAAGCAACAGTCGTTTTCTTCGAACCCCGTTGTCATCACATCGCCAATAAGTTTTGTATTAGCGTTTGGGAAATACATATCCATTTTCTTTTTGCTCTGTTCTTCCAAATTGCCCTTGCCAGGAGTGAGCCAGACAAAAACAGTTTTGGGGAAACTTCGACAAAAGTCGTTCATAAAATAGGTCAGCATCAAAGTCTTACCACTACCGGTAGGGCTTTTCAAGACGACATTTTGCACAGAAGCGTTCATAGCGTCTTTGAGTTTGAGAACCGTTTCGTATTGAAAATTCTTAAGTTCCATAATAAGCCCTCCTACTTTTCAAGTTCCTGATAGTAATAGTCAGGGATGACATTGAGCTTGATGTTGCGTTCTTTCATAAACGCGGCCTGTGCGCCTGAAAGCAAGACATTGTGGCCGTAGTAAACCTTCTTTACGTCAAGGTTCTTTTCCTTATTTTTGACAAATTCAGCCATTTCTTCATCGGTGAGAATGATGGCAATTTCGGTGTTGTTGTTTAGATTGATTCCGTTTTCAAGTTCCACTAATTCACGGATGTGCAGAAGCAATTCATCGGCATATTCATAATAAAGTTTTTCGGAGATGGGAACATAGTCTATCCTATAGTATTTTAAAGAAGCAGGGTATTTCTCTAAATCACCTTCGTTATTTATTTTTCCTTTTAAAATAGATTTGAGCCTTTCATAAGTAATTTTTCTACAAATACCATTTTCATTATTTGTACACAGAATAAATTTGTGATTTAATTTTTTTTCTGAATTATACTTTAACAAAGCGTGTCCCGTTGAACCGCTGCCCGCAAAAAAATCCAATACAATTTTTCTGCCCTGAGACAGTCCACTCATATCAAAACATTGTTGTAGAAAAGCAATAGGTTTTTTCCCATTTCTAAACTCAACACCGCCTTCATATCCAACATTATTAAATGACTGTTCAAAATCAAGAAAATTGGCAAAAGGGACTTCCTTTGTTTCTGAACGAAATTGGGGCACCCCCTGCAAATAGTCACCATTTTTTCTATTTAATTTATCAGGAATAATAAAGTATCGGTAGCCCAAGCCGTCATCACCCATATTTTCAACTTTATAAACATATCCTAGTCGCTTTCCTATAAATTTATTTAGATGTGCCATAAAAAAACGACCGCTACTATTCCCTTCCTTTATACTTCCTCGAATACTAATTCGCTTTAAATTACTAGGCGAAGCTTCTACTTTTTCCAAAATATACTGGCCAGGTTTAAATACGGAAACATTTTTATTTCCCATTTTTACAACTTCATACGGAGCACCTTTTTCTTTTATAGACCAAACATATTCTTCATTTGATGTATTATCAAATATTCGCTTACTAGTTTTATGTTTACAAGACTTTCTATAAAACAGCAAATATTCAAATACTTCATGAAAATCTTTATCACCTTTAAGTATTCGATTTTCGTGTCTAACCTTTACGGCGAACGTCGTTAAATAATTGTCACTTCCAAAAATTTCATCACATAATAACTTTAGTCCGAAAACCTCGTTCTCATTGATAGAAATGAGAATACACCCCGTATCCTTCAACAAATGAGCAGCTTTTTTTAAACGCGAATTCATAAAAGACAGCCATTTTGAATGAAAGAAAGCGTCATCTTTATTCACAAAATCATCATCATATTGAAAATCATTGCTTCCCGTATTATACGGCGGATCAATGTAGATAACGTCAATTTTACCCTTGTGAGTTTTTTCCAACAATTTCAATGCAGCAAGGTTATCACCTTCAATCAAAAAATTTTGTTCACCGCCGTTATCAATGGATAACTTTTTTTCTTCGACCAAAACAGGGATATGCGATTCCAATTTTTCATCAATCGCTTCGCGGTGTTCTTCAAAAACAAGACCATATTTCTTGCCCTTCACATCCTTTGCGATTTCGTTTAAGTAACGAAGCAGGTTGGCCGAATTTTCATCACGGCTAGATTTTTCAATGAATTTGCGAATCTGAGAAATTTTGTCAAGTAAGTCGTCCCGATGCAACTTCGAAATATTGGCCATATACGTGCGCTCCGTGTTGAAAGTGAACGAGTTCACTCTCGCGGGAGCGGTTCTGGCCGATTCGCTTGGCCGGGGTGCAGGCAAAAAGAAACGGCGAGGAGCCGACTCACTCCTCGCCTAAAAGCGCGACATTTTCAAAGAATACAATACACCCGCAAAATCCCAGGCGGATACAATACGCCCAGGGTACATTACGCCCATGCAATCCACGGGCGATGGCGAGTCATTGCCTTATTCTCGTTGTTGAAATTGTCGAAGTTCCAGATAGAGGACAAGAGCAAAACTCAGCGAGTCCACCCCTATTCCGCATTTGCCCAGTCTTTCTTGAAAACAAAAAAGGCGTGGAGTTGAATGCGTTTACCTATCTGAGGCCTTCGACTGCCCACAACGAATAAACACAAACAACTCACGCCCCAAAAGGCCGCTTGCATACAGGCAAACTGCTATTTAAACAATAGACCATGTAGCAAAACGATGCGACAGGCACGGGCCGGCCGCAGACGTGAGCGTTCGTCTCGTTCTCGTTGTTGAAATTGTCGAAGTTTCAGATAGAGAACAAGAGAAAACTCTATTTTCACCCAAAATATAAGTTATTCCGGTGTCAAAAGGTGACGCCACGCCCTGAAGGCGAGAAAAAAGCGTAAAAACGCAGATTTCAACCGCCTGCGGGGGTTGATTTTTGTCAAAATTGCCAAAATTTCCGCGAAAATCACCGATTGTCATAATGTGACATACGAGGAATGTATATTTGCATCGAGAACACTTTGCCCCGCCTTTTTTGCTTGTAGGCGGATTGGAGTAGAAGATGGCTAGAAAGACAAAAAAAACGGACGATATCGCACCTAATCCGCTCATGGAGTCGGGCATCGGAAAGATGATTCAAGTCATTCGAGGCAAGCAGGTGTTGCTTGACCGCGATCTGGCGACGCTTTACGGGGTTGAAACGAAGCGTATAAATGAGCAGGTAAAGCGCAATATTGAGCGTTTTCCTAAAGATTTCTGCATACAACTCTCTTTAGAGGAATCGCAACTTCTAAGGTCGCAAAATGCGACCTTAGAAAAAAAGGGGCAAAATTTAAAGGGAAAACACACAAAATACCGTTCTTTAGCCTTTACCGAACAAGGCGTTGCGATGCTGTCTTCGGTTCTAAAAAGCGAGTCTGCAATCAAGGTCAACATAGCCATCATGCGGGCTTTCGTGCAATTGCGTCACCTTATGATGGGTAACGGCGGTCTTATCAACCGTCTTTCAAATGTAGAAGCAAAGGATTTGGAACAGGACAGTCGCTTGACTGGTCATGACGAACATCTGTTTGACCATGACCGTAAATTTGACGAACTTTTCGAGGCGATGGACCGTGGCGAGCTCAAATCCAAGGGTTTATTTTACAACAACCAGGAGTTCGATGCCTATGTATTTGTCTGCGACCTGATTCGCCAGGCAAAGAAAAGAATCGTACTTGTCGACAGGTACGTGACCGAGAAGACTCTGGCCATGATGCTCAAGCGGGAAAAGGGCGTTTCTGTGACAATCTACACCTACGACAAAAGCAAAGTCCTTGAAATGGACCTAGCCACTTACAACGAGCAATATCCCGACAGCCCGATGCAAGTTCTGCCTAGTTACGGAATGCACGACCGATTCCTTTTCATCGACGATACGGCTTACCACTTTGGGGCTTCGCTCAAGGATTTGGGCAAGAACACGTTCTTCTTTACGCAGGAAGATTTCACGTTGCAAGAAGTGCTGAAGGGATCGCAGAAAATTCAGGCAGAAAAAGAAAGCTAGGCATTACAAGGTGACAACGCAGAATTCAACCGCCTGCAGGGGTCGATTTTCTTCAAAAAAGCCATAAAATGCCAAAATTTCGCGAAAATCGCCGATTGTCATAATATGACATCCGGGGAATGTATATTTGCACCGAGAACATTTTGCCCCGCCTTTTTTTGCTTGTAGGCAGAAGGAGTAGAAGATGGCTAGAAAGACCGAAAAAACGGATGATATCGCACCTAATCCGCTCATGGAGTCGGGCGTAGAAAAGATGATTCGAGTCATTCGTGACAAGCAGGTGTTGCTTGATCGCGATTTGGCAGTGCTTTACGGGGTGGAAACGAAGCGTATAAATGAGCAGGTAAAGCGTAACATTGAGCGCTTTCCAGCAGAGTTTTGTTTTCAACTGGACAAATTGGAGTTTGAAAATTGGAAGTCGCAATTTGCGACTTCCAATTCAGACAAGATGGGATTGCGAAAGGCGCCCTTCGCCTTCACCGAGCAGGGGGTGGCAATGCTTTCTGCCGTACTGCATAGCGAAAAAGCCATAAGGGTCAGCATAGACATTATGAAGGCATTCGTTGCGATGCGACACTACATGATGCTGAATGGTGGTTTCGTTAATCGCCTTGCCAATGTGGAAAGTAAGGTAATCGATCAGGATGCGCGGCTGCTCAATCACGAACACAAGTTCGATACCATTTTTGAGGCAATGGACCGCGGAGAGCTCAAGACCAAGGGCATCTTTTATGAGAGTCAGGAGTTTGATGCCTACGCGTTTGCGTGCGGTCTTATCCGCCAGGCGCAAAGACGCATTGTCCTTGTGGATAACTATGTGGACGAAACGACCCTTTTAATGATGCTCAAAAGGAAAAAGGGCGTCTCGGTGACTATTTACACCTACGACAAGAGCAAGATTTTTGAACTGGATCTCCAGAAATATAACGCGCAGTATGCCGATTGCCCCATAGAAATCTTCCCGAACACGAACACTCACGATCGCTTTCTATTTATTGATGACAAGGCCTATCATTTTGGGGCATCCCTAAAAGACCTCGGGAAAAAGATGTTCTTTTTCAGCAAGGAGGATTTTACCTTGGAAGAGGTGTTAAAAGAAACTCAAAAATACTAGACTCTGTCTATGGGGTTGGGTTGAAATTTTGCGGACGAAAATTTCGT
Organism: Fibrobacter sp. UBA4223; assembly: GCA_002382975.1. Lineage (GTDB taxonomy): Bacteria > Fibrobacterota > Fibrobacteria > Fibrobacterales > Fibrobacteraceae > Fibrobacter. Next base: position 81,290 of record DFTB01000003.1, read on the forward strand.
CCACAAACTATTCGGCCAAAAGCAGAGCTTTATCCTACGCTTTCACAGAAAAAGGCCTCTATATGCTTGCGACAATCTTAAAAAGCAAGACGGCGACTAACACAAATTTCGCCATCCTCGCCGACAAGATTTGTGATTCACCGAATCACAAATTCATGATGGCCTGTTTGGGGAAAGCTAAGGAGGGGCGGGGGTTTTAGGGGGTGTCCCCCTAGGGGTGATGTGAACCCCGAAAGTTG
>DFTB01000002.1 GCA_002382975.1 Fibrobacter sp. UBA4223
CTCTCTCGTTTATAATCTCTCTCAAATCTTCAATCGTAATCTGGTACGGGGTGCGGCAGAAATCGCAGATGACTTCCAGGTCCTTTCCTTCGGCTTCCAGGTCCAGCAGGTCCTGGAGAGGGAGGGTGGCAAGGGTCGCCACCGTGCGTTCGTGGCTGCAGGGGCAGTAGGCCCTGGGGTCGATTTCTTTCACGATGTCGATTTCGTAGGGGCCCCGCAGCTGGTCCAGAAGTTCGTCCAGGTCAAAACCCTCGGGGGTGTTCATGTCGCAGAACTTGGGCAGGTTCTGCACGATGACCTCTATCAGGTTGATGTCCTTGTCTTCCAGGTCCGGGAACGCCTCGATGTAGAAACCGGCGGCGTAGTCCAGCTTGCTCGGGTCCTGGGCGTTAAAAGCGGCCTCGATGCCAACGGCGGAGCGGATCTGCTCCGACTGCAACAGGTAGGTGGCCAGGTTCTGTCCCATGGATACCGACGGAGCCTCGATGATGCTCTCGTGGACCCGCTTGCCCTGCTCGTTCAGCTTGACCACGCGGACGCTTTGCGGAATGAGGACGGGCTCGTTACCGCCCACGGCGGCAAGTTCCGGCTGCGGGAGCATGGCACGCACCAGGCCCTGGGGCGTCGTGTCCGACTGCACCAGCGTGATTTCGCCGCCAAAACGGGTGGTCAGCGACACGGTTCCCGGAAACTTCAGCGAGGCGCTCAAAAAAATGCTTGCGATGGAGTTCTCGGCCAAAAGTTTCAGGGCGAAACCCTGTGCGTTGTGCTTCTTGCCGATTTCGTTCATCGTCGCGGTCAAATCGACGACAATCAGGCGGAAGGGCGTTCTCTTGCCCGTGGCGCGGATAATGCGGTCCTTGAAATTCATGGCACAAAGATAGAAATGTAGTTGTGCCCTATGGACTAGTTAATAGTTACTAGTTACTAGAAATGCATAAAACGGGAATGTTTTTGAAGGTCCTGGAAGGTGTTTTTGGTAAATAAGGGGGAGGTCTCCCCCTCGGCGGCACGGCGCTTGCGCTGTTGCCGCCTACCCCTTCTAACGGGGCTCAGTCGCCGCCCCGTAACGCCCGGCTTTACTTTTATTATATTCTTGCGAAAACGAGGCTCAATATGAAGATTTTATTCCTGATGGCCGACGGTTTCGAGGAAACCGAATTCGTCACACCTTTCGATTACCTGCAGCGGGCGGGTTTTGAGGTCGCTCTTGCAAGCGTTTCCGGTAAGGCCGAAGTGGTAGGGTCCCACGGTCTTAAAATTCAGACGGATTTTGCACTTTCGGGTGCCGATACCGCAAAGTTTGGCGCCGTCCTTTTGCCCGGTGGCGGCCCCGGCGTCAGGAACCTGAAGGCCTCCGCCCATGTGGAGAAGGTCATCTGCGATTTCAACGATGAGGACAAGTGGATTTTCGCCATCTGCGCCGCTCCTTTGGTACTGAGCAAGGCGGGAATCCTGGTGGACAGAACCGTCACCTGTTTCCCGGGCTGCGAAGCGGAGCTGGTCTGTAACAAGTTTGTGGAAGACCGCGTAGTGGTAGACGGCAATATCGTCACCAGTCGCGGTGCGGGTACCGCCGAAGAATTCGCTTTCGAATGTATCGCCCAGCTGGGCGGCCGCGACCTTGCAGAAAAAATCCGCAAGCAGGTGGTAGCGAGGTAAGAACTACTTCTCGATAATTGCTGAAGCAACGATGCCGTCGCCGGCGTAGAGCACCATAATCTGGCCAGGCGTGGCGGCGAATTGCGGCGTGTCGAACCGGATAGAAATTCGGTTGTCTGTAAGTTCGGTAATGCTTGCTTCGGCGAAGGTGTGGCCCAGTCGGATTTTTGCCTGTAGTTTTTGCTGCAGCAGGGGAGAGTCCTTGGAAACCATCAGGTTCAGCTGGCTCCCGCTTACTTCGCTACATTGCAGCAGACTGCGAGGTCCAAGCACCACCTGGTTCTTCTTGACATCGATGGCAATCACAAAAAGGGGCTCCGGCTGACCGCCGATGTTCAGTCCTTTCCTTTGCCCGATGGTGTAGTGGATAAATCCCTTGTGCTGCCCCAGGACCTTGCCGTTCACGTCCACGAAGTCCCCGGGAACGTTGTCGCTTTCGTCAAAGAGCACGGAGTAGTCGCCGCATTCCAGAAAATCCTGGCTCTCCTTTTTGGAGGCGAAATCCTCCCAGCCGATTTTACGGGCCAGTTCCTTGACCTCTTCCTTGTGCATTTCGCCCAGGGGGAACAGCACCGACGAAAGCTGGTCTTCGGTTAACCGGGAAAGGAAATAGGACTGGTCCTTGAAACTGTCGCGGGCCCTCCACAGGAACGGTTCTTCGGGGTTCTTGAAATCCAGACGGGCGTAGTGCCCCGTGGCAAAGTAGTCAAAATCTACGCCCATCTTGCGGACGGCGTGGAGCATGGCTCCGAACTTGATGGACTGGTTACAGCGCACGCAGGGGTTGGGCGTGCGGCCCGCCCGGTATTCGGCGCGGAAATAGTCCAGCACATTTTTCTTGTATTCCTCTACCACGGGAACCACGTGGAAGGGGATGGACAGGCGCTTGGCTACACTCTCGGCGGCTTCGATGCTTTCGCCTTCGTTGGGACCGAAACATCCGGAGCGGCCCTCCACGATGGGCATGTCGATGGAACCGTCCCAGAGGGCCATGGTAATGCCTATGACATTGTAGCCCTTCTGCTGCAAGGTCCAGGCGGTAAGGGCGGAATCTACGCCTCCCGAAAGTCCGACTGCTACTGTTTTGTTGTTTGGTTCCATAATACTAGCAAAAATATAGGAAAATAGAGTCTTGAGACCACTAGCCCCTAAACCGGAGTCTTGCTTTTTTCTCCGGCAATTTCCCGGACGAGTTTTGGTACAAGGTAACCGGGCAACTTGGTGCGGATTTCTGCAATCAGTTCACGAGCCCGCTCGTCGGAAACCTCAAAGTGGGCGGCCCCGTTGGCGTGGTCCAGCTGGTGCAGGTAGTAGGGGAGTACTCCCTGTTCAAAAAGCTTGCGACAGAGTGTTGTTAATTTGTCTGGACTGTCGTTTACGCCTTTCAAAAGGACGCTCTGGTTGAGCAGGGTCCAACCGCAAATTTTGAGGTGGGCAAATAGGGCGGCCGAGTCTTCGTCCAGTTCGTCAGCATGGTTTACATGAGACACCAGCACGCAGTTGAATCGGGTAGGCAGTTCCCGCAACAGTTCAAAATGCTGCATTACCAGGTCCGGACGCATTACAGGGAGTCTTGTATGAATGCGAAGCGTAGTGACCGAGGGGTGGGCTGCGATGGATTCCACCAGGTCGCGAAACGCTCCGGGCGAAATCGTGAGGGGGTCGCCTCCAGAAAGGATTACTTCCCATACGTCGCTGTGGGTGTCGAGCCAGTTGCTGACTTCGCGGGCCACGTCGGGTCTATTCTGGAATGGGTAGTTCTTGCGAAAACAGAACCGGCAACGGACACCGCAGGTGGCGGTTGAGACAATCAGTGCTCGCTGGTCGTATTTCTGGATTACGCAGTCGGACTTGCCTGCGGGCAGGTCGCCCACGGGGTCGTCAACGAATCCGGGAATGTTTTCCCGTTCTACGGTAAGGGGCAGAACCTCGCGAAGGAGTGCTTCGGGGTGGCTAGATTTTTTTATCTGGTCGGCGAAGTGCCTTGAACAAAGGAATGGGAATTTGGGCGAATGGTCGAGTCCGTCTTTGCTTAACTTTGAGATGATACTTGAAAAATCACTTCCCAAATAGTCTAAAAAGTCTGAAATTTGTGTAAAAACAGTCCCTGGATTTTCCATTATATACTAAATTTAGCTTCAAAATCAACAAGAGGATAATATGGGTACTGTAAGCACCAACGAATTCCGCAAGAAACTTAAAATCATGGTTGATGATCAGCCGTACGAAATCATCGAAAACCAGTTCGTGAAGCCGGGTAAGGGTCAGGCCTTCAACCGCGTTCGTATCAAGAACCTGGTGACCGGCCGCACTCTGGAACGCACCTGGAAGAGCGGCGATACGGTGGAAGAAGCCGACGTGACCTTCACTGAAATGACCTACCTCTACAATGACGGTTCTACTTGGTATTTCTTGAACAACGAATCCCAGGAAACTGAAGAAATTTCCAAGGAAGCTCTGAACGGCTGCGAAGTCTGGCTCCTGGACGGCGCTACCGTAGAAGTGACCTGGTGGAAGGACCCGAAGTCTGGCGCTACGCTTCCTATCGAAGTGATTCCGCCTACCTTCGTTGACCTGATGATTGTGGATGCTCCTCCGGCAGTGCAGGGCAACACCAGCGGCAACGTGATGCGTGAAGCCACTCTCGAAACCGGTGCCAAGGTGATGATTCCGCTGTTCATCGAAAACAATACCAAGATCCGCGTAGATACCCGCGACGGTTCTTACCTGGAACGCGCGAAGTAAAAACGACCGTTCGCGCTAGAGCCTGGACGACAAGTACAGGGCTGGCGCTCACTCCCACCTAAAGGTGGCCATGTACACTAAGGCAACGAATTGCCATGGCAATTCTAGGTGCCAAGTGTCCAAAGGTCGCAACCGCCCCAGTTTAATAACTGGGGCTTTGTTGCTCACGAGAAATAGCTTATTATCTGATAGCTTTGCGGAATACTTCAGCTACTCTGTCCGGGTTGTCGCTTTTTAGCCAGCTGAGGGTCTCGGTACCGCGGTAGCTCCAGGCAAAGATGTTGTCGATGCCAGCCTTGCGGCTTTCGGCTACGGCGATGGCTAGGTCGTTTTCGCGGCCCGCTTCAATCTGGTACGCCTTCACCCACATCTGCACGGCCTTGCCGTATTTGGCGGCCACGGTCACGAGCTTGCGGGCGGTCTCGGCATACTTCTCGCGCACCCATTCTTCGGTGGCGCCCCGTTCCCAGTAAGGGTCGGATGCAATTTCGTCAACGCTATCGAGGCATGCCACGCGGCTCCAGTCGTCGAGGCCCGCCGGGAACCAGGGCGGCAACATGCACACGCAATTGCGCTTGCCGCGAGCATGAACATCTTCAGTCATTTCTTTCAGAAAGTCAATCAGGCTGTCTTCGCGGAACTTCAATACGTCATCGGTGAGTTCGGTGGGCATCTCGTACCCGAAGCGTGCATGGAAAAGCCCGCGACATTTCTCACAACGGCAACTCCAGTTCTGGAGTCCGCCCTTCTCAAAGTAAAAATGGGGTTCGTCCCAAAAGACGGTGCTTACTTTGGTCGCACAGACGGATTCAATCCAGCGGTGCATATAGGCCCGAAATTCAGGATGGTTGGGACATGCCGCTACCTTGGGTTTGCCGTCTAGCGCCACCTGGCACAGGTCGTGATTGCGGGCGGTGAGTTCGGAATAGGCTTCGCCGCCGAACACCCGGCCCACCCCCCAGGGGTTCACGTAGACCGTTAGACCTAGCTCGGCGGTCCGGTCCACAATTTCAGCCATGGTACCGTAATAATACTGCTGGTCTTCTTCGCTCCAGGTGTGGAGCACGGCGTTGAAACCCGCTGCCTTGATGTCTTGCATGTCGGTTAACGCATGCCTTGGCGTGCGTACGCCAAAATAACTGACGCCCTTAATCATACAGGCTCAATATAGAACTTAGGAGTAATGAGTGGTGAGTAGTGAGTTGTGAGTCCTTATAATCGCGCCCTTGGCGCCAAATTATATACTCATAACTGATAACTCATAACTGATAACTCATTAGTTTTCTGCCCACTGTGGCGTGGGGGTCTTCCGCAGCACCTGGTCCAGGGTATCCCGCCACTCGTCTTCGGTAAGTGGCCTGCGTATCCAGTACAACCCCTCATCTTCTTTTTCGATGGGCATGGTATCCGGGACAATTTCCACAATCCAGGATTCGGGAATGCTGTTGCGGAGCCTCTTGCTGAAGGCGATGTTCATGTCGGTGGGCCTGTCGGCGTGGTCGAAGATGATAAGCGCCGGGGAATCTCCCGTAATGAGCGCCGTCTCCAGGATGTTTGCCGCTTCTTCGATGGTGTTGCAGGTGTACATAGTGGAATCTTCGGCCATGTCATTTTCCAGAAGCCAGCGGAGAGTCCACTGGCTCAGGCGGTCCAAGCTGCCCGGTGAAGAAGGGGCTATGAAGAATATATGTCCCACGGCCTAAAGTATAGAAAGATTGAAAGCTCTTTTTTAGGGTCAAAAAGGGCAATTTTGGAGAGAAATCTATTATTTTTGAGATAGGAAAAACATATCAAACATTAATCAACAATTAACGCACATGTTTCCCGACCTTGGCGAATTCAGACTGATAAACGGCATTCTGGAAAAGTCTTTGCCCCTAGAAAAAGAAGCCCCCGAGTTTCGGGACTGGCTCCCCGTAGGCGACGATGCCGCCGAGTTCGACGGATGGCTTGCCACCAAGGATCTGTCCGTAGAAGGGACCCACTTCCGCCTGGACTGGTCCACGCCGGAACAGGCCGTGGAAAAGCATATTGTCTCCAACATCTCGGACATTTCGGCCATGGGAGGCAGGCCACGGCTGGCCCTGTTCGGCCTGTGCGTCGGTAAAAACTGGAGCGAAGACACGGTGCGTCGGGTGTCCGCTGCGGTGGCTGAAGGATTTGCCAAAAGGAATATCGCTCTTATCGGGGGCGATACCGTCTCCGGCGATGTGGGAATGTTTTCTACGACCCTCGTAGGCGAACAGGTGGCGCCTACCCGCCTGCTCCGGAGTGGCGCTACGGCGGGCGACAGGCTGTTCGTCTCGGGAACTCTCGGGCGCTCTGCCGCAGGGCTCTGGCTGTTGCAGAACCGCCCCGCCGGTTTCGAGAAATTTCAGGACCTGATTCAGTACCACTTGAGCCCCTCCATCCGGGAGGACCTCGGCGCACGTCTTGCCTCTACGGGCGTTTGCCACGGTGCTTTAGACATTAGTGACGGCCTTTCTTCGGAGCTGAACCATCTGGCCCTGTCATCTGCAGTTTCCTTGGAGGTGAAGGCCAATCGGATTCCTGTAGACCCTCGGGTTTCAGAAATGTGCAGCCGATATGGCCTAAATCCTATGGATTTTGTGATGGATGGCGGTGAAGAATACGTGCTTTTATTTACCGTTTCTGCCAAAAATGATATATTTTCAGTAAGAGGTTTCCCCGACGGGGTATACGAGATTGGCTCGGTTCAAGAAGGAACCGGCGTCTACATGCTCGAAGAGGGGAAAAAGAAGATTGTTAAAGCTCAGGCTTGGTCGCATTTATGATAAGTAACACAAAAATGAACTTGGGCCAATTGCTGATTCGTCAGGGTGTCCTGGACGAAGACCAGCTGGCTCATGCTACCTCGGAACACAAGCGTACCGGAATCCCTCTGGCGAAGATTCTCATTCGCCTGGGCATGGTCAGCGAAGACACTCTTACTAGCATCTTGGGCGTGCAGATGCAGTCCACAACCAAGATGCGTATCGGCGAGATGTTGCTCGCCCAGAAGTACATCACCCAGGAACAGCTGGACCAGGCTCTGGAAGAGCAGAAGAAGACCGGCAAGCGCCTTGGCCGTACTTTGGTGGACTTGAAGTTCATGCCCGAAGAACGCCTGGTGGAGATTCTCTCCAAGCAGTTCGAAGTTCCCTATGTAAGGCTTGAAAATTTTGCTATCGACCCCGAGGCCTACACCTACTTGCCCGAAGACTTGTGCAGGACTTACAAGGTGGTGCCCCTGTTTGTTTCCAAGGGCGAAGATGACCGCCGTGTCCAGCGTGAAGCCCTGACCATCGCAATGACTGATCCCACCAACATGCGTGTGATCAACATCGTGAAGTTCAAGGTGAAGATGGAAGTGGACATCGTCATGGCCTCCGACGCAGATGTGGTCAAGACTATCGACCGCGTGTTCGCGGGGCGTAGCACTTCCGAAGAATCCTTGGCGGAGCTGATTGGTGAGACCAAGGATGGCGAAGAACTGGAAACCGTGGAACGGGGTCAGGGAAACAGCGACGAACCGGAACTGACCGACGAAGAAGGCCGCCAGGTGGTGCGAATCGTGACCACGCTGATTCACGAAGCCATTGCCCGTCACGCCTCTGATATTCACCTGGAACCCCAGGAAACCTTCCTCAAGCTCCGTTACCGTATCGATGGTGACCTACAGGTCATGTCACCCATTCCTGCCCGCTTGATGCCCCAGATTCTTTCCCGTATCAAACTGCTTTCCAAGATGGACATCGCCGAAAAGCGTAAACCCTTGGACGGTCGTTTTACCGTGCGTTACAAAGGCTCCGAGGTGGACCTTCGTGTGAGCTCTTTCCCGATATCGCTCCGTAAGCGCGGTGTTTGTGAAAAGATCGTTATGCGTATCTTGGACCCGAACTCGGGTCAGTTCCCCTTGAAGGACATGGGCTTTGACCCCCGTGTTCTCAAACAGTTTATTGATGCCATTAACGCTCCTAACGGCATTGTGCTTGTGACCGGTCCTACGGGTTCCGGTAAGTCTACCACGCTTTACGCTTCTATTCGAGAAATTTTGGATTCCACAATTAACATCTCTACGATGGAAGACCCTGTGGAACTTAATATTGACGGTGTGAACCAAGGTCAAATCAACAACGCCGCAGGCTTTACCTTTGCCGCGGGCATTCGCGCCCTGCTCCGTCAGGACCCGGATGTGATTATGATCGGTGAAATGCGTGACCAGGAGACGTCGTCCATGGCTATTGAAGCCGCTCTGACGGGTCACTTGGTCTTCAGTACGCTCCATACCAACGATGCTGCCGGTGCATTCCCCCGTCTGCTGGAAATGGGCCTGGAACCCTTCCTGGTGTCCACCGCCATCAAGGGCGTGCTTGCCCAGCGTCTGGTGCGCCGCATTTGCAAGTACTGCAAAGAACCTGTAGAAATATCTCCGTCCCTCCGCGAAGAACTCCACCTGTCTCCCGACATGCAGTTCTACCATGGCAAGGGGTGCGACAAGTGCGACGGTTCGGGCTACAAGGGCCGTTGCGGTATCTACGAGTTCCTGGTGCCCAACGAAACAGTCCGTAACTTGATTATCAAGCGCTCCTCCGGTGACGTCATCAAGCGTGCCGCCATGCAGGAATGCGACATGATTACGCTCCGTATGGACGGTATCCAGAAGGCCTTGGACGGTCACACCACGCTGGAACAGGCGGTGGGTGCCTCCGCTGCCGACGATTAATTCGGCATTCGCGATTGTTTCGTGAAATGTTTAGAGCCTTTCGCCTATAAGGGCGAAGGGCTCTGCTTTTGCAATGCGCACTTGTAGAGCTTTGCCTGCCGGGATGTCCCCCTGCAGGGCCACGGGGCGGTAGGCGCAGTTACGTGCGATGGTGGTGCCTGCCCGGTGGCCTTGTTTTTCGGTCACGACCGTGCAGGTCTTGCCGACCCAGCGCTGGTTGTTTTCTTGGGCGATTTGCTGGAAGGCGTCGAACAGCTTTGCGGAGCGATCGTGCTTTACGCTGTCTGAAACGGCAGGCGTGTCGGCGGCGTTTGCTTCTTCTATGCGGGCGGCAACGGTCCCCTTGCGGGCCACGAACCGCGTAATGTTACAGACGGTGGGGCGGGTCTCCTTCAGCAGGTCAAGAGTCTCTTGAAAGTCGGCGTCTGTTTCCCCAGGGAAACCCACAATCAGGTCTGTACTGAGGGTGAATAGCGGGAACTTTTCTTGCAACTCCAGCGCAAAGTTACGGAAGTCTTTTACGGAGTGCTTGCGGTTCATGAGCTGCAGAACATGTTCGCTCCCGCTCTGGACAGGCACGTGCAAGAACTGGTAGAGCCGTTCGTCTTGGAAACATTCCAGCAATGCGTCTTTATAGCCGAGGATGTGCCTCGGGTTTCCCATGCCCAGCCGGATCTTGTAGTTTCCGGGAACCTGGGCGAGAATTTTTTGCGTGAGGTTTGCAAGGTTTGTGTCGGTGTCAAAACCGTAGCATGCGCAGTCCTGCCCGCTGAGCTGAATCTCCAGGCATCCGTCGTCCACCAGGCGCCGGACCTGATCCACGATGGCGTCTTCGGGCTGGCTTTGGAGCCGTCCTTTTACCAGCTTCGTGGAGCAGAAGGCACAGGCGTCCAGGCAGCCTTCCTCGATGTTCACGATGCCTACGAAGGGGGACTGCCGGAGGGTGGACCTTATCGGTCTGTCGATACTCACGTTGTCATCCTGAGCCCATTCGGCAAGCTCAGGGTAAACTTCGCCCGTAAGGGCGGAGTCGAAGGATCCGGACCTGATTTTTTTCAAGCTTGTGAACGTTATCTTGTCCGAAATCTTGCGGGCTTCTTCCTGGAAATCCTTGGGAGCGCATCCTGTTATAAAGATAGGTGCCTGCGGAAAAGTCGTTATCGCCTGTTGCAAAAGCTTCAGGGCGGTTCCGTTCCCCTTGACGGTGCACACGTTCAGGTAAAAGGCAAGGGGCTGCTCCGTCGGGAATTCAAAAGAGATGGAACAATCCGGATGTTGGGCGGATAGCGCCCGGGCGATTTTTTCTCCGTCGCCGAAGTTGGCGGCACAGCCCTGGCTGAGAACAGCAATGACAGGCGAGGTGGCGGAACTCATCTTTCGAACCGCTCCAGGGTGATTCCCGGATAGTAATGGCTCAGGATTTCGATGTAGTTCTGACCCGCCTGGGCCCGGGCCCGCACGCCCATCTGGCACATGCCTACGCCGTGGCCGAATCCCTTGCCTTCGAGAATCCACTTGCTGCCCTCTTTCTTGACTGTAAAGAAACTGGAGGGGAGGATTGTACCGCCCTTGCGGAAAAGCCAACGGACCTTGTCGCCCCGGACTTCGAAAGTTTCCGTGTCCGTAGTGACCGCAAGGGTCAAGATGCGCCCGCTCTTGAGCGTATCCTTGACGGTAATGTCCTTGATTTTCTTGAAGGGGGCGACTTTCGCCTTGGAATCCCTGGCGTTCTGGACAAAGAGTTTCACCAGCTCGTCACTTTCGAAGGTCCGATCCCACTTGCTGTAGCTGGACTCCTTGCACCAGGGCGTCCCATCGCTTCGCAGATCCGGCTTGCTCTTGAGGTAGGGGAGGTTCGGCTTTTCCCAGGTGTCCAGCGTCTCGGACATGCCTCCGCAGGTGGAGTGGTAGTAGGCGGTAATGAACTCGCCATTATACATCATGACTTCGCCCTTGGTCTCCTTGATGGCGCGGTCTGTCAGGGACGTAGCGCTCTGGAGGCCCTTATACACCTGGTCCTTGGTGTCGGCGAACACGTCAAAGCCCAGGGATTCCCGGCTCCCGAAATGCTTGTAGGCGTAGGTGCGGGCGGCTACCGCCTGGGCCTTCAGCGCCTCGAAACGGCTGCTGTCCAGCTGTCCGATTTCGTAAGGGATCACGCCCCGCAGGTAGTCTTCCATGTCCACCGTATTGATGGCGTTGATTTTCCCGTTGTTGTAGGAGATGGTAAAAAATCCCGGATAGCAAGAGGTAGAAAGCAGCTTTTGCGTCGGCGCGATAGAGACGCACTTGCCGTCGTCGATATCCTTTTTAACGGCGGTAAAAGAATTTTCCCTCCCCTGGAATTTCAACTCCTTGCCCTTGACGGTAATATGGATAACCTCTCCGCCTTTTGAAAGGTACAGTTCCTTGACGTCGGTATAGACCCCTACACGAAGAGGCCTATTCAAGTTCGTCGGTATCTTTTCCGCCTGGACTCGGGCCAAAGTATCTCCGGATACCGTCTTGATTTGCGTGGACGCAGGGGCTTCCCTCGGGCCTTTCGCTTGGACGTCGGAAACGTTCGTCGCTTCGATGGGCCTGAAATCTACAATCTCGGGCTCTTCGCCGCTGGAGTCTTTTTTGACGGTCTTGACCGCAGGAGCGGGCATGTCTGGCAGCTCAAAATCCTCTGCAGCACTTGTCGTTACGATAAGCGCCAGAAGAAAAAGAATTGTTGCCCTGATGACGCTCGTATAGCCGTCCCTTCTTTACTAAGTTCTAAACCTTATGTCACCCAGGATCTTAGCCCCTAGATCCTAGATCCTAGCCTTACCAATCACTTCTTCTTCAGCTTCGCCTGGGTCTCTTTGGCCATCTTGCGGAGCTTGGACTGGTTCATGGTGCGGTCGGCAGTAGAAATCTTGTCCACGAAAAGGTCGCCGTTCAGGTGGTCCGATTCGTGCTGGATGCAGCGGGCAAAAAGGCCTTCGCAGTTGTGGATTTCTTGAGGCTCTCCGTTGATGTCGAAAAAGCGGACGCACACCTTGTCGGGCCGGACCACATTGCAGAAAATGTCCGGGAAAGAAAGGCATCCTTCGTCGTAATCTGCAGGCTTGGCGTCTTCTTCTGCTTCCCATTCCGGATTGAACATAATGTAGGGCTTGGGATCCTCTTCGCCGGGAATAGCGGTGTCAATGACCACCAAACGGATGTTCTTACCTATTTGGGGTGCGGCAAGGCCGCAGCCCGGCGCGTCGTACATGGTTTCCAGCATGTCCTTGGCCAGCTGGCGGAGTTCCGGAGTAATCTCGGTAACGGGTTCGCTCTTTTTGCGGAGAACCGGGTCACCGTAAATGCGGATAGGTAAAATCGCCATGATTACTTCTTTTCTTCGGTCTTGGTGTCGGCTGCAGGAGCGTTCATGATTCTGAGAATGGCGCTCTTTTCAAAGTCGATCAGCGTGGTAGAGCCGGTGCGGACCGTGACGATGTTGTCTTCCATGGAGGTGATGGTGCCGATGATGCCGGCGGTAGTCATCACCTTGTCGCCCTTCTTCAGTTCCTTGCGCATCTGGTCCATCTGCTTCATTTCTTTCTGCTTGGGGCGGATAAAGAACAGCCACATGACCACGAACAAAAGGATAAGGGGCAAGAAACTTGCGATGGCGCTGGGCTGCTCGGGGGCTGCCTCTTCGGCAAAGGCCATGGCAGAAGCGGACAGGGTAATCAAAAGGGTCTTGATTTTCATGGTAAAACCTTTATTAAAAGTGGATGAATATTACGGGCTCAAATTTAGAAAAAAGGTGGCTGCGTTACAGAGGCAGGTCTTTCCCCAGGCCCATTTTCAGTTCGGTCCGGCGGCGGATTACCATTTCGTTGAAAAGGTCCGTGAGGCTGTCTTCGATGCTGATCAGGGGTTTCCAGCCCAGGTTCGTCATCTTGGTGGGGTCCCCAATCAGCAGAGGAATGTCGTTGACCCGTTCGTACTTGGAATCAAAGCGGAAATCTACGCTCACGTCGGCGATGTCCACCAGCATTTCTACCAGTTCCCGGATGGTGTAGGACTTGCCGCTGCAGATATTGAAGGTCTCGCCGGATTCAGCGGTGTTCAGCACCTGAATCATACCGCGGGCCACGTCTCGCACGTCCACCACGTCGCGGCTGATGTCTAGGCTTCCGGAATAGATAACGGGTTCGCTTCCGTAGAATTTGATTTTTACCAGCTGGTAAGTGATAGAGGGAATCACAAAACGACGGCTGTGGTGGGGCCCGGTAAAGTGGAAGGGTCGCACAAAGACAATGTGGAGTCCGCTGGCGTTGATAAACTGGTGCCCCAGGAGTTCCATGCATGCCTTGGAAGTGGCGTATGGAGTCATGGGGTTCGGGCGGTCTTCTTCTTTGTGCAGGTAAGTCAGGTGTTGTTCCGTACGTCCGTAGATTTCGCTGGAGCTGAGCAGCATGATTCGTGCTTTGGGGCATGCCTGCCGTGCCGCTTCCAGCAGGTTCTGGGTCCCGAGCAGGTTGATGTTCAGGGTTTCGTAGGGTTTCTGGTACGAAAGCCCTACAGAAGATTGGCTAGCCAGGTGGTAAATATGGGTAGGAGCCACCTTCTGGAGCATCTCGTAGACGTCCTTGAAGTTCAAAAGGTTCCCGGTGAGGTATTGCACACCGTCCACTTTTTGCCAAGGCTGAGGCTGTTCGTCGCTAAAGCTGAACAGCTCGTGATTCGTGCCGCTCAAGCTGGAGAGGATATGAAATCCCAGAGCCCCTGTACCACCTGTTACCAAAATACTCATTCTAGTCCTTCGCCTTCGGCATAGTTCTGAGTTACTAGTTCTAAGTTACTAGAAATTTTTTTTGCTTCACTAGTAACTAATAACTAGTAACTCTTAACTCTTAACTCTTAACTCTTAACCCCTAATCGCTTCCCACGCTTTTGCTACTGTTTCCTTTTCAATATTAACAACTTTTTCGACTTTCCCAATCTCTGTAGGCAAAATATAAACTCTTGTGCCTTTTTCGGCCTTTTTGTCCACGGCCATGGCATTCCAGGCCTGCTCCGTATCCACGTTGTAGGTTTTCGGGAATCCGAGACGGTCCAGAAGGTCGTTCTGCCTGGATTCTTCTTCGGCGGAGAGTTTGCCCAGGAGTACGGCTGCACGGGCGGCTACCCGCATGCCGAGACTTACGGCTATACCGTGGCTGAACATGTTGTAGTTGGTGAGCTTTTCGATGGCATGTCCGAAAGTGTGACCGTAGTTCAAAATGGCCCGGAGTCCGGATTCCTTCTCGTCGATGCCCACGACTTCGGCCTTGATCTGGCAGCTCCTGAAAATCAGGTGACGCAACACGCCATCGTCGTGTTTCTTGATGCCTTCTACGTTTTCTTCGATGTAGCGGAAAAATTCCTTGTCGTAGATGACACCGTACTTGACGATTTCGGCAAGGCCTGCCAGATATTCGTTTTCGGGAAGGGTGGCAAGCACCGCCAGGTCGCACACTACGGCCTTGGGCTGGTAGAATGCCCCGATCATGTTCTTACCTTCGGGGTGGTTTACCGCCACCTTGCCACCTACGGAACTATCTACCATAGAAAGGAGGGTGGTCGGGAACTGGATAAAGGAAATTCCCCGCTGGTAGGTGGCGGCTCCGAAGCCCGCCATGTCGCCTACCACGCCACCGCTGAACTGCAACAGACAGCTCTTTCGGGTGTAGTTCCGGTGCAGCAAGAAACTGAAAAGCTGGTTCAGGTTATGGAGGGTCTTGTTCCGCTCTCCGGCCTGGAACTTAAAGATAGGGCAACGGCCCGCCTGGCCCCGCAGCTGCGAGAGCATCTCATTCTGAACCTTTGCGATGGTGGTGTCCGTACAGACCAGAAATTCGTTGGAAGGGGCCAGCCGAAGGCCTTCCAGAAGGGCCTTGGAATCGGGAATGATGTTCCTGCCGATAAAGATGGGGTAGCGTCCGCCACTAGAGGGGCACACGTCCAGGGCATGGTTGCTCCAGAATTTTTTCATGTGCAGGATTTTTTCGATGACATGGGCTTCGGTATAGTCGTTGGAACTTTCTACGCTAAAATCGGCCTGGGCGTAGTTGGGTTCACGCTCTTTCAGCATGATCTTGATTTTGGCAAGGCGTTCTTCGTCGCTCAGGTTGGCAAGTAGGGGCCTTGTGTTCTTGCGCCCGATGCGTTCCGAAAGAATTTCGGGCTTGGCCCACAGGCGGATGATGAGGCCGTTTTCCCGGATAATCTTGATGTTGTCTGCTTGGGTGAGGGCACCGCCGCCCAGGGAGACTACCTGGGGCGTTTCGTTACTGCAGATTTCAGCGATGATTTCTTTTTCCTTCGCCCGGAAAAAAGCTTCTCCTTCTTGTGCGAATATTTCGGAGATGGACTTTCCGACCCGCTCCACGATAAGACTGTCGGTGTCAACGAAGGGGCGCTCAAGTCGTTCTGCCAGAGCCCTGCCGGTGCGGCTCTTGCCGCTGGCCATGAAACCCGTAAAGAAAATATGCCTTCTCATTAGATACCCTCCATTCCCTTGCGCATGATATTCAACAGTTCTTCGTCGGTATGCCCCTTCACTTGCTCGGGGAACCATTTCTTGAAACTTTCCAGACCCTGGTGCACCAGCATGCCTTCGCCGGTAACGGTCTTGCAGCCCTTTTCGGCGGCCAGTTTCAAAAGCTTTGTCTTGGGCGGTGCATAGACGATGTCGCAGACGACCTGCCCATGGTTCAGACTGTCCTTGTCGAGAGGAGATTCGTCTTCGTTTGGCGTCATGCCCACGGAGGTGGCGTTGATGATAATCTTGTATTCCTTGGAAACGCTAGGGAATTCCTGGAAGGTGAATACGGAAATTTTTTCGCTGTCCTTGAACAGCGGGTTCAGTGAACCAGCCAGGGCTTCGCCCTTGTCCTTGTTGCGGCACACGATGGCAAGCCTGTTGCCTTGTTCCATCAAGGTGTAGGCGATGGCCTTTGCCGCTCCGCCGTTTCCGAGAAGGGCCACGGTGGTGTTTGCAGGTTGCACTCCGTTTTCTTCCAGGTTGCGGATACAACCGTAGGGGTCCGTGGTGGTACCGCAGAGAGTGCCACCAACGATTCCCTCTTTCCAATAAAGCGTGTTTACGCTTCCGGTAAACTTGCTGATGGGGCTAAGTTCGTCCACCAGATCCATCACAGGAGTCTTGTAAGGAATGGTAACGTTTGCCCCCCTGAATTTCATGGCCCTGAAACCTTGGATAGCCTGGGCGAAATTCTCCGGTTCTGGTCCAAAGGGCAGGTAGGCCGCGTTGATTCCAAGCGCCTTGAAAAGCGCATTGTGCATGAGGGGGGATTTGCTATGGGCAATAGGGTGCCCGAAAACGCAAAGGGTTTCCGTTTTTCCGTTCACATGAACCTCTTTTGTCCGCCCACCTGGGGCTGAACTCTAAACAATACATCAATAAAGATATAAAAAAGAGTTCGTTAAAGGCAAAAAAGGGGGTATGATTTGCTTAGAAACGGGTTATTCCAATGATAATTAGGATAACTCCTGCAAAAACTTGCGGCAGGCTAGTCTTAAAAAATCTGGCGGCCCGGTTCCCGATTTCGAAACCGAGAATGCCAAATAGGATTGCTGCAAGGGATATAGCGATAGTGGCAAAGACCATATCGATTTCAACGAAGGCAAAGGAAATGCCGATGGTCAGTGCGTCAATGCTGGTAGCGAGAGAAAGCGCTATGATACTTACAAATCTGAGGTCGGCAATCTTATGGTCCTCTTCTTTTTTGCGGATGGCGTCCCAGATAAACTTGGCACCCAATAGGCAGAGAATAGCGCAAGCGATGATTGACCCCAGGTCGTGAATCCAATGCCTTGCTAAGGTTCCAGAAAAGAACCCGATAAGTGTCATGGCTCCTTGGAAAAAACCAAAGGACAGCGCAAGAACAAGGGCTTTTAATCGGGATACTCCCGAGCGCCCAAGCCCAATAGAAGTGGCCACGGCAAAGCAGTCCATGGCCTCGATAACCGCAATGAGAATTACGGAGAGATAATTCAAAATAGCCTAAAAGGTTTAGGTGTTCTTGAACAGTTCTTCTTTGTCAATGGCCTTGAAGTTGGTAGCCTTCAGGGCTTCAATGGCCTTGTCCGTATCCTGGAAACGGAGAATCATGATGTTGGATCCGTTCAAGGTAGAGGGGTAGGCGTACATGTAGTCAATCTGCTGGCTCCCGACAGCTGTAGAGAGCAACTCGGCAAGGCCACCGATGGCGGCATTTACAGGGCAGGCCACCACGTCGGTAATGGTGGCGCTGAGACCCGCCTTGGCGAGCACGTCCACGGCCTTTTCCGGATTGTTCACAATCAGGCGGATAAGGCCGAACTCGCCGGAGTCGGCGAGGGTCAGCGAAAGCAGGTTCACTCCTGCATCGGCCAAGGAGCGGCACACCGTCTGGAGTCTGCCCGGCCTGTTGGAAACGAAAACG
The DNA here is from genome assembly GCA_002382975.1 of Fibrobacter sp. UBA4223. Lineage (GTDB taxonomy): Bacteria > Fibrobacterota > Fibrobacteria > Fibrobacterales > Fibrobacteraceae > Fibrobacter. The sequence goes on from DFTB01000002.1 coordinate 17,587, forward strand.
GATACTTGTGGGATTTTCATTTGAGATACTCCTATTTTAAAACTTCTTGACAAAAACGAAGAGTGAGATGAGTTGTCAGTAATGAGTTGTGAGTGTATAGTTTGGCGCCAAAGGCGCGATTATTGAAACTCAAAGGTGCGAAGCGCCGACTCATTACTCACTACTCACTACTCACTACGCCTTTGGCGTTACATCTTCTTCCTGTTGTCCACCACTCTCTTCGCCTTGCCTTCGCTACGGGGGAGCGAGTCGGGTTCGCACAGGGTGACGATGACGGAAATGCCGAGAATCTGTTCAATGGAATGCTTGAATTTCTTGTTCAGCTGTTCCATGGCGCCCATGGAGTCGCTCACCATGTCGCGGGAAACTTCCACCTTAACTTCCAGGGTGTCCATGTTGTTCTTGGTGTCCAGCACAATCTGGTAGTGGGGGAGTGCCTTTTCGGCACGGAGAAGTGCCGTCTCGATTTGGCTCGGGAACACGTTCACGCCACGCATGATAATCATGTCGTCACTACGTCGACCGATACGGCGGATGCGGCGGATGGTGCGTCCGCATTTGCACTTGGTCTTTTCGATAGCGGTGATATCGCGGGTGCGGTAGCGCAAAATGGGCATGGCCTTTTTGCTTAGGGTGCTGATGACCAGTTCCCCTTCTTCGCCGTCGGGCAGGGGTTCCAGAGTTTCGGGGTCGATAATCTCGGGGTAGAAATGGTCTTCGAAAATGTGGATGCCGTCGCGGCATTCGCATTCGCAACCAACGCCGGGTCCCACGATTTCAGAAAGTCCATAAATGTCGTATGCCTTGATGCCCGTCTTTTCTTCTATGTAGTCGCGCATGCCGTCGCTCCAGGGTTCCGCCCCGAAAATGCCGCGCTTTACGTTGAGTTTAGACAGGTCGACACCCATTTTTTCGGCTACGTCAATAATGCGGACGAAATAGCTGGGTGTTCCGGCCACCGCAGTAACGCCGAAGTCTTTCATGAGCATCACCTGGCGTTCGGTATTGCCTCCGCTGATAGGAATGACGGTCGCGCCGAGGGCTTCGAAACCGCCATGGATGCCGAGACCGCCGGTAAATAGGCCGTAACCGTAGAAATTCTGCACGATGTCGGTGCTGCGGAACCCGCAGGCGAGAAGCCCGCGTTTTACCACCTGGGCCCAGACTTCCATGTCTTCTTTGGTGTAACCCACCACGATGGGCTTACCGGTAGTGCCGGAACTGGCGTGCAGGCGCACGACTTCGCTCAGGTCCACGGCGAACAGGCCATACGGGTAGGTGTCGCGCAAGTCCTTTTTCATGCTGAAGGGAACCTTGCTGATGTCTGCAAGGGTCTTGATGTCGTCGGGCTTTACGCCTTTTTCGTCCATCCGTTCGCGGAACAGGGGAACTTTTTCGTAGGCAAGCTTCACGGTAGCGCGTAGTCTTTGCAACTGTAGTTCACGGAGCTTTTCTTCGGGCATAAAGTCCAGTGCCATTTCGGGCAGGACTTTGTTTTCTTCGTCATTCCAGGCGGTGGTAAGCATAAAAACCTCAGGTAGCGGTCTTTGGGACCATATTTGAAAGAATTCGGACTAGAATTTATCTTTTTTTTCTTTGAAAAATGCCAAAAAGATTGAAAAATTTTGGATAGACAGAGTTTTTTTTCTTGTTTGACAAAAAATGTAAAACAGAAGAAGGGGATGGCGCCTTTTAACCCGCTTTTGAAGGAGTTTAATGGTTTGAAACTCCGTCTTTTTTGTATTTTTGGGCAGAATTTTGTCTTTTTGTATTGATAGGTAGGTTTATTCTGCGCCTTCGCGTTGTTTTTTTGTTACTTGCTTTTGTGGGTTTCGCTTCGGCCCAGCTTCTGGATATGTCCCAGATGTCTACCGATTACATGGCGGAAAACAGGGTCCACAAGGTCCGTGTAGAAGGTAACCAGCATATGGATGAACGGGCTGTCCTTAGCCGAATCGGTATTCGGGATGGTCAAAGCTATTCTCCGGCGACCCTTTCCGAGAAGGTCCAGAGTGCTGTGACAGGACTCTATGAATCGGGTCTTTTTGACGATGTGACAGCTTGGGTGGACTATGTGGGAGATGGATCCGATGTAGACTTGATTTTCAAGATTAAGGAGCTTCCAGCGTTAGATACGGCCATCATTGATGGCTGTGATGAAATTTCTGAAGAGGACTTGCGTCTCAAGATTCGCATGATTCCGGGCCAAGTTTATAGCAAGAGCCAGTTGGAGCGGGACCGTCAGGCCATGATAGACTATTATCATTCCGAAGGTTATCTCCTTGCCGAAGTGGGGTATCGCGAAACGGCCACCGACGAGAACAAGAATCAGGTTACCTTTATTGTCCGTGAAGGGGAAAAAGTCAAGGTTCGTCAGTTCGATATTCGTGGCAATGACAATGTGCCTGCAGAAGATATCATGGAACACATGGTCACCAAGTTGGACCAGTGGTGGGGCGGAGGCGAATTCAAGGAGTCTGTCTTTGAAGCTGACCGGGATACGGTGCTGAATGCTATACGTCATTTTGGCTACCTGGACGCAGAATTGACCGAATATTATGCGGAGTATCTGCCTGACTCTAGCTGCCTGTTTTATTTGGGACGTATGGTCCCCGTAGGGGAGTCCTTGCAACCGCTCTACGATCAGCTGAACCGTGCCATGGGAGATACTGCCACTGCAATGGCCAAGATGGCGGGCAAGCCCACTATGGAAGTGACCCACTATTTTCGCAATGAGCGTGTAGGGGCTCATGGGTATGTGTCCCGTCCGCTACCCCAGGTCAAGTCCGAAGAAGATGCCCTCAAACTTATTAACGACATTATTCGCTATGAAAAGTCCCGTAAGGAATGGCTAAAGATTGTGGACGGCCGTAAGTTCAACAATCCGAAAATCGACTCTCTCAAGAAACTGAAGAAACTGCGGCCCTACGAGGAAAAGCTGCTAGTCCGCTACATGATCGAGGACATGTTCCCCGCCCTTAACAAGTACGACAATATCAAGACATCCAGTGCAATTTGCATCCATATTTCCATGATCGAGGGACGTAAATACTACATGGGTAACGTCCACTTTACTGGAAACGAGGTCTTGGGCGATGCCGTGTTGAATTACGCTTTCCGCTTGGATAGCGGGGAGGTCTTTGACCAATACAAGTACGAAGCTTCCCGTAAGGCCATTCGGGATTCCTACCTTGAAGACGGTTACCTGTTTGTCCAGTTCGATGAAGAACGGACCTTCGTGAACGATTCCGTAGTGAACCTGACTTATCGTATGCGCGAAGGTTTGCCGGCTTCTATCCACAAGGTCTATATACGCGGCAATACCAAGACGAATGAAAAGGTCATCCGTCGTGAAGTGCGCCTGTATCCGGGGGATACCTACCGCCAGTCTTCCCTTGAACGTAGTTTCCGCGAAATCATGCAGCTGAACTATTTCGATATGGTGACTCCCGATATCAAGCCACTGAGCGATCAGGAAGTAGATTTGGAATTCGCCGTGCAAGAAAAGGAAGCGGGCACGGGCCAGTTCAGCTTGGGTGTGTCTTATAGTCAGAGCGATGGGCTTGTGGGTACGGCCAGTGTTTCTATTCCCAACTGCTGTATGGGTAACGGTCAGGCGGCCTCCTTCAGCGTGGAATACGGCATGGATAAGAAGAGTGCTTCCATCAGTTTCCAGGAGCCTTGGTTCTTGGACAAGCCCATTACCGTGGGTACAAGTCTCAGCTACAGCTGGTGGAACATGAGCGACTACGACGACCCGAACATTACTCGTTACGGCGGACAGGTGTATGTGGGTAAACGTCTCAAGTGGCCTGACGACTACTTCTATGGTCAGGTGGGTTACAGCTGGCTTATGAACAAACAGGGCCCCAACATCGACGACAGCTATGTGGTCTATACCGGTCTGGAATCGGCGGTGAATTTCCGCTTGATCCGCGACGATAAGAATCTGCCCCAGTTCCCCACGGATGGGTCCCGCTACGTGCTAGATGTCCAGGTGGCTGATGACGTGCTGTACAGTGACTTTGAATTTATCAAGACAGAACTCACTATCAAGTGGTGGTTCCCGTTGTTCCGCGACCGTCTGGCGATCGCACTTACTAACGAATACGGTGTCATCTTCGGCGATCAGCTCCAGTATAGAACACTCTATACCATGGGCGGTGTTCTTGGCTATGAGGGTATGATGCGCGGTTACAGTTCGGGCTCTATCGGTTACCGGCGCTTGGGCCGTAGCTTCCAGTATATTGGAGCAGAACTCCAGTTGGCCATTGTACCCCAGACATTCTACTTGTTGCCCTTCTTCTTTGATGCGGGTAACGTGTTCGGCGAACGCTACAATCCCAAGACAAAGGTGGCCAAACCCAGCCGCAATCCTTTGAGCGAATGGGATCCCACCAGTCTCAAGAAGGACTACGGTTTTGGTTTCCGTGTGGTAGTGCCCATGCTCGGTATTATCGGCTTTGACTTTGCCTGGCCCTTGGATGTGGGAGAAACCTATTCTGGTTTGCAGCGCACCCAGGTGGGTGACATGGAATTCAACTTTGTGATAGGCCAGGGATTCTAGGAGGCGTTATGCTCGAAAAATCTTTGATTCGTCGTCTGGTGATTTTGCTAGCTATGCTTCTAGCGTGCTCCGCCTTTGCCGAAGATGGACTGCGCATTGCCCATGTGGATTCCAAGCTAATCTTTGACGGCTACAAGGGAACCAAGAAGGCTCAAGAAGAATATGACCGACAGGTGGCCAAATGGGAACAGCAGGGCAACCTGATTCAGAAAGAGCTTGCCGCTATCAAGGAAAAGTTGGATAAGCAGGTACTGATGCTTTCTGACGAAAAGAAACGTGAACTGGAAGCCGACTACGCCAAGAAGGAAACGGAACTGAAGGAATTCATTGACCGTGTTTATGGCCGTAAGGGCGAGCTCATTACCGAAAACGAGAAGGTGAGCGGCCCCATTATCCAATTAATCCGTAAGGCCATTAACGAGATTGCTTTACAAGAAGGCTACGACATGGTGGTGGACCGTGCAACAGGTGCCGTGGTCTTCTGGAAAAAAGAGAACGACCTGACCCAGAAGGTGCTGGATTACCTGAACAACCGCTAATAGCGCCTGTCATAAATTTCGTTTAAGGCTTCGCCAATTTTATCGGTAGGATTCTGTTTCCAGAATCCTTTTTGCATTTTTGACCCGGTCTGGGCTTGGAGACTTTACGTCTTTCAAAGCGTAGTCGAGTCCCATTTCTTGATATTTTGCAAGAGCCAAGGAATGGTAGGGTAGCACTTCCACTTTCTTGACGTTGGATAGTGACTGGATAAATTCTTTGGTCTTTTCTAGATATTCGTCGTTATCGCTAATCCCCGGAACAAGCACGTGTCTGATCCAGATGGGTTTGCGGATTTCGTCCAAGTAGCGGAACATGTCCAGGTTGTGTTCAATGGAATGGCCAGTGAGTTTTTTATGCTGCTCGGGGTCAATGATTTTCAGGTCTACCAGGAGTAGATCGGTAACTTCCATAAGTTGCTTGAACTTGCTGAAGTAGGGTTCGGTGCGGACAAAGTTTACCCCGGAAGTGTCTATGCAAGTGTGTACTCCCGCCGATTTTGCCAGGGTGAAAAATTCTAGCAAGAAATCCATCTGCATCAGGGGCTCGCCACCACTGACGGTAATGCCTCCGTCGCTTCCCCAGTAACTCTTGTAGCGGAGGGCCTTTTTCAGCAGGTCTTCTGCAGAAATGTCGAAGGCTCCCGCCTTGTCCCCCTTGAAGTTCCAGGTTTCCGGATTGTGACAGAAAAGGCACCGCATGGGGCACCCCTGTGTGAACACCACAAACCGGACTCCGGGGCCATCTACGGAGCCGAAAGTTTCCAGTTTGTTGATTCTGCCGAGCATGTTCGTAAAGTTACAAAATAGTTCAAGGCGAAAGGGCTAAAATTTCTATGTTTACGCTATACAAACTTATAAAGTTGGCTCATTATGAAAATTGCTGTAACTGGTGGTGCAGGCTATATCGGTAGCCACACGATTATAGAGTTAGACAAGGCCGGCCATTCTGTGGTGGTGGTGGATAACCTTGTCAATTCTTGTGAAGAATCTCTCCGCAGGGTTTCAAAGATTATTGGTAAAGATGTGCCTTTTGTGAATGCGGATGTCCGGGATGCTTCTGCCATGGATGCCCTGTTCAAACAAAACAAGTTTGATGCCTGCATTCATTTTGCCGGACTCAAGGCCGTTGGGGAGTCTGTGGAGAAACCTCTGGAGTATTACGAGAACAACATGAACGCCACGTTCGTGTTGCTCAATGCAATGCGCAAGAATGGGGTTAAGAATATTATCTTCTCGTCTTCGGCTACGGTCTATGGTAACCCGGCAGAAATTCCCATTACCGAGAACTGCCCAAAGGGCGCTATCACCAACCCATACGGTCAGACCAAGTCAATGCTGGAACAGGTGCTGATGGACTTGCAAAAGTCCGACCCCGAATGGAATGTGGTGCTGCTACGTTACTTTAACCCTATCGGGGCGCACCCCAGTGGTCTCATTGGCGAGGATCCTAACGGGATACCTAACAACCTGATGCCCTATATTTCTCAGACGGCTGTTGGACTTCGCAAAGAACTTGGGGTATTTGGCGATGACTACGATACTCCCGATGGAACAGGCGTTCGGGACTACATTCATGTGTGCGACCTGGCGGCTGGACATGTGAGTGCTTTGCAGGCTATTGAACGCAAGTGCGGCCTCGCCATTTACAATTTGGGAACGGGACATGGATATTCCGTGTTGGACGTGGTCAATGCTTTTGAGCGGGTGAACGGGGTCAAGGTGCCCTATAGCATTAAACCCCGCCGTGCAGGGGATATTGCCACCTGCTATTGCAACCCCGAAAAAGCCTATAAAGAATTGGGTTGGAAAGCTCGGTTCGGTATTGAGGAAATGTGTCGCGACGCCTGGAATTGGCAGAAGAACAATCCCAAAGGTTATCGGGGCTAGTTTTTTTCTATACTTGGTAAAAAATTAAAAATCGGTTTTTGAATGTCTGAAAACGAACAGAGAGCAACAATTAGTTTGGCGCAAATCCAAACCCCACAGACCGGGGATACCATCACATTGATGGAAGCCCTGGGAATTTTGTGGAAAAAGAAATTTGTATTGATCTTGTTCATGGTGGTTGGTGCCGCGATAGGTATCCTGTTGGGTAACTGGATTCGTCCGCAGTACACCAGTGACGCACTTTTGCAGATTGACGTGAAGGGAAACAAGACTAGCAAGGCCATGGGCGAGATGGGCGCCCTTTTGGATGTGGCTAGCCCTGCCGATGCCGAAATTGAACTGATCAAGAGCCGCATGGTTCTTTCCAGTGTCGTCGAAGATGAGCACCTTTGTTTCAAGGCTTCCCCTGTTGGCCGTCTGGATCGATTGATGCACCAAGAAGGCCGTATGGATTTGGAATACCTCTATATTCCGGAAAGGGCTAGGGATGGTGTATGGAAAGCTGTGGTAACAGGCCCCGGTTCTTACGTGGTGGTTACTCCCGAGGGTTCTGCTCTCGTAGAAGGAGTGGTCGGGGACATGATCAAGGCTCCCTATGCAGACGATACCTTGGCAATCCGTGTGAATTTCTTGCGGGCTCAAGAGGGAAAGGTGTTTGTGCTTTCTCAAATAAACGCCTTGTCTGCAATAAGGTCCTTGGCGAAAGGATTGAATGTTGCTGAGAAAGGCAAGAAATCGGGTATTATTTCGGTATCCTATTCTCACCGTTTCCCGGACAGGGCGGCCGCAATTCTGAACAGTGTCGCCAATACATATCTGCGTCAGAATGTAGAAATGCGCAGTGCCGAGGCTGAAAAAACTCTAGAGTTTTTAGAAGAACAACTGCCGGGGGTCAAGGCCAAGTTGGATAGTGCTGAAAAGGTGCTTGCCGACTATCGTTACAAGATAGGCTCTGTGGATATGACGGGTGAAACTCAGGTACACCTGCAAAAAGAGGTGGACTTGCAGAAGCAGATTCTCCAGATGGAGCAGGAACGACAGAGGGTGACCCGCCTATTCAAGGCCGAACACCCCAACGTGCTTACGTTGAACAAGCAAATAGACAAGCTGCGTAAAGAACTGGCTAAACTCAAGGTCAAGGCGGAGAAAATGCCTTTGACCCAGCAAGAGGTGATGCGTCTCCAGGAAGAGGTTCAGGTAAACAACGCCCTTTATACCACCATGCTGAACAATATCCAGCAGCTTCGCGTGGTCCGTGCAGGCGAAGTGGGCAATGTGCGTGTGGTCGATTTTGCCCAGGTGGAGTCGAAACCCAGCAAACCCAAGAAGTTCAACATTCTCGTTTGTTCCGTTGCTGCAAGCTTTATGCTTGGAGTGCTGCTGGTGTTTTTGCTGCGTATGCTTAGGAATGGCGTTCGCAGTTCCCTTGAAGTTGAACGAGAAACAGACACGAGCGTCTATGCCAAGATTCCTGAGTTTAAGGATGGTGTTAAATCCTTGGCCAGGGGCAAAAAGCACAAGGCTTTAGTCCTTACCGCTCCGGACAACCCTGCTTGCGAAGCTATGCGTTCTTTGCAGACTGCAATTGACTTTTCGATGTCAGAAGAAAAGCGCGTGATGATGGTTACCGGGATGATTCCTGGCGTTGGAAAGTCGTTTGTAAGCATCAATCTGGCAACCCTTTATGCCATGTCGGGCAAGAAGGTTTTGCTTATAGATGCGGATATGCGTCGAGGCGTGCATCACAGCGGCAAAAAATATGGCCTTGCAGATGCCCTGTGTGGCAAGTGCAACTTGCAAGAGGCTGTGTCTATTGCCGAAGTGGAAAATCTCTTCATCATGGGCGCAGGCAACGCAACCATTGCACCTACGGACATGCTGAGGGGTGGTTCTTTTGAACAACTTCTTCATTTGGCCAGACAGCACTTTGATGTGGTTATCGTGGATACTCCGCCTATGGACCTGGTGACAGACGCCGAACTGATTTGCGGCTTGGTGGACTTCAACCTGCTTGTCCTTCACTATGGCAAGCATTCCATGGATTCTATCAAGGATGCGGTGGGCCGTCTCAAGCGCTATAGTGAAAAGCCCTGTGCCTTTGTGATGAACCACTGCGAGCACGAGCCTGGCCATTATTACGGCCATTACTACGGCAAGTATTACAGTAAAAAGAAATAGCAAGGTGCTTTTCGACATCTAGTCCGAGCGGTCATTGTGAGCAAAAAGCGCCTCGTATTAACGAGGCGTGTTTGCGAGAGCGAGGACCAGCCCTGCTGAAGAATCCAGCATCCAGTCCGAGCGGTCATTAAACCTCACCTCCATATAAAAAGACCCACACAGCTAGCAATATTGCTTTTTCGTGAGCCGGAGCCACTGATATTAATCAGTGGTGTAGGCGAGAGGATTGGCCAACCAGAATGCCTTGGCAAGAATAGGGCCAATCCGGTCATATAAAAACTCCAGAAAATAAAAACCCACACAAGGTGGGTTTTTATTTTCTGGAGGTGAGGGGAGTCGAACCCCTGTCCAAAATCACGTCCATGTCCATTCCTACAAGCTTTCCCTTCGTATTTAAGGTCTCGTCTTATCCACGCCCAAGAAGGTCGGCGCAGAGTTTGACCAGCCTAGTGAATCTCGGAACCTACCCCCAGGCATGGAAGATTCCTATCCCATATTGCGTCCGGACGTACATCCCGATGGGAGCGGGATGAGGCCCGGCGTTGCCGCTAATTAGGCAGCGAGTGCGTAGTTTTCGTCAGCACTTATTTTTTTTCAGACTTTTTTACGAGTGCCCTCGTCTGAGACCTCGGCTTGCAACTAACACTTCGGTAACCCTGTCGAAACCAGATCACCCCCTATGAATATAGGGGGTGATCTGGTTGAGACTCGTCGACTAAATGCGAGCTGGCGAGCATTTAGGCCCTTGAGCACACTCTGTGTGCGAAAGGCCCGAAGGGCAAAATCACTGCGGGTAGCAGGGATTTTGGCAAACCAAGGCACCCCCCTCCCAAGGGAAAGAAGATAAACCAAATATACAAAGTTCAAAGAAAATTGTAAAGTAACCGATCTGGTTGAGACTCGTCAACTAAATGTGAGCAGAATCCTGGAAAAAAATTTCTACTTTTGCAGACCCCATGGACTCCATCCAAGAATACCTGCAGAACCCTGTCCCCCGGACCCTGAACCTCTTTGCGGAGGCTGGGGATGAAGCCGTCCATGTAAACGGCGCCACGGTCCCTATGGCCGCCATGATGGTGGCCAGGCGATTCTTTACGAATCCGGGCAACATTTTGGTGGTGACCAAAGATTTCAAGTCCGCCGAAGTCTGGATGGAAAATTTGCAGAGCCTCGTTGGCGAGGACTTTGTGCGGTTCTTCCCGTCCATCGGGCTAAAGCCTTACGAACAGAAAGTCCCTTTTGAAGGAGTTCTAGAAGAACGGCTCCGTTTTTTCAAGGACGCCGGGAATCCGGAAAAGCCTTTGGTGGCGGTTTGTTCCCTGGATGCCCTGCTTATGCGCTTGCCCGCTCCGGGGACGCTCCAGAAGAACATCCGGTCCTTGAAGGTGGGCGACGTGGTAGAACCCTCTGCACTCCGTCCCTGGTTCTTGGACCATGGCTTTGTAGAACAGCCCGTGGTGAGCAGCGTGGGGGAGTTTTCTATTCGCGGATGCATTGTAGATGTGAACTGCTTCTTGTACCCGCACCCAGTCCGTATCGAATTCTACGGCGACGAAATCGAGTCCATCCGCACCTTTGACATTTTCACCCAGCGTTCTATCGAAAGGATGGACCGCATTGAACTGTTCCCCATGGGAGAGTTCACCCTGCCTCTGGAAGAAGCTTCCCGTATGGGATCTGACACCTCCGGTCTCTGGTGGCAACGCTCCCGGTACCAGGAATTGAATTCCAGCCTGTTGGATTACCTGCCCCGCTGTTCTCTGGTGTTCGAAGAACTTTCCTCCTTGGCGGAAACGGCGGCAAGGCAGTATCTGCATTTTGAAGACCTGTTCGGCGAACAGAAAGCGGCTCGCCCCGACACGGAATCGCCGGAGAAAATCTGGTGGAAATTCGGCGAGATTTCCAGACAGTTCCCGGGCAAGGCAAGCCTGGACCTTACGCGGGTAGAGGCTCAGTCCAACAGCTGGTACAAGATTTCAGCAACCCCTCAGGATTTTTCCAGCACGGGAACCGACGCCGTGGCCAAGCAGATTGAGGAATTTGCGGCTACGGGCGGCGAAGTTTACGTGGTGGCCCCTACGCCGGGAGCTCTTGCAAGACTCCGGCACGTGCTGGAAGGACTCCCCGTAGAAGATTACTTTGTAGGAAACTTGACAGAAGGATTTTGGCTTACCGACGAAAAGGTGGCCTTCCTTACGGAGACCCGCATTTTCAACCGCCACGCAGGCAAGGCCCGCAAGCGCCAGATTGCGGGTTCGGTCGCCTCAGCCCTGATGGTGGAGTCCCTGAACCGCGGGGACTACGTGGCTCACGAAGACCACGGCGTGGGCCGCTACCTTGGGCTTGTCCGTGTAGAAGTCAACGGCGGCATGGTGGACTGCGCTCTGCTGGAATACAGCGGCGGAGACCGTCTCAAGTTCCCCGTTTCAGACCTGCAGAAGATTGACCGCCTGGATGTTTCCGAAGAGGAACCGCCCAAGCTGGACAAGTTGGGTGGCAAGAACTGGGACACCGTCAAGAAGCGGGTCCAGAAGAAGGTGGTGCAGATTGCCCGGGAACTTGTGGAACTGTACGCCCGCCGCGAACTGGTGGAAGGTTTCGGTTTCCCGCCCGACGGAAAGCTCCAGCAGGAGTTCGAAGACGCCTTCGAATACGAGCCTACGCCAGACCAGGTGAAGGCTACCGAAGATATCAAGCGGGACATGGAAAGCAAGCGGCCTATGGACCGTCTGGTCTGCGGCGATGTGGGTTTCGGAAAGACCGAGGTGGCCATGCGGGCCGCCTTCAAGTGCGTCTGCGCCAAGAAGCAGGTGGCTATCCTTGTGCCCACGACGATTTTGGCTGCCCAGCATTACGAGAATTTCAAGGAACGTTTTGCCGCTTTCCCGGTGAACATCGCCCTGGTAAACCGCTACCGCACGCCCAAGGAAAAACGGGAAGTCTTTAACGGGCTTTCCGAGGGCAAGGTGGACATTGTGGTAGGGACCCATTCCCTGCTCAGCGAGAAGAACCATTTCAAGGATTTGGGCCTGCTCATCGTAGATGAAGAACAGAAATTCGGCGTGAAGCAGAAGGAAAAGCTCAGGGAGTTCCGTCTGTCGGTGGATACCCTCAGCATGAGCGCCACGCCAATCCCACGGTCCTTGCACTTGAGCATGACCGGTGTTCGGGACATTTCCCTCATCAATACGCCTCCCATCAACCGCTTGCCTGTAGAGACTAAGCTTTTGAAGCGGGACGACGTGATTCTTGCAGAAGCGGTGAAGGACGAACTTGCTCGCGGAGGCCAGGTGTTCGTGGTGAACGACCGTGTGCAGAGTATCAACCAGCTTGCAGAAGAAGTGGAAGCCTGGGTGCCCGAGGCCCGCGTGGCGGTGGCCCACGGCCAGATGGAAGATCGGGATTTGGAGCGCGTCATGAACGCCTTCCTTTCCAAGGAATTTGACGTGCTGGTAAGCACCAGCATTATCGAGTCGGGCCTGGATGTGCCCAACGCCAACACGATTATCATCAACAACGCCCATCATTTCGGAATCAGCCAGCTTTACCAGATGCGGGGCCGCGTAGGCCGCAGCGATGTGCTGGCCAAGGCTTTCTTGGTGATTCCCGCCAAGTCGGAAATTTCTCCGGAATCCATGCGCCGCCTAAAAGCGCTGGAGCAGTACACCGACCTGGGGAGTGGCTACCAGCTGGCCATGCGGGACCTGGAAATCCGCGGCGCAGGAAACCTCCTGGGTCAGGAGCAGCACGGCTTTATCGCCGAGGTGGGATTCGAGACGTACATCCGGCTGGTTAAGGAAGCGGTGGAGGAGTTGCGGGGCGGCCCTACGGACAAGCCCATTCAGCCCCGCGTGGAAATCGGCGTGGACGCCTACCTGCCCGAAGACTACATCCAGGACGGCCTTACGAGAATTTCTTTGTACCAGCGGATTGCCCGCATTGCCTCTCGGGCCGAGGTGGAAAGCATTTCCCAGGAACTGGAAGACCGCTTTGGCCCGGTGCCTGTACCTGCCCAGATGCTCATGAAGGTGACCGAAATCGGTCTTATCGCAGGCGGGCTACGCATTCAGGGACTGCAACAGCGCAAGGGAATACTGGTGGCGACCTTTACGGAATTCCCTCCACCAGATACCCGTATACTGGGCGAAATTTCGGGCCGCTGCACTTGCCCCATGCGTTACTTGGGGGCAACGCCTTTGCAGGCGGTCTTTGAATTGGGAGCCGCTCCAGCCGAAGTATTGGCCAGTAAGATTCTAGAGATTTTCCGTAGCTTCGCGGACATCCCGAAGTTCTGATAGCAGCTTCTGGGCGATGTCTCTGGTGCTGGGCTCGCCTTCGCTGAAAAATTTCCCTATAAAACTTTCGTCGGCGTCGGTTTCGAACAGCAGAACTTCTTTCGGAAGCTCCGCCACGGCCTTTTGCGAAGACTTCTTGGTGCGGGTGCTGGCGTGGATCGAAAGAAGACCTCCCATCTCCAGGATTTGACGGGCAGTGCCGGTATCGCCGCCGAACCGGTGGAAAATGGGACGCGGGCCTTCTTTAGTCTTTCCGAAACCCGCCTGTTTCAGCAGGGCGATGGCACGTCCGTAGTCACCGACGCAATGGATTTGCAAATTCCGCTTCAATTCGAGAGCGAGTTCTGCCTGGAAAGTAAACCACTGCTCCTGCAATTCGCCAGCACCGTATTCCGGGAACCTGCGGTCTAGACCCGCTTCGCCTACCATGAAACTGCTTTCCCGTTCCAGAATGCGGCGGAGCTCTGCCTTGTGCGGTTCTGTCGCCTGGGCAATTGCCATAGGGTGGATTCCGAAGGCCAGGTTGCAACCCTTGTTTTTCAGATCCAAATCCTGCCACAGTTCCCACAAAGGTTCCCATTCCCCGGGTTCGCAGGCGACGGCGGTGTAGGCGTAGCCTATTCGGTCCAGTTCCTGGGCAAGTTCCCTTGGATGGGGGAGTCTTGTGATGTGGATGTGGCTGTCGTAGAGCGGTTTATGGGGCATTTGGACCTGTTTTTTGAACCAAAATAAAAAGAATTTCAACAAAAATCAAAAAATGCTTGTTTTTTTAGAAAAAAAAGCCTAGTTTATGGCTACGGCATCCGCCGGAAACAAGTTTGAACCCCAAGAGCCGCCAGGCGGCTGCCAAAAGGAGATTATATGCGCGACCTGATTGAAAAGGTTTTGAAGAAAGGGCTTTCCGTTTCTTTTTCTGAAGAGGGTGGTTTTGCGGTTATCCGTATTTGCAAGGGCAGTGACGTGGTGGCCAGCTGCAGTCTCGGTTCTGCGGATTTCCGCGCCTCGGTAGAAGACAGCCTTCAGTCCTTGTTGCTGGATCTGGACCGAAAAGGCGTTTAATAATTCAGAATTCAGAATTCGGAATTCGGAGTTCGGATTTCAGATTTCGGAATTTGAGATTCAAATACAATAGTTCCTAAATGAAAAAAAAGTCCTGCGGAATTCCGCGGGACTTTCTAATTGTAGAAAAAGGTTGTCCTAGTTTATACGGCCAACCAAGTTGCCGGAGAGCATGAAGTCACGAGAACTGCCGTAGCTGTGGAAGCCGGCGGACAGACTGAAGCGGTCCGTGAAAGCCTTTTCCAGGTAGAGGGCTCCCAGCACGTCCTTCACGTTCTTGGTCTTGAAGCTCTGGTATTCCGGGTGCTCATGACGGTCGCCGATGTATTCAGCTTCCAGGATGATGCGGTCCACCACCGGGGTGAAGAAGGCAAAGCCGCCAGTTACGGGGATAACCATGTCTTCGTTGGGGTCGATGTTCATCAAGGCCGCTTCGGCGAAGATGTTCATGTGCTTGCGGATGATGGGCAGGTTTGCCTTCAAGGAGGCGTTGTGCTTGACTTCGGCATCGGAGTCATAGACCACATCGAACACGTTGGCTCGGTAAGCCAGCTGCACGTTCAAGTCGCTGAGGCCTTCCAGGCCATGGAAGTTGAATGCGGCACGGACGTCGCCCTTGTTCAGGTGAGGGGCCGTGCTGATGAGAGAGACGAAGAAGTCCATGTTTTCAGTAGGGGTGAAACCGAACTGCAACTGGTTTTCAGAACGCTGGGTGGACATGAATCCAGCCAGGTAACCATCGATGTAGCCACCGAAGTAGTCACCGTTCTTGTCGGTGTTGTCCCAACGACCGACCTTGAAGCTCAGGTGTTCCGTTTCCTGGTAGGCCCAGGCTTCATCAAGCTCGAAATAATCGCTGACTTCGTTATAGTCGTCGTTGCGGATTTTTTCGCGTTTTTGGCGTTTGGTCTCGTAGTCGTCAACAGACTTTTCCAGGTCGCCAGGGTGCAGGGAAATTCCCAACTTGCCCTTGAAGTCATCGCCTTCGGCCAAGATAGCGAAATTGGCTTCGCCATTCCAGGTTTCCAGGTTGTCGCCGTTTTCGTCGTCTTCGGTGTTCCAGAAGACCTTGCCGGCTTCCAATTCGAAATCAGCCATCACGTCGAAGGAGAGCTTCTGGGTTTCGAACATGGCGTTGTCGATCATCTTTTTCTTTTTGCGTTTTTTCTTGGCCGGAGCCTTGGCTTCTTTTGTAGGAGCGGCAGCGGCAACAAAGCCAGTTGTGTCGTCTTCGGCGACAGCGGCGGCCTTGGCTGTGTCGGCAGGCGTAGCTGCACTATCAGCCGGGGCTGCGGCCACTTCTTCGGCCTGGGCTGCGGCGGCAGCGCTGTCGGCAGGAGCGGCTTCAGCGGCCTGGGCTTCTGCAGCAGGGGCGGCTTGTTCTGCCGGTGCGGCGGCTTCGGGTGCTGCAGCTTGTTCCGCAGGTGCGGCTTGTTCGGCGGTGGCTTCTGCTGCCGGAGCAGCCTGTTCAGCGGCGGGGGCTGCCTGTTCGGTTGCTGCAGGGGCTGCGGCTTCGGCGGCGGGTGCGGCTTGTTCAGCCGGGGCTGCAGGCTGCTGTGCGGCAGGTGCTGCTTCGGGAGCGGCAAAAACGGATGCCGCCAGCACGCAGGACAATAGAATCATTTTTTTCATGAAAAAGAATCTCCTTTCAATATTCAATATGCGTGAATTTTAGAAAAAAAATAGGGCTTTGTGGCTTGTAAAAACTGATTTTCTTAAAAAAATGTTATGTTATAGTCAAACGAGGTTTATTTTGAAGAAAATTATAGTGTTTCTGCTCTTGTCCCTTGCGGTAGCTGTTTGTTCTCAAGAAACTTTGCCCGTCTACAAGATGGTCAAGGGAAAAATCAACGAAGATGCTCCTGTGGGCGAACTGAATCGTTCGGACTGGATCAAGGAGTTACCGATTCCTCAGGTGAAGGTCAAGAAGGTTTCCTGGGTCAAGGAAACGGTGCAGGTGAAGGACAAAAAGGGAAAGGTGGTCAAGGATAAGAAAGGAAAACCCAAGACCAAGGTCAAAAAGAAAAAAGTGGTGAAATACGTGATGGAGGACCCCAAGGAACCTCCCAAGTTCGTCCCCATTGACTGCAAGATTGGACAAGTCTATGCCAGGCGTTCGGAACTGGCCCGCTTCCAGCAGGAATCCATGGATTTAAGTGGAGAGTATGCCTCCGCTACCGGTAGCCTGTTTCTGAAAAAATCTCCCAATAATCCTGGCAAGTTTACCGTGATCATCCAGAACGGTCCTTTGGGAGACCGCGCCGAAATAGAGGCCAGCGACATCCCTATGGAGGAGTCCACCAACGGCGGGCGGCTCTCCTACAAGGAGGAGGGCTGCACTCTGGACATTAGCATTCTGAACCGTAAGGTGAAAGTGGCTCAGCGGGGGTGTGTGGACTACAATTCTGGGAGTTTTACGCTGGAAGGCGAGTACAATACGTACAAAGGAAACACCCGTCGGGTAGAGGTGTTTGCCATGCCGGAACAGACCTTCAAGTTCAAGAAGTATTTCTGGTGCGGTAGCGGCTTTGATTCCTGTGAAAAGGTCAAGGACGACAACGGCACCGTCTATATCACCTGGAGCAAGGACGGCAAGGGCTTTATCGAGCGCAAAGCAGGCGAAGATGTCCACGTGTACCGCCCCTTCGAACACATGATTCCCCGCAAGCGGGATTTCTACAAAGGCGAAAAGCCCGTGGTCATCAAGACCAAGCGTACGGACATGGCGGGGGAGTGGATGATTTGGTACTTCTATGCCAAGGCGGAACGTCTCAAGATGGTCCGGGCCGGAATGAACGAAGAAACGGCCTACATGGAAATATATGAGTAGTGAGTTGTGAGTGGTGAGTTGTGAGTAGTGAGTTATGGGTTATGGGGAGGTAAACTCTTGAATTTTACAATGCTCGTAACTGAAAACTGACAACTGTCGGGCTTCGCCCTGCCGACCATCGGCTTAATTTTTTATCTTTGGTCGTATGAAAGTTTTTTTGTACGACACGACCCTCCGCGACGGTAACCAGGATAGGAAAATCAGTTTGTCCCTGGCGGACAAGCTGCAGATAGCAAGGCTCCTGGACAGTTTCGGTTTTGACTACATCGAAGGTGGCTGGCCGAACCCCAGCAATCCCACCGACGAGGAATTCTTCCAGAAGATTAAAGAAGTAAAACTGAAACACGCGAAGATTGCCGCTTTCGGCTCGACCCGTCGCCCCAAGGTGCTGCCCGAAAAGGACCCGCTGCTGCAGGCCCTGGTAAAGTCCGGCGCTCCCGTAAAGACCATTTTCGGCAAGAGCTGGGACTTGCATGTGACCGACGTTATCCGCACCACCCTGGAAGAAAACCTGGACATGATCGAGTCTTCGGTGGCCTACCTCAAGGAACATTCCGAAGAGGTCATCTACGATGCGGAACATTTCTTTGACGGCTACAAGGCGAATCCGGAATATGCCATCGAGACCCTCCGTGCGGCAGAAAAGGGCCATGCGGACTGTATCGTGCTTTGCGATACCAATGGCGGAACCATGCCTTGGGAACTGAAAAGCATTATCAAGGAAGTGAAAAAGCATATTTCCACACCTCTCGGGATCCACGTTCACGATGATTCCGGACTTGCAGTGTGCAACAGCCTTTATGCCGTCAAGAACGGTGCCGTGATGGTACAGGGCGTAGTGAACGGCTTTGGTGAACGCTGCGGAAACGCGAACCTCACCACCATTGCTGCAGACCTGCATTTCAAGATGGACGCGAAGTTCTTTGCGGCCAAGAAGATTGCAAGGCTCCGTCAGTTGAGTAGCAGCATTGACCAGATTGTGAACCTGCCCAGCGATCCTCATGCCCCGTACGTAGGCGATGCTGCCTTTGCCCACAAGGGCGGAGCCCACATCGATGGCGTGATGAAGGTCTCCCGCAGCTTCGAGCACATTGACCCCCATGCCGTGGGCAACGACCGCGTGTTTGTGACCAGCGATCAAGCGGGCGGTTCCCTGGTTGTGGAAAAGCTCAAGGCTATCAAGCCGGGTATCGACAAGAAGGACCCTGTGGTAGGCAAGCTTCTTACGCTCATCAAGGAACGTGAAAACGCAGGCTGGCATTTCGACTCTGCCGAGGCCAGTTTTAAACTGTTGGTTTACCGCCATCTGGGCATGGTGCAGGAACCTTTCAAGGTGCTGGGCTACCGTGTCATCGAAGACAAGACCACTCAGGGCGTGTCCGTTTCGCAGGCGACGGTCAAGCTCCAGATTGGCGACAAGATCAGCCACCAGGTGAGCGAAGGAGACGGCCCGGTGAACGCCCTGGACGCAGCACTCCGCAAGGCTTTGCTTCCGTTCTTCCCGAATATGGCGAAAGTCCGCCTGGACGACTTCAAGGTCCGTGTGCTGGGTAGCAATGTTGCTTCTGACGCTACGGTCCGTGTGTGGACCACCTTCGGCGACGAGAAGGGTTACTGGAACGTGGTGGGTGTTTCCAGCAACATCATCGAAGCGTCCTGGATGGCGTTTGTAGATGGACTTACCTACAAGATTTTGTTGGACGAGAAGGTCATTGAAAAGCCCTACAAGCATATCGATGTGAAACCGATTGCTGCGAAGGCTACTGCGAAGGAAGAAGAGCCTGCTCCTGCGAAGCCGAAGAAACTTACGGCCCGCAAGGTGAGGAACCTGGCCGGCCTCTCGAAACGAAAATGATGAATGGACGTGTCATCCTGAGCGACCCTGGAGCGTAGCGACAGGAACGCGAAGGATCTAGATTCTTCGACTACGAACCTTCGGTTCTTCGCTCAGAATGACACAGCAGGAAAGAAAGACTATGAAAATTGTAAAGGTTACACCAAAGTCTCAAGAAATTGAACGCATCTGCGGGCGCGAAGTCGCTCCGTCCAGAGAAATCCATGACAAGGTGATGCAAATCCTTGCCGACATCAAGAAGGGTGGCATCGCGAAGGCGACCGAATACGCCCAGAAGTTCGACGGCCTCAAGGGCAAGAACATCCGCGTGCCGGTATCGGCCATCGCGAAGTCTGCCGCCAAGTGCCCGAAGGAACTGCAGAAGGCCCTGAAGCAGGCTATCAAGAACGTGCGCGACTTCCACAAGAACCAGATGGAAGAATCCTGGCTCATGGAAAGTGCCGACGGCGTGGTTCTGGGCCAGCGCATTCGTCCGATGAAGCGGGTGGGTCTTTATGTGCCGGGTGGTGCAGGCATTTACCCGAGTACCGTGATTATGAATGCCGTGCCGGCTCTGGTGGCGGGCGTTCAGGATATCGTGGTCGTGACCCCGATCAAGGGCGAAATCAACCGTGCTGTGGCTTTCGTGCTCCAGGAATTGGGCATTGAAGAAGTCTACCACATCGGTGGCGCTCAGGCGATTGGTCTCTTGGCTTATGGTGCCAAGGATGCCAAGGGCAAGACCATCGTGGAACGCGTCGACAAGATTGTGGGCCCTGGCAACGTGTTTGCCGCTATCGCCAAGAAGGAAGTCTTCGGCGTCGTGGATATTGATATGGTGGCGGGTCCCTCCGAAGTGCTCGTGATGGCAGACAACACCTGCGATCCGGACTTTGTGGCTGCGGACTTGCTTAGCCAGGCGGAACACGGTTCCGGCTTCGAGGCGGCCATCTGCATTACCGACAATATGGAAACCGCCCAGATGATCAGCGCCTGCGTGGATATCCAGGTGGAAAATTCCCCGAAGCGTGAACTCCTTGAGAAAGTGCTCGGCAACTTCGGGCGCATCTTGGTGGTGAAAGACTGGTTCGACGGCGTGGAAATCGCGAACCGCATCGCTCCGGAACACTTGGAAGTCATGACCGCTGAAGCGGAATCCATGGCGGCTCAGATTGAAAACGCGGGTGCCGTATTTATCGGCCCCTGGTCCTCTGAGCCGGTGGGCGACTACTTCGCGGGCCCGAACCACGTGCTGCCGACAAACGGCACGGGCCGCTTCTTCAGCCCGCTGGGCGTGTACGACTTCCTGAAGCGCATGAGCATCATCCGCTACAGCGAAAAGGCCATCAAGAAGAACGCGAAGGCCATTGCCGCCGTCGCTACCGAAGAAGGCTTTATCCACCACGCCGCCGCAGTGCTCAAGAGACTGTAGGGGTTGAGAAGGAGAGTGACGAGTCGTAAGTCGGAACCCGAGCTCATACCTCGAGCCCCGCGCCTCTAGCCGTTAAAACAAAAACATAGAGCCTTCGCCTAGGTTCAGGCACACGCGGTTGCGGCCTGATTCCTTGGCGTGGTATAGGGCGTCGTCTGCCCGCTTGATGATAGATTCTACGGTGTCGCCGGATTGACGTTCCGTAAAACCGACGCTTATGGTAACATTTATCACCTCGCCAGTAGAAAGAGCGACGCGAATCTTTTCTACTCCTGCACGCAATCTTTCAGCAATGATTTTGGCGTTGTCTACGGTGGTGTTGGGCAGGAATACCGTGAATTCTTCGCCTCCGTAGCGTACTGGCATGTCACTAGGTCTGAGGCATCGGGTGATTTCTTGCGCTACGGCAATAAGAACTTGGTCGCCGGCCAAGTGCCCGTAGGTGTCGTTGATGTTCTTAAAATGGTCGATGTCCAGCATGAATGCAGACAGGCTGAAATTACCGTCATTGCTGCGCTTGAGTTCTCTAGTATAGGTCTCTTCAAGCCAGCGACGATTGTGTAGTCCTGTCAAGGAATCCACCTTGGCGTTTTCTTCAATGCAGCGGATATGGTATTCCTCTTCGCAAACGACTTTATTGTTGTTGCGTAATCTTCTGCTCAAAAGTTGCAAGAAGTTCAGGCAAAGGTCATGGGATGCGTTGAGCATGGCGAGAGCGATGTCTGCATCAATGACCAGCAAGGAGCTTTTCTCTTTGGCAAAAACTTGAGCGCTGGGTTTCACGTTGTCAAAGATGGACATTTCACCTGCGCAATGCCCAGGCAAAATGAAATCAGAAAAAGAACCGCCCTTAGAACTTAAGACGACTTCTAGCTTGCCGTCCAACAACACCAAAAGTTTTCGTTCTGGTTGGTTGGGGTCAATAAGAAGAGTCCCCGGTTCAGCGGTGATTTTTTTGCAACTGAGCAGGTAGCCGGCTAAACTCTCAAAGGATACATTCTTGAAGATGTCTGTCTTCAAGAATTGTGCCCTTGAAATCGGGAGGGTTTCCAGCTCGTTTGTGCTCATGACTAGAAACCTAGGCTTAATTCGACCATATAGATACGCTGTTCGTCCTGACCAGTGTAGTAGCCCAGTTCTTCGGCCCAGGTTGCAAATTCAAGGGTGAAGAATTGTAGAACTTCCAAGGCAATTCCACCTGCGGGGTAACCGCCCTTGAAACCGCCAGATAGGCGCAGTGCAAGGGCTCGAACTCCGTAGTAGTAGCCAGGCCAGGCAATCAGGTTCTGCTCAACTTCAAAACCGAAATTAATGTGAGAAAGAGGTTTATAGTTGTTTGTGCTGTTTACAATGTCGGCAAAGTCCATGGCAATGTTGAACTTGTGGCCATAACCCGTGTTCTTGTTGAAGAATCTAGGGCTGTAGTTTGCACCTACGGTCCAGTTGGGAGTGATTTTATCCCCAGCAAGTTCTTTGAAATAGATGTCTCTTAGGGATGTGCCGACTCTGACTTCGCGGGTGAGCTGATAAAGAACGCCTAAGTCGATACCCATGGAAATGGAATTGAAATCAAAGATGTTATCCGTAGCGTCGTGGTAGCGATCTTCAAGGGTGTCTTGCATGGTGTCGTAATTCAAGATGTCGACTGTAAGCATTTCTACCTTGTGACGCTTGACTGCCTTTGCGCCGATACCCACGGAGAGGTTGTCCGTGAAGCCGTAAGAAATACCGCCCTGGACAACTCCGTCGACATAGAAGGTGTCAATGGCCATATTGGGTAACACAATGCCTGCATCTAGATAGGGCGCTACGTTTGCATCTACCCAGACTGCACCACCAATGCCGTGGAAAGCCATTTCAGCATCGAACTTCAACTTCATGGCGAGGCTCTTGTGGTCATAGCTGTTTACCTGGTGCATCAGTTCCGGGTGACTGGATAGGGAGTCCATCAGAACTGTTGATGCCTTGAGGCCGTTTGCTGCAGCCGCATCGGAAGCGCCTTGGTAGATTCCCTGCAAGTCCTTGGCCACGTTGTAAGTATGGAAATACGTTTCAAAAGGCCCAGCACCACCCAGGTTTAGACGCATGTCGGCGTAGTTTCGGGGATAATATCCGGTTTCGGGAAATTTGTCATAGTTTCCAAGTTTGTTAATTTGAGTCAAACCTGCATAGTTAAAGTAGATAGCCTCTTTGTCGTCAACTACGGCCACATGCGCATTACCCATAGCTTCGGCGCGTAGAGAATGGTGCGTCGGTGCCTTGAGAGCGAAGGCGAAAGAAACGAGGCACAGGGCCAGGAGTACAATAATTCGTTTCATTCTTGGTACCTCATTCTTTGAGCTTCAAGAACTTCTTGGAAATCGCTTTCGGAGTATCGTACCCAGCAGCCTCCGACGTAATCCTGCCTGTATTTTAGGTTGTACTGGCCTTCGTAGTCTCTGGCTATAGCCTGTTTGGTAGAGATGTATGTCTCGTAGGGAAGGTTCTTGGGATTAAAAAATATTTGTTCGGCGAATTTGAACCTATGGTCGTTGTTTTCGACGCGTCTACGATATTCCGGATAAATAAAATTCCATTCATCGCTTTCTGCCTTCTCGCCATCCATATCAATGTCCACGTGCATATACTTGTCGTTAGGACCGACTGAACGGATAATCATCAGATTCGCGGTTCCCTGTCTATGAGCAATAGCATTCTTGGCAATGGTCATTTCGTCATAGACGAACTGATCTGATTGGTCGCGGGGGTCTTCGTCGATTTCTCCGTCCCAGTCGTTGTCTTGCCCGTCTATGATTTCTTCGTCATTGCAGCCATCGCCGTCTTCGTCAACGGACTGGCTGTATCCTGTGAAGGAAATGACTGTGGATAATTTCTTTTCATTTTCAGCAGGGGTGTCTCCAAGTTGGGTGATGCTACTCATCGCATCACAGGAGGCTCCCATTGTCACATTTTTTCCTTCTTTGGAGAGCATAGAACCAAATCCCGGCATAAGCTGGCCTGCGATAGATCCCATGGATTCGGGTTGTTTTGCACATGTGGAAAAAAATTCGTGGAGGGATTCCAAGGTTTCGGTAGATTTGTTGCCGTGCAGCCCATTGAGAATGTCTCCCAGGTTGCATTCCGCCTCGCCGGTTACGGCATTGACAGAGGCGCAGGCCGGTATGTCGGGCATAACTTTCCGCAAGACAAGCATGGTTTTGAACAATTGTAAAATCATATAACTGTCGGAAATGTTCTTGTATCTCACCACGCCGTCGAGTTTACCCAAGGTGTCGAGCGTGATGAATACCTTCATGAAATCAAGAATAGTGTCGATGCTGTATTGGTATTTTGCTGCTGTCCCATCGCTCATTTTTGAAATGGGCATGGAATTGCTTCCCTCGGTATTGACGTACTTGAGGAGCTCAAAGGAGTTGATTTCCTGAAGGTTCAGTTTTGTCTTGGCAAGACCGTACCAGGCTTCGGAGTGGCTTGAGTCGGCTTCAATGGCCTTGCTGAAATAGTAGGCGGCCTCGGAGTAGTCGTTTGCCCGGAACTTTTGATACCCTTCGTACGTCAGGGCATTTGCGTCGCTGGAATCGATATTTGCTGAACCTGTGGGATTAAACAGATTGCAACCCACAATCCCTAGAATCAGCGTAAATAAGAAACAGATTAGAAGTTTTATTTTCATAGGTCATTCTAGATGTTCTAGTCCTTTATAAAGATAACTTTCTTCTTACAAAAAAGAACATAAATCAATCCTTTTTCCGCTTTTTTGGGGCGAAAATCCGTTTTTTTGCTGTTTTTGTAGTAAAAATGCCGTTTTTTGCTAGAAAACGTGAAATCATCTGCCGAAGTAAATATATTTGGTGCCATGAGTTTGTGCGAGGAATACTTCCCGACCAGGGCGTACACCAATGCGGTGAGTAGGCTCGGACAGCTCTTGTCCAAGGAACGGGACCGCCTCGATTCCGTGGCGCAATCTCTTGGACGGAAATCTGCGGTCGGTCCAGACAACTTGGCGGAGCAGGTTCCCATGATTGTGGACTTTGCCAAAGAATACCACAGGGCTTATTCCCTCTATCTGGAGGCTGTGTTGCCCCAGCATAAGAATGGAATCAAGTGCGGGCCTTCTTGTGGGAATTGCTGCCACCATTACCCCATGTCTGTAGAGCCCTTTGAACTGGTTTACCTGTATTCAAATTTAAGGCCCCGAGATGACTTTATGTCCGTCATGGAGGAATGCCAAATGCGGGCGAAACTGTTTGAAGGTCTCTTGGGCAAGCGCTTGGCGGAGTCTGATTCCGAGGATGATGCCGAAGATAGGGCCCTCCATGATTATTTTTTCCAATGGAAGTCATGCCCATTCTCCTCGCCCCAAGGGGATTGCAGAATATACCCCTTGCGTCCGGTGTCGTGCCGCATGTACTTTAGCGAGACTCACCCGAAATACTGCGTGCCGGAATATTTGCAGACCGAAAAGAACGAAAGCTTTGTGGTGTATATGCCAGACCATATCGAAGAGGCTCTGGGTGGCATTTCGGAACATTATGCAGACTTGGAATTGCCAGAAAGTTACTTCGGCGGGCTCCTGTCCATGAACCTTTATGAGGGTGTTTTCTCGTGATGGGGGAGGGACAGATGGATTTGTTCGGCCAGCTGGACCTTTTCGGTTCGGCGGCGTCCCAGGTCTATGAACCTGCGGTCAAAAAAGTTTCGGCGGAAAGTTCCGAAAACGGTCTGGTGACCTTCAAGTACAATCCCCGCATGAAAAAAAGCATCCGCTGTGTTGGAGGCTTCTTGTTCGGCCATCCGGAGGTGCTCTTGCCGGGGTATATGAAGGCTCCGGAATTTGCCCAGGCTCGAGAAATTGCTGCCGAATGGGCGGAACACGCCATCCGTCGAAAGACCCAGAAGAACAAGCTTGCCATTAAAGAACTGGTGAACCGCTTTTGGGCGGTGGTGGACCAGGTGCTGGCGGACAAGGGGGAAAAGACCTTGGAGTCCCGCAGCAGAATCCCGCCCATACGTCCCAAGGGAACCTATCACGACTTGAACCAGGTGCTTGCTGCGGTCAATGATACTTATTTCAACGGCGAACTGACCTGCCGGATTACCTGGAGCAACCGGGTGGGGGGCTTAAGTTTCCACTCTATGCGCAAGGACCCTCTGACGGGTGAAGATTTTCACCTGATAAGCATCAGCAAGGGTTACGATGCCAAGAACTGCCCGTTTTACGCCGTTGCGGGGGTTGTCTATCACGAGTGCCTCCATGTGGTGATTCCTGTGGAGGAGCGCAATGGCCGCCGGGTGGTTCACGGTCGGCAGTTCCGTCAGCGTGAAAAGCGCTATATCTATTTTGACGAGTGGATAAAGTGGCATAAGGAGGTTCTGCCCAGGAACATCCGTGCCATGCGCAGGGGGAAAGAGTTGTGAGTTACGAGTTTTGAGTAATGAGTTGTGAGTTCTTATAGTCGCGCCCTTGGCGCCAAACCAGGCCCAAGTCTTGATAAAAGCTTCAAAAACTAGATGAAAAGCTATTTGAAAAAAAGAGGAATAAAATGACTGATCCAAGAATTGCAAAACTTGCAGAGAATCTAATCAACAATGCCATCGGTCTTAAGGCGGGGGAGAACATCCTCATTGAGACCACGGACACTCCGGACGAAGTCTCTACGGAACTGGTGAAAGCCGTTGCCAAAGTAGGCGGCAACGCCTTTGTGCACAACTACCGCGGGCGAGTCCGTCGCGAAATGATCAAGTCCGCTACCGAAGAACAGATGAAACTCCAGGCGGAGCTAGCCTTGGCCGAGATGCAGAAAATGCAGGCCTATATCGCCATCCGCGGGGCCGACAACGCTCTGGAAAACTGCGATATCGACAGCGCCAAAATGCTCAGTTACCGCAAGATTACGGACCCCGTGCTAAATTACCGTGTGGATAAGACCCGCTGGTGCGTGCTCCGCTGGCCGAACCCTTCCATGGCCCAGGGCGCCAAGATGAGTACGGAAGCTTTTGAGGACTTCTACTTTGAAGCCTGCCTGGCCGACTACCCGAAGATGGCCAAGGCCGCCCAGAACTTGGTGGACCTCATGAACCGCACCGACAAGGTGCGCCTTGTGGCCAAGGGCACGGACTTGACGTTTAGCATCAAGAACATTCCGGCTATTCCCTGCTGCGGTAACATGAATATCCCCGATGGCGAAGTCTATACCGCGCCGGTCCGTAACAGCGTGAACGGAGTCATTCAGTACAATACGCCCACTCTTTACGACGGCAAGTATTTCAGCAACATCCGCCTGGAATTCAAGGATGGCAAGATTGTGAACGCCACATGTGAATCCGGTGACAATGTGGCCATGAACGCCCTGTTCGATACCGACGAGGGCGCCCGCTACGTGGGCGAGTTTGCGGTCGGGTTCAACCCGTTTGTGAACGCGCCCATGTGTGACATCCTCTTCGACGAAAAGATTGCGGGTTCCATCCACTTTACGCCAGGCCGCTGCTACGAAGAAGCGCCTAACGGGAACGTCAGTTCTATCCATTGGGACCTGGTGTTGATTATGCGTCCGGAATACGGCGGTGGTGAAATCTGGTTCGACGACAAGCTCATCCGCAAGGACGGCCTCTTCGTTGTGGACGAACTCAAGTGCCTGAACCCGGACCAACTGGGAAAATGACGCTTTGCGTCATCCTGAGAAAAAAGCCGTCCTTTTCGGGACGGCTTCTTGATGCTTGAAAAAGAAGATCCCCGCCTTCGCGGGGATGACACCCGGGATTACACACCCTTGGCCAAGATCTCGCCGATCTGCACGGCGTTGAGGGCTGCGCCCTTGCGGATCTGGTCACCGGTGAGCCACAGCGTGTTGCTGTTGTCGTCGGCGAGGTCCTTGCGGATACGGCCAACGAACACGTTGTCCTTGCCGGCGCTTTCCAGCGGCATGGGGTAGACGTAGTTCTGCGGATCGTCCTTGAGGGTCACGCCCGGGGCGTTCTTCAAAGCGTTGCGGATTTCTTCCACAGAGACCGGACGTTCCGTTTCGAACCACACGGATTCGGAGTGGGAGCGCAGCGAGCTCACGCGCACGCAGGTAGCGCTGGTACGCACATCGGAGTGCATAATCTTGCGCGTTTCGTTGAACATCTTCATTTCTTCCTTCGTGTAGTCATTTTCCGTCATCTTGTCGATCTGCGGAATCACGTTGTAGGCGAGCTGGAAGGGGAACTTCGCGATGTGGGTGGTGGTGCCCGTCTCGATGATGTCCTTGTACTGTTGCTTCAGTTCTTCCATGGCGATGGCGCCTGCGCCGCTGGCACTCTGGTAAGAGGAAATGTGAATCTTCTTGATGTGGGAAATCTTCTCGATGGGGTTCAGCACCACGACCATCATGATGGTCGTGCAGTTCGGGTTGGCGATAATGCCCTTGCCACCGTTTTCAGCCTTGTAGAGCTTGATGTCTTCGGGGTTCACTTCGGGCACGACCAGCGGGACCTTCGGGTCCATGCGGAAGAAGCTGGTGTTATCGACCACCACGGCACCGTTTTCCACGGCGATGGGGGCGAATTCCTGGGAAATCGC
Organism: Fibrobacter sp. UBA4223; assembly: GCA_002382975.1. Lineage (GTDB taxonomy): Bacteria > Fibrobacterota > Fibrobacteria > Fibrobacterales > Fibrobacteraceae > Fibrobacter. The sequence goes on from DFTB01000002.1 coordinate 45,769, forward strand.
TGCACCGGCGGAGCTGAGCACCAGGTCGATACCCTTGAAAGAATCCTTGTTCAGGACTTCGCACTTGAGGGTTTCGCCCTTGAACTTGAATTCCTTGCCTGCGCTACGTTCGGAGGCGAGGAGCTTGAGGCTCTGCAGCGGGAAGTTGCGTTCCTCGAGGATGGAGAGGATTTCCTGGCCGACGGCGCCGGTGGCACCCATAATGGCTACGTTGCGAATCATAATTAACCTTTAGTTTTCTTCTGGTTGTTCTTTGTAGTTTGTAAGGAGTCCCTGGATGGCCGCGATAAAGCGGTCCAGGAAAATCTTGGATTGACCCAGCTGTTCCTTCGCCTGCTGCAGTTGAGCTTTCTGGTCAGCTGCGTTTTCTTGAAGGGTGTAGGTATAGAGGGAATAGGCCGCAAGACGCAGGCTTTCGGTGGCCTGAATCAGCTCGGCATGGGCTTCGCTGGATTCGTGGGGGTGGAATAGCCCCAAGGCCTTCTTGTTGATGGCCATGGCATTGTTGCTGATGGCGAGGGCCTTGCGGCTCCACTCTTCGCGGTCTGCTTCCGAAATATTTGGCGGCAGCTTGCCAAAGCCGTTGATGGCGGATTCCATCTCTTGCATGCGCTTCATGACGGTGCGGGATTCGTCCATGTAGCTTTCCAGTCGGGCCTTTGCGCCCTCGGAAAGGGTGGCTGGCCTTGCAGGCCGTTGACCCTGCACGTTTTCGCCTGTTGCGCCAGAGTTCCTGATCTGGGTTCCGGTCACCTTGCTTTTTGTAGCCTTGGTCGGAGTCCCATTCTGGAACGAGGTGATGTAGTCTTGGTACATGGCGTTCTGGGCGGCAATGTCAGCGGCGGAATACTGGGAGGTAATGACCAATGTGGGCCTGTCCCAGTAAGAAATCCCGACAATTCCTGCAAGCATTAGCACGGCAAAAAGGATGTTTGCCACCTTTGCCGGAGTCTCGTCGCTCTTGATTACGTAGAGAATCGCAAAAAAGAACAGGCTCCCGAAGGCAAGCAGAAGCCCGCCGTCGTTGTTGTAGGCAATGAAGGAGTTCTTGGTAAAGTAGAACAGGCAGTCCAGGACAACGACGATGAGGGACAAGAACGCCCCCGCCAGTTTCTGGCTGCGGTATTCCGAGGCTGCCGTCTGCAATATGGTAATGAACGTGACTCCCAGGGGGAGCACGTACATCAGGGCAATTTCAGCTACGTCCGAGTTCATGGGCTAGAAGGGAAGGTCAGAGCCGTCGTCTTCGGGCATGGGCGCGTCGTATGCCGGAGCGCCACCCTGAGGCTGGCTGTAGTTGTTGGAGCTACCCTGGTAGGAGTTGCCGCCCTGGTAAGAGGGAGAACCGCCCTGAGTGCGGGGGCCCAGCAGCTGGAAGGTGTCCATGTTGACTTCGGTAGCGTAACGCTTCTGTCCGTTCTGGTCGGTCCAGCTGCGGTTGGTAAGGGTACCCTCTACGTAGAGGCTCATGCCCTTGTGCACGCCAAGCTGCTCGATAATGTCGGCAGTTTTACCCCAACCCACAATGTTGTGCCAGTCGGTCTGTTCTTTCTGCTCGCCGTTGTTGTCGCGGTAACGACGGCTGGTGGCGAGGGAGAAGGAGACGCGCTTGCGTCCACCGGTCTGGCTCATGCGGAATTCAGGGTCCTTACCAATATTGCCAATGAGCATCACTTTGTTCAAATAAGCCATAATTTATCCTTTGCTTTTTTTTGTTCACGGGGGAAAAATAAAAAAATACGCTTGTCATTTTTGTCATTTTTTAGGGAAATATTCCCCTCTGGGGTAAAAATTTCTTAAACCCGGCTTTAGAAAGCCCTTTCTTGAAATGGCCGCCCATTCCCTAACTCTTAATTCTTAACTTTTAACACATCTTGTAAACCCACACCTCATAACATGGAGTTATCAGTCGTCAGTTTTCAGTCCTCAGTATATAATTTGGCGCCAAAGGCGCGACTATAAGAACTCACAACTCACAACTCATTACTAATCTCACTCCCCACACCTCACACACCACAATCCTAACCCCTAGATCCTAAATCCTAACCCCTATCATATGGTCTCTCTCGCACTCTCCCGTTTCGAAAAAACTTTCCCCGCAAACCTCAAGGGCAAGCGCCTCGGCGCAGTCCTCCACCCGGCATCAGTCCTCCCGGACCTGCACTACACTCTCGATCTTCTCAAGGAATACGACGGCAAGCTATTCAAGCTTTCGGCACTCTTTGGCCCGCAGCATGGCATCAAGGGCCACACCCAGGACAACATGATCGAGTGGGAGGGCTACACCGACCCCGAACTGGGTATTCCCGTCTATAGCCTGTACGGCGAACACCGGGAACCCACCCCCGAGATGCTCAGCCACGTGGACATGATGCTTGTAGACCTGCAGGACGTTGGCGCCCGCTACTACACGTTCATTTGGACGCTGTTCCTTTGTATGAAAGCCTGCGAGAAGGCCGGAATCCCCGTGATTGTGGTGGACCGCCCGAACCCCATCAACTGCATTGACGAAGAAGGCCCTGTGCTTGACCTGAATTACACCAGTTTCGTGGGCCTCCACAGCATCCGCACCCGCCACGCGAAGACCATCGGCGAACTGGCGGTGCAGTTTAAGGAAGAACGCTTCCCCAAGTGCGAACTCTACGTGCTGGGCATGGAAGGCTACGATAAGAAGATGTGGTACGACCAGACGGGGCTCCCCTGGATTTTACCGAGCCCGAACATGCCTACGCTCGATACCGCAATCGTTTACCCCGGCATGTGCCTTTTCGAGGCGACCAACGTGAGCGAAGGCCGCGGTACTACGCGCCCGTTCGAGATTTTCGGTGCGCCGTTTATCGATGCGGTCAAACTTTGCAAGTACATGAACGGATTGAAATTGCCCGGCGTGTATTTCCGTGAGAACTACTTCCAGCCCACGTTCCACAAGGGTGCGGGCCAGATTTGCGGGGGCGCGCAGATACACGTGCTCGACCGCGACAAGTTCCGCAGTTTCAACATGGCGGTAAAGCTTTTGCAGTACATCTTCAACGAGTACCCGAAGGATTTCGCCTGGAAACAACCGCCCTACGAATACGAATTCAAGAAGTTGCCCATCGACATCCTGCTTGGCAACGGCACGTTTAGAAAGGAATTTATTGAAAGCGCGGTTTAAAAATGTCATCGCGAGAATGAAATTAACATTGTCATCCTGAGCGGAGGCGTGAAACGCCGAAGTCGAAGGATCTTAAAGAAAAGAGATTCTTCGCCTCCACTTCGTTCCGCTCAGAATGACTCAATCGGTTTTAACCAAGGAGACACAATGACCGAACAGAAAAATGGAAAGTTTGAAATGCCCGCCCTCCCGTATGCCGCGGCGGACCTGGCCCCGGCCCTCAGCGCCGAAACCATCGAGTTCCACTACGGAAAGCACCTGCAGACCTACCTGAACAACCTGAACGCGGCGCTTCCGGGCAGTGCCTTCGAAGGCAAGTCCCTCGAAGACATCGTGAAAACGGCTGAAGGCGGCGTTTTCAACAACGCGGGCCAGTTCCTGAACCACTCCATGTACTTCTTACAGTTTGCCGCCCCGAAGGCCGGCAACGCCCCGACCGGCAAAATCGCCGACGCCATCGCCCGGGACTTCGGCTCCTTCGAAAAGTTCCAGGAAGAATTCCAGGCGAAAGGTGCCGGCCTCTTCGGTTCTGGCTGGGTCTGGCTCTCCGCCGATGCAAGCGGCAAGCTCGTGATTACGCAAGAAGGCAACGCCCAGAACCCGCTCACCAAGGGTCTCAAGCCGTTGCTGACCTTCGACGTGTGGGAACACGCCTACTACATCGACTATCGCAACCGCCGTCCGGACTACCTGAAGGCGCTCTGGAGTATCGTCAACTGGGAAGTCGTCAACAAGCGCCTGGGGTAATTAGCGGGTCACGACCAGAGAGTCGCTGCCTACGCTTATTTGGGAATCTGGACCGCCAATGGAAAACCAGTAGGTCCCTTCGGGTAGTCCGTAGAGGGTGACATACCCGTTTTCTTGGTCTTCTTCGGTTACCATTTGGCAGGGGTAGAAATCGTAAGGCTCATTATCTTCTTCGAATTCCGAAGAGAACGGACCGTCAAGCAATTCCATGCAGATTCCGAAGCCGGTTTCTTCCACAAACTCCCAGGAGTATTCGTCATCGAGAACATGGATAGAATCCAGGTATAGCCTGGCGGTATAAACGGGCTCCAGCGGAATCTTTTTCAGTTCGGCAACCTGCTCGCCGTCTATTTCTACGACACTGGCTTTAGAAAAAGACGAAAAGATGTTGGCTCCAAGGCTAGAATCTGCGGAAAGTACTCGCAGCTGGAGTGACTGGTACATGGGTGTATAGGCTTTCTTCGAAGAGACTTCTTTCGCGGCGCCCTCGTAGTTTTCCATATAGGTCAAGAAGTTTACGCTGTCGATGTAGAAGAATCCGTCCTTGTCGGTGGTGTACTGGCAGCTTTTGTCGTCAAAGGCGCACCTGCCCTCGTAAACTTTTGCGCCAGCCATGGGTTTTCCCTTGGAGTTTACCACCTGGGCTCTTGCGTTTATGTACAGGTGGATGTCGTTGAATGTGCCACATTTGGGTCTTGCAAAAAAGGCCTCGTCGTCTTCCTGTGGAATAGCGGTTTTCGCTAGGGAGGATTCTTCTTCCGCTTCTTCTATGATTGGCATGGCGCAGCCGTTTCCCTCGTCGACATGCTTGCGGACCAAGGAGGTGTCCAGCATGGCGATGGGTGTTCCTGTGTCCGAATCGGCGGGGCCTGCCCCGTTGTCACCGCTGTTGTCGTCGCTACAGGCCGCCAAAAGTCCCAAGCCCAGCGCTGTTATGAGAAGTAATTCTCTTGCCTTTATCCAAGTAAACATGATTCCCCCGAAACAATCCTCTTTAAACCTAGTAAAAAATTGGTTTTAAGTCTGGATTTATTTATATTAATAGATGAATGGACAACGAACTGACACTTTTGATCGGGATAGATGAAAAAATCCTGTATGCTGGCAAGCCCGACAAGAGGTGCTTCATTTTTGAATGCATTTTCAATCCGATGCTCCCGTTCGCGCTCGTCTGGGGATTTTTCGACATGTTCTTTATCGGGACGGCCTTTTCTTCTGACCAGTCAGACAAAGTGGCGTTCTTTATCGTCCCCTTCATGGCGCTCCATATGATGCCGGTCTGGATTTACCTGGGCGGGGCGCTACTTTCGTTCAGACGGTACCGCAATACGGCCTACATCGTTACGGACAAGGCCATCTATGCTTCTGGCGGAATCTTCGCCAGGACATACAAGTCAAAACCCTTCGCGGAACTTTCGCACGTAGATTTGCACCGCGGCATTTTCGACCAGTGGTTTGGCGTAGGAGATGTCATTACGACCGCTGCTCAGGCGAACCCCGCGACAATGAACGGGCGTAGAACTTCTACCAACGCGGGCATTTCCATCGACAGCATCGCCAATTACGCAGAAGTGTACAAGCTCGTGAAACAGTTGCAAGAAGACATCTACACCGACGTGATGTACCCCAACGACCTGCGGCCCTCGGAAAATCACGGGTATAAATCCAGGTATATGCGCTAAAAGGGTGGGACTCTTGAAATTGCAGTAAAAGAGTAGTTTGCTGAGGATTTTGTCTTAGCGTTTTTCTTGTTCAACCTTCTTGAGAACGCGGCAGGGGTTGCCTACGGCAACGACACCCTGCGGGATGTCCCGTGTGACCACGCTCCCCGCCCCGATAACGCTTCCTGCACCGATAGTCACTCCGCCACAAATGGTCACGTTTCCTGCAATCCAGCAGTTATCTTCGATGGTAATCGGTTTTGCGTATTCCAGGTCGGTGAGGCTTCCGTCGGGCTTTTCGAACATGTTGCGTTCTTGCCAGCGAAGCGGGTGCATGGGCGTGAGTATTGAAACGTTCGGACCGATAAATACGTTGTTTCCGATGCTTACCGGGGCGCAATCCAGAACGGTAAAGTTGAAGTTTGCGTAACTTTTTTCGCCAATGCGGGTGTTGCACCCGTAATCAAAAAAGATGGGTCCTTGCAGGTAAACGCCCTTGGCGGGGGATGCCCCTAGAATCTGAGCAAGGGTGTTTTCGCGGTTCTTGTCCGTTTCCAATAGGCTGTTGTATTGTTGGCATAGGGCGTGGCATGCACTTCTTCTTGATGCAAGCTCCTTGTCGCTGGGGTCGTATAGCTCGCCTGTAAGCATTTTTTCTTTTTCGGTCATAGCAACAATATACAAAAAGATTGAACCCGACTTTCTAGGGCTTGATGGTTATCGGAGTTCCGTCCTTGACGGCGTCGTAGATTTCTTCGATTTCGTCGTTCGTGACCGCGATGCAGCCGGCTGTCCAATCTTTCCATTTATGCCAGAATTTAAAGAGAAATGCGGGAATCTTGTTCGGATAGCCGTGGATCATGATGTCGCCGCCGGGCTCGTAGTTGCCTTCTTTCGCGGCCTTGATTTGCTCCGCATTCGGGTACGAAATCTTTAGCGATAAATGGAAAATGCTCTTGGGGTTGTGTCTTTCGATGGTGTAGTTGCCTTCGGGAGTCTTGTTGTCGCCGGACTTGACCTTCGCTCCAACTGGATTCTTGCCCAACGAAATTCTGTACGTTTTGACAACACTATCGCCGTTGCGCAAGTGCATTTGACGCTTCGCCTTTTCTACGAGAATGTTGTCGATGGGTGAGGGGAGCATGACTTGAAATGTAGTTTTTTTAGAATACATTGAAAAAAATCAAGGCCGGGAAGGTGTAGTTGACAAAATAGGCTGTTGTTTTAGCGTTTTGCTTGGTTTTTATGTGAAAAAGAGGGCTGTTAGGCTTTAACTTGCTGTTTCTACCTAGGATGGGTTTGCACATCAAATTTGAATAATATATATTATAAGGGAGGTTTATATAGAAGATCTAGTTCTGACAATACCGACCCAGGACTTGGGCATCATGGAAACGCTGGCAACTCGTATGGGATGGACCGTGCGGTCTAAACGTAGCATTGTCCAGAAATTCATTGATTCGTGCCCCAAGACTCCGATGATGACCGACGAAGAAATCGCAGCCGAAGTCAACGCGGTCCGTTACGGGAAATGAAAGTCCTTTTCGACACAAACCTGTGGTTATCCTTTATAGTCGCCCATCAGGGATATTAAGGATATCTTCATTCTTTCTATGGCGGAAAGTGTCCCTGTAGATTGCATCGTGAGCGGTGACAAGGATTTAACAGAGTTGAAAAGTCATGCAGGAATTCTAATTCTTCAGTATTCGGAATTTCTGAATAAAATTGATAACTGAATTGTAAATTGGCTTGCTTTTCGAACCAGTGTTGAAAATGTGATGATGCAGTGATTGAACTCGCCGCAAGGCTTAAGGCCGAGATGGTGTAGGGTATGGGGCCGCGCTAAAGGCATCTGCTCATAAAGAGCGTCTATAAGATCTGCTTCTTGAATATACCTTTATTGTCCAAGAAATGGTTAAAACCTTGCACTTTCAATCACCAGCGCGCGGAGTTTCTCGAATACGCGGCGAACATGGGGAACCCCTTCGGATTCCTTTTCCTTCACCCATTTTTCCTGCACTTCGCCCTGGCGGACGGCGGTGACAAAATCGGACACTTCCCTGTGCGTGAGTTGGCGGACGGTACAGCCTTCGCTTTCGAGGTCGCGGAGCATTTGTCCGTAACTTTCATCCATGGTCTTCCCCATCGATTTGTACGCCTTGTCAGCCGCTCGCTCGAATGCCCGCTTGTCTTTTTCGGGGAGGGATTTCCAGCGGTCGAGATTCATTGCCACAAGATAGATATGCCCGAGCCAAAGTTCCTGCGACACTAACAAATGTGGGGCGGCCTTGTGGGCGTTGATGTCCTTCCCGCTGTCGATATTCACCATGATGCCCTCGATGGCTCCGGATTTTAACGAGTCGGTCACTTGCTCCCCCCACGGGATGCGCATGTTTTTTGCGCCCGCGTTTTCAAGATAGCCGATATGCCAGAAACTGGCGGTGCGCCATGTCTGCCCCCTTAGCGCGGTGAGGTGTGCCATCGGGTGGCGGCTATAGAAACCCACGGGATAGCCCGTCGCCACCAGCACGGGATGGATGCCCGCCCGGTGCAGTTCCTCGGTGAGTTCTGGAATGGTCTTGTACGCCTTGCGGATGAGGGCCACCTGAGCCTCTCCCGAAGGGCCCGCGAGGAATCCCTTGAACAGCTGGTGGAGCGGCATCCGCTGGCTGTCGTATTCGGGCACGACCGTCGCCATGTTGGCCTTCTTGCCTTCGTGCACCGTCTCGTAAGCGTCATAACTCGACGATATTTCGCCGTTCCAGTGGGCGTCTATCCGGATGCGCCCCTGGCTTTCCTGCTCCACAAGGCGGAAGAACCGCTCCGTTACATGCGTCCGCATGTTGCCCAGCGGCTCATGATCGGTGAATACAAGCGTCTGCGCCTGGAGCGTAGATATGAGAAGCATTATGGGGAAAATAAATGGCAGTTTCATGGGATTTTCTTTGGGTACCTCTAAAAATACATTCTTTTCCTGAAGATGGGTTTATTTGTCGTATTCAAGCGTAAAATCATCGTGTTTTGGGCGTCTTGCCTTCTTTGTTCCGGGCCTTTCGGCCCGCGCCCGCAACGTCCGGGCTTCCCCCACCCACCCGCCCATTCTTGAGTCAATTAAAATAGTTCTCGAAAAAAATAACGACAAATGTCATCTTTTGACATTCGAGTGATTGTATATTTGCCTTGCTCGCATGAGCGAAAAAAACAACCTAAGCCCCGCCTTTTTTGCATGTAGGTGGGAGGAGTGAAAAATGAATACGAACCATGTTCCTTTTGAACAGTTGCCCATCACGAACCGTTTCATGTTCGCGCTGGTGTTCAGCCATAAGCACATCGCAAAGCCCTTTCTGGAGGCTCTTCTCGGCGTCAAAATTTTTGACTTGCAGGAACCGGAGCCGGAGAAAGCGACCGAAAGCAGCCCCTTTAACAAGGGGGTCCGCTACGATGTATTCGTAAAGGAGCAGGGACCCAAGGGCGAAATCCTCCGCACCTTTGACATCGAGATGCAGATCGAGGACACCCACGAACTGCCGAAGCGCGCCCGTTACTACCAGGCGCTGTGTGACTCGGAAGCATTGAACAAGGGAGAATCCTACCGCAACCTCAAGGAACAGTATATCATGTTCATTTGCCCCGACGACATTTTCGGGCGGGGTAGGGCTGTTTACAAGTTCATGAACTTGGAAAAAGAGCACCCTGAGCATGAATTGGGAGACCTATGCTTCAAAAATTTTTATATATTCAATAAATACAGGGATGTTGCCGAGCAGTCGATCAAGGAGTATCTTGAATATTTCGCGACCAACAAGGCCACATCCCAGGAAACAAAGGACATCGAACGCCAGCGGCAATGGTATCTGTCGGACAACGAAACAAGGAAACGCTATATGACTTGGCAACAGGAAATCGATGATGCAGTGTATGTGGAGCGTGAACGCGCCAATGCGGCGGAACGCCGTGCTGATGAAGAGAAATCTCGCGCCGATGAGGCGGAATCCCGTGCTGACAGGTACGAGAAAATGCTCAAGGAACACGGACTTCTTTAATTTACGGGTCGCACTCTTCAAATCGGACAAGGCTAAGGGTAGATATTCTACTCTGTAGTTCATACAGCGGTAAGTTGTCCGATTTCTTTTAGGATTTCTTCTGAAGTATATCTTTTGGTGGATTCCTGTACCTGTAGTTCGGCATCATGTAACTTGGCATAGATTTCATTTTCAATTTGAAAATGGGCGAACGCTTCCATGCTCATAAGAACCATGTCGCCATAGCCGTCTTTAGTCAAGAACACAGGCTGTCCAGATTCGTGGACGGTCTTGGAAATGTCTTCGAGACAATCTTGCAGGTCTGAAACGGGTCTTATGACATTCATATAAACCTCACCAATATAAGCATAATATATAATTTTGCGCGAGAGGGTAGGGGGAAGCCTCCCCCTCTCTACAGCCTTGCCCTTCTGTCACCCTGGAGCGGAGCGATAGGGCCCATGGCAAGTCTTCCGCTTCCCCTTCGCCTAGGGCTCCGCCCTAAAACCCGAAATCAGATGCTGTAGAGATAGCCGCAAAGCTCAAGGCCGCGATGGTGTAGGGTAGGGCTTCGTGCTGAAGTTCTTTGCTCGTAAGAGCATCTATAAGGCTAGAAACATTTTCACTTTACAAACAGAAAATAACTATAACGATGAAGGCTATAACGAAAAAAATGATTCCTGTAATTATTGAATTTGAATTAGATGGCTGGAGTTTTTCTTTCTGATAAATATTATTGAATGAAATACTTTCTGGAACTATGTTTCGAACAGGTTTCTGTTTTTGTAGCTTTATGACTTTTGTTGTTGGTTCTGGTTCCGTATCTGTTATAGTATAGCCTTCAAGATTAGTAAGAAAAGGTAACATTGTACAGTTACATATTTCATTAGCATCGTATGGAGACCCCTTAGGCATTTTTGATGGACGTTCTCGCTGGACAAGTATTTTTTGGGGCTTTCTTACGTAGTAATGCTCGGCATCATCTATACAAAAAATTTTTTTATCCATTTGGGAGTGTCCGTTATGACAATAGTTTGTATTGCCAAAACTCCACTCATAAAATCTAATATCGGCATCGATAAACTCTTCTATTTCTCGTTTGAAGTATAGCTTTTGACTCAATACCGCAAAATTTACTGCGGATCCTACGATGTTTTCAAGTCTAGAACGCAATATGTTTCCATTTCCTGGAAAGCCAAAACGTTCTCTATCTTGTTTAATTTCATCAATAACTTTGTTACGAATGTCTTCAGAATGACCTTTTAGATAATCATTCACGACGAATTCGATATCGTTATCCTTCAAAATATGCATGATGGCCTCTTTTTATTGGAATATAAGTTTTCCATCAACTCATAAAGAGCCACTATAAGACGCAGAATGGTCACTTGACTCTGGTTCCGTTCCGCATGATGTCGCCGAGGATTCCGCCTCCGGAGCCGTTGTTGTGCCGAATCATCTCCTCGATCTCGTCCTCGTAGAGGCAGCCATACTTGCCGAAAGGTCGCTGGACGCTGTTCTCGTCGTAGCATGTGCAGTCCTTGTTCGGCTCGATGGTTCCGTCAATCGGATTTGTGACCGTGACCTCGCTGTTCCCGTCGCAGATTGCACGGAGATTGCCGTCGGGCCGCAGGAATGCCGTGGCCTGTGTAGCCACTTCCTTTGTTTCCGGGTCCGAATAGGTAACAATGACATGAAAAGGCGTGCATCCTCCGAATACATAGAACTCGGTACGCCTTTTGCCCATATAAATCCCGGACTTGAGTGTTTTTGAACGGAGACGGACGGCGGCGGCGTTTTCGGTTTCCTTGACGACCGCCTTTTCGGCTCCTTTCATTTCCTCGACCTTGTTCATCCGCTTCTGGAAGGCAAAGATTCCACTGTCGTAGTCGCAATTCGCTGCGAAAGCGAACGCGGCGAGCGCAAGAATTGCAATGAAAAGCTTTTTCATGTTTTACCTCTGCTCATAAAGAGCATCTATAAAATCTACTTTTGAATATACCTTTATTTATTTGAGTTCGCAAGCGGTTGGACTCTGAAAAAATCAGAAATTTTGGATAAAAGAACTGCGGTTTTGTCCATTTTATTTGCTCGTAATACAAAAACGCCCAGGCCTTTAATCTGGACGTTTTTGAATTGCTTGTGGATCCTATCGCCGCTTCGCGGCTCCAGGATGACACCCCATACCTCAAAGCGTAGCGACCTCAAAGGCACGGAGTGCCGACCTCATTGCTTGTGGCTAGAGGCTATTCCTAACGGGCTTCGCCCTACCAACCACTAACCACTGTTTACTTCAGAAAGTTCATATACGGCAGCTTGCTTGCAAGTTCCTGCACCTTGTCGGCGTTGGCCATGAGGGCGGAGCGTGCGTGCCAGGAGCCGTCGAGGAACTGACCGCGGGGGCCGTCGGCGAGCGTGAGCTCGATGGTTTCGTCACCCATCTTGAGCGTGCGGCTTTCGGTGCTCGTGACGAGTTCTTCGCTCGGGTGTGCTTCGATCCAGGCGAGAATCTTGTCAGCTACTTCGTGGCTTACCTTGTAGCAGGGCACGCCAATGGCGACGCAGTTACCGAAGAAGATTTCGGAGTAGCTTTCGGCGATGATGGCGCGGATGCCCCAGCGCTTGAGAGCCTGCGGAGCGTGTTCACGGCTGGAACCGCAACCGAAGTTCTGGTTCGAGACGAGAATGGAGCCGTTCTTGTAGGCCGGATCGCGGAACGGGTGGACCTTGCCCTGGGCGGCGAGGCCAGCGATATCGTCGGCAAAGGCGTTGTCGCCGAGGCCTTCGAACGTGACGCACTTGAGGAAGCGTGCCGGGATGATACGGTCAGTGTCGATGTCGTTGCCGCGTACAGGAACGCCGGAACCTTTAACAATGTCGATAGAATTCATTTTTTAAATCTCCTTAGCGTTACTTGATGTACTTGCGGAC
>DFTB01000005.1:0-20519 GCA_002382975.1 Fibrobacter sp. UBA4223
TTACTTGGATTCTTCGGCAGCCGGACGGATACCCACGATAAAGTCGGCAGCCATCTGGAAGCGGAGTTCTTCACGAAGCTGGTTGATACGGCCAGACTGACGGAAATGAGACTTCAGGTCGTCAAATTCAATGTGGTAGGCCTTGGCCATTTCCTGCAGGCGGGCGTCCACCTGGGCCTGTGCGGGGCGGATCTTTTCCTTGTTGGCCACGAACTCCAGAATGCGATGCTTCTTGATTTCGCGGATAGCTTCGGGGGCCAATGTCTTCATCTGTTCTTCGGTGGGTTCCACCGCATCCTTCGGGTCCTGCACGTTGCGGTTGATGGACCATTTGATGAGGTCTGCCACGCGGGCATTGGGAACCTCGAACGGGTTCTGTTCGATAAGCTTGTCGATGGCCTCGTCAATGGCCTTGGTCTTGGCGGCATCCTGCTTCTGGTTGGCAAGGCTTTCGGCGATGTTGCTCTTCAGTTCGGCTTCGTCCTTGACGCCCACCTTCTTGCAGAATTCTTCATCCAGGGTAGGGGGAACAATTTCACGAATTTCCGTCACTTTCACCTTGAAATGAGCGGACTTGCCACGGTAGCGTTCGTCTTTGTGGTCATCAGGATACTTGAAGTCTACTTCCTTGACGTCTCCAGCAGAAGACCCGACAAGGCCTTCGTCAAAACCGGGGCTAGCAGATTCGCCCAGCAAATTGCGGAACACCCTGTTTTCAGGAAGTTCCTGCTTTTCGCCTTCAATAATCACCTCTAGGTATTCACCTTCCACCACATCGCCCTTCTGGGCTGCGCGGTCAACATGTTCGTCCTTGCTCCACATCTTCATCAGGTGATCGAATTCGGCCTGGACTTCTTCTTCGTGGACTGCGGTCTGAGGAACGGTCACACCCGTGTCGGCGTAGCCCTTGATGTCGATTTCAGGGTCAATTTCCACTTCCACCGTCATGGTAATGGCGGATTCCTTGTCGTCGTTGAACTTTGTAATCTTCAACTGGCCCACGGGGATGATGTTCGCCTTCTTGAGCTCGGCGTTCAAGACGGCATCCACGGTCTCGTTCACGACCTCATGACGGATGGAATCGCCAAACTGCTTCAAAATCATGGCCTTGGGAACCTGGCCCTGGCGGAAACCCTTCAGCGTCACCTGCTTTTTGTACTGGGACAGCTTCTTTTCGAAAGGAGCCTTCAGGTCCTCCTGGGGGATAGTGACTTCGAGGGTACGCAGGGTTGCGCTGGTTTCTTTGATTTCAACGGGCATATAGACTCCGGTATTCGTTAGTAGATTAAAATTTCTGCGAGGGGTGGGAGTCGAACCCACACACCGAAGTACCAGATCCTAAGTCTGGCGCGTCTGCCAATTCCGCCACTCTCGCGTTTTGTGTCGCTAATTTAGAAAAAAAGTCTTCGTAAAAAATCAGGAAACATCAATATATCCGTAAAAACGAGACGGAATCCTCCTGGGGACAAGCCCTAAACGATTCGCTATCCGTACAGGGAGGGCCGCCATAAACCCAAAGGGTCCCCTAAAATGCTCTCGCACTAGCGCCATAGACACGTGAGGGAACAAGAAATCTCCCATACGAAGTGTGTAGGGCTTTCCCAAAGAATCCAGCATCTGTTTCATTTCTTGAAAGGAGAAATGCCACAAATGGTCCGAAACCGCCACATGGGCATAAGACAACCCAAGCCTGAACAGCGAATCAAAATCTTCGGTACAAGGTAATGTAAAAACCACGCGCTTGCGGGCCGCCGCCATGGCAGACTGCAAAAACGCCTTGGGGTCAGGAACGTGCTCAAGAACCTCAATCAACATCACCGTATCGGCAACACCATCTCCCAGGAACTCGCCCGGCTGTAGAAGGCGCGTGTTTAACCCATTTTCTGCAGCAACTTTCAGGGATTCCGGATTGATGTCCGCCACGACAACGTCATAACCGGCACGGGAAAGTTCCAAGGAATAAGCACCCTCTCCCCCGCCAAGGTCTATGACCGTACGGCCCCTGATTTCGTTGAGCAAGAAATCAATAATGGGCTTATAGGCCTCGCCCGGTTTTGCCGGCGGACCGGGCCTGAAAAATGAACTTTGACCTTGAAGTTTTCCCATATTTCAAATATACAAAACTTGGGCTGTCAAAAAATATCATTCTATGCTTTTCTTTTTTGTATCTTTAGGTCGTGCCGGCAGTCATAAAAAGCATAAAGATAGGCGCTTTCATCGCTTGCGCCAATTTTATCATACAAGGAATCTCTTTTCTTGTACAAAATTTTATCGCCCGCAACTTAGGAACGTCAGCCTACGGATTTTTCGGGGTCCTTCAAACGGACTTTGCCATTTTTTCCGCCATCGCCGACTTTGGCATGGGCACACTCATTCTCGCTTTCTTCGGCAAAAGAGCCACAGAAGGGCAACTTTTCAGAAATGTTTTCCAGCTACGCATTGTAAGTTCGATCTTGGCTGCCCTCATTATGGTTCTATTCGCCCTTACTTTTAGACAAAACCATGCCATTTTTTACGGAGAACTCATCCTCTCCTTCGGTCTTATATTCCAGCACGCTTTCTTTGACTGGTTCTTTATCTGTGGCAGATTCTGGAAAAAACTGTTACTCTCCAAAATTCTGCATTCCATTTCGTACACCGCCATCATGGGCATCGCCCTCCTCTATTTCAAAACCGAAAAAATAGAGATGATTGCCCTGGCTATGGTCCTTGCGGCACTACCCGCCTTCTTCTTCGGCATCACCCAATCGCTGAATCGCAAAATATTCAAGATAACCAAGCGTACCTTACTTTTTTTCCGCCTTATGTTCAAGGCCGGAATCCCTTACGCCATATCCGGCTTTGCCTCTTACGCCTACCTTCCCGTTGGGCTGTATATAGCAGACAAGTTCGCATCCGCCGAATTTCTGAGTTCCTACAATTACGGACACAAGATACTCATCCTCTGCTCGGGAATCATGGTCCATTTTATTTCTTCGAACCTGGTCACCCAACATTTATCACAGGATAAATATGTCCACCTAAAAGAAATTGCCGCTTTCGTCATCTTTATCGGAGTATGTATATCCCCCCTTTGGCTATTTCCAAAACAGCTACTGCAAGTTCTTTTCTTTGCAGTTCAATGGACAAGCGATTCTCTTGATTGCAGCGGACAGATACTCAGGATTCTTTCCCTGTCACTCCTATTCCAGGCGACAAGAATGTCCATGATTTCCACAATGCTAAAAAATAAAGAAACTTACGCTTACGCCATAATTGTAAGTGTAGCCGGTGCGGCAAACATTGCTGCATGTACACTTGCCGGAATGAACCTAGCCAATAGCTACATCCCGGTCTTCGCCTTGACCGGTGATATCTTCATTACGTTTATTCTCATGGGATATTACATTCGCCGGAAGTCGATTAAATGGTAAAACACCCTTGCCACTGCTCATAACGCAGACAATCACAAAGAATGTCATCCACGCCCAATACATGCTCTGCTTGTAACCGGTTGTAAAGCTCCACAAGAATATCCACAACACAAACATACACTCAAACAAAAGGAACAGGGGCGTTTTGGAAGATGCCATACGACGGTAACACCAGGTGATGAGTATTCCAAAAAAGAACGGCACAAAAAAAAGTCCCACGACCCCAAAATCCTTATAGGCGTCCCACAGGAACGGAATCGTGTTAAGGTGTACCTTTTTAGAGACACTCTGGTTAAACGGGGTATCCCAGCCGAAACTGTCCTGAAGGCCATCGCCCATCCGTAGTAAATGGGTTATACCGTAAAACGCATCTACGCCATAGGTCCATTCGTGCTCATAGGCATCGCTGGGCCGGTTAAAAGCATAATCTAGATTCCAATAGTTGTTGGAGATGTATAAGTAAGGCAGTTGAGTCAGCTTTCGGGCTACCTTTTCCGTAAAATCCTGGGTCTTCTTGTTGACCGCCATGAAACTATTCCAGTCGTTATACTGCCCCTTCAAAAAAGCCACTCCGATAAAGAAGGCGAGAGCAAAGGCCAAAATGATTCCGCTGGTTTTCCAAGTAAAGCGGCCATGCAAATAGTTATACAACATCAGAAGGATCCCAACGCAAAGCATATTGATACCACGACTGGGGAACGTCAAGAAACTTAGAATCATAGTGAATACAACCATGAACCTTGACGCGTTACGGACCCAGCGCACAGGGTTAATCGACTTGAAGGACGCCACCCCGAAAAGTCCCACAACCATAGCACCCGAAGTAAAAAAGTCCGAATACTTCAGCACAGGGCTGCTTCTGCCAGACACCCAGTAAGCGGGCTGTTCAGTAAGCAGTACAAAGTTACCTGCAACAGAAATAACTCCAACAACTCCTATGAAAAAATAGGCAAAGGCCAAAAAACTGGCACAAAAGTGCGTCGGCCAGCTATACTCACGGTTCAATGTAACCTGAGAGGGCATGGCGCCGCCGCCCTTGGTCGCCCAGACAATCTGAGTCAAAATGGAGCCGCCAATAAAGGCAGCCATTCCCCCACCCCACACAAGCCAGGTATTAAGGTGAAAATCTGTCATGGCGGGATCAAGCTTGAGGTATGCCACCCCAAGCATCAGAGTCTGTACCAAGAAATACAATACCGGCGGAAAAAAATAGTCCACCTTCAACAGCGAAACAACAAGCAACACCACAGTTGCAAGCGTAAATAGCACGCAAGTTTCTGGATATGCCGCCAAGACTGCTTCCATGGCCTATCGCCTTGTTCCAGGTTTACTTACGCCAAAAACAAATCTCGCGCACAATCGACTCCCATTCGTGGGAAATGTCGGAACCCTTCTTTGATTCTGAGCGCATATATTCAATAAAGCTACACAGCAGCGTCGCTACAAGGAACGAAATGAAAAAGGTAAACATCATCATCAGACCACGTCTGGGGAAAACCCTCTTGTCGTTTTCCCATGGGGGCTGAAGGACTATCAGATTAACCTGCTTGTTATTGGCCTCCATATCCAGTTGTTCACGCTGTTCACGGAGCATCATGTAGATGGCCTGCTGCATCTGCAATTCACTTTTCAGCTTCAGATACTGATTCGAAAGTTCTGGAGTCTTGTTGAGAGCCACCACACCCATATCGCTCTGTTTTCCATCGGTCACCTGGCTAATGGCATTTTCAATGTTTTTCAGGCGACGTTCCAGATCCTCCACACGCTTTGTCCGATTTCCCTGCTTTGCCATTTCATAGGAAATCTCCTGCTTGATAGCCTCCCGTTCCGTCTGCATGTTCGCCATGTACCTTATGGTTGATTCTAGTTGACGGTCGGGGTCGTAATAGTTGTTTTTCCGCTGGAACTTGATGAAATCCTTTTTCATGGATTCCATCTCCGTTTCCACTTCCTTGATCCGGGTGTCCATGTACTCACGCATCTGACGCGCCTGGTTCGTCTTGTAATAGTTATACATGGAATCTACTTGCGTCAAGAAATACTGAACAACGGCGGCGGCCTTCTTATAGTCCTTGTGCTCAAAAGTCACCAAGAACATATCCTCGTCGTTCATATCAATCTTCAAGTCCTTGCGGAACTTCTTCAACAAGTCGGCATAGAACTTACCCTTAAACTTGTAATCCCTTGCCAAATCAAACTTTTCAATAATACGTTCGTGCAATTCCCAAGACTTGGCAAATGTCATGGTGACATCGGCACCTTCGTCCGAATCTCCAAGCAAGTCTGTCAGCGATCCACCCTTTTCGCTCAATTTTTTTGCAGCACCCATGCCCGGCATCATAGCGCTATTTTCCACCGGTGACGTAAAAACAGCTTCCGCCCTATACTTTGGCGTAAAGCCCCACATCACCATTACAAACATGACTGCCGTGGGAATCAAGACTATTAGCGAAAAAAGCAGCTTATGGGACAGACAACTGCGAATTGCCGTCAATACAATCTCAAGAAAAGAAATGTCTCTTTGTTTTTCCATACTACCGGTAAGACATATAAATAATTAGCGAAGAAGATACCACCGTCAACAAAGACGCCAGGAACAAAGTGATATCCTTAAAAATTTCATAGCGGCTCTTGGGTATTTCGATATAGTCGCCCGGAAGAATTTCATCTTCTGTGGCATTCACATCGATAGTCTCCCTATTGCCGCGAACCACGTGAACCTGATTCCAGCTTCCTGTAAACGGGGTAACGCCTGCGGCAGCAATGTAATCCAGGGCATGGTAATCGGGGTTGTAGGGGACGCGTCCCATAGCGGCTACCGCCCCGCCAACATAAACAAACTGGTTGTTAGAACCACGGTTATCGCAATAAATCTCGGAACTTGCAGAAACAGCCACATTCTTCGCTTCGGATGTAGAGATCTTCTTTTCAGAGCCGTCACGTGCAACAATCTTTATAAAGCTGAGTCCGCTGCTTTCGACATCGCTACCGGACGCCATCAGATAATAATCGGCAACAGAACGGTTGTCATTGTACGTCACAGGAACACGCCTGTCAGGAAAAACAAGGGTTACCGCAGTACTCATATCGACGAAAGGAACAAAAATCCGGTCACCCTGCATCAACACAAGGTCACTTGAAAAATCACCCAATCGAACAACCTTGTTGTAATCCACTTTCAAGGAATCCTGACCGCGGATGACGACAATCTTCTCCTTATCAGCCGTTGGCAAAAAACCACCCATATTGCGAAGCAGAGTACTCAATTTCGTCTGAGCTTCTACGGGAACTTGACCCGTCTGTAGAACGGCACCCATTACAGAAACCATAAAGGACTTCAATCGAGACAGTTGAACTGACGAATACTGTGCACTATACTTCACGGAAATCGCCCGCAATATTTCGCGCTTGGCCTCATTGAGAGTTTTACCACCAACATTGATAACACCACACTCACTGACAGCAATAGTTCCATCAGCATTGACCTGAACAGAAAAGTAATTGTTCTCCAGGAACAAATCAAAAAAATCACCCGGACCAACGATGTAGTTTGAATCCACCTGCGATTCCACGACCATAGGCATCAAGGAAACATTGCCGCGAGGTGTCGAATACTCCGGAGGAATCCTCATCAGCGATGACTGCGCAAAAGACAGCACCGCAAAAATCCAGACAGACAACAAACAAAGTTTCAGTCTCATAAAGATCCCAAATAAGCTACATGTCGTATAAAAATACAAAAAAAGCCCAGCAGAAACTGGACTTTTTTTAATTGTATCGTTATTTTATTATGCGGACTTGCCTTCGCCTTCAACCATGCTTACGGCATCGGACTTGGCAGCGTCAGCAGCGCCCTTCTTGGCCTTCACCACGATTTCGTCTTCCACGAGACCCACGAGGGCCATTTCGGAAGCGTCACCGGGGCGGTTGGGGCCGAGCTTCAGCACGCGGGTGTAACCACCGTTGCGGTTTGCATAGCGCGGGCCGATTGTGGCAAACAGGTCCTGCAGGACCTTGGGATCCATGATGAAGCGGGCAGCTTCACGACGGGCAGAAAGGTCGCCCTTCTTGGCATAGGTCACCATGCGGTCTACCACGCCACGGACAAGCTTTGCCTTGTGGAGGGTTGTACGCACATAACGCTTGCCCTGTTCGGTTTCCATGCCCTTTCCGATGATAGAAGTGGCAAGGGCGCGGAGGATGGCACGCTTGTGCTGGGCGTTAACGCCGAGTTTCTTGTTTTTTACACCGTGTCTCATTTTTAATCCTTCAAGTATTCATCGACATCCATGCCAAAAGAGAGGCCCATGGCTGTCAACACCTCGTTAAGTTCCACCAAGGACTTCCGACCGAAGTTCTTGTATTTGAGCATATCGTTTTCCTTGTTGCGCACAAGTTCACCGACCGTATGGATATTGGCCATACGCAGGCAGTTGCTGGAGCGAACAGAGAGTTCCAGTTCATCGACGCGAGTGCGGAGCAGTTCCGCGATGCGCTGGTGTTCTTCGTCCTGGCCTTCAGCACCTTCGGTCACCAGGTCACCTTCGAAGTTGATGAAGATTTCCAGGTGGTCGACGAGAAGCTTGGCAGCGTAGGCCAAGGCATCTTCGGGGTCGATGGAGCCGTCGGTGGTGATTTCCAGTTCCAGACGGTTGTAGTCTGTTTTCTGGCCCACGCGGGTATCGCTGATGTGCATTGCAACTTTCTGAACCGGGTTGAAGTTCGCGTCCGTAGCGATAACGCCAATCGGAGCGTCCTTGTCCTTCAGTTCGTCGGCACGGACAAAACCGCGGCCACTGGAGATCTTCACGTCCATGGAAAGCGAAGCGTTACCGTTCAGAGTAGCGATATGGACATCGGGGGTCAAAACAACCACGCCCGGGTTTTCCATAAAGGACTTGGCAGTAACTTCGCCGTCGCCGGACACGTCCAGGTGCAAAGTTTCGTCGTGATCGGAAAGGAGCTTCACGCGGATGCTCTTGAGATTCAGGATGATATCGGTGACATCTTCCTTGACACCGGGAATCGTCGAAAATTCCTTCTCGACGCCTTCGATTTTCACGGAGACAATGGCCGCACCCTGCAGGGAGGAAAGGAGCGTGCGACGGAGAGCGTTACCGAGGGTGATACCCCAGCCACGTTCCAAGGCCTCTACGACAAACTTTGCATAGCGGCCGTCTTCGCCGGTTTCCACTTTCTGGAAGCTGCGCGGCATTTGAAGTGATTTCCACATCATTGGCGATACCTCTTTGGATTAGACTCTTCTCTTCTTTTTAGGACGGCAACCGTTGTGAGGAATGCCCGTCACGTCTCGAATAGAGAGGACTTCGAGGCCCGCATTCTTGATAGCGCGGACGGCGGATTCACGACCACCACCGGCGCCCTTGACGCGGACATCCACCTTGCGCATGCCGAGATCGAAAGCCTTGTGGGCAGCGGCTTCGGCAGCGAGCTGGGCGGCAAACGGAGTGCTCTTGCGGGAACCCTTGAAACCGGCATTACCGGGAGAGCCCCAAGCGACCACGTTACCGCGAGCATCGGTGATAGAAACGATTGTGTTGTTGAAGGTGGCGTTGACGCAGGCGATACCCTGGATGTCGATACGCTTCTTGCCCTTCTTGACCTTGACTTCTTCAGCGGCAGCAACCGGAGCTTCGGCAGCGGCAGCAGTTTCCTTAATTTCTTCTTCAGCCACGAGGAATCTCCTTACTTCTTCTTGTTAGCCACAGTTTTCTTGGGGCCCTTGCGGGTACGGGCGTTGGTGCGGGAACGCTGACCGCGGACCGGGAGGCCCTTGCGGTGGCGGATGCCGCGATAGCAGCCGATATCCTGCAAACGCTTAATGTTCAAGGTGATTTCTGCGCGGAGCTGACCTTCCACAGAGTATTCGTCTTCCAAGAGATGACGAATCTTACCTTGTTCTTCTTCGGTGAGGTCATCGCACTTCTTGTTCTTGTCGATACCCAGCTGGGCACAGACCTTGTTTGCGGTGAACAGACCGACACCATAGATTGCCGTCAGACCGTACTCGACGGTCTTGTTTTTCGGTAAATCGACACCAGCGATACGTGCCATACGATCTCCTTATCCCTGCTTCTGCTTGTGACGGGGGTTCTTCGAACAGATGATACGCAATACACCCTTGCGGCGGATGATCTTGCAGTTTTCACATCTGGGTTTGATGGAGGCTTTGATTTTCATAGGTTTGACCTTTTTTTGAATACCTATTACTTGTAACGGTAAGTGATCCGCCCACGATTGAGGTCGTAGGGGGAAATCTCTACCAACACTTTGTCGTCCGGCAAAATTCGAATGAAATGCCGACGCATCTTTCCTGAAACATGGGCGAGGATCTCGTGACCATTTCCGAGCTGAACACGGAAGAAAGCATTGGGGAGTGCTTCCAACACAACGCCTTCTACTTGTATTCCTTCTTCTTTAGCCACTAGGACGCCATCCTGCCGCGAATGCGGCCATGCTTGAGGAAACCTTCATAGTTCTTGGTATGCAGTTGGGCTTCGAGCTGACGAAGCGTATCCAACGCCACACCGACCACGATCAAGACCGAGGTGCCCCCAATATAGAAACTCATATTGAGTGCGTCTTTCAGGTGAAGCGGTCCCACACTGATTAAAGCGAGGAACAGGGACCCCGGAAGAGAAATTCGGGTCAAAATGTAGTCAATATACTCTGCAGTCTTCTTGCCAGGACGGATTCCCGGAATAAACCCACCACTTCTCTTGAGGTTTTCGGCAATGTCGTTAGGGTTGTACTGGATTGCCGTGTAGAAGTAGGTGAAGAATATAATCAGGAGACCGTAAATCACGCTGTAGGTGATGTGTCCCGGAATGAAAGCGGCAGCGAAAGCCTGCATCGCAGACACGTTCGGGAACCAAGAAGCGATCATGGCCGGAATGAACATGATGCAGCTTGCGAAAATCACGGGAATCACGCCAGCGGTGTTCACCTTGAAGGGCAAATAGCTGGACTGACCGCCCATGACCTTGTTTCCGATGGTCCGGCGAGGACTTTGGAGTGGAATGCGACGGTTCGCCTGCTCCACGAAAACGATGAATCCGATAATCACAACCACCACGGCCAAGATAAAGATCTCGATGGCGAGGGGCTGGATACCTTCTTTCAGCATTTCCAGTTCGGCAAGGACGGCTCGCGGGAAGCCGCCGACGATACCGGCGAAGATAATAAGAGAAATACCGTTACCTACACCGTGCGAGGTAATCTGCTCGCCCAGGTACATCACGAAGATGGTACCGGCAGTGAAGGTCAGGGTAGCAAGTAAACGGAAACCGATGTTACCGAGTCCCGAAGAGAAATCATCGGCCAGCACAGAAACGCCTGTTCCTGTGGCGGTGGTCACCTTCAGGGAGGAAAGCCATACCGAAATACCCCATCCCTGCAGGGCGGCAAGCGCCACCGTAAAGTAACGGGTGTATTGGTTCAGCCTGGCGCGACCCTCCTGACCCTCCTTCTGGAGCATCTGGATGGCCGGGATCACGGAGCCCATCAACTGGATAATGATGGACGCACTGATGTAAGGCATGATACCCAGGGCAAAGACCGTCGCTTTCGCGAAGGCACCGCCCGTGAAGGAGTCATACAGGCCGAACAAATTATTCGAGTTACGGAAGAACTCCGCCAGCACGGCAGAATTCACTCCGGGGATGGTGATGTGGGCGCCAATGCGGTAGATGATCAGAATACCCAGCGTAAAAAGCAACTTCTTACGCAGGTCTTCGATCTTGAAGGCATTGACGAACGCATCAATAGCTTTCTTGAGAGCTTCCATTAGACGATCTCGACTTTTCCGCCAGCAGCTTCGATGGCAGCCTTGGCCTTTTCGCTGATGGCGTTAACCTTAACATTGATAGCCTTGTCAATTGTGCCGAAGGCAAGAACCTTGACCGGACGGTCCATGTCCTTGATGAAACCCTGGTCGAACAGAGCCTGGGCGTCGAACTCGGTCACGCTCACCGCAGCGAGCTTCTTGAGGTTAACAATCTGGAATTCAACACCGACGTGCTTGAAGCCACGCTTCGGGATACGACGGTGAATCGGCATCTGGCCGCCTTCGAAGGCGACACGGCCGGCCTTGGCGCTCTTACGGGCACCGGCACCCTTCTGGCCACGGCCAGCGGTAGTGCCGAAACCGGAACCAGGACCGCGGCCGATACGGCGGCGGCTCTTGCCCTTGGCAGCCTTGCCAGGATTGAGAGTATTGAGTTCCATCTTAGATCTCCTCGACCTTCACCATGTCAGCCACGGCATTGATCATGCCCTGGATGCTGGGGGTCAAAACGTGTTCAACAGACTGTCCAATCTTACGGAGACCAAGAGCGGCCACGTTGGCGCGGTGCACCGGCAGACGGCGGACAGTACCCTTAATCAAAGTAATACGAACTTTCTTCATGGTGTATTACTCCTTAGGCATTGGCACCGCGGAGGGCGGCGCAGTCCTGTTTGTTCTTCTGAGCCAAGAGACCTTCGAGGCAGGCGCGCACGACGGTGCTCGGATTGGAAGAACCGTGAATCTTTGTGAGGATGTTACGCACACCGGCCAGTTCGAGAACGGCACGGGCAGCAGCACCGGCAATAACGCCAGTACCGGGAGCAGCCGGCATCAAGAGGATGCGGGTAGCACCGCTCTTGACTTCGATGTCGTGAGGAATGGTGCCGTCCAGCAGCTGGACTTCAACGATATTCCTCTGGGCGGCTTCGGTACCCTTACGGATAGCTTCGGAAACTTCCTTAGCCTTGCCGAGGCCAACACCAATCTTGCCGTTCTTGTTGCCAACGACAACGAGAGCGGAGAAGGACATACGGCGACCGCCCTTGACGGTCTTTGCGCAACGGTTGATGTGTACAACCTTGTCTTCAAATTCAGAAACTTGAGCTTCGCGTTCCAAAGTGTACCTCACTAGAATTTGAGTCCGCCTTCACGAGCTCCCTCAGCGAGAGCCTGAACGCGACCGTGATAGATGTAACCGCCGCGGTCAAAGACCACGGATTCAATGCCCTTGGACTTAGCGATTTCGGCAATCTGGAGACCGAGCTGCTTAGCCTGCTCCGACTTCGTCATTTCGCCGAACTTGCCCTGGAATTCCTTGGCAGTCGTTGCGACCTGAACGAGAGACTTGTTGTTTGCGTCATCGATAATCTGGGCGACCATGTGAGACAAGGAACGGCGAACAGCCAAACGAGGGCATTCTGCAGTTCCGACGACAGACTTGCGCACACGAGCATGGCGTGCGATTCTGGACTGGATTCTTTTCTTAGCAATTGCAGTCATAGTTTACCCTTATTTACCTGTCTTCTTACCCTGCTTGCGACGAATAATCTCGCCTTCGTACTTGATGCCCTTGCCCTTATACGGTTCAGGACGACGGTACTTGCGGATTTCGGCGGCAGCCTGGCCAACCTTCTGTTTGTCGATACCGGAGATAGTGATCTTCAGGGGGTCCACAGCCTTGAGCTCAACGCCTTCGGGAGCCTTGAAGATAACCGGGTGAGAGAAGCCGAGAACCAGGTTCAGGTCCTTGCCCTTCTGTTCCACGCGGTAGCCCACGCCCACGATTTCAAGAGTCTTCTGGAAACCCTTGGTCACGCCTTCGACCATGTTGTTGACGAGAGCGCGAGTGGTGCCGTGCATAGCACGAGTGAACTTTTCGTCGTTAGGACGGGTGAAGGAAAGCTTGTCACCGTCGAGCTTGATGGAAATCAGTTCGTGAACGGTGGTTTCGAGCTTGCCCTTGGGGCCTTCGACCTTGATGTTCTGACCATTGACGGCGACTTTAACGCCAGCCGGGATATTGATAATAGCTTTACCGATACGGGACATCTTTACCATACCTTTGCGATGACTTCACCACCCACGTTTTCCTTGCGGGCTTCGTGGTCGGTCATCACGCCTTTAGATGTGGAGATGATAGCATAGCCAAGGCCGTTGCGAACGCGGGGGAGCTTAGCGGCGTCAACATAGTGACGAAGACCCGGCGTAGAAACGCGCTGGATGCCCTGGATAGCGGATTCGCCCTTGGTGTAGCGGAGCAGCACCTTGAGGATGCCCTGCTTGCCGTCTTCAACCACGACGAACTTCTTAATGAAACCTTTTTCCTGCAGCACGCGAGCGATTTCACGCTTCAGGTTGCTGGCAGGGATGTCCACCACGGGGAGCTTTGCCTTGGAGGCATTGCGCACGCGGGTGAGCATATCGGCGATAGGATCTGTCATTGCCATGAGTATACTCTCCTTACCAAGACGACTTTGTGATACCGGGGATTTCGCCGGCGAGTGCCATTTCGCGGAAGCAAATACGGCAAAGGCCAAAGCGGCGCATAAAGGCGTGCGGCCTACCGCAACGCTTGCAACGGTTATACCCACGAACGGTATACTTCGGGGTACGCTTGCATTTTTCAATCATTCTTCTGCTTGCCATGGTATTACCTTACTTCCTGAAGGGGAGTCCAAGTTCTTCGAGAAGGGCACGACCTTCTTCGTCCGTCTTAGCGGAGGTCACGAAGGAGATGTCCATACCGAATGTACGGGAAACCTTGTCGATGTCGATTTCGACAAAGATGGTCTGTTCCTTGATACCCAAGGTGAAATTGCCCATTCCATCAAAGCCACGACGAGCGAGGCCGCGGAAGTCGCGGACACGGGGCAGGCTGATGTTGATGAAGCGGAAAAGGAAATCCCACATGTTGTCACCGTGGAGGGTGACCTTGGCACCGATACCGATGCCTTCGCGAAGGTGGAACTGGGCCACAGCCTTCTTGGCGGTGGTCACCACAGCCTTCTGGCCGGTGATGGCAGAAAGAGTATCCACGGCTTCGTCAAGAATCTTGCGGTTCTGAGAAGCAGCGCCCACGCCCATGTTGATCACAATCTTCTGGAGGCGGGGAATTTCCATCACGTTCTTGTAAGCGAACTTCTGCTGCAAGGCAGGAACGACTTTTTCGAGATAAAATTGTTTCATCTGGTTCATTGCGTTACCTTACACAGCCTTTCCAGTCTTGACACTGGTACGAACGCCCTTCTTGCCCTTTTCGCGAACGATGCGGGTACGGACGGGGGTATTGCCTTCGAGAAGCATCACGTTGGAAATGTCGATAGGCAGTTCCTTTTCGATGATGCCACCGGTTTGGTTGGTCTGGGACGGCTTTTCATGACGCTTGCGGACGTTCACGCCCGAAACGGTCACCTTGCCGGCCTTGACACTGATCACGGTGCCGGTCTTGCCCTTGTTGGCACCGGAAATCACCTTGACGTTATCATTCTTTTTGATGTTGGCCATTAGAGAACCTCAGGTGCGAGGGAGATGATCTTCATGTATTTCTTGTCGCGGAGCTCACGAGCCACCGGTCCAAAAATACGGGTTCCACGGGGTTCGCCATCCTTAGTGATGAGAACCACGGCGTTGTCCGAGAAACGGATGAACGTGCCATCCGGACGGGCAATTTCTTTGCGTGTGCGCACGACGACAGCGTCGGCCACGGAACCCTTCTTCACCTTGCTCTGGGGGATAGCGTCTTTAACGGCTACCTTGATGACATCACCGATGCTAGCATAGCGACGGTTGGTGCCACCCAAAACACGGATGCAGGCGACTTCCTTGGCTCCACTGTTGTCAGCCACGACGAGTCTGGTTTCTTCTTGAATCATATTCGCCTTACTCCAAAACGATTATTTCTTCTTTTCCACAATCCGAACCAGGCGCCAGCGCTTGGTAGCGGAAAGAGGACGAGTTTCCATGATTTCCACCAGGTCGCCTTCGCCCGCTTCGTTCTTTTCGTCGTGAGCCTTGAGCTTCTTGGTGGTGGTCATGATCTTGTTGTACATGGGGTGACGCTTGCGGTTTTCAACCACAACCGTGATGGTCTTGTCCATCTTGTCAGAAGAGACGACACCCTGCTTGACTTTACGAAGGTTTCTATCCATTTCCTGCTCCTGCCGGCTTATGCCTTGGCCTTTTCGCTGAGGATGGTCTTGATACGGGCGATGTCCTTGCGGGTCGTCTGAATCACAGAGGGTTTTTCCAAATTACCGAGCTTCGCAGTCATGCGGTAATTGAACAAATCGAGATTCAACTGAGCCAGTTTTTCCTTGAGCTGGTCAACGCCCAGTTCTTTCAATTCACGTGCTTTCATTAGATCTCCGATTCTTCGATGATTTTGCACTTGAGGGGGAGCTTCTGCGAAGCGACATGGAGAGCTTCCATGGCGAGATCGCGTTCGACACCGCCCATTTCGAAAATGATGCGACCCGGGAGGATAACGGCTGCCCAGAATTCCACGGCACCCTTACCCTTACCCATACGAGCTTCTGCAGGGTGACGGGTAACAGGCTTGTCGGGGAACACGCGGATCCAGACGCGGCCACCACGCTTGATCTTACGAGTCATAGCGATACGGGCAGCTTCGATTTGGCGAGCCGTCAGCCAGCACTTTTCAAGAGCCTGAATGCCGAATTCGCCGAAGGCCATGGTGTTGCCACGAGTGGCGACGCCCTTCATGCGGCCTTTCATCTGCTTACGATGTAATGTTCTTTTAGGACTCAGCATAATTACTTCTCTCTCTTGTTGTCGTTCATGACGTCCTTGCCAATCTTTTCACCGTGCATGATCCACACCTTGATACCGATGGCACCATAAACGGTCTTGGCAATGGCAGTCGCATAATCGATGTCAGCGCGGAGAGTGTGCAGAGGCACGCGGCCTTCGGCATACTTTTCAACGCGGGCAATTTCGGCACCACCGAGGCGGCCACCGCACTGCACCTTGATTCCTTCCACACCCATGCGCATAGCGCTCTGGATGGCGCGCTTCATGGCGCGACGGAAAGAAATACGCTTTTCGAGCTGACGAGCAATGTTTTCGGCCACGAGCTTCGCGTCCGTTTCGGGGCGGCGGATTTCGTGGACGTTGATGTAAATTTCCTTACCCGTGAGGAACTGGAGTTCACCCTTGAGGCGTTCCAGCTCTTCGCCCTTCTTACCGATAACGATACCCGGGCGGGCAGTGAACAGGTTCACGCAGACTTTCTTGACGGTGCGTTCGATGCCCACCTTGGAAAGGGAGGCGTGTTCGAAACGCTTCATCAGGTAGCGGCGCAGCACGATATCTTCGTACAGAAGATCGGCAAACTTGTCTTCGGCATACCACTTGGATTCCCAGCCGCGGATGACGCCAAGACGAAGACCATTCGGATGAGTTTTCTGACCCATTTTAATTACTCCTTGTTGGCCACAACGACTGTGATGTGAGAGAGCGGCTTTTCGATACGGAAAGCACGGCCCTGGGAACGGGGGTGGATACGCTTCATGATGGTACCGCCGTCGGCAGTGATGGTCTTGACCACCAGTTCTTCGGCAGTGACCGGAGCGGCAGACTTCTGCTTGAAGTTAGCGACAGCGGACTTCAGAGCGTTTTCTACCAGCGGAGCACCCTTGGTTTGAGTGTGGAGGATGGAGAGCATTGCAAATGCCTCATCCACGGACTTGCCGCGGACCAGGTCAACGACCCGGCGAAGCTTGCGCACGCCGTAGCGCACGTTTTTTACTTTAGCAACAGCTTGCATTATTTCTTTCCTCCAGCAGCGGTTTCAGTCTTTCTGTGTCCGCGGAACGTACGGGTCATGGAGAATTCACCCAGCTTGTGGCCCACCATGTTTTCGGTGACATACACAGGGATGAACTGCTTGCCGTTATAGACGGAGAACGTAAGTCCGACCATATCCGGGACGATTGTGGAACGACGGGACCAGGTCTTGATAGGCTGCTTCTTGTCGGAGCCGGCCATCGCCTGGGCTTTGCTTAAAACGTGGGAATCCACGAATGCACCTTTCTTAAGGGATCTCGACATGAATTAGGCCCTCTTCTGACGACGACGCACGATGTACTTATCGGTGCGCTTATTGTTACGAGTTTTGGCACCCTTGGAGTTCTTGCCCCAGGGAGAGCACGGATGGCGACCACCAGAAGTACGACCTTCACCACCACCAAGGGGGTGGTCCACCGGGTTCATCACGACACCGCGGACAGCGGGACGCTTGCCCAGCCAGCGAGAGCGGCCGGCAGAACCCGAAGATTCGTTCATGTGATCGATGTTGGAAACCTGACCCACAACGGCAAGGCAATCTTCCGAGATGTAGCGAACTTCGCCACTCGGGAGCTTGATCTGGCAGAGCTTGCCGTCCTTAGCCACCAGTTCGGCACCGGCGCCAGCGGAACGAGCAATCTGGGCACCCTTGCCTGGCTTCATTTCGATGTTGTGGATAACGGTGTTCAGCGGGATATCGCGAATCGGGAGAGCGTTACCTACGCGGAATTCGGCACCTTCGCCGGAATTCAGCACGTCACCGACCTTGATTTCGGCCGGAGCGATGATGTAGCAGCGCTTGCCGTTTGCATACTTGACAAGAGCGATACGGGCGGAACGGTTCGGATCGTATTCCACGGTTTCAACCGTGCAGGGGATGCCTGCGAACTTGCGCTTGAAATCGATGATACGGTACAGCTTCTTGTGACCACCACCGCGACGGCGGGAGGTGATTTCACCTGCGTTGTTGCGGCCGGAGCTGCTCTTGATACCTTCGGTAAGAGGCTTGTACGGCTTGGCAGCGGTGATTTCCTTGCGGTCACCAATCTGCTTGTAACGCAGAGTCGGGGTAAGCGGGCGATAAGATTTCAGACCCATGATTATACTCCTTCGAACTCGGCAATCTTTTGCCCGGCCTTAAGTGTGATGTAGGCCTTCTTCCAGTTGGGTTTCTTGCCAGCGACCATGCGGACGCGCTTGATCTTGCCGCGGTTGATGAGGGTGTTGACAGAGTCAACCTTCACATCGAAACGCTTTTCGATAGCGGCCTTGATTTCGTCCTTGGTGGCCTTCATGGCGACTTTGAAAACGTACTTGTGCACATCCTTGCGAGCGTCCACCATGTTCTTGGTAGATTCTTCGGTAATGTGAGGTGCTACGAGAATTTCGTGAAGTTCTTTCATTAGCGGCCTCCTTCAAGTTCGTTCAAAGCTGCTTGAGAAACAACAACATTGTTTGCGCGGATGATGTCGTAGGTGTTCACGTCTTCGACGCGAGCGCAACGGCACCAAGGGATGTTGTTGGAAGAAAGGTACAGGTTCGTGTCAGCGCCGCTCGTGATGAAGAGCACGTTACGCTGTTCGATACCGGACTTGGCGAGAACAGAGAGGAGGTCCTTGGTCTTCGGGGCATTGAAGCTGAGAGCTTCGAACACGAAGAACTTGCCTTCTTGAGCCTTGGTAGCCAGGGCGGAGTGGAAAGCGATCTTCTTGACCTTCTTGTTCACCTTCTCAAAGTAGTCGTGGGACTTGGGACCGTGAGCCTTGGCACCGCGAACCCACACAGCGGAGGTGTTCTGACCGGAGCGGGCGCGACCCGTGCCCTTCTGCTTCCAGGGCTTCTGGCCACCACCGCTGACCGAGGACTTGTTCTTGGTCTGGGCGGTACCCTGACGGGCGTTGTTCAGAATAGCCTTGATGTGCAGATACATGCAGACCTTGTTGACTTCTTCATCGAACAAAGCCGGGAGCTGAATATCGTTTTTGAAATCGCCAGTTGCGGCGAAGAGCTTTGCAGTTGCCATTAGTCTTTCCTCACCACGATGATGCTGTTCTTTGCACCGGGGACAGCGCCACGGACAAAGATCAGGTTGCGGTCGCCGTCGACTTTGACGACCTGGAGGTGCTTGACGGTCACTTTCTTGTTACCGTATTGACCAGGCATGCGCTTGCCCGGGAACACGCGACCCGGATAGGAGTGAGCGGAGGTGCCGCCCGGTTCGCGCATATTGTGCGTACCGTGAGAACGGGGACCGCTGTGGAATCCGTGGCGCTTGATGGCACCAGAGAAACCGTGACCCTTGGAAATGCCGGAGACGTTCACCATCTTTGCGTCGGCGAAGTCTGCAGCCCCGAATTCCTTGCCTACCGGCCAGGCTTCGAGATCGGCAACATCAAATTCGGCGAGGTGCTCGCGAACAGCGACATCGGCCTTCTTGAAGTGGCCGATTTCAGCCTTGTTGGCGCGATGTTCTTTCTTGAGACCAAAACCGATCTGGACGGCAGTGTAACCATCCTTTTCTTCTGTCTTGTGGCAAACGACCACACACGGACCGGCTTCGAGAACCGTTACAGGAACGCATTCGCCCTGTTCCGTGAACACTTGGGTCATTCCCAACTTCTTTGCGAGAATACCATTCATTGTTATTAGACCTTAATATCGACCTCGACACCAGCCGGCAAGTCAAGTTTCATGAGGGAATCTACAGTTTGAGGAGTAGCATCGATGATGTCGATGAGACGCTTGTGAGTCCTGGATTCAAACTGTTCACGAGAAGTCTTGTCAATATGCGGAGAGCGGAGCACCGTATATTTCTGGACTTTCGTCGGGAGGGGAATGGGGCCCGCGATACGGGCGCCCGTCTGCTTAGCTGTATTCACGATGTCTTGAGCAGAGCGGTCGATCATACGATGATCGAAGCTCTTCAAGCGAATACGAATGCGTTCACCAGCCATGATATTTCCTTACTTGATGATTTCGGTTACGGAGCCAGCACCAACGGTACGGCCACCTTCACGGATAGCGAAGCGGAGCTGCTTTTCCATGGCGATGGGGGCGATCAGGTTCACGTGGATGGTAACGGTGTCACCCGGGGTAACCATCTCGACACCTTCAGGGAGCTGGATGGTGCCGGTCACGTCGGTGGTGCGGAAGTAGAACTGAGGACGGTAGCCGTTCATGAACGGGGTGTGGCGGCCGCCTTCGTCCTTGGTCAGAACGTAGATTTCTGCCTTGAACTCGGTGTGCGGGGTCACGGACTTCGGGGCGGCGAGAACCTGGCCGCGGCTGATGTCCTTCTTTTCGGCGCCGCGAAGGAGCAGGCCGACGTTGTCGCCCGCCTGGGCGTCGTCCAAAAGCTTGCGGAACATTTCAACGCCGGTAACCACGTATTCGGTGGTCTCGCCGAGGCCCACGCGTTCAACCTTGTCGTTCAGGTGAACGACGCCGCGTTCGATACGGCCGGTAGCGACAGTGCCGCGGCCGGTGATGGTGAA
>DFTB01000005.1:20754-32868 GCA_002382975.1 Fibrobacter sp. UBA4223
GGAGAGGAGGTCGCGGACTTCCATTTCCACGAGGTCCAGGAGTTCGGGGTCGTCCACCATGTCGACCTTGTTCATGAACACCACGATCTTCGGCACGCCCACCTGGTGGGCGAGCAGGATGTGTTCACGGGTCTGCGGCATGGGGCCGTCGGTAGCGGCAACGACGAGGATAGCGCCGTCCATCTGGGCAGCACCGGTCACCATGTTCTTCACGTAGTCGGCGTGCCCCGGGCAGTCGACGTGAGCGTAGTGACGGTTTGCAGTGGTGTATTCCACGTGGGAGGTGTTGATCGTGATGCCGCGGGCCTTCTCTTCGGGGGCGTTGTCGATTTCGTCGAAACGCTTGGCGGCGGCGAGACCGCGGGCTGCGAGGGTCGTGCAGATTGCGGCGGTCAGGGTGGTCTTGCCGTGGTCAACGTGGCCGATGGTGCCGATGTTGCAGTGCGGCTTGCTTCTATCAAAATGTTCTTTTGCCATTTTATTCCTCTTCTTCAGCAGAAGGTTTATCGCTTCAAGTCAAGAAGCCTCAAGGACTTCCGTTACTTCGGAGAGCATAGGAAGCGGTACTCGCCGAAATTGAGCCACAAATTTAGTAAATCAAGAAATAATTGCAAGCATTTTTCTTTGATTTTTTGCAAAAACGGGGAATTTTGGGGTTCGAGCCCCTCGGTCCTTTCTGTAATGGGCGTCAATATTATTCACAAAGGGGTAGTAAGCGAAAAATGGCGAATTTAATAAGAAAAAGGCACATTTTGCATTATCCCTGCCCGAATCCAACAACTTATCAACATATATTAAACTGATGGTTGTAAAAAAGGCAGCAAATGTGAATTGAATACGAAAAATTTGTAAAAAGATTTTTACAAAGTGAAAATTTTACAAAGTTTACATTTGAACTTGCATAAAAAACTTTTTTCATTCCCTGGTATTCAAAACAATCACCTACATAACTATCTTGTTGTCAGGGATGGGGAAACCTAAAGGAAGTGTTTTATGCGTACTGCTTTTTTGAGCGGACTCATTTTAATTTCTGGTCTTGCACTCTTGGGAGGGTGCAGCAGCGACTCCCCCACACCCGTCACGAGTTGCGATGACACCTGTGCTGAAAACCAAGAAATCGCCGAATTCGTGGTGACCAATAACTGTTACTGGCTGCCCAGCGACCAGAACATCCTTAATCAGAATTACCTCATTTACATTGACGGCAAGGTTACCGACACCAAGGGAAATGAGATTGGGACCTTTGACAGCGCCACAGGGACCATGACCCTAAATGACGGAACCACTGTCGAAAATATTGACCTGAGCACCTTGACCGAACTCACTCCCGAAAAGGTGGAACAGGCCAAGGAAGAAGTGCAGAGCGCCACTTCTACCCAGAGTTCCCCTTCTTCTGAAGGAAGCTCCGCCGGAGGGAACGGCACCCCGGCCAGCAGCGGAACCGGAACAAGCGCCAGTACAGAAGAGTCCAGCAGCTCGGTATTCGTGAACACATCCCCGTTGAGCAAGATGAGCTTGGAAGGCTACCCTGTTGCCTCCTACAAGACAATTCTCGGCAACGGGACCAAAGGCTGGAACACACGTTATTGGGACGCCTGCAAACCCCATTGCGCCTGGATTAGCAACGGAGCCGAAGGCAAGACCGACACCACAACGCAGGAGTCCTATGAAAAAGGACTCACCACAGCGCGTAACTGCAACATCCACGACATAGAAGTTCCGACATTCACGCTGGGCCATGCAGTTCAACAGTACTGGATGGGTTTTGAAGGAACGACCAGCGCTTGCGAAATTGGAAAGGGAGGAGTCTTTACCTGCACGGATATGGCGCCAATCGCCGTGAACGACACCCTGTCCTACGCCTACGTGGCAGGCCCTTCGAACTCCGTTTGCGGTAAATGCTACCACTTGCAATACGACGGTCACTTCAAGGATGAAGACGGCAACAACGCTCCTAAGCCGACCCATAAAGCCCTCCAGGGCAAGCACATCATTGTCATGTCATCCAACATCGGACACGATGTGAAGGAAGGACAATTTGACCTGATGGTGCCAGGTGGCGGCGTAGGTATTTTTGATGCACTCTCTACACAGGTTAACAAGGGCGGTGATTTCAACTGGGGAGCCCAATATGGCGGATTCCTCACATATTGCCAAGACAATTCCAGATGTGGATATGACGGCTCCTTGAAATGCTACCAGGACTGCATCCATGAGCGATGCGATGCCGCCTTTAAGGATTCAGGATTCGATAACCTTTATCGTGGATGTAATTGGTTTGCCGACTGGTACATGGCGGCAGACAACCCGACCTACCAATGGGAAGAAGTGGAATGCCCGCAGTATCTGTTAGACCATTACTTGACGACCATAAACAAAGAAAAATCTAACCGTTATCGTTGGCACGACGACTGGTCTACCTATAATGGCGAAGAACTGGAAACGCAAGAATGC
This sequence comes from Fibrobacter sp. UBA4223, assembly GCA_002382975.1. GTDB lineage: Bacteria > Fibrobacterota > Fibrobacteria > Fibrobacterales > Fibrobacteraceae > Fibrobacter. The sequence continues at coordinate 23,209 of DFTB01000005.1, forward strand.
CTGACTGAAAAGTACCCGCAGGGTTGCGGGCCGTGATAGATTCAGTTAGCATTCATATCAAAGCCCCGTAAAAACGGGGCTTTTTGCTTACACCAAGTAGAATTTCCTTAAGCTAAATGCAACTTGCGGAGCACCTTGCCAAGGAGTTCGTTCAGAATATCCTTGGCGTCCTTGCTGCCGAGATACCGCTGGATAATGAGCGTGAGCACGAACAGCAAGATTCCTGCAGCACAGCTGTAGGCCACGAGAACGATAAGGTTTGCGCTACGGACAAAACTGCCGGAAACATGGTCCAAACCAACCGCCACCCCAATCATGATGGCAAAGGTAAACAACGCCCGAAGCATATTCATGAGGGCCGCCCCCATGCCGTCGGTGCCGTTCTTTTTCGCCCACATCAAGATCATGGCGAGCACCTGGAGTATAGCGCCTGTCGCGCCGATAATGGGAACGCTCCTGATGCCAAGCCCCAACTCGGGAGCGCCCAGCACGATGTAGGCGGGAATGGTAGCGGCAAAGATGCCCGTATTGAGGAGCGTGGGCACCCACATGCGTTCGCAGGCATAGAAACTGCGGACCAGCACCGCCTGGAGGCATAGCCCGAGGCTCACGGGCAAGTACCAGCGGAGGATTTCGGCAATGGCTTCGGTAGTTTCGCGATGGAAAGCGCCACGTTCAAAGAGGATACGCACCGCAGGGAAACTGAGGGCCCACACGGCGACCACCGCCGGGATCAAGATGCAAAACATGCGGGAAAGGCTTTTCCAGATTTTCCGGTTCAGGCTCGCGATGTCGCCCTCCTTTACAAGGCGGGCCATGTCGGGGTAGCTGGTGACGCTGACGGAAAAACCGAAGACGGCCACCAGCGTGTACATGACACGGTAGGCATAGTTGAGGCTGGAAATACCTTCGGGGCCGAAATTCGCGCCGAAGCTACGGATGATAAATTCCAGGCCGAACATGGAACCTACGCCAAGGGACATGGGGAGCATCATCTTGAAATAGCGCACGATGTCCGGGTGAGTAGGCTGAACGATAAACTCGTAATGCACTCCGCCAATCCGGGCTCCGAATATCTGCAGTGCAAAGAAACCGATAAAGGCACCTACCGGCACGCCCCAGGCAAACCCCTCCAGGCCGAAATCCGTACCGGTGTACTTACTGAGCGCGATTCCAACAGCACCGCCACCCACAATGGCCACGTTGTAAATTAATCCCGTGAGGGAGGGCACCAGGAACTGCTTGCGGGTATGCTGCACCGCCACCAGGATGCTCCCCACGAAAATGAAAATCTGGCCAGGCAAGATGATACGACCGTAGTAGGTAGCGCGTTCAATAAGTTCCGGCGTAGCGCCATCCACGGTCAACAGCTGCAAAAGTTCCTTCATCCAGATGAAGGCGGGCACCACGAGAATCAAAAGCGCCATACCGAAGGTGTTCAGCACGTTGCTGAAAAATTTCCAGCCTCCCCTCTCGTCGCCAGCCACCTTGTAGCCCGTAAAAATCGGGATAAAGATAATGGACAGGAATCCGGTACTTACCACATGGTTCAAGATATCCGGAACCATGAAAGCCAGGTCCAGGGCGTTCTTCTCTAGGGACACACCCGCCGCATGGGCCAGGAGCATCTCGCGGAAAATCCCGAGGACACGGCTCAGGAGCATGGATACGGCAACGATGATGGCGGCTTTGTTCATGGGATAGGGGTTAGGGGATAGGGGATAGGATCTAGGATTTAGTGGTTAGTGGTTGGGATCTAGGGAGATGTGAAATGTAGAATGTGGGGTGCGAAGTGATTGTTTCAAGATGTCATCCTCGCGCAGGCGAGGATCCGCTTGAGATGTGGGATTTGATATAGACAACCATGGGAGGACAAGTTAAGAGACTGTTTCAACATTTTCTCATAAATTAGAAAGATGGGAAGGCGTCAGGGCTGCGCAACTGTAAATTTCTGGCGTTGTGCTGTAGAATCGGCGGTGGGTAAAGCTATACCACAGGGCGGGTTCTTTTGCAATGCGGGATTCTAGCCAGCGGTTGAAGGCCCCGATGACGGTCTCCCCCTCCCCTACCCGCAGCTTTTCGGCATGAAAGCGTTTTGTCCTTAAGTCAGGTTCTTCAATCCAGCAGATATAAAGCGGAGTTTCGGGACGATGTTTCAGCAGAAAATCCGGCAGGGGATTCATGTGGGCGGGAGCTCCTAAAAATGTGCCGGACTGGGCGCTGGGAATGCGGCAGTCCTGGTCAGCCAACAGGCAGAAAAGCCGCCCGTCTTGCAGCAGACGCAAAAACTCCCTGGGGGACTTGGCATTCACGGAATAGGTCTTGCCGCCTACGGCGCGAATACGATTTTCTAGAATATTGTTAAGCCAGCCGGGTTTCACGGGAATATAACTTGCCGCAAGGGGGATGCCGAGGCTGCAAAGCCAAGGGCCCATGGCCTCATAGTTCCCGTAATGGGCCGTCAAGAAAACGCCTCCCTTGCGCATTTCTTGAAGTACGGTTTCGGAATCGGGGGCGATTTCGAAACGGATACCGCCAAGGCTGTACGGGTAAGCGAGCAACTCACGAGGAAGCCTCTTGAACAGGGGAAAACAGAAAAGCAACTCCCCTGCGTGCCGGGCCAAATTGCACAACAGCCGTTCGTAAAAGAGCGGGAACTTAGTCCGAGCCATTGCAGGATTCCACGAACAAGCCACCTTGTAGTTCGCACAGACCGTGGAGCGTTTCCAGTTCAACAGGAGCAAGGCCCCGAAAAGAACGTAAGAAAAAAGCCGCGCAAGAAAGGTATAGACCATGGTACGATAAATATAGCCCTTTAAGGTTTTTTGATGCACCGAACAGAGCGGAAATCACCCTTGCCAAAAGCGTTCAGGCCTGCAGCCTTGCTGGAGAAATCCAGGAACAGGTAGTAGGCAAGTCCGTCCAAGGTTTCGGTGGCGCTCCAGAAATAGGCGTAACCGCCGATACCGTCGTAAGCGCCGCCCTCGCCTTCATAAACGGCGCCACGATAGCCGGCAGGGATGGCCTTGAAACCGAACGCGTCGGAGCCGTTCCCCTTCTTGAACCAACCGTCGGTGGCTTTGAGAGCATCGCCCGCTTGAGACGGACCGCCCGCCTGCTCCACAAGCTTTGCAAAGTCCAGGCTGTCGGGAAGTAGCCAACCCTCGGGGCAGACATTTTGCGCAACTTCCCAGGTGTAAAGCCGGCCATATTTTTCGCAATTGCGGCTGTCACCCTCTGGGCAGGTGCTGCCGTCGGTTTCGTAATTCAGGTTTTGAGCAAACCAGGTCACATTACCGATTTGCACAATTTTATACGCCTGGCCGTCACGGGGGTCGGTAAAAGACTGACCGCAAGCCATGAAAGAAAGAGCTGCGAGAAGAAGAGCGAAAAACAGGGCGAAACGCATGGCGTTTAAATGTTGTTTGATTTCCAACGCTTGAGAGTCGGGAAGTACTTGCGAAGTTCTGCCTCGTATTCTTCGCGGGAGAGGCTCTTGCCCGTGTTCTTGTTGAACTCGTCCACGAACTTGGAGCAGAATTCAATCATCTCGTCCATGGTGCAGTTACTGGTGAACGCTCCGTCTTTGTAACAATAGACGCAGTATTCTTCGTTCTTGCTACCGTCGGCGTTGGTTCCCAAGACTTCCGATGTGAGCGGCATCCCGCAGCTCTGGCAGAATTTCATTTCCATAAAGTTCTCCTTTTTTCATATACAAATGTCATTATTCTAAAAAGACCTGTCAAGTCTAGTGTGACAAAGAGCCCGGCATGACATATGCCGGGACAGCGATTGCATTAGCAAAATAGCCAAATTTCCAGTTTTTTAACCATTTCATCAAATTTTTTGATAAAAAACCAAGAAATAATATATTGGACAATATGAATTTCGGAAAATATATTAGGGGTATCAAAGAATTAAAAAGAGAGGATAACATCATGAAAACACAGATTATGATAGCAGCGATCATGGGGATGACCAGCGTCTTTGCCGCCGACGGCGTGCGTTACAAAGACCGCCTTTTCGATGTCAGCGACGCAAGGACCGTGACCGTCGCCTACGACGTTCCGACCATGGACAAGAGCAACTACAATATCCTCTCCGAATTGATGGTAAGTTTCAAGATGGAAAAGAACATGCTGCACCTCTACAAATCGGAACAGGTGGTGATGCAGCCGGTCGAGATGGATATCTACGAACCTGTGAACGACAACGGTACAGACAGGGCGGCAGTGGTGATTTGCCACGGCGGGGCTTTCGTGGCCTCGGCCAAGGACGACTTTGACCAGAAATCCGTTGCCTACGCGGACTCCCTCGCCGCCCGCGGTTTCGTGACGGCGTCCCTGGAATACCGCAAGGGCGTGGTCATGACGGGCAGCGGCAATCCGTTCCGCATCGACAGCGCAAGTTTCGCCCGCACGGTCTATAGGAGCGTGCAGGACCTGCATGCGGCCATCCGTTACCTGAGACTGAACGCAAAGGCACTGAGAATCAACCCCAGCAAGATTTACGTGCTGGGCAACAGCGCAGGCGCCATGATGGCTCTTGAAAACATCTATGCCCTGAGCAAAAGGGATTTCCCCTCTTACATCGATTCCACGTCGCAGTTTGTTGTGAAAGACAACAAGAAGGAAAATGTCCCCTGGGGCAAACTGAATCAGTATGGTGCAAGGGACTATAGGGGCACTGCCGACGGCGTGGTGGCCCTCTGGGGAGGTATCCACGATATCAATCTCGTGAAGAACAGCGACGTCCCGGTGTTCCTCGCCCACGGGGATTCCGACTACGTGATGCCCTACAACGTGGGACACGCCATATCCAAGCCGGACAAGATGGTTGCCGAAGCGGTGCCCGAAAAGTACAGCGCCTTTGCAAAGGCCTTCAAGTTCCAAATCGAGACCCCCACCATTTATGGAAGCTACGCCATTGATTCTGCCCTGACAGCAAGGGGCGTGGCCCACGAATTCTACAACCCGGTGGGCTACGGTCTCAAGCACGAGTTCTACAACAGCACCCGTACCGCAGAAGACGGCAGCGAGATCGTGTTTGCCGACAGCGTGCAGGACAAGGCTTTCGACTTCTTGTACAAGCTCGCGACCGGAACCTACGGCAAGCAGGAACCGGTGGTGGCCCTCCAGAAATCTGCCGCTCCGGCAAGCTTCGAAGCCGCAGGGAAGCAGGCGCCTGCATTCGCGAAGGTCTCGAAGATCGCCATGGGCGACAAGAACCTGAGCTTCACGGTTGTGGAAGGCGACAACGTGGCCTACGGAGTCTTTGACCTGAAGGGCAAGAAGGTGATGGCAGGACGCGCCTCCAGGGGCGAAACGGTATCCCTGGAAGCGGTTGCCGGCGGAAGCTACTTCCTGAAGGTCCAGGGCGATGCCACTCGACGGATTGTCGTGACACACTAGGTTTCGCGATAAGATCGTCGCTTCGAAAAGTTCCTCTCTAAAAGCAAACGGCCCGGATGATTCCGGGCCGTTTTCCAATAGGGCTTTATCGCAGTACGCTTTGCAATGTGCTGGCCCTAATGCTCGTGGTTGCCGTTGGGGCTGTATGAACAGCCTGAACCGTAGCTGGAAGAGCCACAATAGACGCAACTGTCGTCATCGTGGCCGTGCTTGTGCTTGCCGGTGGGGCTATAGCTGCAACCCGAACCGTAGCTGGACGAACCGCAGTAGACGCAACGGGATGAGTCGGCGTTATGGACATGCCTGCCGGTGGGACTGTAGGAGCAACCGCTCCCGTGACTGGATGAACCGCAAAAACGACAACGAGACATAATTATACCTCTGAATGTAATATATATAAAAAACACCCCCGGCCGTGATAGTCGGGGGCGGTTTAATGCGGGTCTGGATCCTTCGACTTCGGCGCTATGCGCCTCCGCTCAGGATGACGCCGGAGGCGTCACTTCACGAACGCGCCGTAGATGGCCTTGATAGCCTTCTCGGTATCGGCTTCGTCAACACCGGTGATGATGTTGATCTGCGAAGAACCCTGGTCGATGATGCGGACGTTCACCTTGTTGTCGGCGAGAGCGGTGAACAGCTTTGCAGCCACACCGATCTTGTTCGTCATGCCATGACCCACGGTTGCAATCAGCGAGATGCCCGGGAACACCTTGATACGGTCGGGGCGCATCTGCTGCGTGATGTCTTCGAGGACCACGTCCTGCACGGCGTCGAGGGCCTTGCTATCTACCACGATGCTCATGGAGTCGATGGCGCTCGGGCACAGTTCGTAAGAGAGGCCTTCGCTTTCGAGCACGGCGAGCACGCGGCGACCGAAACCGACTTCCTTGTTCATCATGGACTTTTCGATGTAGATCATCGAGAAGCCCTTGCGGCCGGCGACACCCGTAATCGGAAGCTTCGCTTCTTCCGGAGTGGGGCCGATGATGGTGCCCGCATCTTCGGGGCGGTTCGTGTTGCGGATGTTGATAGGAATCTTCTTCGCGCGGCACGGGGCGATGGATTCGTCGTGGAGCACGCTTGCGCCGGAGTAGGCGAGTTCGCGGATTTCGCGGTAGCTCACGTATTCGATGGGCAGCGGATTTTCCACGATGCGCGGGTCAGCCATGAGCATGCCCGAGACGTCGGTCCAGTTTTCGTACTTGGCGGCATCGATGCCGTTGGCAAGGATAGCGCCCGTGATGTCGGAACCGCCACGGCTGAAGGTCTTGACTTCGCCACGGAGATTGCTACCGTAAAAGCCCGGCAGCACGTAAAGCTGGTTTTCGTCAGACAAGGTCTTCGCGATGTCTTCGTAGGTCTTCGGCGTAATGCGGTACTTGTCGTCGAAGGTGATCAGCGGGAAGGTATCCACGAAATTTGCGCCCAGGTACTTGGCCATGAGGCGTGCGCACAGGAACTCGCCACGGCTTACCAAGAAGTCCGTGCTGACGGATTCGGGGTGGTTCTTGAGCTTGTCTTCGAGGCTGTCGAGATCTTCGGTGAGCTTGTCTTCGAGACCCAGGTCCTTGCAGATTTCGTCATAGCGCTGACGGATCAGGTTCCACGGGGTCGAAAAGTCGAGACCCTTGGAGGCGAGGTCGTAGGTGCTGTAGAGGAGGTCGGTAAGCTTTGTTTCTTTAGGATTGCGCTTGCCGGGGGCGGAAACGACGATGACCTTGCGGTTCTTGTCGGATTCAACGATGGCCTTGATCTTCTTGAACTGGCCTGCATCGGCGACAGAGCTGCCGCCGAACTTGCATACGATTCTTTGACTCATTTTTTCCTTTCGGGCCACCAAACCTCTCGGCTTCGAGCGCAACCGCTTTCCTCACGGTCGTCGTGCCCAAGCCTACCCATCTGGCCAGCCACTTTTAGGCGCCCTCTAAAAATTCATTTTCAAAAATTTGGCTGCGACTCTTCGTGCAGTTTCGTCATTCAAAGTGGTAAAGACTTCCAGTATTCACCACTTTTCATTCCTGCCTGCACTCGGTCTCGCTCAAATTTTCAAATCAAAGCAATTTTTATCGGTCGCCTTGGTTTAATGTTTGTCTATGTCTGCGACGGCATAATACCCGCCGCGCGGCACATATATAGAAAAAAAGCGCAAGACGAACAAGGGGTTTTAGGGGGCGGAGCCACCTAGGAGAGGGGGTGGTGGAAGACGCGGCGAGGAACGGTGGCCCCGGCACCCTTCGACTACGCTCAGGGCAGGCCAGGCCGGGGTGACATCGGGATGAGGCGCGGCTGCAACCAGGGGGAGGCTTCCCCCAACACAAAAAGCAACTATCGTTTGCAAATTGTAAAAAAGGGGGCGGTTTTGTAAAAATTCGTAGAGCGGGTTCAAAAAACGTTTCGCATCTCCGTTTATTACATCGGAGGGCATAATGAAAGACCAACACAAAATGCTTGAAATTGCGTCGTTGTCCAACATCCCGGTGCTCTTGCAGGGAGAATCGGGAGCCGGGAAAGAGGTGGCCGCGCGTTTTATCCACAATCATGGCCTGCGGAAGGAGGGGCCTTTCGTGGCGCTGAACTGCAGCTCTATCCCGAAGAGTCTTGCGGAGAGTATTCTGGAGGGTTCGGTAAGGGGCGCGTTTACAGGAGCGGTGGACGAGAAACTAGGGCTTGTCCGCTCTGCAGAAGGGGGCACGCTTTTTCTGGACGAAATCGGGGAACTGCCCATGGATACCCAAAGCAAGCTTTTGCGCATTCTGCAGGAGAAAACGGTGACGCCCGTGGGAGGCGCCCAGAGCGTTCCCGTGAACTTCCGCCTGATATGCGCCACCAACCGGAACCTGAAACAGGAAATCTCCGACGGGAATTTCCGGGCGGATTTGTTTTACCGTATCAACGTTTTTCCTGTGGAGATTCCGCCCCTGCGCTCACGGACGGATTTTGCCGACGTGGCCCATGACTTGTGGCGGGAGGCTCGGAGCCAAGTGAGTGGGCTCGATTCCAGAAGTCGCGATTCCGGCAACAAACAGCGTGACCTTACGGCCGATGAGATGGAACTGCTGAAGGCCTGCCCCTGGCCGGGGAACGTGCGCCAGCTGAAAAATGTGCTGCAGCGCTATACGGTGCTGAAACCTTACGACGTGACCCTGACCGAAATCTTGACCCAGGAGTTTTCGCTACCGAAACTTTGCGAAAAAAATATCTGTTCGATTTACGTGACGGATTTCTTGAAAAAGCGAAAGAAGAAGCCGTCGTTCACCGATATCGAAGAGACGCTTTTGCTATGCAAGGGGAACAAGTGCAAGGCGGCGAAAAAGCTGGGAATTAGCCGCGGAAGCCTGTGCTACCAGCTACAGAAGGGACGGGTGAAGATTGCGAGCTGAGGGAAAGGGAAATGATAGGGGATCCTCGCCTTGGTTCGACGCAGCTCACCACAGGTCGCGAGGATGACAAGAATGTAGCGCGGGGATGACGAAGATGGTTCGCGGGGATGACAAGGTCGTTAGAACCGCAGGCCCACGGCGATGTGGTGGTTGCCGCCATCGAGGGCGAGGCGCGGAGAATAGCCGTAATCGAAGACTATCATGCCGAATACCACGCCAAGGCCGCAGGCAACTCCTGTAGAGTAGTCGTCGCTTTCGTCTTTGCGGACCGATGTTCCCAGGCGAAGCATCAGGGTTTCGGCATAGGCGATTTCGGCCCCGAACAGCCCCTGGATTTCGGTATCGGCGCGGCGGTAGGCGTCGGCGGAAACGTGGATGCGCCATCTTTCGGTCACGGGAATCATGCCCGTGATGCCCGCCTGGAGCGCCATGGGAGCGTATTCGTCATCGCTATCGTAGGCGGTCACATAGCCCGCGTTGGTAAGGGTCGCACCGAAGGCCATGTATCGGTTCACCTTGAAGGAGCCGCCGATGTCGCCCAAGATGGCGTAGGCCGTTTCGTCTTCGATGGTCTGGCTTGCAAAGCGGGCGGTAACACCCCAGTTGAAGGCGGAATTACGGCTACCGAGGCCAAGCTGTGCGGCCCAGGCGTAGGCACCGTACTCCCCTGTCTCGAGACCGTTTTCGTCGCGACCTTCAATGTCGTCGTATCCAAGATAATCTAGACCCGCCAAAAAGGTGAATTTGTCCGCAAAAGGAAGGCCGTAATAAACGTTGATGAAACGGTCTGAACCCATGCCGTCAAAGACAATCTGGTTCAGGCCGAACTCCGGGGATTCTACGGTGCTCATGGCCAGCGGGTTCCG